>CANJGB010000019.1 GCA_947473805.1 Alphaproteobacteria bacterium
CCGATATCTTCTCACCGCCATGCACAAGCCGCACCGCCTCCCGCTTGAACTCAAGCGTATAGCGCGCCTTCACTCCGTCCTTCATCCTCATACCCCTTCGCTGATCTGTTCCTATCAGCCAAGGGAGACGTCAGGCAGGGGCAAGCTCAGGTGTCTGGCGTGCGTGTGGAGATCGGTTTTGCGCTTGGTCTGGCCCTTGCGGCAGGGACGCCTGCTGTTGCGCAGGTCGCGCCGCCGCAACTGGCCCCGACTCAACTTGCCCAGGCCGCCGCGCCTTCCGCCGCCCTGGCCAGCGTCGCCGGCCTTCCGCTTTCCGCCCCAGCGCATCGGCGCCATCACCGCGGTGCTCGCGCCGTCCGCCGCGCCACCGCCCGCGCCGGCGACGCCGGCGTCGCAGCAGCAACAGGCGCAGCCGGCCCAGAATCAGCCGCCGGCGTCCGGCCAGGGGGGGGCAAAATGCACCGCCACCTGGTGGAGGAAATGGATCGGCCACCAGGATCGCCGGCCAGAGCACGGCCAGCGGCGCCTTCTTCGCCGGAAGCTTTCAGGCCGGCACGCAGCAGATCGGGCCCGGTGGCCAGGCGGCACAACTCGCGGCCCAGGACGCCGCGAACTCTTTTTCCGAAGTGACCACATTCGACCAGTTGCGCAGCATCGCCTCAGGCTCGGCATCTTTCGCCGCCAATCCGGTCGCGCTGTCCGGCTCCGGCACCGGGTTTTTCGGCTTCAGCAACACCATCAACTTCGCCGCGCGGACCATGACCGTGGCCGTGAACGGGAACTACACACTTGGTATCTCGCCCAACTACAGTGGGTTGATCTACAGCGAAGTGTTCGACTGCTCCGCCCGCACCGGCAGTGCGTCCACCGGCCTCGGGATCAATTCCGTGTCCGACTCCGCGAATTTCAGCCCCTCGTTCCTTGGCACCGGGCACACCGCTGTCATCAATCTCGCCGTGCTGAACAACACTTCCAACCGCACGTTGGCGCAGGCGTTCAAGGCCAGCCTCGCGCTTGACGATGGCGCCGGCCATTCCATGGCGGGCACCGGCGTCGCGCCGCGCAACTAGGCTGCCGCGGGCCACGGGCGGTCCCTCGACCCTTAGCCGCTCGGGGGCGGCAAAGCGCGTTTCCCGCTTGGCTGGACAGGTTGCGGACCCCCCGGTAAAACCTTGGTCTGGTAGCCAAATCCCTTGATTTGGTGCATCTCCCCTCACAGGTAGCGTACATGGCCAGCGCGAACGACATCCGGCAGACCTTCCTCGGCTATTTCGGCGATGCCGGGCACGAGGTCGTGCCGTCCAGCCCGCTGGTCCCGCGCAACGACCCGACCTTGATGTTCACCAATGCCGGCATGGTGCAGTTCAAGAACGTCTTCACCGGCGCCGAGACGCGGACCTACAAGCGCGCGACGACCAGCCAGAAGTGCGTCCGCGCCGGCGGCAAGCACAACGATCTCGATAATGTCGGCTACACCGCCCGGCACCACACCTTCTTCGAGATGCTCGGCAACTTCTCGTTCGGCGACTACTTCAAGGACCGCGCCATTGAACTGGCGTGGAACCTGATAACCAAGGAATTTGGCCTCGCCAAGGACCGGCTGACCGTCACCGTCTATCACGACGACGACGAGGCCTTTAACCTGTGGAAGAAGGTCGCCGGCCTGCCCGACAGCCGCATCATCCGCATCCCCACCGCCGACAATTTCTGGGCCATGGGCGATACCGGCCCGTGCGGCCCGTGCTCGGAAATCTTCTTCGACCATGGCGACAAGATTCCGGGCGGCCCGCCGGGCAGCGCCGACGCCGATGGCGACCGCTTCATCGAGATCTGGAATCTCGTGTTCATGCAGTTCGAGCAGGTGACCAAGGCCGAGCGCGTCGCCCTGCCGCGGCCCAGCATCGACACCGGCATGGGGCTGGAACGCCTCGCCGCCGTGCTGCAGGGCAAGCACGACAATTACGACATCGACCTGATGCGCGCGCTGATCGAGGCCTCGGCCGATGCCTCCGACGCCGACCCGGACGGCCCGCATAAGGTCAGCCACCGCGTCATCGCCGACCACCTGCGCTCAAGCTGTTTCCTCATCGCCGACGGCGTACTGCCGTCGAACGAGGGGCGCGGCTACGTGCTGCGCCGGATCATGCGCCGCGCCATGCGCCATGCCGAACTGATGGGCTGCAAGGAGCCGCTGATGTGGCGCCTCGTGCCGGCGCTCATCGGCCAGATGGGTCTCGCTTACCCTGAGCTGTCGCGCGCCGAGAGCCTGATCAAGGAAACCCTGAAGCTGGAGGAGACCCGCTTCAAGCAGACGCTGGAACGCGGCCTGAAGCTGCTGGATGAGGAAATGGCCCGGCTGCCGTCCACCGCCGCCCTGCCGGGCGAGGTGGCGTTCAAGCTGTACGACACCTATGGCTTCCCGCTGGACCTGACGCAGGACGCCCTGCGCACGCTGAACCGCACCGTCGACACGGCCGGCTTCGACGCTGCCATGGCGCGGCAAAAGGCCGAGGCGCGCAAGCACTGGGCAGGCTCCGGCGAGGCCGCGACCGACACCGTCTGGTTCGAGATCCGCGACGAGAAGGGGGCCACCGAATTCCTCGGCTACGACACCGAGATGGCAGAGGGCCGCGTCGAGGCCATCGTCGTCGGCGGCAAGAAGGTCGAGACGGCGCAGCCGGGGGACGAGGTCCAGGTCGTCGTCAACCAGACCCCGTTCTATGCCGAAAGCGGTGGCCAGGCCGGCGATGCCGGCGTGCTGCGCACACCCGGCGGCAGCGTCGTCGAGGTCCACGACACGATGAAGAAGCTGGGCGCGCTGCATGTCCATGCCGGCAAGGTTTCGGGCCAGCCGCTGAAGGTTGGCGATGTGGTCGAACTCCATGTCGATCACCAGCGCCGCTCTCGCGTGCGCGCCAACCACTCGGCGACCCACCTGCTGCACAAGGCATTGCGCCATCGTCTCGGCGATCATGTCAGCCAGAAGGGCTCGCTCGTCGCGCCCGACCGCCTGCGTTTCGACATCAGCCATCCGAAGCCCCTGACGGACGAGGACATCGCCGCCGTCGAGGCCGAGGTCAATGCCCGCATCCGCCGCAATGGCGAGGTCGGCACCACGCTGATGACGCCGGACGAGGCGATCAAGGCCGGCGCCATGGCCCTGTTCGGCGAGAAGTACGGCGAGGAGGTGCGCGTGGTCGCCATGGGCGGCGACATCAACGAGCCGTTCTCGGTCGAGCTTTGCGGCGGCACCCATGTGGGCCGCACCGGCGACATCGCGTTGTTCAAGGTGGTGAGCGAGGGCGGCGTGTCCGCCGGCGTTCGCCGCATCGAGGCGCTGACCGGCGATGCTGCACGCGCCTGGTACGAGCAGGAGGCGCGCGCGCTGAAGGAAGCGGCGAACATCCTGCGCACCCAGCCGTCCGAGGTGCCGCAGCGCGTGACCGCCCTGCTGGATGAACGCCGCAAGCTCGAGCGCGAACTGTCCGACCTGCGGAAGAAGCTGGCCACCGGCGGCGGCGCGTCATCCGGCGGCGACACCAAGGAAATCGCCGGCGTGAAATACGCCTCGCGCCTGCTCGACAGCGTGCCCGCCAAGGACCTGCGTGGCATGGCCGACGCGCTGAAAAAGGAACTCGGTTCGGGCGTCGTGGCGCTTGTCTCGGTCGCCGACGGCAAGGCCTCGCTGGTTGTTGCCGTCACCGACGACCTGACCAAGCGCATCTCGTCGGTCGATCTCGTGCGTGCGGGTGCAGCGGCTCTCGGCGGCAAGGGTGGCGGTGGCCGCCCCGAATTCGCCCAGGCCGGCGGCCCCGAAGGCGACAAAGGCCAAGTGGCGCTCGACGCCATCGCTGCCGCGCTGGAATCAGTCCCGCAGGCGGCCTGAGGCCGCCTCGTCGCCCTACGCCACCGCGTCCTGTTTCACACCGCGGTCGCGGTACGACGCCCAGACGCGGGTGAGGTAATCCAGCACTTCGGGGTCCTCGTCGCGTACCGGCGGCTTTTCCAGGTCCCAATGGCCGTAGCGGTCGGTGCCACGCGCCAGCAGCGCGCCGCGCCGGCCCAGCGAACAGGTGGCGCTCGCCGGCATGTACAGGATCGAATAGCCGATCCGGCGGTCATCGCTCTCATTGGCTTCCGAGCCATGCACCGTGCGCTCGTGGTGCAGCGAGAACTGACCGGCGCGCAGTTCCACATCGACCGCCTTGCTCACGTCCACGCCGGGCAGGACCTGGCCGCGGGTCAGCATGCTCTTGGGGTTGAACGTCTCCTCATGCACGATATCCGGCCCCACATGGCTTTCCGACAGCACGCGCAGGCAGCCATTCTCGCGGTTGCTGTCGCTCAGCGCGACCCAAGCCTGCAGCGCGGTGACAGGCTCGATTCCCAAATAGACCGAATCCCGGTGCCACGAGACGAAGCGGCCGTCACGGGCGTTCTTCGCCCAGACCGATGAGGAATAGATCAGGATGTCCGGTCCGATCAGCGATTCGATGCGGTCGAGGATGGCCGGGTGCGTCGCCACGTCGTGCAGCCAGGTGAAGATCAGGTGCGATTTCAGGCCCACCTCCTTCAGCGGATCCTGGCCGCTGCGCCGCTCCCAGTCCTCCAGCTTCGCCCGCCGTGCGGCCGCCTCGGTGGTCGTCAGCGCGGTAAACGGGTGCAGGTGGCCCTGACGGTTATAGGTGGCGACTTCCGCCGCCGACAGCGCGCCGCGATTAGCCGCCATGATATTCCCTCCCGTTTATTGTGCTTTGTCGCTTGCGCCATTTTGCCACGCGCCCGATGGCGGCGTAAACTGTGACAGTCCCGCTCGGGGACCGTGAGCGGGGGAACAGGGGCGCATGGAGGCTACGCGCAAGAGGCTGTACGGCTGGGTGGCCGATGGCGGCCACGGCACCGGCCACGCCCTGGTCATGCTCCTCATTATCAGCGCCGTTGCCGCCTCGGTCGGCGCCGCCATGGTCGAAACCGTGCCCGATGCCGGACCGCTCGCCGACGATTTCGTCTGGTGGGCCGACCGCTACGCCGCGATCCTGTTTTCCGTCGAGTACATTGCCCGCATCTGGCTGACGCCCGACGGCGATATCGGCATCGCCGCCGGCGGTGCCGCCCGCGCCCGCTGGGCCTATTTCCGCTCGTTCTACGGCATCGTCGATCTCATCGCCGTATTGCCGGCCTGGGCCGCCTTCGTGGTGCCGGTGGGGCGCGAATTCTTCGAACTGGTCGGCGTGCTGACGCTGCTGAAGCTCGCCCGCTACATGTCGGCTTTGCCGCTGGTCGGCGCGGTGCTGAAGCGCGAGGGCCGCTCGCTAATGGCGGCAGCCACCACTATGGCGGTGCTGCTCGTCATCGTGTCTACCGTGATGTACCTGCTGGAACGTCACGCCCAGCCCGAGGTGTTCAGTTCTATCCCCAACACCATGTGGTGGGGCATCGTCACCATGGCGACGGTCGGCTACGGCGACATGTCGCCGATCACGCCGGTTGGCCGGGTGTTCGGCGGCTTCACCATGATGCTGGGCATCGCCATGTTTGCGGTGCCCGCCGGTATCCTGGCGACCGGCTTCGCCGAGGAACTGAAGAAGCGCGACTTCGTCGTCTCGTGGCGCCTGGTCGCCCGCGTGCCTTTCTTCGCCCGCCTCGATGCCGCCCGCATCGCCAGCATTGCCGGCCTGCTGCACGCGCAGATCGTGCCGCCCAACACCGTCATCGTCCGCAAGGGCGACCCGGCCGACGCCATGTTCTTCATCATGGAAGGCGAGGTGGAGGTCGATGTCCAGCCGCAACCCGTGCGCCTCAAGGCCGGCCAGTTCTTCGGCGAGGTGGCGTTGCTCCGCGACCTGCAGCGCACCGCGACCGTGAGTGCGGTCAGTGAATGCCGCCTGCTGACCCTCGACGTCGCCGACTTCCGCCGCCTGATCGAGACGCACCCCGACCTGAAAACCGAAATCGAACGCGTCGCCAGCCAGCGCCAGCCGGGAGAGTAGGCGGCCGCTCCCGTCTCTCCGTTCGTCATGCCCGGGCTGGTCCCAGGCATCCACGTTTTGGGTCGTTCGCTCCTAAAGCTCGACGTTTGGGCCAGTCGCTTTTGGCCGGCCTTGCAGTTCTTTCGCCTTGCGCACGTCGGCGGTTGCTTCGTCGGAACGGTTCAGCGCCAGCAGTACCTTCGCGCGCCGCTCGTAGGACAATCGGTGCCCGGGGTCGGCCGCAACTGCTGCTGTAAGGTCCTCAAGTGCGCGAACCATATCGCCCTGCGCGAACCGTGTTTCTCCACGATTGGACAGCGCCGCCGCGTAACCCGGCCGAGCCTTCAGGGCTGCATCGAAGTCGGCAATTGCCTCGGTAAGTTTGCCTTGCCGGCGCAACGCTTCACCCCGATTTCCCAAAGCGGGAGCATAGGTAGGCAGAAGTTTCAGCGCTGTCGTGTAGTCGGCAACAGCCCGGTCAAGGTCGCCTTTGCGCGCGAACAGCGTGCCACGATTGTTCAGCGCCGCCGCAAGTGTGGGGTCGAGCCCGATGGCAGCGCTGAAATCCGCCACCGCGCGATCGAGGTCGCCTTTGCGTAGATAGGCGAGTCCTCGGTCCGAATAGGCTGGCGCATGCGTCGGATTTAGCTTCAACGCTTGGTTCAGGTCTGCAATGGCATCGTTGAATCGGCCGCGCGTCAACGCGGTATCAGCCCGACCCACCCACGCATCAAGCAGCTTCGGGTCCAGTTTCAACGTCTGATCATAGTCCGCTTTCGCACGGTCGGTCTGGCCAAGTCGCAGATAGGCAACCGCACGCCCGAACCATGCCCGCGATTGCGCAGGGTCGAACTCCAGTGCGGCGGCACAGTCGGTAATGGCAAGCTTGAACTCGCGCTTCGAATTCTGGGCCAGGCAGCGGCCGGCAAGTGCCGCCCCGCGATTTTTATCGCTCAGCTTGCCGTCGGCGAGAATAGTGCTGCACGCGGCGATGCGTGGTTCCGCCGGGCCGTCGGCCAAGCAGGTCTGAACCGGGGTCGCGGCATTCTGCGCCTTTGCCGTGATTGGCAACGATAGTGCGAGAATGAAGAGAACTTTTCGCATATCCCGCCTCAGTAATTGATCGCCCTCAGCGCGCCGCCATCCACCGCAATCGCCTGGGCGGTGATCTGGCCTGACAGCGGCGAGGCGAGCAGCAGCACCAGCGGCGCGATGTCGGCGCCGTAGAGTACGCGGCCCGTCGGCACGAAGCTGTTGAACCGCGCCTCGACCTGGTCCGGCGTCTCGCCCAGCTGTTTGGCCCGCGCCGCGACATGGTCCTTGAACCGGCCGGTGTCGACGGAATGCGGATGCACCACGTTGACGGTGATGCCGTACGCCGCGCTTTCCTCCGACAATTGCCGGGCGAACACCGAGAGCGCCGCATTGCCGAGGCCCTGCGGCAGGGTCGAGCCGGGGTTCATGATTTCGTCGCCACGCTGTACCGTGCGCGCCGCGGTGCCGCCGATCAGCACGATGCGCCCGCCGCCCGCTTTCCGCATATGCGGCAGGACCAGGCGCGAGCAGCGGATCGCCGGCATGGTCTTGCCGTGGATGCGCGCCAGCACCTGCTCGTCGGTGGCGTCCTCGACCTTCTTCGGCGTGCTGTCCACGTTGGCGGTGGCATTGTTGACCAGCACGTCGATGCGGCCGAACTCCCGCGCCGCGCCCTCGATCACCGCGCGGCAGCCGTCCCCGGTCTTCAGGTCGGCGACGACCGCGACGCAGCGCACGCCGGCCTGGCGTATCTCCGCCGCGGTTGCCTCCAGCTTCGCCCCGTCACGGGCGCAGATCATGAGGTTGGCGCCCTCGGCCGCGAAGGCGAGGGCCAGGTCGCGGCCCAGGCCCCGGCTGGCGCCGGTGACCACCACGGTGGTGTCTTTCAGTTTCAGGTCCATGGCGTGGACAGTATCGGCCGGCTTCAGTTTTTTGAAGGGCTGCCCGGCGCCTTCCTGTATTCTCCGCCGCAAGACGTGTGGAGGAGAAACGCCCGTGGAAATCGTCGATGCCCACCAGCATGTGGGAACCCTGGCGGACGCCATGCCGAAAAGCGACAACCCGGTCGGGCAGGAGATTGCGGTCGAAACCGACGCCGCCCAGCGCATCCGGCTCATGGACGCGGTCGGCGTGTCGTGGGCGGTGCTCCAGCCCAGCCACGGCTACCTGCGCCCCGACGGCATCAAGGACACCATGCGGGTCAACGACCGCATGGCCAGCTACCGCAAGGTCGCGCCCGACCGCTTCCGCGCCATCCTCGGCACCGTCGAGCCGCTGCATGGCGAGCGCAGCCTGCCCGAGATTGATCGCTGCAAGCACGAGCTGAAGCTCGACGGCCTGTCGTGGCATCACCGCTTCGCCGGCTGCTTCATCGACAGCAAGTGGATGTGGCCCATCCTGCGCCGCATGGTCGAGCTGAAGTTCGTGCCGCTGATCCACGTCAACGTCGATTCCAGCATCGAGGCGCACTGGCGGCTGCAACGCCTGGCCAAGGAGTTCCCGGAACTCACCTTCATGGCGCTGGACGGCCTGTGGTCGTACGAGCGCGCCCGCCATGTGTTCGAAACCGCGTCGATGACGCCGAATGTCATCTGGGATATCGGCGGGCCGATCAACTACATCACCATCGAGGAATGGGTGGCGAAGAACGGCGCGGAGACGATCTGCTTCTCCGCCGATCTGGCCTATGCCGGCGACGTGGTGCACAAGCCCAAGCTGCTGGACCAGGTCGAGCGCGCCAGGGTACCCGATGCCGACAAGGCGAAGATCCTCGGCGGCAACATGCGCACCCTGTTCCGCCTGACCGCATGAGCGAGCGTCCCGTCGCCATCGTCACCGGCGCGGCGCGGCCCTGGGGCATTGGCCGCGCCACCGCGCTCGACCTCGCGCGGCGTGGCTATGACATCGTCATCGCCGACCTGCGCGCCGACTGGGGCGCGGAGGCCGAGGCGGAGGTGCGCGCAACAGGCGCTGCGGCCCTGTTTGTCGAAACCGACGTGTCAAACCGCGCCAGCGTCTTCGCCATGGTGGATCGCGCCGTGGCCACGTTCGGCCGCGTCGATGCGCTGCTGAACGTCGCCGCGATACATGGGCGCATCAGCACCGAGGATTTCACCGATGAACAATTCCACCAGGTCATCGGCGTCGATCTGCTGGGGCCCATGCTGTGCGCCCAGGCGGTCATCGCGCCGATGAAGGCGCGCAACTATGGCCGCATCGTCAATGTCGCCTCCACCTCGCCCTATCGTGTGCCGGCGCGCGAGTACCCGGTTTCGCTCTACAACGCCGCCAAGGGCGGGTTGATCGCCTGGACGAAATCCGCCGCCATGGAGCTGGCTCCCTACGGTATCGTGACCACCGTGGTCGCCGTCGGCGCCACCTCGACCCGCATGGGCGCGGAGAAGGGGCCGAGCGCGCGGTACAACGAGTTCATGGAAAAGGAACTGCACGACGCGCCGCCCTGGGGCCGGCTCAGCACCGTCGCCGAGGTGGCCGAGGTGCTGGCCGATGTCGCCACGGCGAAGAACCACCTGCTGCTGGGCGCGACGATTCACGCCAGCGCCGGCCGCGTCATGGGAATTTGAGGGAGACAGAGATGTTCGCCAAGAAGACTTTCTTCTCGGTCATGGGCGTGACCGACGCGACGAAGCACCACGAGTACAATGAGTACCACCAGCTGGACCACCGGCCGGAAAACCTGCTGCTGCCGGGCGTCGCCTGGGGCGACCGCTGGGTCCGCTCGCCCGATTGCGTGCCGGCGTCGTCCGGTTCCGACCGCAACTTCGACGATGCCCACTACGTCGCCATGTACTGGCTGTACGAGCCGGTGGCGCAAAGCCTGAAGCAGTGGACCGATCTCGGCGAACTGGCCTGGCAATGGGGCCGCCGGCCCGACATGCCGTGGCGCAAGAACCATTTCCAGAAATTCATGGACCCGCTGAAGGGTTACGTCGCGCCGCGCGTGCTGGTCTCGAACGAGGCGCTCGTCTACCGCCCGGTACGCGGCATGCACTTCACGCTGTCGCGCTTCCGCAGGCACGATGCCGAGGTGCACGAAACCTTGAAGTGGTACGACCGCGTGCGCTTCCCCGATCTGCTCACCTGCCGCGGGGTCGCCGGCGCGTGGAGCTTTGTGACCGAGGACCTGCTGAAACCCGATCGTGATACCACCTCCTCCTACGACGACGCCAGCTGGACGCGCGTCACCCTGCTGTACCTCGACGAAGACCCGCTGGATGTGATGGCCGATATCCAGCGCCACGACCGCGCCAATCCGTCGCGCCTGCGCGACACGTCGGCGGTGGAGGACGTCTTGTTCGCCACGCCGCTCCGCGCCATCATTCCCTGGCAATGGAACTGGTTCGACAAATGACCGATCTCCCGCGTCTCGCCACCATCGATGCCCTGGTCCAGGCGGTTGACCTCAAGCGCAAGCGCGTCATCGACGTCGGCGCGGGCGACGGCAACATGGCGCGCGCCAGGGCCGGCCACGGCGCGCACGTGCTGGGCGTCGAATGCGCGCCGCAGCAGCTGGCGCGCGCCAACGCCGCGGCAAAGACGGCCGACGAGCGCTATGTCGAGGGCGTGGGCGAGGCATTGCCCGCGCCCGATGCTAGCGTCGACCTCGTCGTCTTCATCAACTCGCTGCACCACGTGCCGGTGGAAGGGCAGGGAAAAGCCCTTGCCGAGGCCGCGCGCGTGCTGGCGCCGGGCGGCCTGCTCTACATTGCCGAGCCATTGGCCGAGGGCGCGATGTTCGACCTGACGCAGCCCGTGAACGACGAGACCGCGGTGCGTGCCGCCGCCTATGCGCGTATCCGCGAGGCGGCCTCGCACGGCCTCGAACAGATCTGGGAGAAGGTGCATCTCATGGTGCGGCGCCTCAGCACGCTCGATGCCCTGCGCGACCAGATGCTGGCGGTCGACCCGGACCGCGCGCCGCTGTTCGCCCGGCACGACGCCGAACTGCGCCGCCGCTTCGACGCCATTCCGCTGGGCCCCTTCAACATGCGCCAGGTCGAGCAGCCGATCCGCGTCAACCTGCTGCGCAAGGTAGCTTAGCCCCGAACGAAAATGGCCGGGACGAGCCCGGCCATTCCGTCGCAATTTGCGTGAGTACTAGCCCAGCTTGGCGCGCAGGTTCTCGTCGATCTTGTCGAGGAACTTGGTGGTCGAGAGCCAGGGCTGGCTGGGGCCGATGAGCAGCGCCAGGTCCTTGGTCATGTGGCCGGCCTCGACGGTGTCGATGCAGACCTTCTCCAGGGTGTGCGCGAACTTGTCGAGCTCGGCATTGTTGTCCAGCTTGGCGCGGTGCATCAGGCCGCGCGTCCAGGCGAAGATCGACGCGATCGGGTTGGTCGAGGTCTCGCGGCCGGCCTGGTGTTCGCGGTAGTGGCGCGTCACCGTGCCGTGGGCGGCCTCGGCCTCCACCGTCTTGCCGTCCGGCGTCATCAGCACCGAGGTCATCAGGCCCAGCGAGCCGAAGCCCTGCGCCACGGTGTCCGACTGCACGTCGCCGTCGTAGTTCTTGCAGGCCCAGACGAACTTGCCGCTCCACTTCAGCGCACTGGCGACCATGTCGTCGATCAGGCGGTGTTCATAGATGATGCCGGCCTTCTTGAACTTGTCCTTGAACTCGGACTCGAACACTTCCTCGAAGATGTCCTTGAAGCGGCCGTCATAGGCCTTGAGGATCGTGTTCTTGGTGCTGAGGTACAGCGGCCAGCCGCGGTTCAGCGCGTAGTTCATGCTGGCGCGGCCGAAGTCGCGGATCGAGTCGTCCAGGTTGTACATCGCCATGGCCACGCCGGGGCCCGGGGCCTTGAACACTTCCTTCTCGATGACCTTGCCGTCGTCGCCGACGAACTTGATGGTCAGCACGCCCTTGGTCGGAAACTTGAAGTCGGTGGCGCGGTACTGGTCGCCGAAGGCATGGCGGCCGACCACGATGGGATCGGTCCAGTGCGGCACCAGGCGCGGCACGTTCTTGCAGATGATCGGCTCGCGGAAAATCGTGCCGCCCAGGATGTTGCGGATCGTGCCGTTCGGCGACTTCCACATTTCCTTGAGGTTGAACTCTTTCACCCGCGCCTCATCAGGGGTGATGGTGGCGCACTTGACGCCCACGCCGTGCTTGGCGATGGCGTTGGCGCTGTCGATAGTGACCTGGTCCTTTGTCGCGTCGCGATGCTCAACGCCGAGGTCGAAGTAAAGCAGCTGCACGTCGAGATACGGCAGGATCAGCTTGTCCTTGATGAACTGCCAGATGATGCGGGTCATCTCGTCGCCGTCGAGTTCGACGACGGGGTTCGCAACCTTGATTTTGGGCATGAAGTCCTCTGACAGACAGGCGACGGGCGGGAAGTGCTTGAAAAGCGCGGGCAATCTAGCACCCGCCACCGCCGTGGTGAAGGGCGGTTTACAGCCGTTCCGGCCGTTCCGGCACTCCTTCCGGCCCGGCGGCGCGGATGGCGTCCAGCACCCCGGCCGGGCTGTCCACCACCGTGAACAGGCGGCGGGAGGCCACGCTGGCAAAGCCGCCCTCGATCACCGCGTCGAACAGGGCCAGGAATGGCTGCCAGTAGTTCTGGTGGTTGACCAGGATGATCGGCTTGTCGTGCAGGTTCAGCTGCCGCCAGGTGATGATCTCGAACGCCTCGTCCAGGGTGCCGAGGCCGCCGGGCAGGATGACGAAGGCGTCGGCCATTTCGAACATCTTGTGCTTGCGGGTGTGCATCGACTCGACGACGTGCAGCTCTGTCACATGCTGGTGGCCGATTTCCACCTTGTTCAGGAAGGTCGGGATGATGCCGATAACCTTGCCGCCGGCCTGCAGCACGGCGTCGGCCACCACGCCCATCAGGCCGATCCGCCCGCCGCCATAGACCAGGGCGACGCCCTGCCCCGCCAGTTCGCGACCAAAGGCCGCAGCGGTTTCCCGATGACGGGGATCGTTCCCCATCTGGGACCCGCAATAGACGCAAACGGAGGTTATTTCAGCCATAGCCGGGACATATCCGGTATTTTGTTGTGCTGGGCAAGCGGCGCAGGAATATCCCGCCGCCGGGCGTGTTAACTACTGGCACGGCACATCGCCGCCGCACGATTTTCTCTCTGGAGGACGGTATGAAGGTTTCGGGTCGAGTTCTTGCAGCAGCGGTGCTTGCCGCTTTCCTGGCCGCGCCGGCGGGCATGGCCGTGGCGCAGGATGCCAAGGATGTCTACGCCAAGCGCGTCGACACGATGCGGTCGAACGGACGCAGCATGGGCGCCATCAGCCGGTTCGTGAAGGGCGAAGTAGAATACAGCCCCGCCATTGCCGAGGCCGCCGCCCAGCTCGACGCCAACGCCAAGATCTACCCGACCCTGTTCACCCCGGGCTCGGCCGTCGAAGGCAGCCGCGCCAAGCCGGAAATCTGGACCAATGCGGCCGATTTCCAGGTCAAGCTGACCGCCTTCCAGACTGCGGCGGCCAGCTTGGCCGCCGCTGCCAAGACCAATGACAAGGCGGCCATCCAGACTGCCATGGGCCCGGTCGGCGCCGCGTGCGTCGGCTGCCACCAGAGCTACCAAGCGCCGCCGAAGTAAGCGCCAATTGCGCTCTGCCCGGCCGCCCGGCATGATCGCCGGATGATCGGACAACGACATAAGACAGGGGCGGTGGCTTTGGCTGCCGCCCTTTTCCTTTTCGGCGCAGTAGCAGTTCGCGCCCAGAACGCCGACCAGGTGGCGCGCGGCGAATATCTCGTCCGCGCCGGCGGCTGCATCTCGTGCCACACGGACCATGCGGGTAAGGGGCCGCAACTGGCGGGCGGCCGGGCGCTGGATACCCCGTTCGGCATCTTCTACAGCCCGAACCTGACGCCGGACCGCGCCACGGGCATCGGCGCTTGGTCCGACGCCGACTTCATCCAGGCGCTGAAACACGGCAAGCGGCCGGACGGCGCCCTGTATTTCCCGGTCTTTCCGTATCCGACCTATACCAGGATGACCGATGCCGACGCCCTGGCCATCAAGGCCTAGCTGTTCGCCCAGGCGCCGGTGAGCCACCCGAACCGCCCGCACGACGTATCATTCCCGTTCTCGTGGCGCTTCCTGCAGACCGGCTGGCGCCTGCTATTCTTCAATCAGGGCGACTGGCGCGATGACCCGAAACAGTCGGCCGCCTATAATCGCGGCGGCTATCTGGTCGAGGCCTTGTCCCACTGCCAGGAATGTCACACCCCGCGCAATCCGCTGGGCGGGCTCGACCGCTCGAAGCCCTTCGCCGGCACGCCCCATGGGCCCGAGGGCGTGCTGGTTCCCAACATCACACCGGATCCGGAAACCGGCATCGGCAACTGGGGCAAGGACGATCTCGCCCAGATGCTCAAGACAGGCGAGACGCCGGAATTTTCGACCGTGGCGAAATCCATGGGCGAGGCGATCGATGACGGCCTGAAATACCTCACTGAGGAAGACCGGGCCGCCATCGCCACCTATATCCTGGCGCAAAAGCCGATCCGCAACGCGGTCCGGGCAGCCGGTAAATAACTAGGCGTGTGCAGCCATTGCCCCGCCGGGCGTCCGGCGGTACGGTGCGGCCGTTCGTAACATTTTGGTTGAGGCACCGCCATGGGCGGTAATCGCTGGACGCTGGCTGTCGTTGTGTTGCTGATCGCCGCGATCGGCCTCTTCGTCGTATTCCGCGAGGACCTGGGCAAACGCGTGCTGCCGCCCCAGGCGGCGGCACCGGCGCTGCCCGCCGCCGCGCCCGCCTCGCCGACCGCCGCCAATGCCGAGCCGGTCAAGCCGACCTTCGATGTCGTCCGCGTCAGCCGCAGCTGCACCGCCGTTGTCGCCGGCCGCGCCGCGCCAGGTGCCTTGGTCACGGTCAAGGCCGGTGACCAGGAACTTGGCCGTGTCACCGCCGACGTGCGCGGCGAATGGGTGCTGGTGCCCGACCTCCCGCTCAAGGCCGGCAATCACGAGATCGGCCTGACCGCGCGCCTCGGCACGACAGCCGAAACCATCTCCTCCTCGGTCGTGGTCGTGTCGGTCCCGGTGTGTGACCCGAACAACCCGACCGGCGAACAGGCCATCGCGGTGCTGACCCCGCGCCAGGGCGCCAGCCGCCTGCTGCAGATTCCCGAGGCCAAGAACGTCGCCGCCGGCGGCCTCAGTCTCGATACCGTCGATTACGATGAGGCCGGCAACCTGGTCTTGTCGGGCCGCGCCAAGGCCGGCACCACCGTGCAGGTCTATGTGAACAACCAGCCGGTCGGCGCGCCGACGGCCGATGCCAAGGGTCGCTGGGTGCTGAAACTGGACCAGACCGTCCCGCCCGGCCTCTATACCCTCCGTGTCGACCAGGTCGAGGATACCGGCAAGGTCGTGTCCCGCCTCGAAGTACCGTTCGCCCGGGCCAGCCAGGCCGAAATCGACCTGGGCGGCGGCAGTATCGTGGTTCAGCCGGGCGCCAGCCTGTGGCGCATCGCCCGGTCCAGCTACGGCAAGGGCACCCAGTTCACGGTGATCTACCAGGCCAACAAGGAACAGATCCGCGATCCGGACCTGATCTACCCTGGCCAGATATTCGCCTTGCCCAAACCGGCCTCTGCCACCAACTAAGAACAACGGACTATCGGCCGGCGCAGTCGCGCGCCGCCTTCATCGGAGTCATTCCAGGTCATGAGACATTCGCGGACCGCGGTTGCGGCCGAAAAGCCGGGCCGCAGCGCGTTCGAAACGCTTGCCACCCTGGCCCCCTATCTGTGGCCACCGGGCCGCAATGACCTGAAGCTGCGCGTGGTGGTCGCCATGGCGCTGCTCGCCGCGGCCAAGCTGGCCAATGTCTACGTGCCGTTCCTCTACAAGCACGCGGTCGATGCGCTGTCCGGCGCCGACGCGATGGCGACGACGCTGATGGTCGCCGCCATGATCATCCTGGCCTATGGCGTGGCCCGCGTGGTGTCGCAGACCTTCGGCGAGTTGCGCGACGCGGTGTTCGCCAAGGTGGCGCAGCACGCGGTGCGGCAGATCGCGCTCGGCACCTTCCAGCACCTGCACGCGCTGTCCTTGCGCTTCCATCTGGAACGGCAGACCGGCGGCCTCAGCCGCGTGATCGAACGCGGCACCAACGGCATCCAGTTCGTGCTGCGTTTCATGCTGTTCAACATCCTGCCGACCATCCTGGAAATCCTGCTGGTCTGCGGCGTGTTGCTGTTCGTCTATGGCTGGGGTTTCGCGGTCGCCATCGTCGTGACCATCGCCGCCTATGTGTGGTTCACCCTGGCCTTTACCGAATGGCGCACCCGCTTCCTGCGCGAGATGAACAAGCGCGACGAGGAGGCGAATACCCGCGCCGTCGACAGCCTGCTGAACTACGAGACGGTGAAGTATTTCAGCAACGAGGCGCATGAGTCCCGCCGCCTCGACACGGCCTTGGCCAAGTATGAAACCGCCGCGGTGAAAAGCTCGCGCACGCTGTCGCTGCTCAACGTCGGCCAGGGCGTCATCATTTCGGCCGGCCTGATCGTCATCATGATGATGGCCGCCTATGGCATCCGCCAGGGCACCATGACGCTGGGCGACTTCGTCATGGTCAACGCGTTCCTCATTCAGCTGTACCAGCCGCTGAACCAGCTCGGCTTCGGCTACCGCGAAATCCGCCAGGGCCTGATCGACATGGAGCGCATGTTCCAGACCATGTCGGTGCCGCCCGAGGTGAAGGACAAGCCGAACGCCCCGCCGCTCAACGTGGCGGGCGGCGCGGTCGAGTTCAGCAATGTCGATTTCGCCTACGATCCACGCCGGCCTATCCTCAAGGGCGTCAGCTTCAGTGTTCCCGCGGGTGAGACCGTCGCCATCGTCGGCTCGTCCGGCGCCGGCAAGTCCACCGTGTCGCGCATTCTGTTCCGCTTCTACGACATCTCGGGCGGCAGCGTGACCATCGACGGCCAGGACATCCGCGACGTTACCCAGGCCAGCGTGCGAGCCGCCATCGGCATCGTTCCGCAGGACACCGTGCTGTTCAACGACACCATCCGTTACAACATCCGCTACGGCCGGCCCGACGCGACGGACGAGGAAGTGGCCGAGGCCGCGCGCCTCGCCCATATCGACGTCTTCATCGCCGGCCTGCCCGATGGCTTCAACACCATGGTGGGCGAGCGCGGCCTGAAACTCTCCGGCGGCGAGAAGCAGCGCGTCGCCATTGCCCGCGCCATCCTGAAGAATCCGCGGATCATGATTTTCGACGAGGCGACCAGCGCGCTGGACAGCCACACCGAAAAGGAAATCCAGGCGTCTTTGCGCGAGGTTGCGGCCCAGCGTACCGCCGTGGTCATCGCCCACCGCCTGTCCACCGTGGTCGATGCCAACGAAATCATCGTGCTGGACCATGGCGTGATCGTCGAACGCGGCCGGCACGCGGACCTTCTGGCCCGCCAGGGCCGTTATGCCGCCATGTGGGTCCGTCAGCAGGAGGCCGCCGCCGTCGAACGCCGCCTGGCCGAACTGGCCCCGGAAGGCGATGTGGAGGTTCCCCTGCGGGAGCCGCTTAACGCCGTCGCAGCGAACGGATAGACTGACAGCCATGGACGCCATTCGCAAAGCTCTCGTGCCGCTCCACCCGGAAGGTTGGAAGTTCGTCGCCATTTTCGCCCTCGTCACCCTGGTGCTGTTCTGGCTGTGGGTGCCGCTGGGCTGGGTCGGCGTGGTCCTGACCGCCTGGTGCGCCTATTTCTTCCGCGATCCGTCCCGCGTCACCCCGATCCGCGCCGGTCTGGTGATCGCGCCGGCCGACGGCGTGGTCCAGCTGGTCGGTCCCGCCGTGCCGCCGGCCGAACTGGACATGGGAACTGATCCGCGTCCCCGCGTTTGTATCTTCATGAACGTCTTCAACGTCCACGTGAACCGCGTGCCGGTCACCGGCACGATCGAGAAGATCGCGTACAAGCCGGGCGCCTTTTTCGACGCCTCGCTGGACAAGGCCTCGGCCGAAAACGAGCGCAATGGCATGCGCGTCCGCGCCGATGATGGCCGCATCTATGGCGTCGTCCAGATCGCCGGCCTCGTCGCCCGCCGCATCCTGTGCGAGGTGCGCGAAGGCCAGGTGCTACGCGCCGGCCAGCGTTTCGGCCTGATCCGCTTCGGCAGCCGCGTCGATGTCTATCTCGATGACGGCATGATCCCGCTGGTGGCCCCGGGCCAGACCTGCGTGGCCGGCGAAACCGTCATCGCGGACGCCCATTCCACCGAACCGACCCGCGCGGTCGAGGCCGGCTGATGCCAGGCAACCGCCCGGGTCTGCGAGGACGGTTGCCGCTCGCCACGCTGGCGCCCAATATTCTCACGACTCTGGCGCTCTGCTTCGGCCTGACCGCCATCCGGTTCGGCCTGCAGGAGCGCTGGAAGGCCGCGGTCCTCGCCATCATCATCGCCGCCATCTTCGACGCGCTCGATGGCCGCGTGGCGCGCCTGCTGAAAACCACCTCGAAGTTCGGCGCCGAGCTCGACTCGCTGTCCGATTTCATCTCGTTCGGCGTGGCGCCGGCCGTGCTGCTCTATCTCTGGACCCTGCACGACATCGGCAATGTCGGCTGGTTCGCGGTGTTGTGGTTCGCCACCTGCGCCGCGCTCCGCCTCGCGCGCTTCAACACGATGGCCGAGGACCCGAACCGCCCGGAATGGTCCGGCAAGTTCTTCGTCGGTATTCCGGCGCCGGCCGGTGCTGCTCTCGCGCTGATGCCGGTCATGCTGTCGATCGAGCTTGAGGGCGCCGACAACATCGCCCGCTTCGCCCCGTTCAGCCTGGTATGGGTCATCATTGTCGGCCTCGGCATGGTCAGCCGTCTGCCGACCTATTCCTTCAAGAAGGTGCGCATCCGGCGCGACCTGGCGCTGCCGCTGCTGCTGCTGGTCGGCCTCTACGCCGCCGCCTTTGTCAGCGACCCGTGGCTGACCATGTTTGGCACCGGCATCCTGTACCTGGGCCTGATCCCGTTCAGCGTCCGCGCCCATGCCCGCTACCGCAAGCGGGACGCCTGGCCCGATTTCATGGCCCGGCCGCTGATCGACGCCGGCCCCGATGCCGACGACGATGCCGACGAGCCCCCGCCGCCGGCGCCGCCCGCCCCGCCGCTGCACTAGGGCTGTTGCCCGCTAAAATAGGCAAACGGTTCCGGCAAAAATAGCAGTCGCCCGGCGATGCGCCGGGCTTATCATGGCGGCCAGAAGAAACGCTGGAGGACCCCATGGCTCGCGACACGTCGGCTTTTACCAGGCTGTCCGTACTCCCTGTTGCCGGCGCGCTCGGCGCGGAAATCCGCGGTCTCGATCTCAGCAAGCCACTGGATGACACGGCTTTCGCGGAACTCCGCCAAGCCTGGTTGCAGTATCACGTCGTGTTTCTGCGCGACCAGAAAATGGCGCCGGGAAACATGGAGGACGTGGCCCGCCGGTTCGGCGATCTCGCAATCACCTCCTATACCAACCCGGTGCCGGGCCACAAATTCGTGCACATGAACGTGCGCCCGGCCGAGGCACCGCGCGGCTCGCGCAATTACGGCGACTTCTGGCACATCGACCAGACCACGCGCGAAATTCCGACCGGCGGCTTCCTGCTCTATGCGCAGATGATCCCGCCCTATGGTGGCGACACCGGCTTTGCCAATATCGGACTCGCTTACGACATGCTGTCGCCGGGCATGCAGGCCTTGTGCGATCGGCTGGTCTGCGTGCACACGCCGGCCGGCGTCTATGGCGACGGTTCAGGGTCCGGCGGCAAGCGCCCCTTCCGCCTGCCGGGATCGGACAAGGCTTACACCATTTCCGACGAGACACTGGGCCAGTACCTGAAGAAGGAAACCCTGCACCCGCTGGTCATCGAACATCCGATCACCGGCCGCAAGGGCATCTATTACACGCCCTACGCCAATCGCTTCGTCGATATGACCGAGGCGGAAAGCAAGCCGATCCTCGACTATCTCGCTGGCCACATCGTGCGCCCGGAATTCACCTGCCGCTTGCGTTGGGAAGTGGGTTCGCTCGCGATCATCGACAACAACGCGATGCAGCACTTCGCCTATCAGGATTATCACGGTCACCGGCGCGAGATGCTGCGCTGCGAATTTTCCGGTACCGTCAGGCCGTTCGGGCCGGCAATGCCGCGGCCTGAGAGCCGCGCCGCCGCCGAGTAGGCGCGCGCGCGGCATCCCCGGAAGGCAATCGGGCATAGTCGAGGAAAGCGCGGCAAGCCGCGCTTTCATAGGCGTCGCTGCGCGCGATGATGCTCGTCATGCGGTCCAGGGCCATGCCCTCGACCGCGAGTTCTTTGAGCGCACCGGACCGGAATTCGCCCGCCAGGGCATTGCGTGACATGCAGCCGATACTGCCGCCGGCGGCGACTGTCCGCTTGATCGCCTCCTGGTTGGGGGTGGTAAGCGCGATGCGGATGTTCGGCAACTGGCCGAGGATGGCGGTGGTTACCGTCGAGCGGGTGGCCGAACCCGCTGGCGGCAGGACCCACGCTGCGTCCTTCAGGTCGGCTAGCCCGAGGCGCTGCCGCGCCGCCAGCGGATGGTCGGGCGCGGCGAAAATCGCCAGGCGGTCCTCGCGCCACGGTGTGACGGCGATGCCGGCCCGGTTGCAGGGCGAATCGATGAAGCCGCAATCCAGCACCATGTCCTCGACCAGCCCGATGACCTCGGTTGACCGCAGTACGCTCAGTTCGACATTGACCTCGGGATGTTGGCGCAGGAACGCGCCGAGGAGCGGCGGCAGGACATAGGTGCCGAGCGAGGTGGCCGCGCCGATGCGCAGCGTGCCGCGCAGCTGGTCATCGTCGCGGGCCAGTTCGATTTCGCGCGCCTGCGCCAGCAGGCCGTGCACCCGCGGCATCAGCCGGCGCCCGTGTTCGTTCAGCACCAGACGCCGGCCGCGGCGCTCGAACAGCGCGACCCCCAGATGGGCCTCGAAGTCGCGCAGCGAAATGCTGGCGGCGGACTGGCTGACGGCGATTTCATCCGCTGCCCTTCGCACCGAACCGGTGCGGGCGACGACGTCGAAGACGGTCAGTTGCTTGAGCGTGATCCTCATCTGGTGCCGATCCGATCAGCGTGATCGAAAATTTGAAATTCGGGCGCGTCCACAGCGCTCGTAGCATGGGGCCATCTGCCGTTGAACTAAGGGAAAACACCGATGGCCCGCGACACAGGCTACAGCAGGATTCGCGTCATGCCGGTAACCGGCGCGCTCGGCGCGGAAATCGAGGGCGTAGACCTCTCGGCCCCGCTCGACGCCACCGCTTTCGCCGAGATCCGGCGCGCCTGGCAGGAAAATGCGGTCCTCTTCTTCCGCGACCAGAAGGTCACGCCCGAAGGTATCGAGGCGCTGGGACGCCGTTTCGGCGAGTTGACCATCACCTCGTATACGAATCCCGTGCCGGGCTTCAAATTCGCCCACAGCCTCGTCCGCGCAGCCGAGGTCGCTGCGGGAGAACGCAATTTCGGGGATTCCTGGCACATCGACCAGACGGTGCGGGAAATACCGAATGCCGGCTTTCTGCTCTATGCGGTTGACTGTCCGCCTTATGGCGGCGACACCGGCTTCGCCAGCCTCTATGCCGCCTACGATGCCCTCTCGCCGGGCATGAAGGAGCTCTGCCGGAGTCTGGTCGCCGTCCACAGCCCTGCCGGCCTGTTCGGCCGCGATGGCACGGGCGGGCCCGGCAAGAAGCCGTTCATGCTGGCCGGCGCCGACAAGGTCTACAACATGACGCCGGAGAAGATGCGCGCCTATATGGGGCAGGAGACCGAACATCCACTGGTGTGCGAGCATCCGGAAACCGGCCGCCTCCACCTCTACCTCACCGGCTATGTCACCCGCTTCCGCGACATGACCGAGGAGGAGAGCAGGCCGCTGATCGACTACCTTACGGCGCACGTGGCGCGCCCGGAATTCACCTACCGTTTCCGCTGGCGCAACGGCTCGCTGGCGCTGATCGACAATCGCTGCCTGCAGCATATCGCCTATCAGGACTATGCCGGCTTCCGGCGCGAGATGCTGCGCGTCGAACTGGCCGACAAGGTTGCGCCATTCGGCCCCGCCATGCCGCGCGAAGCCGCGCGGGTCGCGGCGGAGTAGCAAGGAAAAGCCCTCCCCCCCTTGAGGGGGGGGGAGGGCAGGGCCGGGGTGATTGTGTCCGCGAGCCTGGCGTGTATTATTCCGCCGCGCCGGCCACCGGTTCGCCGTCATGCGCCGGGTGCTGCGTCGCCATGGCGGCGTCGCTCTGGCTGATGAACGTGTAGAACATCGGCACCACGAACAGCGTGAACAGCGTGCCGATCGACATGCCGGCGGCGATGACCAGGCCGATTGAGAAGCGCGCCGCCGCACCGGCGCCGGTCGCCGTCAGCAGCGGCACGACGCCCAGCACCATCGCCGCGGTGGTCATCAGGATGGGACGCAGACGGACCCGCGCCGCTTCCTCGATGGCAGCCCGCTTGCCGACGCCTTCCTCGCGCCGGCGGTTGGCGAACTCCACCATCAGGATGCCGTGCTTGGTGATCAGGCCGATCAGGGTGATCAGACCGACCTCGGTGTAGATGTTCAGCGTCGCCACGCCCAGGTTCAGCGGGATCATCGCGCCGAAGATCGACAGCGGCACCGACATCATGATGATCAGCGGATCGCGAAAGCTTTCGAACTGCGCCGCCAGCACCAGGTAGATGACGATGATCGCCAGGCCGAAGGCCAGCATGATCGAGCTGCCCTCCTTGATGGTCAGGCGCGATTCACCGGCAAACTCCTCGAAGAAGCCGGCCGGCATCGTCTCGCGGGCGATACGGCGCAGTTCTTCCAGGCCCTCGGCATTGGTCACGCCCGGCAGCGGCAGGGCCGACAGCGTGGCCGAGTTCAACTGGTTGAACTGCTCCACGCCCTTCGGCGCCGCCTGGGTGCTGATCGTGACCACCGCCGACAGCGGCACCATCTGGCCGCCCGCGCCGCGCACGTAGAACGCGCTCATACCCTCGGGGTTCGAGCGGTACTGCTGCTCGGCCTGCGGGATGATGTCGTAGCTGCGGTCGTCGCGGTCGAACTTCGAGATGTAGTTCTGCGCCACCAGCACGCTCAGCGTCGTGCCGATATCGGCCACCGACACGCCCAAGGCCGCCGCACGGTCGCGGTCGACGGTAACCGTGGCGCGCGGGCTTTCGAAACTCAGCGAATTCTGCACCACGATGAAACGGCCGCTCTTCATCGCCTTGTTGCGCACTTCCTGCGCGATCTCGTAGACCTGCTGCGACGGGCCGGTCGATTGCAGCACGTACTGGATCGGCAGGCCGCCGCCAGCACCCGGCAGCGACGGCGGCGGGAACACGAAACCCTGCAGGCCGGCAATGTCGCTGACCTTGGCCTGGATCTCCTGCTGCAGGACCTTGGCGGTCTTCTTGCGCTCGTTCCAGGGCTTGAACACCCAGAGGCCCAGGTTGAAGTTGCCGCCGTCCATGCCGACCGCCCAGAACGAACTCTCGCGTTCGGGCATGCCCTTGTCGATGTCGCCCACCTTGCGGATGAACGTCTCGATATAGTCCGACGTGGCATAGGCCGGCGCGTTGAAGATGGCGAACACCGCGCCCTGGTCCTCGTCGGGGGCCAGCTGCTTCGACGTATGCGTGTACATGTATCCCGTCATGCCCAGCAGGGCGACGACGATGAGCAGCGTCACGGGGCGGAAATCCAGCGAGCCAGCCAGGCGCCGGCCGTACCAGGCGGCAAGGCCGTCGAACCGCTTGTCCACGAAGCGCTGGAACCGGCTGACGCCGGCGCCGTGCGGCTTCAGCAGGCGCGCCGACATCATCGGCGACAGGGTCAGCGCCACGACGCCCGAAATGACCACCGCGCCGGCCAGGGTGAAGGCGAACTCGCGGAACAGCGATCCGGTCAGGCCTTGCGTGAAGCCGATCGGCATGTACACCGCCGCCAGCGTGATGGTCATGGCGATGACGGGGCCGGCGATTTCGTGCATGCCCTTGATCGCGGCGTCGAGGGGCGTCATGCCTTCCTCGATGTGCCGGTGGATGTTCTCCACCACGACGATGGCGTCGTCGACCACCAGTCCGATGGCCAGCACCATGGCCAGCAGCGTCAGTGTGTTCAGCGAATAGCCCATGACGTAGAGCACGAGGCAGACGCCGACCAGCGACAGCGGAATGGTCACGACCGGAATCACCACCGACCGGAACGAGCCCAGGAACAGCAGGATCACCAGCACGACGATCAGCACCGCCTCGCCGATGGTCATGAACACCTCTTCGATCGAGGCGCTGATGAAGCGCGAGCCGTCATAAACGATGGTGCCGTTCAGGCCCTCGGGCAGGCCGGCCTGGATCGACGGCATTTCCTTGCGCACGCCGTCCGCCACATCAAGCGGATTGGCGTCGGGGCCGGGGAAGATGCCGATGAAGGTGCCGGGCGAGCCGTTGAATTCGACGCGGGTCTCCTCGCTGGCCGCGGCCAGTTCGACGCGGGCGACATCGCTCAGTCGCACGATGTCGGCGCCGGTCGCACGCAGCGGCAGGGCGCCCATGCTCTCGGGCGTCTGCAGCGTGGTCTTGGTTTCCACGGCGTACGCAACAAAAGTATTCTCGGTCTTGCCCGGTGCGGCCAGGAAGTTGCTGCTGCGTACCGCCGCCACCACGTCGGTCGCGGTCACGCCGCGCGCGGCCAGCTTGGTCGGGTCCAGCCAGATGCGCATGGCAAAGGTCTTCTGGCCCAGCAGCTGCGCGTCGGCGACGCCGTTGACGGTCGCCAGGCGCGGCTGGATCACGCGCGTCAGGTATTCCGTCACCTGTTCGGGCGACATGCGTTCGCTGGTAAAGGCCAGGTACATCAGGGCGAAGTTCTGGCCGTTGCCCTTGATGATGATCGGATCCTGGGCGTCGGTCGGCAGCACGCTGCGCACCTGCTGCACCTTGGACATCACCTCGGTCAGCGCGGCGTCGGGGTTCGAGTTCAGGCGCATGAACACCTGCACACGGCTGACGCCCTGGCTGCTCTGCGACGTCACGTAGTCGACGCCGTTGGCGCTGGCCACGGCCTTGGCGACGGGCGTGGTGATGAAGCCCTGCATCAGGCTGGCGCTGGCGCCCGGATAGGCGGTCGTCACGCTGATGACCGTCTCTTTCACTTCCGGGTACTGGCGGATCGCCAGGTTGATGATGCCCTGCGCGCCCATCAGGAAGATGAGCAGGCTGACCACCGTCGCCAGGACAGGGCGACGGATGAAGATTTCGGTGAAGTTCATGGCGTCGTCCGCTTCGTCTGGGCGTCGCTCGCGCCGATGGCGGCGGGGTCGACCGAATTGTCGATCTTCACCGGCGTGCCGCCGGACAGCTTGTTCTGGCCCGAGGTGACCACCAGCTGGCCCGGCTTCAGGCCCTCGGTGATCTCGATCAGGTTGCCCTCGCGCCGGCCGGTCTTGACGAAGGCCTGCTTGACGATCTGCTGCTTGACGCCCTTGTCGTCGGTCTTGTCGCCGTCGACGATCAGATAGACATAGTTGCCGTACAGCGTGGTGCTGACCGCCGTCTGGATGACGGTGACGACGCTGTCGGTCGTCGCCATGTCGACGCGCACATGCACGAACTGGCCGGGCCGCAGGCCCAGCGCCTTGTTGTCCACCTCGGCGCGCGCGGTGACCAGGCGGGTCTGCGCGTCGCTGCGCGGCTCGATGCCGGCCAGCTTGCCTTCGGCGTTCAGACTGTCGTTGTTCGCGCCGACGCGCACCTTCTGGCCAATGGCCAGGCGCGTTGCCACCTGCTCGGGCACCGTGAAGTCGATCCGCATCAGGTCCAGGTTCTGCAGCGTGGCCACGACCTGGCCCGGCTGCACGTACTGGCCGGGATTGATCTGCGGAATGCCGACCACGCCGGCGAATGGCGCGTTGATCGTCTTGCGGTCCAGCACCGCACGCAGCCGCGCCATGTTCGAGCGCGAGGCGTTGAGGTTGGCGTCCGTCGTCTCCACCGCCGCCTGGGCGACCACGCCGCGGTCGCGCAGGTCGCGCTGGCGCTTGGCCGCTGCCTCGTCGCGGCTGAGGGCGGCCTGCATGGCCATCATGTCGGCGCGCTCGACCGCGTCGTCGATCTGCACCAGCAACTGGCCGGCCTTGACCCGGTCATTGGCCTTGAAGGTGACGGTCCGCACCTGGCCGCCGACCTCGACCGAGACATCGATGCCCTGGCTGGCCTTGGCGGTGCCGATGGCGTCGATGCTCGGCTGCCATGACGATGCCTGGGCAGGCGTCGCCGAGATCGTCTGCACCGGCGCCTGCCGGTTGGCGAAGAACTGCCCGATCATCTTGGTGCGGAACATGTTGAAACCGACGATGCCGCCGCAAAGCAGGACGATCACCAGGATCAGCACGCTGACGACGATGTAACGCTTGGTCATGAAGCTCTCTGTCTCTTGAGTTTCTTGTGGGTCAGTTCTGGCCGGAGGCGAGGAGGGCCTCGCTCTCGACCACATGCCGGTTGTCGGCCAGGTATTCCAGCGCGGCCCCATAGATAGTGCGCCCCAGCCCCTGGACGAATCGCTCTGCCGGTGATGCTGCAACGGCCAGCGCGCCGTCCAGTTCGCCCAGTTCGCGCCGGCATTCGGCGATCCGCTCGTCGATCAGCTGCGACAGGTGGCGCGGCGGCAGCAGGTCGGCGAACAGCATGGTGGCGAGGAATTCCGAGCGGAAGCGGTCGGCGCCGGGCTTGCGCATCAGCGCGTCGAGGAAGGCGAGGCGGCCCTTCGGCGTGATGCGATAGACCTTCTTGTCCGGCCGCTTCGCCTGCGCCTGGGCTGAGCACGTCACCAGCTCCTCCGCCGCCAGGCGGTTGAGCGCCGGATAGATCGAGCCGAAGCTGGCGTCGAGGAACAGCCGCAGCGGCCCCTCGAATACCTTCTTCAACTCGTAACCGGTGGCCTCCTGCCGGGTGAGCATGCCAAGGCACAGAACGCGGACGTCCATGGTGCAAGTTTCCGATTTTGATTGGTAGGCGAACATATCAGGCAGATATATGGCTGGTCGAGATATAAAATCCGCCGGCAATCCTTGGACTTGGCGCTAAAGTGGCGCCATCAGGGAGCCGGGGAACAAGACCATGAAACTGTTGAGTTTTGAACATGCCGGCAGGGCCGGCTGGGGGGTTGTTGTCGAAGGCGGTGTGGTCGATACCGGCCGCCTGCTGCCGCAATTTGCCAGCGTCCGCGCCGTCCTCGCCGCCGATGCGGTGTCCCAGGTTGCGACCGCCGCAAAGGGCAAGGCCGCCGACTACAGGCTGGCCGACCTCACGTTCCTGCCGCCCATCCGCGATCCCGCCAAGATCATCTGCATCGGCCTGAACTACGAGGCCCACCGGGTCGAGACCAAGCTGCCGGTGTTCGAATACCCTGTCGTTTTTACCCGCTGGGCGTCCAGCCATGTGGCGAACGGCCAGCCGCTGGTGCGGCCGAAGGCGTCCACCAAGTACGACTACGAGGGCGAACTGGTGGCCGTCATCGGCAAGCCGGCGCGTCACGTCGGCCGCGCCGACGCGCTGAAATACATCGCCGGCTACTCGATCTACAACGACGGCAGCATCCGCGATTTCCAGCGCCACTCCTCGCAGTTCATCCCCGGCAAGAATTTTCCCGAGACAGGCGCGTTCGGCCCGTGGCTGGTGACCGCCGACGAAATCCCCGATCCGTCGAAGCTGACGCTGGTGACGCGTCTCAACGGCGCGGAGGTGCAGCGCACCGGCACCGATGACCTGATCTTCGACGTGCCGGCGTTGATCGAATATTGCTCCGGCTTCACCCGGCTGGAACCCGGCGACCTCATCGTCACCGGCACGCCGGGCGGCGTCGGTTATATCCGCAAGCCGCCGCTCTTCATGAAGGGCGGCGACACGGTCGAGGTCGAGATCAGCGGCATCGGCACGCTGTCGAACCCCGTCCGCGACGAGTAGGGCGTTGCTGCGGCCCGAGGCGCATTACCGCGGCATCGCCGCCGCCATCGCGCCGCACGTCAAGCGCACGCCGCTGCTGCGGGCCGAGGCGCTGGATGCCTCTGCCGGCTGCGAGGTCTGGCTGAAGGCCGAACTGTTCCAGCATACCGGCTCGTACAAGCCGCGCGGCATGCTGCATGCGCTGGGGCTGCTGGGTGCCGAAGGCCTGTCGCGCGGACTGATTACCTTCTCCGCCGGCAACGCTGCCCTGGGTCTTGCCTATGCCGCGAACCGCCGTGGCGCGCGCGCCATTGCGGTGATGCCCGAGGGGGCCAGTGCCATCAAGGTGTCGGCGGCGCGCGCGCTGGGCGCCGAGGTCATCCTGCACGGCACCGCGAAGGAGGCCTTCGCGCTGATGCAGCAGATGATTGCCGAGAAGGGCTACCACTACGTGCCGCCCAGCGATCATCCCGACATGATCGAGGGTAATGCCTCGCTCGGCCTGGAGATCGCCGACGACGCGCCCGATGCCGATGCGGTGTTCGTGCCCATCGGTGGCGGTGGCATGATCTCGGGCGTTGCGTCAGGTCTGCGCGCCGCCGGATCGAACGCGGTGATCGTCGGCATCGAGCCTGTCGGCGCCGCCGTCATGCATCGCAGCCTCGCCAATGGCCGGCCGACCGATCACGACGGGCCGCCGCAAACCATTGCCGATGGCCTCGCCTATCCGTTTGGCGGCCGCTACACCTATCCCATCGTGCGCGACCTCGTGCAGCGCGTCGACCTGGTCGAGGACGAGGAGATTCGCCGCGCCATGCTGGCGTTGATGACAGAAGCCAAGCTCTATGCCGAACCCTCGGCCGCTGCCGGCCTCGCCGGCCTCGTCAGGCACCGCGCGGCATTGGCCGACGCCTATGGCCCGATCCGCAAGGCCGTGGTCGTGGTCTCGGGTGGCAACCTCGACCCCGTCCGCCTCAAGGACCTGCTCTAGCGGTTCTGGAACGAAGCTTGCAACCCGGTTGGCAGCTTCTGTCGGGAACGATCATCCATGCCGCCGCCCATCCATGTCTCTTTTGCCGCTGGTGACACCGGGACGTGGCGCATTGAGTCCGTCTCGCCGGTTGCCGGCGAAAGCCTCGCGCCGGCCGCTTGTCTTTCGGTGCACGAAAACGCGCCAAACGCTGCCGGCAATGCCTGGACTTTGCGCGGCACGACCAGCAACACCCGCTACACCACCCGCGCCGAGGTGGCGGCGCTGGCCGCGGTGCAGCAGGGCCTCGGCCGGCCGGCTGCTACCCGCGCCGCCCTCATCCCCATCCGCAAGACCGAGGCCTGGTGGGCGCTGGCGCAGGACCAGCGCCGTGCGATCATCGAGGAACAGTCGCGCCACATCGCCATCGGCCTGGAATATTTGCCGCCCATCGCCCGCCGCCTGCACCATTGCCGTGAACTTGGCGGGCCGTTCGACTTCCTGACGTGGTTCGAATACGCGCCTGAGCACGCCGACGCGTTCGAAGACCTGGTTCGTCGCCTGCGCGCGACCGAGGAGTGGAGTTATGTCGACCGCGAAATCGATATCCGGCTGAGCCGGTAGATAGCCGAGACGAAAATGGCCCGCACGACGGCGGGCCATTCACGTCACTTGCGAGTACGATGAACTATTCCGCCGCCGCCTTGTGCTGCACCGCGACCTTCGTCGCCGGCCGCCGCGCGCGGAAGTACGGAATGACGTAGCGCCCGATGTTCTGGATCGTCTGCAGCTGCGCCCATTGCGGGATGGTGCCCAGGTTGCACATGAACAGGATCTCGTCCGCGCCGGCGGCGATCAGCTTCTCGACATAGTTGATGCAGTCGTCGACCGTGCCATAGGCGTGGTTCGGGTTGAGGATTTCCTGCGAGGGCTTGCGCTTCTCGCCGCCCATGACGACTTCTTCCGAGCCGACGCGGGTCTTGATGATGATGCTGCCGTCGTCGGCCTTGGTCAGGTCCTCTTCCCACTTGCTCGGGTCCGGCTTCTCGCCGCCGGTGTACCAGTGCGCCAGCGATTCATAGAAATAGCGCTGGCCGCGAATGCCGATCCGGCGCGCCTTGTCGCCATCGTCGAGCACCAGCGCCGGGCACAGGGCCGCCAGGTGTTCGATCGGACGGAAACCGACCTGGTCCTCGACCTTCCGCTTGGCATAGGCCTCGCGGTACAGGCGGTTCTTGCGCGCCACGTCATCCGGGCCGCCAAAGCCCAGCACGAGGGCGCCGAGGCCGCGGCTCGCCGCGCGCGGCAGGCTGTCGTCGCCGGTGCACGCCATGTACATCGGCGGGTGCGGGTCCTGGTATGGCTTGGGGTGGATCGGCCGCTTCGGGATCTTGATGTACTTGCCGTCGTGCTCGATGAAGTCCTGGGTGAACATCTTCGGGATCAGGTACATCGACTCGTCGATCATCGGCTGCAGCTCGGCCAGGTCGTAGCCGAACGCGCCGGCTTCCTGCTGGCTGCCGCCCTTGCCGACGCCGAAGTGCACGCGGCCCTTCGACAGGATGTCGAGCGTCGCAATGCGCTCCGCCACCTTGATCGGATGGTTCATCTTCGGCGGCAGGCACACCACACCGTGGCCGATGCCGATCTTTTCGGTCTTGCCGGCAACGAACGCCAGGAAGGTCTCCGGCGCACTCATGTGCGCGTAATTGGTCAGGGCGGTATGTTCAACGCACCAGACGATGTCGAAGTCCAGCTTGTCCGCCAGCACCACCTGTTCGACCAGTTCCTCGAACACCTTGCGGTCGCCGGCGCGGGAATCGTCGGTCGTCTGGGCTTCATAGATCAGCGAAAAGCGCATCGCACGCTCCTTAAGGATTTCTGTGTCGCCATTGCGGCGCCCCCGCCTCCCGACGGGCGGGGGCAGAGTGTGCCCGCTCGATCAATCTTTCCAATGCTATTTTTCGGGACGACCAATCTCACTGAGACATTAAAGATTGAGCCATGCTGGTCGATATTAAGAATAATATCCTTGACATGGCGGTGATTCATTCCTATCCTAATTCAGGTTCCTGCTTCGCGGAGGAGGGGCGTAACGCCCGTATCGAAGGGGTCAGTGCAGACCGCAGGAAGTGCCACCGAAACTCATCGAAACGCCTCCCAAACTCGCCAAACCTCGACTCAAACTCGCAGACGCGTCACCGAAACTGCTCCTAGCGGCACTGAAACAGCACTCTTGCTGGCGAAAAAGGGCGGTAATCTGCCGCTGCGGACGGGCGGGGGTTGGCAAACCGGATTCCGAGGGCCTATAGGAGAGGTAGCCAAATCGGCTACCTTTACCCATCTAGCCGGTAACTTGGCTTTACTAGTGTGTGAGACGAAACATGGCTGCCAAATGGGCGCCGGATAGCTGGCGCAGCCGGCCGATCCAGCAAGTGCCGGACTATCCCAACCAGCTCGCCCTCAAGGCGGCCGAAGCGCGCCTGCGCAAATTCCCGCCGCTCGTTTTTGCGGGCGAGGCGCGCCAGCTCAAGTCCCACCTGGCCAAGGTGGCCGCCGGCAAGGCGTTCCTGCTCCAGGGCGGCGATTGCGCCGAGAGCTTCGCCGAATTCGGCGCCGACAATATCCGCGATACCTTCCGCGTCATCCTGCAGATGGCGGCGGTGCTGACCTTCGGCGCCGGCATGCCGATCGTTAAGGTCGGCCGCATGGCTGGCCAGTTCGCCAAGCCGCGCTCGTCCGGCACCGAGAAGAAGGGCGAGGTCGAACTGCCGTCCTATCGCGGCGACATCGTCAACGGCATGGAGTTCGATGCCGCCACGCGCGTGCCTGACCCCGAGCGCCAGATCCAGGCCTATAACCAGGCCGCGGCGACGCTCAACCTCGTGCGTGCGTTCGCGACTGGCGGCTATGCTGACCTGCATTCCGTACATCGCTGGAACCTGGGCTTCGTCAAGAACAGCCCGGAATCGGCACGCTGGGAAGACATCTCGAACCGCATCACCGAGGCGCTCGACTTCATGGAGGCGTGCGGTGTCACGCCAGACCAGTCGGAACAGCTGCGCACGGTCGAGTTCTACACCAGCCACGAGGCGCTGCTGCTCGGCTACGAGGAGGCGCTGACCCGCGTCGATTCCACGTCCGGCAGCTGGGTCGATACCTCGGCGCACATGCTGTGGATCGGCGACCGCACGCGCCAGCTGGATGGCGCGCATGTGGAATTCCTGCGCGGCGTGATCAATCCGGTCGGCCTGAAGTGCGGCCCGACGTCCGACCCCGACACGCTGCTGCGCCTGATCGACACGCTGAACCCCGACAACAAGGCGGGTAAGGTCACGCTGTACTCGCGCATGGGCGCCGACAAGGTCGAACAGCACCTGCCACAGCTGATCCGCGCGGTGCAGCGCGCCGGCAAGGTCGTCGTCTGGTCGTGCGATCCGATGCACGGCAACACGCTGACCTCGTCGAACGGCTACAAGACGCGGCCCTTCGACCGCATCCTGCGCGAAGTGCGGCAGTTCTTCGAAGTGCACGCGGCGGAGGGCAGCTATGCCGGCGGCATCCATGTCGAGATGACCGGCAGCGAAGTGACCGAGTGCCTGGGCGGCGCCCAGGCCATTGCCGAGACCGATCTCAGCGACCGCTACCACACGCACTGCGATCCGCGCCTCAACGCGTCGCAGGCGCTGGAACTGGCCTTTCTCGTGGCGGAGATGCTGAAGAAGGAGCGCATCCGTGTCGGCACCCGTCTCGCTGAAGCGTCCTGAGGCGCCGGTAACCGGAGCATCGGCGGTGGTCGATCCGGTCGAGGCCGAGATCGCGGCCCGCACCGACGTCTATTTCCGCAAGACCCGCGCGGTCGTCGCCGGCTATGGCGACAAGCAGGTGACCTACGCGGTGTTCATGCGCCGCCCGGTGATCTTCTGCCCGCGCCTGGTGGTCGACTGGCTGCAGCAGGTCGCGAAGGCCCGCGGCGCCGAGTTCAAGATCGAATTGCTGTTCGACGAGGGCGACTGGGTCGGCGCGGGTGAGCCGCTGATGTATCTCACCGGGTCGCTGCATGAACTGGTCGATCTCGAGACGCTGTACCTGCAGAAGCTCGGCCCCTCGTGCGTCGCCGCCTACAACGCCTATTCGATGTGCTGCGATCTGCCCAAGGCGCGCTTCATCGCCATGGACGCGCGCCACTGCGCCGGCGCCGAGATGGCCGAGATGATGGCCTATGCCGCCTCCGTCGGCAGTCGCGCGGCGCAGCGCGATGTTGGCGCCGTGGGCTTCGTCGGCAATGCGACCGATGCCACCGCGCACTATTTCGGCAACGAGAAGGGCATGGGCACCATGCCGCACGCGCTGGTCGGCTATGCCGGCTCCACGCTGCGCGCCGCCGAGATGTATATCGAAAGCTTCGAGGGCGACCCGGTCACGGTGCTGGTCGATTATTTCGGCCAGGAAGTGACTGACTCGCTCGCCGTCTGCCGGCGCTTTCCCGAACTCGCCGCCGCCGGCAATCTCGCCATCCGCCTCGACACCCACGGCGGCCGCTTCATGGAAGGGCTCGACCCGGCGGAATCCTACGCCGTGCTGGAACGCCACGTGCCGAACGCGATCCGCCAGTACCGTTCCGAGCAGGAATTGCGCTGGCTGGTCGGCACCGGCGTCACCGGCGCCGCGATCTGGCATATGCGCGAAAAGCTCGACGCTGCCGGCTTCCCGCACGTGAAGATCGTTGCCAGTTCCGGCTTCACCCCGGCGAAGTGCAAGGTCATGGCCAGCGTGCAGGCGCCAATCGACATCGTCGGCACCGGTTCGTACCTGCCCGACCTGTGGACCGAAACTTATGCGACGGCGGACATCATCCAGTATGACGGCTTGCCGTCAGTGAAAGTGGGGCGCGAGTTCCTGTTCCGCCGCTAGCGGCGTCGAAGCGAGGGAGGCAAATATGATCCTGACCGGGACACCCGACAGGACGCATCACGTGCGCTACGACCTGGAAGGCGGGGTCGTCGAGAAGGACACGCTGATTGCGTCGCCCGAGGGCGCGCCGCCCGCACCCAACGCTTTCCTGATCCGCCAGTCGCCGCATTACGTCATCCGCCCGCATTTTCACTTCAACAGCCAGTTCCAGGTTGTCGTCGAGGGTTCCGGCCATCTCGGCAATCACGAGGTGCGGCCCTTCACCGTCCACTATGCCAACAGGCAGACCGGCTACGGCCCGATCGTCGCCGGGCCGAACGGCCTCGCCTATTTCACCCTGCGCGCGGCGATGGAGGCTGGCGCCTATTTCCTGCCGGAATCCAATGCGCAGCGCGACCTGTCGGTCCGCAAGATGCAGGTCACCGCGCCCGCCGCCTCGCCGGCCGAGGATGCCGAGCGCGCGTCGCGTACCGTGAGCAGTGTCGAGGTACTGATCGAGCCGAATGCTGACGGCCTCGCCGCGTGGCTGCTGCGCGTGCCGGCCGGTGCCGCCGTGTCGTGGCCGGTGCATGGCAACGGCGCGGGCCGCTATTGTCTCGTCGGCGCAGGTTTGCTCGATGTTGCTGGTGAGACACTGCCGCGCAACGGCCTGGTCTGGGTGCCGGCGGACGAAGTGCCTGCGGCACGCGCCGGTTCTGCCGGCGTCGATATCGTCGTCATGCAGTTTCCCGCCAGCGTCGTACACGACCAGGCACCGCCACAGGCAGCATGATTTCGGTCGCACATGCGGCCTTGGTTTTGCCTGAAAGTCTCGCCTAAGCTGCGCTGCTCGAACGGGGGAAGGAGGTGGCGTCGATGTGGAAGAATGTTTCAGCTGCATTGCTGGCCCTTGCCCTGATGGGCGCCGCGGCCCATGCCGCTGGCCCATCCGACCCGCAGGTGATGAAGCTGCAGCAGGCGCTGAAGAAGTATGGCGCCGACATCAAGCCCGATGGCCGCATGGGCGATGGCACCCGCACCGCGATCCTCAACTTCCAGTCCAGCCAGGGCCTGCCGACCACGGGTGAGCCCGATCAGGCCACGCTGCAGAAACTGGGCCTGGCCAAGGGCGGCACGGTCGCGAAACCGGCTGCCCCGACGCCCGCGACTGCCAAGCCGGCGAAGCCCGAAACCAAGGTGATCGAAACGCAAAAGGGCGCCGTGAACGCCACCAAGATCATCAGCCCTGGCCGCGTCCCTGCGAAGTAAGACTAGGCCACGACCGTCTGCTTTCTGATGCCCCACAGGCCGATCAGCGGCACCAGGGAGAAAACCAGGAACGCCGTATCGATGCCCGCCGCGCCGGCCAGCCAGCCGAAGGTCAGCGGCCCGATGATCACGCCGATGGCGCCGAACACCATGGTGCCCGACGTGATTTCGCCCACCCGGTCCGGCGGCGCCAGGCGCGCGCATTCCGACAATTGCACGCCGTTCCAGCCATTGGTCGTGATGCCGCAGAAAATCGCCAGTGCCACGACGGCTGCTCCGGGCCAGGCCGGCGAAATCAAGCCCAGCAGAAGCGCCGCCACGATCTGTCCGCTGCCGCAGGCGATCATGACCGTGCGGGGGCTGACCCAGCGGACGGCCGCGCCGCCAACCATCACGCGTGCCAGCACGGCGGCGAATTGCAGCACCGCCATGACGGTACCCGCCTGGACCAGCGTGTAGGACAGCCGGTCGACCAGCGCGCTGACCAGGAAAATGCTGATGCAGAATTGTATGCACGTGAAGGACAGGGCGCACAGGCTGAGCGGCAGGATGCCCGGCCACGTCACCGATGCGCGCAGCGAGGTCACGACACCGCCCAGGATCGAACGCCGGGCCGACGGCCGCACGGGCAGGGCGGCATTGTCATAGCGGCGGTGGATCGGCTCCATGGCGAGCGCCATGATGATCGCGGTCGCGGCGATGACCAGCAGCGTGCCGCGCCACGAAATGGTGTGCAGCAGCAGCGGCAGGATGAAGCCCGCGCACATCGCCCCGCCCGGCAGGCCGGTCTGCTTGGCAGAGAAGATCAGCGGCCGCTGGCGCGGCGTGGTGAGTCGCATCAGCAGCTGCGAACTGGCCGGCGTCTCCGGCCCCGCGGCCAGGCCGATAATGGCGGCGCACAAGGCCACTGCGACCACGCTGCCGGTCGAGGCCACGCCCAGCGCCAGCGCCACGCCCAGGCAGCAGGCCTGTGACATCCGCGTCGGGCCGAAGCGCGCCAGCAATTCGCCCGACAGCAGGATGGTCACCAGCGAGGTGCCCCACAGGATGGCGCTGTAGGTGCCGATGAAGCCCAGGCCGACGCCCAGCTCCTTGGTCAGGACCGGCGCCAGCACCGAAATCGACAGCACGCCGAACGCAATCGAGACCTGCACCAGGGTCAGGACGACGACCGGCAGCCAGATCGGTTGGCGGGGTTCGGGCGGAGTCATTCTGACCTAGGGAAAGCAGGGGAGAATCGACGGGCGGGCGGCCAGAATGGGGCAGGCCGGGCCGGGCGGCAAGGCCGGGCCGCCGGCCATTGCCCGGGGCGGCCGGTTCGTCGTACACAAGCCCATGCCCTCCCCCGACCGCCTGCGCATCGCCCTGGCGCAACTGAACCCGACCGTGGGCGCGATTGCGGCCAATCTGGCCCTGGTTCGCGCCGCCCGCGCCGAGGCTGCCGCCGCCGGCGCCGACCTGGTCGTCTATCCTGAACTGGTCGTGACAGGTTATCCGCCCGAGGACCTGGTCCTGCGCCCGGCGCTGCAGAACGCGGCCGAGGCGGGGGTGCAGGCGCTGGCCGCCGAGACCGCCGATGGCGGCCCGGCGTTGCTGGTCACCTCACCCTGGCGCGAGGACGGCAAGCTGTACAACGCCGTGCTCCTATTGGACGGCGGCCGCATCGTCGCCACCCGCTACAAGCACGACCTGCCGAACTACGGCGTGTTCGACGAGAAGCGCGTCTTTGCCGCCGGCCCGCTGGCCGGCCCCATGGCGTTTCGCGGTGTGCGCCTCGGCGTGCTGATCTGCGAGGACATGTGGACGCCCGAGGTCGCCGAATGCCTGGCCGAAACGGGCGCCGAAATCCTCGTCGTGCCGAACGGCTCGCCGTTCGAGGCCGACAAGCCCGAGGTGCGCCTGAACCTCGCCATCGCCCGCGTTGTCGAAACCAGCCTGCCGCTGATCTACCTGAACCAGGTGGGCGGGCAGGACGAGCTGGTGTTCGACGGCGGCTCGTTCGTGGTGAACGCCGATCGCAGCCTGGCGCTGCAGCAGCCGCAGTTCGAGACCTCGCTGGTGGTGACCGACTGGTCAAGGCAGGGCAATGGCTGGGTCTGCGCACCCATGCCCTTGCCGACGCCGCGCGTGCGTCTGGAAAACATCTACCACGCGATGATGCTTGGCCTGCGCGACTACGTGAACAAGAACCGCTTCCCCGGCGTGGTCCTGGGCCTGTCGGGCGGCATCGATTCCGCGATCAGCGCGGCGGTTGCGGTCGATGCGCTGGGCGCCGAGCGCGTGCACTGCGTGATGATGCCGTCGAAATTCACCACGGGCGAAAGCCTGGGTGATGCCGAAATCTGCGCGAAGCTTTTGGGTGTGCGCTATGACAGCATTGCCATTGAACCGGCGGTGCAGGCCTTTACCGGCATGCTGGCGCCGCATTTTGCCGGCCGTGCGCCTGACATCACCGAGGAAAACCTGCAGAGCCGCGTGCGTGGCGTCACGCTGATGGCGCTGTCGAACAAGTTTGGCCACATGGTGCTGACTACCGGCAACAAGTCCGAGATGAGCACCGGCTATGCCACGCTGTATGGCGACATGTGCGGCGGCTATTCGGTGCTGAAGGACGTCTACAAGACGACGGTGTTCGACCTGTCGCGCTGGCGCAACGCGCACAAGCCGCCGGGCGCGCTGGGCCCCGACGGCCCGGTCATGCCGGACAATGTGATCGTCAAGCCGCCGACGGCGGAGTTGCGCGAGAACCAGAAGGACCAGAATTCGCTGCCGCCCTACGACCAGCTCGACTTCATCCTCGAGCACCTGGTCGAGAAGGAAAAGTCGGTGGACGAGATCGTGGCGCTGGGCCAGCCGCGCGACGTGGTCCGCCGGGTGCAAAACCTGCTGCTGGTCGCTGAGTACAAGCGCCGGCAGGCCCCGCCGGGCGTCAAGATCACCAGCCGCAATTTCGGCCGCGACCGCCGCTACCCGATCACCAACGGCTTCCGTGACGTGCCGTGACGGTTCGCGTCCGGTTCGCGCCCAGCCCGACAGGGCAGCTTCATCTCGGTAATGCCCGCACCGCCCTGGTGAACTGGCTGTTCGCGCGCCATGCGGGCGGCCGGTTCATGCTGCGCATGGACGACACCGATACCGCACGCAGCACGGCCGAGTTCGCCAGCGGCATCGAGTCCGATTTGCGCTGGCTGGGTCTGGACTGGGACGAGTTCGCGCGCCAGTCCGGGCGCATGGAGAAATATGCCGATGCCGTTGCGCGCCTGAAGGCCGCCGGCCGCCTGTATCCCTGCTACGAGACGCCGCAGGAATTGGACCTCAAACGCAAGTTGCTGCAGGCCCGCCACCAGCCGCCGGTCTATGACCGCGCCGCGCTGAAGCTGGCCGATGCCGACCGCACGCGGCTGGAAGGCGAGGGACGCAAGCCGCATTGGCGCTTCCTGCTGGACCGTCGCCGCGTGGAATGGGCCGACCTTGTGCGCGGTCCGGCAGAGGTGGATACGTCAAGCCTCAGCGACCCGGTCCTGGTGCGCGAGGACGGCGTGCCGCTCTACACGCTGGCGTCCGTGGTGGACGACATCGAGTTCGGCGTCACCCACGTGGTGCGCGGCGAGGACCATGTCACCAACACCGGCCCGCAGATCGAACTGTTCCAGGCGCTGGGTGGCGCGGTGCCGGCATTCGCGCACCTGGCGCTGCTGATCGGCAAGGACGGATCTGGCTTGTCCAAGCGTCTGGGGTCGCTCTCGCTGGCGAACCTGCGCGATCAAGGGGTCGAAGCCATGGCGGTCGCCAGCCTGCTGGCGCGTCTCGGCACCTCGCAGCCGGTCGAGCCAAAGCAGAGCCTCGCCGACCTTGCCGCTGATTTCTCGTTCAGCCATTTCGGCCGCGCCCCGGCGCGTTACGACGACGACGAACTTACATCCCTGTCCGCCCGCGTCCTGCACGGCATGGACTTCGCGACTGCCCGTCCACGCCTGCCGGACGGCATGAGCGAGGCTTTGTGGCTGGCGGTGCGCGGCAATATCGCGAAGCTGACCGATGCTGCCGAATGGCTGCCGGTGGCGAATGGTCCGCTGGTCCCTGTGGTGAGCGAGCCTGACTATCTGAGCGAGGCTGCGGCTGCCCTGCCGCCCGGCCCGTTCGATGCCGGCACCTGGCCGGCCTGGACGGCGACGCTTAAGGCGAAGACCGGCCGCAAGGGCAAGGCCCTGTTCCAGCCACTGCGCCTCGCGCTGACGGCGCGCGAGCATGGACCGGAAATGCAGGTTCTGTTACCTCTCATCGGCCCCGAGCGGGCCCGCGCGCGCCTGTCCGGCGCGACGGCCTGAAGGAAATAAGACGTGCCGCTGCAACTCTACGATTCGCTCGCGCGCAAGAAGCGCGACTTCGTTCCGCTCGATCCCGCCAAGGTGGGCATGTATGTCTGCGGCCCGACGGTCTACGACTTTGCCCATATCGGCAATGCGCGCCCGGTCATCGTGTTCGACGTGCTGTTCCGCCTGCTGCGGCGGCTGTATGGCGAGAACGCCGTCAACTATGTCCGCAACATCACCGACGTGGACGACAAGATCAACGCCCGCGCCCGTGACGAGAAGATCGCGATCGGTGAGCTGACCGCCCGCACCACGGCCGAGTTCCACGCCGACATGGCCGCACTCGGCAATCTGCCGCCGACGCACGAGCCGCGCGCGACGCAGCGCATTGCCGAAATGCAGGCGATGATCGCGCGGCTGATCGAGAACGGCCACGCCTATGCTGCCGAAGGGCACGTCCTGTTCAACGTGACCAGCAAGGCCGATTACGGCCGCCTGTCGGGCCGCTCGCGCGATGAGCTGATCGCCGGTGCGCGGGTCGAGGTCGCGCCCTACAAGCGCGATGCCGGCGACTTCGTGCTGTGGAAACCGTCCGATGTCGACACGCCGGGCTGGGACAGTCCGTGGGGCTTTGGCCGACCCGGCTGGCACATCGAATGTTCGGCCATGTCGAAGTTTCACCTCGGTGACCATTTCGACATCCATGGCGGCGGCCGCGACCTGATCTTCCCGCACCACGAGAACGAGGTGGCGCAGTCGGAGTGCGCCAACGGCACGCCGTTCGCGAACTACTGGGTGCATAACGGCTTCGTCACCGTGAACGGCGAGAAGATGTCGAAGAGCCTCGGCAACTTCCTGACCGTGCGCGATCTGCTGGCGAAATATCCGCCCGAAGCGATCCGCCTTGCCATGCTCAAGACCCACTACCGCCAGCCGCTCGACTGGACGGATGCGGGCGTGAAAGAGGCGAAGGACAAGCTCGACGCTTGGTATCGCAAGACCGACGGCGTGACGTCTAGTGGTGCCGTGCCTGCTGCGGTGATCGACGCGTTGGCAGACGACCTGAACACACACCATGCGCTGACGGTGATGGAGTCGCTGTCGCCGGCCGACTTGAGAGCGGCGGCCGCGTTTATTGGCCTGCTCGCGGCGCCGGTGGCCGACTGGTTTCGCTGGCAGCCGGCCGGCGCAGCTCTCGACGAGAGCAGCATTCAGAGCCAGATCGACGCGCGTGTCGCTGCCAAGGCAGCGAAGAACTTCGCCGAGGCCGACCGCATCCGTAAGGAATTGCTGGATCGGGGCATCGTGCTGGAAGACAAGCCGGGCGGCGTGACCTTGTGGCGGCGCGCGGGCTGATTGCGCTACCGGCTTCTCATCTGCGATCTCGACGGCACGCTGGTCGATTCCGAGCCGGTCGCTAATCGGCTGCTCGCTGACGGCCTGCGGCGTCTGGGCGTGCCGCTGACGCAGGAAGAAGGGGAGACGATCTTTGTCGGTCTGTCGCTTCCGCTCTGCTTCGAGCTCGTCCGCGATCGCTGGGGCATCCAGGTGCCGGCCGGTTTTGAGGCAGGCCTTCAGGCCGAAACCTTTGCCCTGCTGCGCCGCGACCTGCAGCCGATGCCAGGTGCTGCCGAGGCGCTGGCACGCATATCAGGCGCCAAATGCGTGGCGTCCTCCAGCGAGATGGCGAAGATCAAGCTGGAGCTCGATGTCACCGGCCTGCGTCCACATTTTGGCGACGCCCTGTTTAGCGGGCGCGACGTGCCGCACGCGAAGCCCGCGCCTGATGTGTTTTTGCGCGCTGCGGCGGTGATGCAAGTGGCGCCGGCGGATTGCGCGGTGATCGAGGACAGTCCGCCCGGCATCGCCGCCGGTCTTGCCGCCGGCATGACCGTGTTCGGCTATGGCGCCGCGCCGCAGCCGGGCGTCACGCCGTTTGCCGACTGGCGCGACCTGCCGGACCTACTGGCCTGAACGTTTCGCGATCTGCCGCCAGACCAGCATGCCGACGACCACGCTGGCGAAGAAGATCGTTGCCGGATGCGAGTCCAGGACCAGGGCGGTGACCGCCGGGCCCGGGCAGAGGCCAACCAGTCCCCAGCCGAGGCCAAACAGGGCCGCGCCGGCCAGCAGCCGGCCGTCGATGGTGTTGTCCGGTTCTGCCGGGAAGGCCGGGGCGAACAGCGGCATCGTGCGCCGACCGACCAGGCGAAAGCCGACAAAGGCGGTAACCACGCCGCCCAGCATGACAAAGGCGAGGCTGGGGTCCCAGTCGCCGGCGATGTCGAGGAAGCCCAGAACCTTTGCCGGATCGACCATGCCGGAAATGGTCAGGCCGATGCCAAACACCAGGCCGGCGACGAGGGCGGTGACGATTTCACGCATCTCAGCCCCCCACCACGTGGCGGCTAACGAACACGGTGGCAAAGGCTACGACCATGAACACGCCGACTGCGACGATGGAGCGCAGCGAAAGCCGCGCCATACCGCAAATGCCGTGGCCGCTGGTGCAGCCACCGCCCATCTGGGTGCCAAGGCCGACGAGCAGGCCGCCAACGACGAGAATGCCCCGGTCAGCCGTGATAGCAATGGCGGGTTCGCTGCCCGAGATGGTCGTCCAGGCGAGCGGTCCCAGCAACAGGCTCAGCAGGAAGGCGAGGCGCCAGTACAGTTCACGTCCGCGCGCGCCCAACGCGCCGCCGATGATGCCGCTGACGCCCGCCAGCCGCCCGTTGCCGGCAAACAGGATGACGGCCGCGAGGCCGATGAGGATGCCGCCGAATAGCGACGCCCAGGGCGTGAAATGGGCCATTTCTCCCTCCTTCTGGCGGTACAAGATTTTGTCCGGACAGGCCGATTCTCGCGTTGCGGCGATGCCGGGCCTGCTCTACTTTCCAGCCGCATTTTACCGGCTGTTCGCAGCGTTTAGGGAGGTTTCTATGGCTGGGTGTCTCGAGGGCAAAGTCGTCGCGGTAACGGGCGCTGGGCGCGGCATCGGCCGCGACATCGCGCTGCTGGCCGCCAAGGAAGGCGCCAAAGTCGTGGTGAACGATCTGGGCGTGTCGACCGACGGCGCCAATCCTGACGCCACCCCCGCCAACGAGGTGGTCAACGAGATCAAGGCGGCTGGTGGCCAGGCCGCGTCGAACGGCGACAGCGTCGCCGATCCGGCGGCCGCCGAGAAGATCGTGCAGTGCGCGCTGGACAATTTCGGTCGCATCGACGGCATCGTGAACAATGCCGGCATCCTGCGCGACGTCATCTTCCACAAGATGTCGCACGCCGACTGGAAGGCGGTCATCGACGTTCACCTGCACGGCGCGTTCAACGTGTCAAAGGCGGCGGCGATGCACTTCAAGAACCAGGGCAGCGGTTCGTACGTGCACTTCACGTCGACCAGCGGCCTGATCGGCAATATCGGCCAGGCGAACTACGCGGCGGCCAAGATGGGCATTGTCGGGCTGTCGAAGATCATCGCGCTGGACATGGCCCGCTTCAACGTCCGCTCAAACTGCATCTCGCCTTGGGCGTGGAGCCGCATGACGGCGTCGATCCCGACCGAGACCGAGGCGCAGAAGGCCCGCGTCGAGAAGTTCAAGCAGATGTCCACCGCGCACATCGCCCCGCCGGTGGTGTACCTGCTGAGCGACCTGGCCAAGGACGTGAACGCCCAGATCATCGGCGTGCGCAAGAACGAGCTGTTCCTGTTCAACCACAACCGTCCGCTGCGCTCGGTGCAGCGCAGCGAGGGCTGGAATGCGCAGACCCTGCACGAGCATGCGTTCCCCGCGCTGAAGGCGTCGTTCGCCAAGCTCGAGACCTCGCCCGAGGTCATCAGCTGGGACCCGATCTGATCCAGGTTATCGGCTAGGAAGCAGGCCTGACGCGTCCGCGCGTCAGGCCTTTTTCTTGAGCGTAAGCAGGCGGTCGATGAAGGGGCCGAATTCGGCCGGCGTCGCGCAATAGTCGCGGACATTGCCGGTGATCATGGTGACACCGGCGGCTATATAGGCCGGCACTGTCGCGAACGACGCCTCGATATCGGTTTTGCCATTGGCATCCTTCACAGAGCGCAGGGTTGCGCGGATCGGGAAGGTGTCCGGGTTGCGGCCCTCCTCCTTCAGCGCCACCTTGATCTCGCGCACGCCCTTGGCGATCAGTTCCACATCCATTGGTCCCGGCGCCCAGCCATCAGCGAGGCGGGCGATGCGCGGCACATTGCGGGGCGTCGCGTCCATGCCGAACAGGATCGGCAACTGCCCCCGCTGCGGCGGCAGCGGCATGGAATAGAGATTGTCGAAATTGACGTGCCTGCCGTGGTAGCTGGCCGGCGCCTGGCTCCACACCGCGCGGCATGCCTCGACCTGTTCCTCGAGAAAGCCAAAACGGCCCTTGAAGGGCATGCCGGTGGCATCGAACTCCTCCTCGTGCCAGCCGGCGCCCCAGGCCAGTTCGGCGCGACCGTCGGAGATCACGTCGAGAGTCGCGATCTGCTTGGCCAGTAGAAGGGCCGGCCGCAGCGGCGTGACGATGATGTTGGTCGAAAGCCGGACCCGCTTTGTCACCGCTGCCGCGGCCGACAGGAAGGCGATCGGCTCATGATAGGGGTAGTCGACGGGATAGCTGAAATTGCCGCGCGGATATTTGTGGAAGCCGGCGGGCAGCAGTGCCAGATGCTCGCCGACCGTAATCTGGTCAATGCCCTTGGCATCAGCCAGCTTGATCAGGTCCAGCATGCCGGAAAAGGCGCCGTCGAAATAATTGGTGACGCCTAGCAGGTTCAGCGCGACCTTCATGGCAGGTCTCCTCAGCCGGGCAGTTTGTTTCGCAACAGGCGGCCGGGCAGGGCACCGGTCGGCACATTGTTCTTCAGCATGATCTGGCCATTCACGACCGTGGCCGTCATGCCGACCGCCTTCTGGCGCAGGCGCTTGGCCCCGGCGGGCAGGTCGGTCACCACTTCGGGCATGCAGGGGGCGATGGTATCGGGATCGAAGACGATGAGATCGGCCGCCATGCCTTCACGCACCAGGCCGCGATCGTGGAAGCCCCACAACGTCGCCGGTTCGTAACTGAGCTTGCGTACCGCCTGTTCCAGTGTGAAGGCCTGCTTCTGCCGGACCCAGTAGCTCAGCAGATGGGTCTGCAATGAGTTGTCCATGATCTGCGAGACATGCGCGCCGGCATCGGAGAAGGTCACTACCGCGCGCGGGTGCTTCATCATATCCAGCGCTTCGCGTTCGTCTTCGTTGGCGCCGGGCTGGATCAGGAACAGCTTCATGTCACGTTCCAGCGCCAGGTCGATCAGCAGGTCTTCCGGCGAGGTGCCGCGCTCACGCGCGACTTCCGCCATGGAGCGGTAGGGTGGCGCGACGCTATCCATGATGAAGACCGCATCCCACTTCGGCGGCTTGGCCACTGCACCGACAAGTGCCGGGCCGGTATAGGGCCGCTGGGCTATCTCGACCAGCTTGCGGCGCGTGTCCGGATTCTGCAGCGCGGCCTTCTGCTGCGCCAGCGGCAGCTTGCGGATGTCGCGCCACAATTCCCATGTGTCGAACGGCAATTGCGTCTCGAACGACAGCAGCACGTTGATCGCACGGGTATGGACCTGCACGAACATTCGCGCGCCTTCAGCGGCGGCCTCCTCCAGCACGTCGAAATAGGGCCGCCAGCGGTCGGGCCACGCCTTGTAGGCGAACATCCCAAAGGTGACTGGCCGTCCGGAGTCGCGCGACAGGTCCTTCAGATGGCGCAGATAGGCCAGCGCCTCGGCCGGTTCGATGGTCATCGGGTTGCCGGCAATCTCCATGATGCCGGAGTTGAGTTTCCCCATGCCGTGGACGATGGCGTCGATCTCGCTCCACTGCGCCAGGCGGCTGGCCACCGGGCGGTCGTCCGACGTCTCGTGGTTGATACTGATCGAGGTGGAGAAGCCCATGGCGCCGGCGCGCACGGCGTCCTGCACGTTGCGTACCATGGCCTTCAGGTCTTCCTCATTTGCCGCCTCGGTGAAGGCGCGTTCGCCCATCACGTAGGTGCGCAAGGCGGAGTGGCCCAGATAGCCACTATAGTTGATGCCCTTGGGCAGGGCGTCCAGCACATCGAGGAATTCGGGAAAGGTCTCCCACCGCCACTTGATGCCTGCTTTCATCGCCTCGCGGCTGATGTCCTCGGCCCGCTCCAGATTGCGGAATACGAAGTCCACTTCCTTTTCGCGGCATGGAGCCAAGGTAAATCCGCAATTGCCCATCACCACTGAGGTGACGCCGTGGTAACAGGATGACGTGCCGATGGGGTCCCAGAAGATCTGCGCATCCATGTGGGTGTGGCCATCGACGAAGCCCGGCGAGACGATCTGGCCGTCGGCATCGATCACCTCTTTGGCGGGTGAGGTGATCTTGCCGATGGTCGTGATAATGCCGTCCTTCACGCCCACATCGGCGCGATAGCGGGCAATGCCAGAGCCATCGACCACCATGCCGTTCCTGATCACGAGATCGTAGGTCACGTGCATCTCCTTCTCTGGGCGGCTTGTTGCCTAACTAATCTTGTAGATCGCGGCGGCATTGTCCCACAGGACTTTGCGGCGCACGGCGGGGTCAGCGTTGCCGAACATGCGCTCGCGCACCTGTCGCGAGTGGGGGAAGCTGCCGTCACCATGTGGGTAGTCGGCCGCCCACATGAAGTTGTCAGCGCTGGTCTCCGGAATCAGCTTAACACCCAGCGTCTCGTCGGCGAACGTCGCGTAGCACTGGCGATGGAAGATTTCACGCGGCGTGGCCTTCAGCGTTACCGAACTGGCGCGCACCATGCCGTACTGGCTGATCTCATAATCCAGCCGTTCCAGCACGTAGGGAATCCAGCCGATGCCGGATTCGCCCAGCACGAACTTCATCTTCGGATGCCGGTCCAGCACGCCGGACAGGATCATGGTCGTCAGCACTTCCTCAAGCTGCATGCCCAGCACCGCGGCCAGTGACGGCAGTTTCCACGGTTGGTCATTCGGAATCTTCAACAGGCTGTGCGAGCCCGCGCCGACATGAACATTGATCGACATTCCGGTTTCTTCAGACGCGTTCCACAGCGGCTCCCACATCGGATCGAAAATCGGCTTCACTGCGCCCCACACGTCGAAATAGGCGCCCTTTAGGCCGATGGACTGGCCGCGCTTCAACTCCCGAACCGCCGCCTCGGCATCGTGCGCAGGCAGCGTGGCAAGACCGATCAACCGGCCCTTTGCGTCTGCGCATAGTTCCTCCGCCTGCCACGAGTTGAAGGCGGTGCAGACGGCGGACTTCAGTTCCTGGTCGGTGAAGCTCCAGTCGAGGAAATTGTAGAGGACCTGCGCGTACACGCCTTCGGCATCCATGTCCTGCAGGCGGTACTTCGCGCTGGTCGCGCGCCAGACGCCGGGTTCCGGCTCCTCGGGCAGGCCGGCCTTGTCGAATACGATGATCTTGTTCTCGGGCCGCTTCGAGCCCCAGTGACCCCACGACTTGTCTTCGCGCACCCACATCTTCCCACCATGTGGATTGTCGATGACCTTTGGTCCGGCGTCGCGATACTTCGCCGGCAGGCGCTTCTGCCACAAATCCTGCGGCACATATGTCAGGTCAATGTGGTCGTCCGCAGAAATAACGCGCTCGTTCATGACGCTTCTTCCCCAATGTCTTTTTATCATCGCAAATTGCGATTATCCGGGCGAGTCCGTATATTTGGAAAGCGTGTTATTCAAATATACCTTATTGGAAGTCCGCGTATGAGATTATCCCTGCGGCAACTGGAAGTGTTCGACGCCATTGCCCGCACCGGCAGCGTTGTGAAAGCGGCCGAGGTCATCGGCCTCAGTCAGTCTGCCACCAGCCTGTCGCTCCGCGACCTGGAAAACAATCTCGGAGCGCCGCTGTTCCTGCGGCATGGAAAGAAGCTACTGATCAACGAGAACGGTGAGCGGCTGCGCCTGCGCGCCAATTCCCTCATTCGCCAGATATCGGAAATCGAATCCCTCCTGGACGACCGCTCGCTTCAGGGCACCCTGCGTGTCGGCGCCAGCGACACGATCGGCAATTACATTTTGCCGGCGCTCTGCGGCGGGTTCATGCGCGCGCACGAGAAGGTCCGCATGGAATTGGCCGTCCAGACCGCCGGCAGCGTGATGGACGGCCTTGAGAACATGTCGCTGGATCTCGGTTTCATCGACAGTTCGTGCAACCGGCATGCGCTGCATGTCCTGCCATGGATCGAGGATGAACTGGTGTTCTTCTGCGCGCCGGACCATCGGTTGGCGGGCCGCAAGCGCTTGCCGGTCGCCGAGCTGGAGCGCGAGACCTGGTTCCTGCAGCCGCCGTACCATTCCGCGCGCACCTTTGTCGTGCCCTATATTGGCCGCTACATTCGCGCGCTGAACATCGGTTTCGTGTCCGACAGCGCCGAGGCGATAAAGCAGACGGTGGCGGCGGGTACTGGCATCGGCTGCTTGTCGCGCATCGTTCTGGCGCCCGAACTGAAGTCCGGACAGTTGCGCTCCATCGAGGTGCACGAACTGGATTTCCGTCGGGTGTTTAACATCATCACTCGCAAGAACAGTTACCAGACAGAGCTGCAGCGCGCCTTCGTCGATTATGTCATGGCGGCCGGTGCTCAGGCCGCGGAGTCGGTCGGCAGCCGATAGGTCCTGAACTGGTCGCGCAGCGTCGTTTTTTGCAGCTTGCCTGTTGCGGTGTGGGGCAGGGTATCGACGAACACCACGTCGTCGGGCAGCCACCACTTCGCGACCTTGTCACCCAGGAAAGCGAGAAGCTCTTCACGGGTGACCGTGGCGCCCGACTTCTTGATCACAACCAATAGCGGCCGTTCCCCCCATTTGTTGTGCGCAATGCCGATGACCGCAGCCTCCTGCACGGCGGGGTGTGCGACGGCAGCGTTCTCCAGATCGATCGAACTGATCCACTCGCCGCCTGACTTGATGACGTCCTTCGACCGGTCGGTGATCTGCATATAGCCGTCGGGATCCAGTGTCGCGACATCGCCCGTGCGGAACCAGCCCTGTTCATCGATCACCGCGTCGTCGTTCTTGAAATATCCGCGCGTGACCCAAGGGCCGCGGACCAGCAAGTCGCCGAAGGCCTTCCCATCGCGCTGCAATTCCTTGCCGTCCTCGCCGACGATCTTCATCTCGACGCCGTAGATGGCTCGACCCTGCTTCACCTGCACCGCGGTGATCTTCTCGGTCGACAGGCCTGCATGCTTTGGCAAGAGGTGTCCCACCGTGCCGATGGGGCTCATCTCGGTCATGCCCCAGGCATGGACAACGAACGCGCCAAACAAGTCGCGGAACTTCTCGATCATTGCGCGTGGCGCTGCCGAACCGCCAATGATCACGCGCTTTAGCTTGATATCGGACAGGTTCAGGCTGGCGCGGTTCTGCTCGATATAGTCCAGCAGCATCAGCCACACGGTCGGGACGCCCAACGTCAACGTACAGGCCTCCTTGGCGAGCAATTCGTAGACGCTTCTGCCGTCGAGTGCCGGCCCCGGCAGGACCAGCTTGGCGCCGGACATCGCCGCCGAATAGGCAACACCCCAGCCGTTAACGTGGAACAGCGGCACAATCAGCAGGATGCTTTCGCCGCTGGATATACCGAGCCCGTCGGCGGAGCAGCCGCTGAACGAGTGCAGCACGGTGCTGCGGTGAGTGTACAGCACACCCTTTGGATTGCCTGTCGTGCCCGAGGTGTAGCAAAGCGACGAGGCGGTCCGTTCATCGAACTGCGGCCACTCGAACCGGTCCGGTTGCGCGGCCAGCATCTCTTCGTAGCACAACAGGCCGGACACATTGATGGCTGGCAAGTGCGCCTTGTCGGTCAGCGCGACGATGTTGCGGATAGTCTTGAACCTGGGCGCCAGCTTCTCGACCAGCGGGGCGAAGGTCGCGTCGAAGAACAGCAGCGTGTCCTCGGCGTGGTTGGCTATATATTCGATCTGCTCGGGAAACAGGCGGGGGTTGATGGTGTGCAGCACGGCGCCCATGCCCGACACCGCGTAATACAGTTCGACGTGCCGGTAGCCGTTCCACGCCATGGTGGCGACCCGGTCCCCCGGCTTCACGCCCAGTGCGACGAGCGCGTTCGCCAGCCGTTTGGCTCTGGCGTTGATTTCGCGCCAGTTGGTGCGGTGGATTGGGCCCTCAACCGTCCGGGACACGACTTCACGATCGCCGTGGTACAGCGCGGCATGCTCGATCAGCGATGACAACAGCAGCGGGCGGTCCTGAATCAGGCCCAGCATCCCTTCCTCCCCGGACGTTTTTTCACGGTCAGTTTATGAAGGCGGGCAGGCGCCAGCAAGCGGCGGCCAGCCGGAAAACTAGCTGGCCTGGGCGGCCAGTCGCTTGGCGAGGTTGGCGCGCTTGTCGAGCTGGGCGCGCACGGCGGAGAGCAGTTCCTCGGTTGTGAACGGTTTGGTGATGTAATCTTCGGCGCCCAGTTCCATCCCCTTGCGCTGGGCCGACCGCTCGACCGCGGCGGTCAGGAAAACGACCGGGATGGCTTCGGTCGCAGGGTGGCTTCGCAGCACGGAAATGGCGCCATAACCGTTCAATTCCGGCATCGAAATATCGCAGAGAATAAGGTCCGGCTTGTGCAGCTGGGCCATGCCGACGCCGACCGCGCCGTTGTCCGCGCCAAGCGCCTCGTAGCCCTCGAACTTGAGCAGCTTGAGGATGCGCTCGCGGATCGGCGCCTCGTCATCGATAACCAGAATGCACGCGCTCAAACCGGTACTCCCTCTTCGCGCGGCGCCGGGCCTTCGGCCACGCGGACATCAACCTCGGTTCCCTTGCCGATTTCGCTCCGGAGCTCCACTGTGCCGCCCAGTTGTGCGGCGGCACGCTGCACCACGGCGAGACCGAGACCGGATCCGGAAATTGCCTCCACGTTACCACCCCTGTGGAAGGCTTCAAAGACCCGCTGCCGGTCCTCCACGGGAATGCCGATACCGTGGTCGATCACCTTTATGGTTAAATTCCCTTGTTCCCGGCCCAGCTCCAGCCGGACGATGTCCGCATCGGGCGAGTATTTGATGGCATTGCTGAGCAAATTGTCCAGTATCTGCCGAAACTTGGTCGTTTCGACCACGGCCTCCTCCGCTCCCGGGGCGATCATCAGGTCCAGCGAATGGCGCGCCTGCTGCACTACGCGGCACCGGTTCCAGACTTCGCGGGCTACCGTCGCCAGATTGACCTTCTCAAATTTCAGGCGCGGCGCCCGGCCGGGGCCGTCATCGATGGTCAGGACATCGTCCATCAGGCCGGTGATCGCGCGTACCTCGCTTTGTATCGCTTCGATCTCGACCATCCGCTCCTCCTCGCTCATCTGCGCGCCATAGAGCTTGAGCAGATCGCTGGCGGCGTAGATCGTGGTGAGGGGGGTGCGGATTTCGTGGCTGATCATGGAGACGAAGCGTGTTTTCAGGTTGCCCAGTTCCTGTTCGCGCTCCAGTCGCGCCGAAAGACGGCGCTGTTGCTCGGCCACTTGCTGTGCTTGGCGCAAATAGATACCTGCCATGACAAGGATCGCGACCGCGATGATCGCAGTGAGCCCGAGGTCGAAAATCACCGGATGGTGATGCAGCAGGTGGATGGCCAGCCAGACGACGGCGCCCAGCCCGACGGTGAATGGTGCGAGCAACGGGAGTGCAAACCGCAGGGGCGATCGGGGGGGAACGCCACTGCGGCGCTCGACGCCGACATGTCTGGTCTTGTTGCTCACGGAACCAGTCTAACCCATAAAAGCCGGTTTTGACGCCGTCGCGGAATCGACCTCTAATCGGTTGCCGCCAATCCGAGGTCCTGCCCCACCATGCAAAACCCCAATTCCGCCGCCGCGCGCGACATTGCCAGCGTGCTGCATCCCTATACCAATCTTGCGGTGCACGAAGAGAGAGGCCCGATGGTTATCGAACGGGGGGCGGGCATTCGGGTGTGGGACGACAGCGGACGCGAATATATCGAGGCGATGTCCGGGCTGTGGTGCGCGGGCCTGGGCTTCAACGAAGAGGCGCTGGTCGAGGCCGCGGCGGCGCAGATGCGGAAACTGCCCTTTTATCATCCGTTCGGGCACAAGTCGCATGGGCCGATGATCGATCTGGCCGAGAAGCTGAAGGCCATGGCGCCGGCGCCGTTTTCCAAAGTGCTGTTTGCCAATTCCGGCTCGGAGGCGAACGACACGATCATCAAGCTGATCTGGTACTACAACAACGCGATTGGCAGGCCGGCGAAGAAGAAGATCATCTCGCGCCAGCGCGCTTATCACGGCGTTACATTGTTTTCGGGCGGCCTCACCGCGCTGCCCAACAATCAGCGCGACTTCGACATGCCATTGGGCCGCATTGTCTATACGGACTGCCCGCATTTTTCTCGCAATGGCCTGCCCGGTGAAAGCGAGGCCGGGTATTCGTTGCGGCTCGCCGCGAATCTCGAACGGTTGATCCTGCGCGAGGGAGCCGAGACCGTGGCCGCCTTTATTGCCGAGCCGGTCATGGGTGCGGGCGGGGTGATCGTCCCGCCGGCCGGGTACTTCGAAGCCATTGCGCCGGTGCTGAAGAAGTATGACGTGTTCCTGGTGGCTGACGAAGTCATCTGCGGCTTTGGGCGGACTGGCAATATGTGGGGCAGTCAGACCTTTGGGATGACTCCGGATTTCCTGTCCTGTGCCAAGCAGCTTTCCTCGGGCTATCTGCCCATCTCGGCGTTGATGATTCCGGACGGCGTCTACCAGGTAATGGTCGAGCAGAGCCGCAAGATCGGCACGTTCGGCCATGGCTTTACCTATGGCGGGCACCCGGTCGCGGCCGCCGTCGCGCTGCGGACGCTGGAACTGTATGAAGAGCGGGGCATCGTCGACCACGTGCGCGCCGTTACGCCGCACTTCCAGGCCCGCCTAGCGCACCTGGCCGACCACCCGCTGGTTGGCGAAACGCGCGGTGTCGGACTTATTGGCGCCGTGGAACTTATGGCTGACAAACCGGGGCGTCGGGCGTTTCAGCCTGGACAAGGTGTCGGCAGCTATTGCCAGGCGCAGGGCCAGGAAAATGGGCTGATCACCCGCGCCTTGGGCGACAGCATCGCGCTGTGTCCACCAATGATTATTACCGTTAGTGAGGTCGACGACCTGTTTGATCGCCTCGAGCGCGCGCTGGACTCAACAGAATCATGGGTTCAGGCCGAGGCGCTGCGCCAGCCGTGAGGAGGTAACCCGGTGCCACACCGTGGCACCGGGTCGCACTTCTTAGTGGTAGGTCTTTTCCCAGACCGAGACCTGCTTCTCTGCTTCGTCCTTGGCAATGCCATAACGCTCCTGCAGGCGGCCGATCATCTGGTCGCGCTGGCCGGCGATCTGGGTCAAGTCGTCGTCGGTCAGCTTGCCCCACTGCTCCTTGACCTTGCCCTGAGCCTGCTTCCAATTGCCTTTCACGGTATCCCAGTTCATAGCGTTCTCCTTGAAATTGAGGGCGTTGGTACCGGGGTGAATGTGCCCCGCGTGCATTGCAACAACGGGAGCGCCGGTCAGGGGTTCCGTGACAAGGCAGGGGATGAACCGGGAACCACCATTCCCACAGCGCGTTTTAGAAGCGCTACCATCCACCAAGAAAGCCAGGTCATGAACAACCACGTGAAAGCGAAGATTCTCGATATCGAGCTCGCGCTTACAGATCCGGCGAAAGTTTTCGGTGATCCGAATGAGGTTCTCGGGTGCGACCTGCTGAGCCACGACCAAAAGGTCGACGTCTTGCGTCGTTGGGAAATGGATACCCGTTTGCTGTCCATCGCCGAGGAAGAGGGCATGACTGGCGGCGAATCAAACAAACTGAATTCGGTCGGCGAAGCGCTGCTGAAACTCGGCGAGGACAAGGGCCACCGCGCGGACTCCGGCCCGCCGAGCAAGATGGGCAGCTAGCTGGCGGCTGTCTGCCCCGCCTCGATCGCCTCGATCAGGCCGCGGGCTATCTCGCGTTCGCCCAAAATAATCAGATTGGCGCCATGCTTCTTCAGATAGTCGACTTCCGCATCTGAATGAGCACGCGCCAAAATGAGAAGGTCGGGGTTTGCCGCCCTGGCGCCGGCGACGATATGGCCTGCTTCGAACCCGTTAGGGATCGCTATTACCAGCCAGGATGCCCCCGCCAAATTGGCAGCGTCGATGATCTCGCGCACGGCGGCGTTACCGCTGATCGTCTCGATGCTCTTTGCGCGCAATAATTCGACCAGGGGCTGACGCTCCTCGATGACCAGGAATGGTTTGCCGCTGGCTTGCAGGGCGTCGCCTACTAGACTCCCCACGCGGCCATAGCCGATCAGCACGATGTGGTTCTGCAAGGCCGTCCTGGTCAGCGTTTCCTCGATGGCCATATCGGTTCTGGCCACGTCCTTCCTGGTGCCGTCCAGCCAGGGCTTGAAGCGGGCGATCGCAACGAAGAACATCGGGTTGAGCAGGATGGTCACGATCGCCCCTGCCAGGATCAGGTCTCGCCCTCGTTCAGGCAGCAGGCCCAAGCTGACGCCGAGCGTGGCCAGAATGAACGAGAATTCGCCGATCTGCGCCAGGCTGGCCGAGATGGTCAGGGCCGTGGCATTCGGATGGCCGAATGCGCGCACGATGCCATAGGCTGCAACTGATTTGCCCACGACGATGATCGCCACCGTGGCCAGCACCGGCAGCGGGTCGGTCAACAGGATGCGCGGGTCGAACAACATGCCGACCGATACGAAAAACAGCACCGCGAACGCGTCGCGCAGCGGCAGGGTTTCTTCGGCCGCGCGGTGGCTGAGCTCGGATTCAGCCAGAACCATGCCGGCGAAGAAGGCGCCTAGTGCGAATGACACACCGAACAGCTGCGTCGAGCCCAGGGCGACGCCCAGCGCCACCGCGAGCACCGCCAGGCGGAACAGTTCGCGCGAACCGGTATGCGCGACATAGTGCAGGACCCACGGAATCACCCGGCGGCCAACCACCAGCATGACAACCAGGAAGGCCGCTACCTTGCCCAGGGTAATGGCCAGCGCCATCAGGATTGCTTCAGTGCTTGGCGTTGCGCCGTCCCCGCCCAGGGCACCAGCCACGGCCGGCAGCAGCACCAGGACCAACACCATGGCCAGGTCCTCGACAATCAGCCAGCCGACCGCGATGCGGCCCTTGTCCGTATCAACAAGCCGGCGCTCCTGCAATGCGCGCAGCAGCACGACGGTGCTGGCAACCGATAGCGCGAGACCAAACACCAGACCCTCGCCCGCCGTCCAGCCGAACGCCCAGCCGAGGCCCATGCCGAGCAGCGTGGCTATCGTGATTTGCGCCACTGCACCCGGCACGGCAATGGCTTTGACCGACAGCAGGTCTTTCAGCGAAAAATGCAGCCCCACGCCGAACATCAGAAGGATGACGCCAATTTCCGCCAGTTCCTGCGCCAGGTTCTGGTCAGCTACGAAGCCCGGCGTGAAAGGGCCCACGGCGACGCCCGCCAGCAGATAGCCGACCAACGGTGACACACGCAGGCGGTTTGCTATGGCGCCGAAGATGAAAGCCAGAACGAGGCCGGCGACGATAGTGGCGATGAGCGGGGTGTGGTGCGGCATGCTCCGTCCTTATGGTGGGCGGGGATCAGCCGTTATCGGGAATCAGGGCGGACATGCCAAGGCGAAATTGCCCAGGCGCGCGGATCAGACGTGCTGACCGCCGTTGATGTGGATTTCCGCGCCGTTGACGTAGGACGCAGGTGCCGTGCAGAGAAAATAGATCGTGGCGGCGACTTCCTCGGGCTTGCCCAGCCGCTTCATGGGAATTTCGCGCTGCACGATCTCGTCGGTACCCGGGGACAGGATGGCGGTGTCGATCTCGCCCGGCGCAATGGCGTTGACGCGTACGCCGAGCGGCCCGAAGTCGAAGGCCATTTCCCGGGTAAGCGCGGCCAGAGCCGCCTTGGACGTCGCATATGCCACCCCTGCAAACGGGTGAACGCGCGAGCCGGCGATGGAGGTGACGTTGACGATGGCGCCATTCGCCGCCGCCAGTTCGCGCGCCAGGCCCTTGGCGAGGATCGCAGTCGAAAACAGGTTCACGTTGAAGACCTGCTGCCAGACCTCGACATCTGTGGTCAGGACGCCGAGGCGCGCATTCTTGGGACCCTTGGGCGAAATACCGGCATTGTTGACCAGGGCATCGAGTGGCGCGCCGGCCAGCCGCTCGCGCAGACCCTCAATGGCGGCCGGCAGCTTGTCGAGGTCAGCGAGATCGAGCTGAACATGGTTCGCTTCGCCGCCGTCCCACGGGCAATGTTCGGAAAACGGGTGACGCGACACGGTCAGCACGCGCCAGCCGGCGGCGCTGAAACGCTTTACCGTGGCGTGGCCTATGCCGCGGCTTGCGCCCGTCAGCAACAGGTTCTTTTGGCGTTCCGGGGAGGTGGACATGGTGCCGAACCTACTCCGCCGCCGGACTGGGCGCCAGCGCCGCCACGGGCGCCGCGTCAAGGCATTTGAGCAACTGGAATACTTCCGTATCAGCCTGCCGGCCGCGCAAGACATGGGTCCCGAAGGGCAACAGGGCGAAAGCGGGGGCCACACGGCTGGCGGCGGCGTCCCCCAGCAGGATGACGACGTCGCGGCCGTCAGGCACGACCTGCTTGGCCAATTCACACAGCCGGCTGGCGGTATTCACCGGATCGCCGACGATGGTGTAGCTCAGACGGCTGGCCGCACCGATATTACCGACCGTTACCGCGCCGCAATGGATGCCGATACGGACATTGATCTTCGGCAGGCCGAACGCCGCCCGGTCGCGGTTCTGCGCCTCAACCGTGTCGCGGATTTTCAGCGCGGCGCGGCAGGCGCGTTCGGTATGGTCGTCCTGCGTCTCCGGCGCCCCCCAGAAGGCCATGACACCGTCACCGAGATGTTTGTCCACCGTGCCCTGCTCGGCATCGATCACCTTGTCGACCAGAGCGAAATGCTCGTTCAGAAAATCTGCGACCTCGGCAGCGCCCATGGTTTCCGACAGGGTTGTGAAGCCGGCGATATCGGTGAACATGACCGTCACCTCGCGCTGGATCGATTCCACGCCGCGCTCGCCGCCAGCCCGGATCAGGCGGCGCACCAGCGAGCGCGGCGCATAGCTCTCGAACCAGCGCAGGCCATCGATCATAGAGTTGAAGGCGGTCGCCGTGTCGTCCAGTTCCCGCAGGCGGCTGCGGCCAACATGGGGCGCGCCGGCAAAATCGAACTGTTTGACTGAAACAGCTGTATTCGCCAGTTCGCGCAGCTTGCCGGTCATCCACCGACCAAACAAGAATGTCAGCACCAGCGAGACGGCAAGGATCGTGAGGCCCACGGCGACGGCCCTGATGATGCGGTCGATGGCGGCATCCAGCGTATGCTCCGGCTGTACGGTTCCGACCAGCCAGGCCGCACCGTAGTCCTCGACCTCGCGGTAGGCATAGACGTAGGTCTGATAGCCGATTTCGCGCAGATGGCCTTCGCCTTTCAGCAGGCTGCGGCTTCGCCGCTGGTCGATGAAGTCGGAGCCGGTCCAGATTCCGGCCATCACGGCGTCGCCGATCTCGGCGATCGTCGGCAGCGGATGACCTCTGTCGCGATTGCCAAAACCCGAGGCCAGATTCGGGTGCGCCAGGACCAGTGTGCGGTCCACCAGGACGAACGGTGTCAGGCCATAGTCGTCGGCCACCGCCTTGAGCGACTGGGAAAGTCCGCCGACGGTGACCACGGCGATCAGCAGGCCGCGCAACTGCCCATCCTTTCGGACGGGCACGCGCAGGCTGAGGACCGGTTGCTTGATCTCGTCGACCCAGGCGATGTCGGCCCAGTGCGCGCCGGGCATGGCCATGCTCCGGGTGCCAGTGGCGATCAGTTCGGGATCTTTGGTGGTGACGTACGTGCTGGCGATCCGGCCATCGGCCTCGCGATAAATGCGGATTTCCTGGGAATCTGTCGGCTCGGTGGAGGGGCGGATGAACACGATTGCCAGCACCTGCGGCGTCGCCGACAACGCGCCGCCGGCCAGTTCCACGAACCGGCGGTCGTCAACGGGGTCGATGTCGCTGGCAATGATGGTCCGGGCCAGGTATTCGCCCTGGGTCCGCACCGGTTCCAGCGTATCGCGCAGGCGTTCGCGGACCAGCGCGGTGGCCAGTGCCGCCTTGTCGCGCGTCAGGTCGGCGGTATTCGCGCCGCCGGCCCAGACGCCGACGTACAGCACGCTGGCAATGGCGATGGTGACAAGGCCCGTGAGGCCGACGCCCAGAACAACGCCTATCGAGGCGCGCCAGTAACGGCCCGCGAAACGAAAGCGCAGGAATAGCCGATTGACCGGTCGGGTCGGCTCAGCGATCAGTGCACCATCAGGACAGGCATGGTGACACTGGCCAGCACCTCGCCGGTCACGCCGCCGAAAATCAGCCGCCGCAGCTGATTGCGGGTATAGGCGCCCATGACGATCATATCCGCACCCTCGCCGAGGGCAGCGGACATCATCGCCTTGCCGGCGCCGGCGCCGCTTGGGTCGGCCGGCACCGTCACTGATTTCGCCTTGATCCCGCACCAGGCGAGATACTCGACAACGTCCTCGCCGGTCGGCATGACGGTCGAGCCCAGATAGACCGACAGCACGGTTACCTTGTAGGCGCCGTCGAGGAACGGCATGGCAAAGCGGATGGCGCGGCCGGACTCAACCGAACCATTCCAGGCAATAGCAATGTGGTTGCCGAATGCGCCGGCAACAGGTGTCGGCATGACCAGGACCGGACGTCCGGTTTCGCGCAGGCAGGCGTCCAGCGTGAATGACGGTGCCCCACGGGGCGGCGTCCCCGGCAGCGGTGCGACAATCAGGTCGGCCAAACGGCCTCGCTCGGCGACCTTCTCGTCCTCCCGGCCGGTCAACTGCAAGAAGCGGGCGGAAAACCCGGCCGACCGTGGGGTCTCCATGATCTCCGCCTCGTGTTTTTCCACGATGCGTTTGAACTGGTCGGCCGCCCGGCTGCCACGGGCACCGCCCTCGCGCTCCGCTGCCTGCATGATCTGTTCGATCATCGCCGCCGTCATGCCCTCGCCGACGAAGGCAACGGCATCGCGCGGATCCAGCCCGACCTGCATGGCGTCGATATGGGCACCCAGCCGCTTGCCGACCGAAAACACCGTATCCAGAAACGTATCGTCGTCTTCGACGCCGCCCAGCGGCGCGAGGATTGTGCGGATGGCCATTGTTGTTACTCCTTCGACCGGCTCCCTGTTGCGGAAACTCTACTCGAAGAGGCGGCGAATATGAAGCCGTGCAGGGTGCGTCACCGTGCGGGGTACACCGGCGTGCCTGGCTCCGGCAGGCCGGCCGGGTCCTGGTGAATAATGACCTCCGCCCCCGGAAATTCGCCCAGAATGACGGCTTCGATGCTGTCGGCGATTTCGTGGGCCTGCATCAGGGTCAAATTGCCGTCCAGCTCGAGGTGGAACTGGATAAAGGTCTGGGTTCCGGAGGCCCGCGTTCGCAGGTCATGGATGGCGCGGGCAGCCGGGTGGGCCCGCGCCAGGGTCTTGATCCGCTCTCTCGCGTCGGCCGGCAGCTCCCGGTCCATCAGATGATCGAACGATTGCCGGAAGATGGCCGCCACACTGCGCAACATCCATAGTCCAACCAGAATGGCGAAAAGTGGGTCGGCCTGGGTGAAGCCCAACACGCTCGACAGTACCAGCGAGAGGATAACGCCGCCGTTCATCAACAAGTCGCCGGCGTAATGCAGTGAATCAGCGCCGATGGCGATCGAACCGGTCCGCCGCACGACGCTCCTCTGGTAACTCACCAGGCACAGGGTGGCGACAATTGCCAGGACCGATATCGCTATACCGTATTCGCTGTGGGATACGGGGTGGGGGTGGAGCAGCCGTTGGACACCGCTGGCGAACAGAAGCAGGGTTGATCCGGTGATGAAGGCCGCCTGCGCCAGCCCCGCCAGTGGCTCGACCTTGCCGTGACCGAAGCGGTGCTCGCGGTCGGCAGGCTCCAGCGCGTGCCGAACTGCCAGCAGATTGATGAATGAGGCGAATGCGTCGAGGGCCGAGTCCATGGCCGAACTCATCATCGCGACCGACCCGCCCACCAGCCATACGCCGCCCTTCGACAGCGTGAGGAGGACAGCGACCGCCAGCGCCGCGGTCGCCGCGCGCCGCATCAATCGGCCGCGGACAATATCATCGCTCACGGGTATAGCCGCTCGGTGGTCCACTCTCCGGCTGCATCGGTACGCTCGAAGACGAGCCGTTCATGCAGACGGAACATCCGGTCGTCCCAGAATTCGATCCGCCGTGGCGCAACACGGAAACCCGACCAGTGCGGCGGCCGTGGAATGTCGCCCAGGCCGAACTTGGCGGCAAAAACGGCTACCGCTTTTTCAAGCGCGAAACGATTCTCAAGCGGCCGCGACTGGCGCGACGCCCACGCACCGATGCGGGCCTCGCGTGCGCGGCTGGAAAAATAGGCATCTGCCTCGGCATTGGTCACGACCGAAGCACCCCCTTGGATTCGCACGCTCTTGCGCAGGCTCTTCCAGTGAAAGCAGAGCGCGGCATGGGGATGGGCCAGGAGCTCGACGCCCTTGGCGCTTTCAAAATTCGTGTAGAAGACGAACCCGAGCGGGTCGAATCCCTTGAGCAGGACCATTCGGACATTCGGATGGCCGTGCGCGTCGACTGTTGCCAACGCTACAGCCGAAGGGTCGTTCGGTTCGCTCTTTTCGGCGAGTGCGAACCATTCGCCGAACAGGTCAATCGGGTTTGAAGTTTCGTCCATGGGCATGATGCAACAGGTAATGCGCCGACAGGGTTTTGTCGAACACCACCTCTCATTTTGAAGTTCTTTGACCGGGGAACCTGGACCGGTGAAACCCGTTTGAAGTGTGATCTGCGGCACAGTAGGATGCCTAATTGTCGCCATCATTACTGTAGATATGTGGCTCTGGCGCGATCCGCATCGCGGATTGCCTGGTCAACAAGAGGGGTCCCGTAAACCGGGATCGGCACGAAAAATGAAGTTCATCAAGATTACAGCGGTTGTCCTGGCCCTTGGCGTGACGGCAGCGTGTGCCGACCAGTTTGGCCAGGGTGGCTATGGTAGCGGCGGCAGCTCGGGCAGTTCGGGCGGCATCAGCAAACAGACCGGCGGCGCCGTGCTCGGCGGCATCGGCGGCGCCGTGGCAGGCTCTGCCTTCGGCAGCGGCACCGGACGCCTCGTGGGTGTCGGCGCGGGTGCGCTGCTCGGCGCCCTGCTCGGCAGCGAAATCGGCAAATCGCTCGACAAGGCGGATCAGACCGCGCTGAACAGCACCACGCAGCGCGCGCTGGAAACCGCGCCGTCGAACCAGCCGGTGTCGTGGCGCAATCCCGACAGCGGCAATTCGGGCACGATTACCCCGCGTCCGGCGGTTCAGAACGCCAGCAACGGCCAGTATTGCCGCGAATTCACCCAGACGATCAATGTCGGGGGCAAGTCCGAACAGGGTGTCGGCACGGCCTGCCGCCAGCCGGACGGCTCATGGAGGATCGTCAGCCAGTAATCTTTCGAGTCAGTAGCGTCACGGGACGGCCCCACTTATGGTGGGGCCGTTTCGTTTGGGTCCCGCCAGATCAGCATGAGAGCCGTCCTCTTCGTCCTTCTTTTTCTGTCGTTCGCCGGGCAAATTGCCCGCGCCGATTTCGACGCTGGTACGCGCGCTTTCGATGCCGGTGACTACGCGACGGCGATCAAGGAGTGGCAGCCGGCGGCCGAGGGCGGCGACGTCGCCGCGATGCGTAACCTTGGCCAGATCTACCGCTTGGGCCTGGGGGTCGAAAAGGATCCCGTTCAGGCAATCAAATGGTACAAGCGCGCCGCTGAAATCGGATTCGATCGCGCGCAGGCGAATCTGGGCGCCATGTACCTGGAGGGTTACGGGGTCGATCGCGACTTCGCCGAGGCGGCGCACTGGTTCGACCGCGCGGCGCGGCAGGGGCATGTCCTGGCGCAATATAATCTGGGCCTGATGTACGAGAATGGTCTTGGCGTGTCGCGCGATCCCGCGCGGGCCTTGGGTTGGTATAACCTTGCGGCGCGCCAGGGACATCCCGAAGCGCTGCAGAAGCTCAGCCACCTGGTGCAGGAAGCCCCGCCGGCGACGCCGCCGGCGAAAACGAACAATTCCGAATCCGCCGATGCCGCCGCGGCGCAGCCGGCAACCGTACCGGCCGCCACTCCAACGTCGCCGCCCGTTGCGCCCGCAGTGGCGCCAGTGCCACCGCCGGTGTCACCATCCGCGCCGGTGCCTCAGCCCGCGACCACCCCGGCGGACACAGCCTCGGACGACAGTGGCCCCAAGCCAGTGGAGTTTGATCTGTTTGGCATGATCAGCAAGTTCGTCAAGGAACAGCAGGCCAAGTCCGCCAAAGCACCGGCCCCCGCAAAGCGGGACGCTTTGCCGCCGCCAGCATCTGTCGCCGTTATTGCCACGCCCGCCGAACCGGACCCCGCGGGCGGCACCCCTACCCAGCTCATCCCGCCGCCTAAGGATGAGGTCGCTCCATCAGACCCCCTGGAAGAGGGAAGCGCCGAATATGACCAGCAGAATTATCGCCGGGCCCTTGGTCACTGGCTGCCGCTGGCTAATGACGGCAATTCGCGGGCGCAGTTCCTTGTCGGGCGGCTGTACTACAACGGCGAGGGCCTGGTGCGCGACCGGACCCGTGCCTTCATGTGGTGGATGCTGGCTGCCCGCCAGGACGACGCCGAGGCCCGGGCGGCGCTGGAGCGAGTTACGGCGGAGTTGAACGAGTCGCAGCTTGCCGACGGCCGAACACTCGTCGAGAATTTCCGGCCGCGCCGCAACTAAACGGTCGTCTCCGGTCCGAAGCGCGGGCGGAGCAGGTTTTTCTGCACCTTCATCGCCGCATTGCGCGGCAATTCATCGACGAACAGCACGCGCGTCGGTTTTTTGTAGCCGGCCATGTTGCTGCGCACGTGATCGACGACCGCAGTGGGGGCAAGATCGGCACCCGGCTGCCGCACCACAGCAGCCGCGACCGTTTCACCCCAGTGGTCATCTGGCACGCCCAGTACCGATACTTCACGCACGCCGGGAAGGCGCAGCAGGACCAGTTCGATCTCGGATGGGTAGACGTTCATGCCGCCGCTGACGATCACGTCCTTGCAGCGGTCGGTAATATAGACATAGCCGCCCGAATCGATCCGGCCGACGTCGCCGGTGCGGAACCAGCCATCGCTGAAACTTTCCGCATTCGCCTTCGGCTGGTTCAGGTAGCCCGAGAACATCGTGTCCGACTTCGCGCCCAGTTCACCTGTTCTGCCATCCGGTGCAGGCCGGCCGTTCTCGTCCAGCACTGCGATGGCCGCGCCGGGCACGGGCCGCCCAACCGAGGACAGCAGGTCCTCCGCACCGCTTAAGCCCCGGAGGTCGGGCCGCGTCATGGCGGTCAGCGGCCCGACAGATTCCGTCATGCCCCACGTTTCGATCAGACGGTCGCCCACCACGTCGGCGAGTTCGGCCAGATAGTCGCGCGGCACTTTCGAGCCGGTATGGACGATGGTCTGCAGGTCGCTCAGCACCTTGGGGCTGCGCGCGATCTTCGCCGTGAACGCGCGCGCCAGCGGACTGGGCAGCCACGTATAGGTGGTGCCGTCCTCGGCCATCAGTGTGAACCACTTGTCGAGGTCGCTGGCTTCCAGCAGGCGCAAGGTGCTGCCGGTGTAGAGCAGCGGATACAGGACGCCCCACAGCGCAGAGGTAAACGAGAACGAGCCTGCGAACGCGGCGACGCCATAGGTGGCCATGCTTTGCACCATTGCCTGCAGCCGGGTGCAATTCACGATGGCTCGATGGCTGCACTGCGCGCCCTTGGGTGCGCCCGTCGTGCCGCTGGTATAGCCGATGACGGCGATGTCTTCCGGTGCGCGCTGCGCGTCTGGCGGGGCCGAAGCCGCCCGGACCAGTACGTCCTCGTACCCGTGCGCACCGTTCAGGTGTTCGCCATTGCCAATGCCGATCAGTGGCCCGACGCTGCCAATTCCATCGACGCCCGCCACTGCCGGCGCCAGCGGCGCGGCATAGACCACGGCGCGCGCGGCTGAATCGGCCAGCACGTGCGTAACCTCGCCGCTCTTGAAGCGCGCGTTTACCGGCACCAGAACAGCGCCGGCCAGGGCGCAGCCGAGGTAGACCTCGATATTCTCCAGCCGGTCGTCCAGCATCGCCGCAACCGGGTCGCCCGGCTTGATACCGAGCCCTTGCAGCGCGTTGGCAAAGCGCGCCGCGCGGTTGCCCAGTGCGGCATAGGTTAATGCGCGGTCGTTCTGTCGCGCCGCGACGCGGTTCCCGTACCGCTGCGTGGCGCGGTAGAGCAAATCCCCTGTCGGTGTCATCGGATCAGGCCGCGATCCCGTCGCCCCACCAGCCATGGGCGCTGAATGGCACCCGGTGGGGAAGGGCAATGGTGGCTACCGGTTCGCCGGTGAGGTTTTTCGCGTCCAGAATGATGAAGTCGCTCCGGTCCTGTTCAGGCCGGTAGACATAGGTCATCAGATAGCCATCGCCTTCCGGCGCATCGGGCCGGCGCGGCGCGAACAGCGGCTCGCACGCGGTGTCCTGATCGCGGAAATGGTGGATGTCGGTGGCGCCGGTTTCCATGTCGTAGCGCAGCACGGCATTAAACGAATAATCATTCAGGTCGCCGGCCGTCCACAGGTTGTAGCCATAGCGATAGGGCAGTCCCTGGTAGCGGCGGTCGCATTGCGGCAACTCGACATTCCGGTCATCGGTCTGCCGACGCTTCATCGTCTTGGTGGCCAGGTCAATCTCCCACCGCTCCATGAACGATTTCAGATCCTTGAACTGCTTCCACGGGTCCAGCCCGTCGCACGGGACAGGCACGATGGGGAATTGCGGCCCGTCGAGGATGATCTTGCCGTCCTGCACATAGGCGTTCTGCGGATGCAGGCAGTAGCAATTCTTGTCGACCTCCACCCAGAACGGCGCGCCACCGGCCGGGTCGCGCGGCACCACGGCCACGTGCGTGCCGCGGTCCGGCTCCCACGTGAACAGGCCGCCGCCATGGCGCACGCGGTCCTGGCTCATGGTGATCGGCGATACGATGGCAATGGCGTGGTCGCGGGTGATCATGAAGTCGTGGATGTAGGACGGGTATGGACTGTCGAGCGGGATCGAGCGCAAGGCACCCGATTTGGTATCGACGATATGGATGGTCAGGTATGGCTGCTTCACGTCGATGGTGTAGAACAGCACATCGCCGGTCTGCGGGCAGACGCGCGGGTGGCCGCCGCCATAGCCGTACTCGTCCACCTTCTCGACCATGCAGTCGCCCAGCTTCTTCGTCCACTCAGGGAAGCCCAGCGTCTCCAGCGTCAGTGGATCGATCAGGGTCGGCGTACTCTGTCCTTCGCCCCAGGCCAGCAGCTGGCCGTCATGCATCGTCATGCTGGTGTTGCAGGAGCCCGATGCAACGCCGCGCGATTCCGGATTGTCGCGGGTGATTTCCATGCCGATGGCCAGAAGTGGAAACTTCATCGGCAGCACGTAATCGAACACCGCCCGGCCGGCTTTATCCTCGGCATTGAACTTCGGCGTGCGGACCCAGCGGTTGCGGTAGTACGCCTTGCCGCCAGCGATTGTCATGGCATGCATCATGCCGTCGCCCATCCAGCCGTTATAAGTGCCGCTCAGGCTGGCATACCGGGGGTTTGGGCCGATCCGGTATAGTGTGCCGCAAAGGTCAGCGGGGATTTCGCCCTGCACGACCGTGCAGTCGCGCAGCTGGCCTTCCATCGGCCACGGCTTCCAGTGGCGGCGGACCAGGGGCCGATTGGGCAGTGGCCGGGTCATTTCCATCGCATTTTTCCTCCGATGGCCGGAAACCTAGCAATTTGGGGCCGCCCGGAACAGGTATTCGGACCCCGCCTCTTGATTGGCGCAAATCAGCGCCTTTATTGGTAGTGTAGCAAATTGGTTACAGTGACGGACGCCGGCCGCCTGACTGAAGGGGCCGGTGGACGAGGGAGTCCATGCGCGATCCTTACACAGTGCTGGGCGTGTCTAAGACCGCCAGCCACGACGAACTGAAAAAGGCCTATCGAAAACTGGCCAAGGAACTCCACCCTGACCGCAATCCCGGCGATACCAAGCTGGGCGAGCGCTTCAAGGAGGTGTCTGCCGCCTATGCCATCGTGGGCGACGAGGAAAATCGCAAGAAATTCGACCGTGGCGAAATCGACGCCAATGGCAATGATCGCGCGCCCGGTTTTGGCGCCGGGGGTGCCGGCGCGGGCGGCGCTTATGGCGGCGGGTTTCGCGGCGCGCGTGGCCCCCGGCGCGAAATGTTCGAGGAATTCGGCATCGGCGAAGACATCTTCGCTGATCTGTTTGGCGGCGGCTTTCGCCGGGGTGGGGCCGGCGGCACGGGCGGCTTCCGCGCGCGCGGCGCCGACCGCAAATACGCCCTCAGCGTCGGCTTTCTGGATGCGGCGCGCGGCGGCAAGCGGCGCATCAATCTGCCCGACGGCAAGGCCCTCGACGTGGCAATCCCCCCCGGTATCCAGGACGGCCAGCAGATACGCCTGAAGGGGCAGGGTGATCCCGGCAATGCCGGCGCGGGCGACGGCATCATCGAGATCAGCGTCGAGCCGCACCCGTTCTTTGAGCGCAAGGGCAACGACATCCATGTCGAACTGCCGATATCGCTGCGCGAGGCTGTGCTGGGCGGCAAGATCAATGCGCCGACCGTGGATGGCATGGTCACCATTACCGTGCCCAAGTCTGCCTCCAGCGGCACGACGCTGCGCCTCAAGGGCAAGGGCGTGAAGCCGCGTGGCGCCGACGCCGCAGGCGACCAGTACGTGAAGCTCAAGGTGCTGCTGCCGAAGAAACCCGATCCCGCGCTGGAAAAGCTGGTTGAGGAATGGGAAGACGACACCGATGTGCGCGCGGGTTTCTCCGTCACCACGTGACGCATTGCGGTGACGGCGCCGCGGGACTAGGGTCCCTCCACACTTTCAGGGGGTAGTTCCATGTCGCTCACCATGTATCAGGCGTCGGTTCCGGTCTTCGCCCGCGTCCTGACCAGCATGTCGGTCATCCTCGACAAGGCCGCGGCGCATGTCGCGGCTCGCAAGATCGAACCCGCCGCCCTGCTGCAGTGCCGGCTCTACCCCGACATGTTCCCGTTCATTCGCCAGGTCCAGTCCATCAGCGACCAGGCCAAGGGCGGCGCCGCCCGGCTTGCCGGTCTCGACGTGCCGAAAATGCCGGACACCGAAACCAGTTTCGACGACCTCAAGGCGCGCCTAGCGAAGACTTTGGAATTTGTGAACAGCGTGCAGCCGGCGCAGATCGACGGCAGCGAGGAACGCGCGATTGCCTTGGTGTTCCCTGCCCGGACCTTGAACTTCACCGGTCAGTCATACCTGTTCGGCTTCGTGCTGCCGAACCTGTATTTCCACGCGACGACCGCCTACGGCATCCTGCGCCATTGCGGTGTCGAGATCGGCAAGCGCGACTTTCTCGGCGGCTAGCGCTCTGTCAATTTCAGTTCGATCCGGCGGTTGCGCCGCAGCGCGATCTCGTCGTCGCGCTCCTCCAGCGGCTGGAATTCACCGAAGCCCGCGGCGGCCAGGCGCTCGGCCGGTATGCCTTGGGTGACCAGGAACTTGGTCACCGCGATGGCGCGCGCGGCCGACAATTCCCAGTTCGAGGGGAATTGCGCGGTGCGGATCGGCACCTTGTCAGTATGGCCGTCGACCCGCAGAATCCATTTGAGGTCAGTCGGTATCTTCTTCGAAATATCGAGCAGCGTGGCGCTGAGCGTGGTCAGCTGCTGCCGTCCCGCATCGTTGAGTTCGGCCGAGCCTGAGGGGAACAGCACTTCCGACTGGAATACGAACCGGTCGCCGACAATGCGGATGTCAGGCCGGTTGCCCAGCGCCTCGCGCAGGCGGCCAAAGAACTCCGACCGATAGCGCGCCAGCTCCTCCACCTTCTGCGCCAATGCCAGGTTTAGCCGCTTGCCGAGGTCGGATATCTGCGCCTGGCTGTTCTTGTCCTTTGCCTCGGCCGCCTGCAGCGCTTCTTCCAGCCGCCCCAATTGCCGGCGCAGCGCGAGCATCTGCTGGTTCAACAGGTCCAGCTGGCTGCGCGCCTGGGTCGTCAGCTTTCGTTCGTTTTCCAGTTCGGCGGTGTTCGAGACCAGCCTGTCCTGCTGGTCGGCCAGCAGGCTGTCGCGCTTGGCAATCTCATCCTCGTTCTGCTTCAACTGGCCTTCGAGGATGACGATCCGCTGGCGGGCGTCGTCCAGCGCCTTCTCGTTTTCGGCCGCCTTGCCTTCGATCAGTGCCAGTTGATCGCGCGCCTGCGCTGCTTCCGACAGGCTGGTGGAAAGCTGCGCCACGTTGGCGCGCAAGTCGGCATTTGCGCGTTGCTCAAGTGCCAGCATCTGTGCCAGTTCGGCGACCTGGCGGTTCAGGGCATCCAGCGCCTTATCCTTACCCGACAGAGCCTGGGCCAGGAAGAACTGCGCCAGCACGAACACGACCAATACGAACACGACGACCAGCAGCAGGGTCGACAGTACGTCGACATAGCCGGGCCATGCCTCGGTTTGGAGGTGAGAGCGGCGACGGCTGCGGGACAAGGACATTGGCGGCTAGGACCGCGACCGCCGCTCATCCGTCGCGGCGATGGTGCGCGCCAGCAGTTTTATCTCGGCGCGCAGTTCCTCGACCATGCGGTTGCGGCCTTCGGCGGCCTCTTCCACCAGACGGGCGGCGTGCAGCTCTATGTTACGCAAGTGGCTGCGGCTGGTCGGGTCCAGGCCGCTTGATTCCGTCGGCTGGGCCAGGCGCTGCAGGATCGGCTTCAGCTCCAGCTGATGCTCGGCCAGCCGGACCAGCAGGCTCTGGTCCGTGCGCATCTGGTCGGTCAGCGCTGCCAAGCGATCCGACAATTGCACCAGTGCAGTATGCGAGCCCGAGCGGCCGTCTTCGCCGCGCGCCATGGTGCGCTGCAGGTTGTCCAGGCTTTCCGCCGTCTGTTCCAGCAGCGCCTGCACATAGGCCGGCACGGACGTTTCGCCATCGCCGATCGGGCCCGCGCCCGACAAGCGGGTCATGCCCGACAGCCATTCCTCAAGGTCGTTGTAAAAGCGGTTTTGCGCCTGGCCGGTCTGCAGGTCGAGGAAGCCCAGCACCAGCGAGCCGGCAAGGCCGAACAGCGACGACGAAAACGCAGTGCCCATGCCGCCCAGCGGCGCCTCGAGGCCGCGCTTCAGGTTGTCGAACATCTGCGTGTAGTCGCCATTGCCCATGTTGAGCGTGTTGATGGCGTCGCCGACCGAACTAACGGTCTGCAGCAGGCCCCAAAATGTGCCCAGCAGGCCGAGGAAGATCAGCAACCCGGTCAAGTAACGGGAAATGTCGCGGCTTTCGTCCAGCCTAGATGCGATGCTGTCCAGCAGGCTGCGCATGGCAATGGTGGAAATTCGGCTCTGCTCGGTGCGGTTCTTCAGCAGGGTGGCGATGGGGGCCAGCAGGTTTGGCGGCGCCGGCGGTATCGACGCAGACGATTTGGCGGCACGCTGCGCGGCCATCAGCCAGTTCGCCTCGCTGCCGATCAGCAGCACCTGGCGATAGGCATAGGCAATGCCGAACAGCAACACGGCGAAGATAAGCGCATTGAGCGCCGGGTTGGACTGGAAGGCGTGCAGGATCGGCACGAACAAGGCCGCGGCAACGACGAGTGCCACTGCAAGAAACAGCGTCATGCGAAGGATGAAGCGGCGAGATCCGGTCATGCGTCGATCCGTCCGTCGGGCATTGCATCCGCCACCCGGCGAATGGGTCCGGGGACAGCTACAGGCTGAATATGGCAGCCCGAAGGCGCGGGCGCGCCTCCGGTCCCGGCGTCAACGTGCCTGGGTCGATACGTCGACGCGGTCCGGCGGGCTCGAGTCGTTCGTGGGGCCCAGGGCGCGCACGTCGATACGGGTCGAGCGCACGCCCTTGTCGATCAGATAGGATCGCACGGCCAGCGCGCGGCTGAGCGACAGGCGGCGCGCGCTGCTGGCGGCTTCGGCGCCGGCGGCGCTGGCATAGGCCTTGATTTGGATGCGGTCTTCGCCGCTGCCCAGGCGCGAGGCCAGCTGGTCCAGCGCCCGCGTATTTTCAGGAGACAACTGCGCTTCACCCGCGCTGAAGCCGAGCGATACATCGCCGGTCGCCGAGGTGGAGGGGGGCAGAGCGGCGACGCGGGTTTCCGGTGCCGGTGCGGCTGGCGCGGCAACCGGCGGAGGGGCGGCAACAGGTGCGGGGGCTGGCGATGCGGGGCGCGTCGAAACCGGCGGTGCGGCGGCGACAGCCGGCGCTGCAGGCGCGGGGCGCGGCGTGGCGACGGGCGCCGGGGTAACGACCGCCGGGGCAGGGGCCGGGGTCAGGGTGGTCGGGGCCGGTTCGGGTCCCGGCGTCGTCGGCACTGGCGGCACCAAGGAGGGAATTGAGGGCGTTGCGCTGGCGCGTGCGGTCTGCGGCGCAGCCTTGGCCGGGGCCTTGGACACGGCGGTGGATTTCCTGTTGGCGGTGCCCGGCGGCTTCAGGCGCACCGTGCCGGGCGTGGCCTGGCCGGCCGAACCGCCGAACGTGTCCCGCCGGTTCGCGTCGTCGATGGCGCCCAGATTGACTTCGACAGGAGCGCGCAGGTTGCCGCCGCCGATAATCACGGTCTGCTGCGCAAGGGCCGGCGCAGCCCAGCCGGAAACGGCGAGGCCCAACAAGGCTATTCCGGGTATGCGCATCGTCCTAAACAAGCCCCAAGTCCTCCTAAGTCCAAGGCGACCATAGCTTAATGCCGCCATTGCCGACAACCCGCCTGCGGCCCGCGCGAAGGGGCGACGGGAATTTCATCTGTCTGGGAGATTCGTGCTATTGATCCGGCAGGAATGGACGGGGACAAAGTCCGCCAATTCGGATGGTTCTTCGGGGTTGGGACGCCGGTACGCGCCGTTTGTTGGCCGTGCCTGTCGGCTGGAGGTCAACGGCGTAATGCTCAGGGCATTCGGCAGGGCATTTTCCCTGCGCGCGATCTTTTCATTAAGCCACGATTCCCTGATGGGGGCGGTGGCGATCAACCTGTCGCTGTGGCTCCGGCTCGGTTGGGAGGGCTATTCCGCCATTCTTCCCGATGTCGGCGCGCCTGCAACGATCGTCATGATCGTGGTGGTCGCCATCGCTTCCGTCATATCGCGCAGCAACCGGACCAGCTGGCGTTACTTCTCGATCCCCGACGTTATTGCCATGGTGCGGATGGTCACCCTGGCGCTGCTGATGTTCCTGCCGGCCAGCTTCCTGCTGTGGCGCGCGGAATCCATTCCCCGCGCCACCTATGTGGTGATGTGGCTGGTGCTGTTCCTGCTGGTGGCCGGGCCGCGCGTGGCCTATCGGCTGTCGCGCGAGGGCCGGCTTACCCTACGGCCGCGCCCGGCGGGCGTCAGCCAGATTCCGGTCCTGCTGATCGGCGCCGGCAACGAGGCCGAGGCGTTTCTGCGCGGCCTCGCGCCGTCGCGCGAGGTGATGTACCGCCCGGTCGGCATCATTGACGAGAACGGCTGGCGGCGTGGCGGCACGCTGCATGGCGTACCCATCCTGGGCGACCTGAAGGCGCTGCCGAAGATAATGGAGATGCTGGCTCGCGGCGGCGAGACGCCGCGCAAGCTGGTGGTCACCGATCTGCATGCGCCGCCGGAAATGCTGGGCCACCTGCTGCAACTGGCCGAAGGCCTGGGTCTGACGCTTGCGCGCGTGCCGCGCAGTACCGAATTGCAGCCGGGCCTGGAGCAGCGCGACGCGATCAAGCCGGTCGCGCTGGAAGACTTGCTCGGCCGTTCGCAGGCGGTGCTCGATCCGTCGCTGCCTGCGTCGGTCATCGCCGACAAGTGCGTTTTGGTCACCGGCGCTGGCGGCAGCATCGGGTCCGAGCTTGCGCGCCAGATCGCTGCGTTCGGCCCGCGCCGCCTGGTGCTGCTCGACAGTTCCGAGTTCAACCTCTACTCCATCGACATGGAGATTTCGGAGCGCAATCCGACGCTCTCGCGCGCCGCCTGCCTCGCCGATGTCCGTGACCGGCCCCGCATCCTGCGTGTCATGGAACAGGAGCGGCCGGACATCGTGTTCCATGCCGCCGCCCTCAAGCATGTGCCGATGGTCGAGGCCCACCCGGTTGAAGGACTGCTGACCAACGTCATCGGCACGCGCAACGTGGCCGATGCGGCGGTGGCGGCTGGCGCCTCGGAATTCGTGCTGATCTCCACCGACAAGGCGGTCAACGCCACCAATGTCATGGGGGCGACCAAGCGTTGCGCCGAACTTTATTGCCAGGCGATGGACGTGGAGGGCCTCGACAAGCCCAACGGCACGCGCTTTGCCATGGTGCGGTTTGGCAACGTCCTGGGCTCGGCCGGATCGGTCGTGCCGCTGTTCCAGCGCCAGCTCGCCGCCGGTGGCCCGATCACGGTGACACACCCGGACGTGAAGCGCTTCTTCATGACGATCCCGGAAGCCGTGGCTCTGCTGCTGCAGGCATCCGGCCTGTCCGGGTCGAGGCGCTTGCCGGCCGGTTCGATCATGGTGCTCGACATGGGCGAGCCGGTGAAGATCGTCGATCTGGCGCGCCAGATGATCCGCCTGGCCGGCCTGCGGCCGGATGTGGATGTGAAGATCGATTTCGTCGGCCTGCGTCCGGGCGAGAAGCTGTTCGAGGAACTGTTCTTTGCTGACGAGACGCTGAACCCGACCGCGGTCCCAGGCGTCCGCCTGGTCGAGCCTAACCGGATGGACTATCGCGAAATCACCTCGCATATCGTAGCGCTCGAGCGGGCGTGTGCGAGCGGTGATGAGGTTGGCGCCGTTGCCGGTTTGGCCAAGATCGTGCCGGCGCTGGGCGAGCGCGAGGCCGGCGGGACGGACATTCGCGTCGTCGCCGCCAAAGCCTAGCTTTCACACCCGGTTTTCGACTGGAAGCCGTCCCCGGCTTCTGCCAGTCTCGGGTATAGGCAGCGCCGCCTACAAGGCGCGCCCGCTACGGGAGGAATAGATGAAGAAATTCTCGGCATTGCTGTGTGGGGTCGCATTTGGTGCGGCCGCATTTGTTTCGGCTGCGGGCGCGCAGGACTATCCGAGCAAGCAGATCCATTTCATCGTGCCGAATGCGCCCGGCGGTCCGACGGATTCGGCCGCCCGCATCCTGGCGGAGCGTCTGACTGCGACCTTCGGCCAGAGTGCCATCGTCGAGAATCGCCCCGGCGGCTTGGGCCAGATCGCCTTCGACTACGTCGCGCGTGCGCCTGCGGATGGCTACACCATCCTACTCTCGACCGGCAGCGTCGCGCTGCAGCCGGTCGTCAATAAGGACTTCCCGTATGACGTCGCAAAGACACTGACGCCAGCGGCGATCTTCGCTGAATCGCCCCTGGTATTCGGCATCACGTCCGCGCTGCCGGTCAAGACGCTGCCCGAATTCATTGCCTATGCGAAGGCCAATCCCGGCAAGCTGAACTATGCCAGCCAGGGCGCGCTCGACACGTTCTCGAATGACCTGTTCAAGATCATGGCCGGCGTCGATACCGTCACCATCCGCTACAACGGCAACGGTCCGGCGGTCGCAGCGGTCTTGGCGAACCAGAGCCAGTACACGCTGCCGACGCCGGCCTATGTGAAGGCGCAGGAGGCCGAGGGAAAGATGCGGGGCCTGGCCGTTACGACGGCAAAGCGCTCGGCCCTGTGGCCTGAACTGCCGACCATGGCCGAAGCCGGTGTGCCGGGCTATGACATCAACGTATGGTTCATCGCCATGGTGCACGCCAATACGCCGCGCCCGATCCTCGAGAAACTGCACAAGGCACTAATGGATGGTGCGAAGTCGCCTGAAGCCGCGCCGCGTCTGCGGGCACTGGGCACGACGCAGACCGACTACACCATCGAGGAAGCAAAGCAGCTTCTCGTTCGCGATCTGGCGATGTGGGCCAAGATTGCCAAGGACACCGGCTTCAAGCCGGAGTGATTCGGTCGAGTGCCGCCATGATCCGGCGGTGCCGTGCCTCGATGGGATCGCGCAGCGACGCGTGCGTAAAAATGTAGAACGCGTCGCTGCGGATCGCCTCCATCACGCGCTGCGCGACGGCGTCAGGCGCCATGCCTTGCGACGTCAGGTCCTTGAGGAAAGCCTCCGCTGGCCGCTCAAAGGCGCCACCCAGATGTTCAGGGCGGTTGCGGGCCGAACCGTGGATTTCAGTATCCACAGCGCCGGGGCACAGCACCGAGACGCCGATCCCCGTGCCGGCCAGTTCGATTTCCAGCGCTTCCGAAAAGGCGACCACGGCAAACTTGCTTACGGCATAAGCTCCCTGTTTGCGGCCGGGCCGCACGAAGAAGCCAGAGCCCGAGGCCGTGTTCACCACATGGCCGCCCTCGCCATGGCGGCGAATCAGCGGCAGGAAGTGGCGCGTGCAGTTGATGACGCCCAGCACGTTGACGCCCAGCACCCACTGCCAGTCGGTCGCGCTGGTTTCCTGTAACGGCGTACCGTGGAAAGCGATGCCGGCATTGTTTATGGCGATATGAAGCTTCCCGACTCGTTGGTCGATTTCGTGCGCGGCCGCGGCGACCGAACCATCGTCCGAGACGTCGACCGCAAGTGACACGGCGTCGATGCCGGCGCCCCGTGCCTCTGCCGCCGCGCGCTCAACTTTATCTTTCTGGATGTCCGCTAAGGCAACCTTCATACCCGCACGGCCGAGCGCAAAGGCAATGGCCCGGCCAATGCCCGACGCCGCGCCGGTCACCACGGCACCCTTGCCTTTCAAGTCGATCAAAGCAGTTCCCCCGACGTTCCCCACGGCCAGACTAGCATGGCAGCGGGAAACCCGGGCCGCTCGCGGCGGCCCGGGTGGCGTCGCTTACTCCCAGTACGGCGCGGCGCCATAGTGGTCGTGCACGGACTTGCCCCAGCGCTGGTCGCTCCAGTCCGGTGCGGTGTCGTCGTATGACGGCGCGTCCTTGAGCTGCTTCTCGTCAATATTGACGACATAGCCACCCTGGCTCTCGTCATAGCGCAGCATCGACCACGGCAGCGGATGATGCTTGTGGCCGAGGCCGAGGAAGCCGCCGAAGGCGAGCTGGGCGTACGCAACCTTGCCGCTCAGCTTGTCGAGCACGACGTTCTCGATGGTTCCAAGCTTGTCGCCGCTGCGGCTATAGACGGCAGTGCCCTGGACCTTGTCGGCGGTGATGCAGCGGGTGTGGCTGCCAGTGGACTGTTCGGTGGATCCCATGGGTTCTCCTGTTGGTTTTTGCCGCCGGAGACATTCCGGCAGAGTTAACCAAACCCTTGGCGACAAAGGGAAGTTCCGCGGCCCTAATCGCGCAGAGGCTGCCCTGCGCCCGACCGCGCCGCGGGATAAGACGTTCCACCTGGTCAACAACGCCGAATTGCGGCGACGGGCTCATCCGAGGTTTCCTTGGCCAGACCGTGAGGGCGGCACCATGCACCACATCAAGCGCTCGGATTTCCCTGCGGCAGAAGAAATGGCCCTTTTGGCCCGCCTCGAGCGTTCCAGCCAGCGGTATCGGCGGTCGCTTGATGACTTTTACGCGCGACGGGCTGATATCAACTTCCGGGAACTTGCCACAGCCGTCGAAATGGCCGAGTTCGAGTTCGAGATCGCTCATCGCGCGGTGCTCAACCTTCGCCAGGCGGCCTGATCTTTGCCCTAGGCGCCCGGTCGTACCCCGCCGCGGCCTGGCTTGATTCCCAGTGCCTTGATGTGATCGGCCCCCATTAGGTGGTCCGTGTTGAATGTTAGTGCATTGCTTCCTCCCTGGCCATTGCCGCCTGGAGGTGGAGCGTAGCGGAACCGGAAGGCGGCAATGGCGGTGTCGCGGTTTCCGGGGCCGGCGGTCGGTAGCCGAGGCTGCTGTGCGGTCGGATTGTGTTGTAATGCCGCCGCCAGGCCTCGATCAGCACTTTGGCTTCGGCCAGACTGTAAAAGATCTCGCCATTTAGAAGCTCGTCGCGCAGCGATCCGTTGAAGCTCTCGTTGTAGCCGTTCTCCCAGGGCGATGCCGGGGTGATGTAAAGCGTCTCCACGCCGACCTGGGCCAGCCATTTCTGAACTGCAGTCGCGATAAATTCCGGGCCATTGTCGGACCTGATGTTTGCTGGAGGCCCGCGTGCGATGAACAACTCCGCCAGGGCTGCCAGCACGTCTTCATGACGGAACCGACGCGCAACGATGAGCGCCAGACATTCTCGGCTGGCCTCGTCGATGATCGTCAGGATGCGGAACTTCCGGCCGTCATGGGTGCGACCTTCGACGAAGTCATAAGCCCAGACATGCCCCGGATACTCTGGCCGCAGCCGGATGCACGACCCGTCGTTCAGCCATAGCCGCCCCCGCCGGGGTTGCTTTTGCGGAACCTTCAGGCCCTCGCGCCGCCAGATCCGTTCGACGCGCTTGCGGTTTACCGTCCACCCGGCATCCCGTAGCAACGCCGTCACCCGGCGATAGCCGTAGCGGCCATATTGCCGTGCCAGAGCGATGATGTCCTCGCTCAGCGCCATCTCGTCACTCGCCCCACGCGGCACCTTGCGTTGCGTCGATCGATGCTGGCCAAGCACCAGGCATATCCGTCGCTCTGATACCGCCAGTTCGCTTCGCACATGATCGACACAACGCCGCCGCCGCGCGGGGCTCAGAAGTTTCCCCGGGCGGCCTCCTGCAAAATCAGCTTATCCAGCGTCAGGTCAGAGATCGCCCGCCGAAGCCGCAGGTTCTCCTTCTCCAGATCCTTCATCCGCCGCGCCTGGTCGGTCTTCAGACCGCCATATTCCTTGCGCCAGCGATAGTAGGTCTGCTCGGTGACCGCGATCCGACGACACGCATCCCCCGTCGTCCCGCCTTGCGCCAGAATAATCTCAGCCTCGCGCAGCTTGCCGATAATCTCCTCAGGCCCGTGTCTCTTGCCCATTTTCCTTCTCCTTCAGGGTCCAGACTAAAATAGTCGATGGACCACTCTGAAGGGGGCAGATCA
>CANJGB010000020.1 GCA_947473805.1 Alphaproteobacteria bacterium
CGCAACCGCAGGCTTGCCCGCGACTTCGAACGCCATGCCCGCAAGGTGGCCGCCTTCGTCCGCCTCGCCATGATCCGCATCATGCTCAGGCGCCTCGCAAAGCCAACTCACTCAACGGGAATCTAAACTTTCCGGAACGGCTCTTAGACCTACTCCGCGGCGGCGAGGTGCGTCGGCGGTGCGGTCTCCATCGCCGCCAGCAGCGGGTCGTCGGTGCGCGCCACATGGACGTCCACCTGCGTGCCGCAGCCCGGGCAATAGAAGTGCCGGATGCAGAAGCGGTCGCTGCCGTCATAGTGCTGGGTCAGCGGGAAGCGCTCGCCCGGTGGTGCCACGTGCAGGGTCAGGTGATCGTAGATCGCATCGCCCACCTTGCAGACATGATGGCCGCAATTGGCGCAAGCCACAGCATTGCCGGCCACGGCCTCGAAATGCGAGGACAGGCGACGCCCGGTGCGCTGATAGGCCAACGGCTTTGGCTCGCGCCCCCCCAGACGTTCGCGCCGCTTGCGCACGCGCAGCGCCGCAGTGGCGTTGTCGTCCAGCAGCCAGGCCTTCTTCGCGTCGGCCTGCAGCACCACGCCGTAGTCGCGCGCCGCGCCGGCCACGCTGACCAGGCCCTCGATGGCATCTTCCAGCACCGCCTTGGGGTCACGCATCAGCGGGTCGCCCAGGCCGCCACCGCCCTGCGACGAGGTGATCAGGGTCTCGCCCAGGCCCACCTTAGTCTGCGGCGTCGGCGTCTTCACCGGCACCAGATTGGCCAGCTCCTCCCATTGCGGCGCGGGCCCGACCGGAATGTTCGAGCCCGCAACCGCGAAGCCGCTGGGCACGCCGGGGTCGCCGCCCAGTACGCCCAGCGTGCACGGGTGTTGCAGGCCCTGCGCCATCGACATCAGCAAAATTGGCGCTTCAGTGCGGTGCGGACGATAGGCATGCATCGTGCCAACGCCGCCGCGGAAGCGGCCGGGACCGGCTGAATCCGGCAATTCGCGCCGCGAGACATAGAGCACCGGATAATATTGCTCGTTGGTCTCAAGGTTCGACGGTGTCGCGCCGGTCGAGGTCGAGGTGCCGGATACGTCGGCACCGTCGCGCGTCGGCGTGGCGCCGCCGCCGCCGGTCAGCGCGTCCAGGAACAGCGTGTTGAAGGGCCTGCCATCGGTATTGACGCCGGAAATTGACATGCCTTCCGCGCCGGTCGACTGCGATGAGGCCATGGCCTTGTCGTTGTACGTCTCCGACGCATCCAGCATGCGGGCGATGCAGGCGCTGACCACGTTGCGGATCGACTGCGACGAGGTGCCGGTGCTCATGGCAAGGCCCGCCGGCCATTTCGGCGACACGACCGAGCCCGGCCGCGTCTTGATCCTGATCGAGCGCCAAATCGCGCCCGGCACCCAGGGCAGGCCCTGGCACAGGTGGATCAGGATGCCGCCCATCGCGAAGTTTACCAGCGACGGATAGCCGGCGTTGATCGCGCCCGGCGCCTCGTCGTCGCTGGCCGAGAAGTCGAGTTCCAGGCTTTCACCCTGCTTGGTCAGGGCCAGGCGCACGCCATAGGTCTGGTTCGGCACATAGGCGTCGCCAATGCGGCGCTCATGCTCCAGGTATGAGGTCTCGCGCCAGATGCCATCGGGCAGTTCACGCAGGCGGCGCTTGAACGCGGCCTCGGTGGAATCCAGCAGGTGGTTCATCGCCGCCACCAGCGTATCGGCACCGTAACGCGCGGCCAGTTCCAGAACGCGTTCGGTGCTGCCGCGATTGGCGGCGATCTGGCCCAGCAAATCGAGACCGTTCAGGTCTGGCGTGCGCGAGCGCAGCAGGTAATCGCGCTCGATATCGTTGCGGATGGTGCCACGCTCGACGATCTTCACCGGCGGGATCGGCGTCGGCTCTTCGAAGATCGAGCGCGCGCCGTAATTGATGCCGCCGCCGCCCGGGCCGCCCACATCGGCCTCGTGCACAGTGCAGCCCGACCAGGCGATCAGCCGGTCGCCGTGGAAGATCGGCGCCACGAGGCTGACATCAGGCTGGTGCAGCGAGCCCAGATAAGGGTCGTTGGTCATGAACTGGTCGCCCGGATGGATGCCGGGATTCTCGCCATACTTTTGCAGGATGTCGGCGACGATCAGGTTCAGCGACGTCGACTGGACGATGATGAACTTGCTGGTCGAGATGACGGTGCCCTGCGCGGTCATCAGCGTTGTGTTGAGGTCGCTGGCTTCCGACGCGATGGCCGAGCCCGAAACGCGGGCGAGTGTTTCTGCGGCGTCGGCGTTGATCGCCTCCAGCCGGTGGCGGATGATCTCCAGGTCGATCGGATCGATGCGCTTGTCGCTCATATCACCGCCTCCAGGCTCACATTGCCATTGGCGTCACTTGTGGCCCGCTGGCCGGGGAAGACGACCGCCGTGGTCTGCTCGGACTCGATGAACGCGGGCCCGAGTACGGACGAGCCCTCGCCAAAATCATCCCAAAGATAGACCGGCACGTCCACCGACTTGCCGCCGAACCACGCCTTGCGCTGGCGCGATATGGCCGGCTTGGTATTCGCCCGCTTGGTGAAGCTGCCCATGGGCGCCTGCGACTTGGCCTCGACGGTCACGGCGCTGATTTCGATGACGCTGTCGCCATAGGCCGAGCCGCGGCCGACGATGCGCTCGTAGCGCTTGCGGAATTCCGCCTCGGCCTTGGCGATGTTTTCCGGCGTCAGCTTGCCGTCGATGTCGATGTCGATGCGGTGCGTCTGCTTCGAGAAGCGCAGGCCGACGAGACGGCTGATCTCCAGCCCCTTGCCGGTCTTGCGTTCCAGTTCCTCGCCGACGCCGGCCAGTTCGTCCATGGCGCGCGCTTCCAGCCGGTCGAAAATCTCGCCGATGTCATCCAGATTGCCCTTGAACGGCCGGGTCGGGATTTCATGCTCGATCATCGAGCGCAGATCGCTGCACACCGCGCCCCAGGCCGAGAATTCCGGCGCGAGGCGGGGGATGATGATCGACTTCACGCCGATCTCCGCGGCATACTGGCCCACATACTGGCCGGCCGCGCCGCCATAGGCGTACAGCACGAAATTGCGCGGGTCGTGGCCGCGCTGGATGCTGGCTCGCCGCACCAGATCGGCCATCTGCGAATTGGCGACCCGCAATATGCCTTCCGCCGCCGCATGTACTTCCAGGCCCAACCGGTCGCCGACCGTTTTCACTGCCCCCAACGCCGCTTCCCGATCCAGCTTCAGCGTGCCGCCCAGGCGGTCGAGATAGCCCAGCACCGCCGCCGCGTCAGTCACGGTCGGCTTCAGGCCGCCACGGCCATAGCAGGCCGGGCCCGGCATCGAGCCGGCGCTTTGCGGGCCGACATGCATGACTCCCAGCGCCTCGTCGATCCAGGCGATGCTGCCGCCGCCGGTGCCGATGGAGGCGAGATCGACCACGGGCACGGCGACACTGTGGCGCTCGATGCGCGGCCGGTTGGCGCGCGGCAGCACGCCGTCGACCACCAGGCCGACGTCGAAGCTGGTGCCGCCGACGTCTGTGGCGATCACGTTGGGGTGGCCCAGCATGTCGCCCAGGCGCTTCGAAGCGGTGATGCCGCCGACCGGGCCGGACTGCAGCACGTGCACCGGCGCATCCAGCAGCGTCTTGGCCTGGCGGACGCCGCCGCCCATGGTCATGATCAGGAACAGGCCCTTGAAGCCACGCTCGCGCACCGCATTTTCCAGCGTGCGCAGATACTCGCTCACCATCGGGGCGATATAGGCATTCATCGCCACCGTCGCGGTACGCTCGTACTCGCCGATACGCGGCGCCAATTCGCTGGACAGCGTGACGTGTACGCCGGGCGCTTCCTCGCGGATCAGTTCGCGCAGGCGGCGCTCATGGCTGCCGTTGACCGGCGACCACATCAAGGCCACGCCGATGGCCTCGACGCCTTCGGCCACCAGCTTTTTGATCTGCTCGCGCGCCTGCGCCTCGTCCAGCGGGATCAAAGCGGTGCCGGCGACATCGACCCGCTCGCGCACGCCCAGGATGCGCCGGCGCGGCACCAGCAGCGGCGGCTTGCGCCATTTCAGCGCATCGATGAAATCGTCGTCCGAGAGGCCGTGCACCTTGTTCGAGCGCGCGATGGGCAGGGTGGACTCGAATCCTTCCGTTACCAGCAGGCCGACCCTGGCGCCGGTTCCTGTCAGCAGCGCGTTGAGACCGACCGTCGTGCCGTGTGACAGGATGTCGATCTGCGCCAGCATGTCGTTCAGCGACAGGCCCAGCGACTTGGCCGACACCTCCATCGAGGCCAGCACGCCTTCCATCAGGCGGCCATGGGTGGTCAGCGCCTTGCCGACGCCCATGCGGCCGTCGCCGGCGATGATCACCGTGTCCGTGAACGTGCCGCCCGTGTCGATGCCGATCAGCTGCATTTTCTGTTTCCGTCAGAAGCGCGGGGCTTTTTGCGCCCGCGCGGTTTCCGCCCTGAGCGCCTGTTGTCGCCGTACGGGCCCTGCCGGGCAAGGGAAAAACGGCGCCTTTCCCCTATCGGGAAATGCCCGAAATCCGCCTAGGGCTGGGCCAGCCAGCCCCCGCTCAGCACCATGGTTTCGCCGGTCATGAACCGGGACTCCGTCGAACAGAGGAACAGCAGGGCGCCGACCAGGTCTTCCGGCTCCGCCAGGATCGGCAGCAGCTGCTTCTTGTGCAGGATGTCGTTGAGCATGTCCTTGGGCAGGTCGGCCTTGAGCGAGGGGGAGCCAATCATGCCCGGGGCGATACAATTAACCCGCGTGCCATCGGGGGCGAACTCCTTCGCCAGCGCCACCGTCAGGCCGCGCACCGCCAGTTTGGAAATCGCGTAGGCCGTATCCAGCTGCTCGCTGGCGATGGACGACTGGTTGACGATGACGCCGCCACCGCGGCTTTTCATCGACGCCTGGCAGGCCTTCGAGCAGATCACGATACCGGTGACGTTGACATCGAGCATCAACCGCCACTTCTCGACCGGCAGTTTGGTGCAGGGCTGGTTGTATTCCATCAGGTGTTTGGCGGCGTTGTTCACCAGGATGTCCACGCCGCCATAGGCGTTAACCGCCTCGGCGACCATCGCATTGACCGACCCCTCGTTGGCCACATCGCACCGGGCGGCTATCGCCCGGCCGCCAGCCGCCTTGATGGTGGAGGCAACCTGCTCGGCCGCCGCCATGTCGACCTCGGCCACGACGATGGCGGCGCCTTCCTTGGCCAGCGCCCGGGCATAGACCTCGCCAATGCCGCGCCCGCCACCGGTAATGACCGCCACCTTGCCGCTAAACCGCATTTTCTTTCCTCCCCTGACGGGCATCCTAGCGGAAATCCCCGTGCAGGAAAGCCGGGGGCCGATCCGTCCATGCTGTGGACAGGGGGAACCCCACATGCGCCAAGTCGTTTGCCTCTGGTTCAGCCGGAGGAGTGTCGCATGCGCCCGATCTGGGAAGGCCATTTGAAGCTTTCGCTCGTTTCCTGCCCGGTGGCGCTGTTCGGCGCCACGTCGCGGAGCGACGACATCCATTTTCACCTCATCCACAAGAAGACGAATCACCGCGTCCGCATGGTGCCGACCGATCCGGAACTGGGCCCGGTCGAGCGCAAGGACCTCGTCCGCGGTTTCGAGACCTCGAAGGATCACTATGTCGTTCTGACAGACGAGGAGATCGCCGCCGCGCGCATTCCCTCGACCAAGGCCATCGATATCGACCGTTTCGTCGGTGTCGAGGAAATCGACCGCATCTACTGGAACGATCCGTACTACCTGGTGCCGGACGGCAAGGTCGGCATGGAGGCCTATCTGGTGATCCGCGAGGCGATGAAGAGCGCCGGCAAGATCGCCCTCGGCCGCCTGGTGCTGCACACCCGCGAACGGGTCGTGGCCATCGAACCGCGCGGCAAGGGCCTGTTGCTCTCGACCCTGCGGTCGGAGGACGAGGTGCGCGACGATTCAGAATTCTTCGACAGGATTCCCGCCGGCAAGGGCGACAAGAATATGGTCGATATCGCCACCAAGATCATCGAGCAGCAGGAGGCCGGCTTCGATCCATCAAAATTTGTAGACCGCTACGAGGAGGCGCTCCGCAAGGTCATTGCCCGCAAGGGCAAGGGAAAGAGCGTCGTCGCCCCGCCGCCCGAGGAAGAGGAGAGGGTGGTCGATCTCATGGAGGCGTTGAAGCGCAGCCTGGGGGGTGGTGGGGAGAAGAGCGCCCGCGCCGAGCGCTTTATCGCGGCGCAGAAGCTCCAACCGAAGTCAGGGGCAAAGCCGAAAGCCAAGGCCAAGGTCGCCGCGAAACGGAAGAAAAAGGCCGCCTAGCGGCCCTTCGTCAGCTTGTTCTGGATTTTGGCGCTCAGCGCGACGCGCGCCTTGTCGAAATCCGCCCACGGGTCGCGCCGCTGCAGCAGGCGGGCCGCGTCGCGCAGCGTCCATTGGCCCGGGCGGAAATCATCGATTTCGTCCCACGACAGCGGTACGGCCACGGGCGCGCCGGGTCGCGCCCGCACCGAATAGGCGGCGATGGCGGTGGCCGAACGTTCGTTGCGCAGGTAGTCGATGAAGATCTTTCCCTGCCGCAGCTTCTTCGACATCGTCGCGGTGAAGGCCTCGGGCGCTTCCGCCGCCAGGCTTTCCGCGAAGGCGCGCGCGAATGTCTTCACCTCAGTCCAGTCAGCGCGTGGTTTCAGCGGCACAATGACGTGCAGCCCCTTGCCACCGGTCGACTTCAGGAAGGTGGGCAGGTCCAGCGCCGCCAGCCGCTGCCTCACCAGCTGCGCCGCCATGACCACGGCCTCGAATTTCACCTTCTCGTCGGGGTCGAGGTCGATGGTGATCACATCCGGCTTCTCGATGTTGCGCATCGTTGCGCCCCAGGGGTGCAGTTCGATGGCGCCGAACTGCGCCAGCGCCACCAGGCCCGCGGCATCCTTGACCATCAGATAGGGCTTGTCGGTGCCCTCGATGTTTACCGGCTGCACCAGCGCCGACATGCCGGGGCTGCGATGCCGCTGGAAGAAGGTCGGCTTGTCGATGCCGTCGGGCGCGCGCAGCAGCGACAGCGGGCGGTTTGCCACGAAGGGCAGCAACAGCGGCGCGATGCGGTCGATATAGGCGGCAAGGTCACCCTTGGTGATGCCCTCGGCCGGCCACAGCTTTCTCTCCGGGTGCGAAATGGCGATGCCGGAAAAGGTCGTCTGGGCCGTGGCCGCGGGTTCGCTCACGTCATCTGCCGCCTTGTCCTCGCGCAGCGCCTTGTATGAAGCCTGCCGCAACAGGCCGTCGCCCGTCCAGCCGGTATATTCCACCTCCGCCACCAGTTCAGGACTTACCCAGGTGACGTCGCTTGTGCGCTCTGCCTGGCGGCCATGGAACGGGGTCGACTTGCGCGCCAGCGGTCGCAGCAGCTTCAACAGCGCCATCGCCTTGCGCCCGTCGAATCCGGTGCCGACCCGGCCCAGATAGACCAGGTTGTTGCCGCGCCGCGCGCCGAGCAGCAGGGCGCCCAGGCCATGGTCCTTCTTGCCCGCCGTAAAGCCGCCGATGACAAACTCGTCGCGTCCCCGGCACTTGGTTTTCAGCCATGACGGGCTGCGACCCGAGCGATAGGGCGCATCGACCTGCTTCGAAACCACGCCTTCCAGCGACAGGCGGCAGGCGGATTTCAGGATGGCGTCCCCGCCGGTCGTGAAATGCTCGACATAGCGCAACACCTTGTCGTTCTTCTTGATGCGCTTGAACAGCGCCGCCTTGCGTTCCTTCAGCGGCCGGTCGCGCAGGTCTTCGGTGCCGTCATGCAGCAGGTCGAACAGGTACAATTGCGGTGACTTGCCGCCTTCCTCCAGCGCCTGCTGCAGGGCGGCGAAGTCGGAGCGTCCCTCGCGGTCCAGTACGACCGCTTCGCCGTCGTAGATGCCGTCGGGCAGGGCGGCGACCGCCTTCGCAATGGCGGGAAACTTCTGCGTCCAGTCCAGGCCGGAGCGCGTCAGCACCTTCGCCTTGCCGTCCAGCACGCGGCATTGCAGGCGATAGCCGTCCAGCTTGATCTCGTGCACCCAGTTCGCGCCATCGGGCACGTCGGTTGCCAGTGTCGCCAGTTGCGGCGGCACGAAGCCGGGCAGGGTAGAGGCGCTCGGCTTTGCTTTCGCTGCCTTCGGCTTCGCCGCCTTGCGGGCCGCGATTTCCTTCAGCGTGCGTCCGGTCTTGGCCGATTCCGCATGCGCCTCGACCTTGAAACCAACTTCGGCTTCCGTATCGTTGCCCTTGATCAGCAACCAGTTGGTGCGCTTCTCGCGCCCGCGCGGCTTTAGCCGTACCAGCGAGAAGCCACCATGCAGGCGCTCGCCATCCAGCGAGAAGCGCAGGTGCCCCTTGGCGAACCCTTTGTCGACGGACTCATCCTCCGGCGTCCACGTACCGCGGTCCCATACCTGCACGGTGCCGCCGCCATACTCGCCTTCGGGAATCGTGCCTTCGAAACTGCCGTATTCGACCGGATGATCCTCGACCTCGACCGCGAGGCGCTTGTCGGCGGGATCCATGCTCGGACCCTTCGGCACCGCCTATGACTTCAGCACGCCGTGCCACTCCAGGCGGAAGTCGTAATGCAGGTGACTGGCATCGTGCCGTTGCACCACGAATGACAGCGCGTTCGACTTACCTTTGGGCGGGGCGCCCGCCGGTTCCGGCGTGCGGCTGAAACGCCGCTTGCGGCGATAGGTGGTGAGTTCAGCCGCGGTCTTGCGCGCCATGGTTCACGCCCGCTGCAAATAGCCGACGAGCTTTCGCTCCAGCGACGAAAGCGCAACAATATCGAGCTGCGCTTCGTCATCAGACGGAGCGGCGAAGTGCAAGTCCAGGCAGCCGTCGGAAAAATCCTCAATCAGGCGTGGATGGATATAGCTCGAGCGGCACACGGCAGGCGTATTGCCCAATTGCCGCGCCACCTTCTTCACCGCGCCGGCGAGCGCGCGGTTGGTCGCGTGCTCCGTCTCGCCCTTTGCCGTGCCGCTCAGCACCGCGGCGGCCAGCAGGGTCGCGTGCCAGGTGCGGAAGTCCTTCGCCGAGAAATCCGGGCCGCAATACTTGCGGATATAGTCGTTCACGTCGGTGGAGGACACCGCATGAACCTTGCCATCGCGTCCGCGGTAACGGAACAGACGCTGTCCCGGCAGTTCCTGGCAGCGCCGCATAATGCGGGCCAGTCGCGCATCACGCACCTCGACCTGGTGCTCCTTGCCGCTCTTGCCGGTGAACTCGAACAGGATGCGTGTGGAGCCCACATCGACATGCTTGCCGGTCAGCGTCGTCAGGCCGAACGATCCGTTCTGGGTGGCATATTCCGGATTGCCAACGCGGATCAGGCTCCATTCCAGCAGACGTACGACGGTGGCGGTCACCTTGCGGCGGCCGAGGCGATGGCGGGCCAGATCGGTCTCCACCTGCCGGCGCAGGCGGGGCAGGGCCTGGGCGAAATCCAGCACCCGGTCGAACTTCTGCTCATTGCGGAAGGCCTGCCAGTCGGCGTGATACAGGTATTGCTTGCGGCCCTTGGCGTCGCGCCCGGTCGCCTGGATGTGCCCATGAGGCAGGGGGCAGATCCACACCTCGGTCCAAGCCGGCGGAATCACTAAGGCGGCAATGCGCTTCAGCACATTCGGGGCGCGCACCGGCTTGCCGTCCGGGAAGGGATAGATGAATCCCTTGCCGTGTCGGCGGCGGCCAAAGCCGTCCTGGCTGTCGTCGCTATAGGTCAGGCGCTGCTTGCGCATCAGACGCGCGGATCGGGCTTGCGGTCCGGTTGTCGCACCTTCTCGCCGCTGTCGTCACGCGGTTCGACGGATTGGCGGTCACCGCGCAGTTTTTGCTCTTCCACGCTCTCCCTGCGGGGGCGCAGCGCGGCGTCGGCCTGATTCGTCTGGGTACTCGGCCGCTTGGGGTCCGGGCTCATGCCTGCTCCTTTAAACAGGAGCAGAACGGGCTGCCCGGCCGGCAGGTTCCGTCAGCCGATGGCGCCGGCCTGCCGCAGGGCGGCAATCTGGCCCTGGTCGTAGCCCAGGACCGCCTTCAGGACGTCGTCTGTGTGCTGGCCCAGCACGGGAGGGGCGCCGGGCTCGCGCACCGGGGTATCGCTCAGTTTCAGCGGTGAACCGGTGACCCGGAGCGTACCCTCGACCGCATGGGGCACGGTCTTGACCATGTCACGCGCCGCAGCATCGGGCGTGGCCAGGGCTTCGGCCATGCTGCACACCACGCCACCGGGGATCTGCCGTTTGGCCATGGCGTCCAGCCAGTATTCGCGGTCGCGGGTACGCAGGGTCTTGGTGATCTCGGGGATCAGTTCGGCGCGGTGTTCCAAGCGTGACGGATTGGTGATGAAGCGCGGGTCCTTGGCCAGTTCGGGCCGTTCCAGCACCTCGGTCGCGAAGCGGCGAAACTGGCTGTCATTGCCGACCGCCACGACCATGTCGCCATTCTTCGCCGGCAGCAACTGGTAGGGGACAATGTCCGGGTGCGCGTTGCCGAGGCGCGGGTGTTTTGTGCCAGCGTTCAGTGCGGACGAAGCCACGTTCGCCATGTTGGCCAAGGTGCAATCAAACAGCGAGATGTCGATGTGCTGGCCGCGCCCGGTTTTCCCGCGCGCGATCACCGCGGCGAGAATCCCCTGCACCGCGTACATGCCGGCCATGATGTCCGACACCGCCACGCCGACCTTTTGCGGTTCGCCATCCGGCGCGCCGGTGATCGACATCAGGCCAGCCTCGGCCTGGATGATGAAATCGTAACCGGCGCGGGCCGCGCTGGGCCCCTTGCGGCCGTAGCCCGAGATCGAACAATAGATCAGCTTCGGGCAGCTTTCGGCGAGTTGATCGTAGTCAAGGCCGTACTTGGCCAGCCCGCCATACTTGAAATTCTCGACGAGGATGTCGGATTGCGCCGCCAGTTCGCGGATCACCTTCTGGCCCTCGGGACTGGCGAGGTCGATGGCAATGCTCTGCTTGCTGCGATTGGCGGACATGAAATAGCTGCGCGACCCGTTCGGCAGGCGCGAGCCCCAGGACCGTGTGTCGTCGCCGGCGCCGGGGCTTTCGACCTTGATCACCTCGGCCCCCAGATCGGCCAGGGTCTGGGTGCACCAGGGCCCGGCCAGGATGCGGCTGAGGTCGAGGACGCGGATTCCATCAAGCGGCGGGGCGTTCATGCTTTTTTGTCCGGACAGAAAAAGTTGCGCGAAATTAGAGCCTGATATCCCCAAATGGAAGCGGTTCTGCCGGAGCGATTTTTCGCCGAGGCAAGGTAAGTGGCCGCCGGCGGTAGTGGGGCTACCGCCAAGGCCACTGACGCGGCCTCGGCGAAAAAGCGCCCGGCCCTGCGGGTTTGCCGGCGGCGGCCGCCGGACGTCGTCGGCGCGCTTGCGCGTAGCCCCGCTACGCGCTGCGCGCCCCTCCTCGCCGCTCGCCGCGCCGCCGGCAAACAGAACCGCTTCCATTTGGGGATATCAGGCTCTGACAGCAACCGCCGTGGCGGCAAAGCGGCGTGGCGGCTATGATCCGGCCGCTTTCGGGAGGACTAAATGACCAGCCGCTACCAGGAAACCTATGACCATTCGCTGCGCGACCCGGAGGGCTTTTGGGCCGAGGCCGCGCGTGACCTGCACTGGTACAAGACCTGGGACAAGGTCCTCGACCGCTCCAACCCGCCGTTCTACCGCTGGTTTGCCGGCGCCGAGACCAACACCTGTTACAACATGCTCGACCGGCACGTGGAGGCGGGACGGGGCGCGCAGACCGCGGTCATCTACGATTCCCCCGTTACCAATACCGTACGGGCCATTACCTATGCCGAGTTGCGCGACCAGACTGCGCGCTTTGCCGGCGCGTTAAGGGCGCTGGGCGTCGGCAAGGGCGACCGGGTCCTGCTCTACATGCCGATGATCCCCGAAACCGTGACGGCGATGCTGGCCTGCGCGCGGTTGGGCGCGGTCCATTCGGTGGTGTTCGGCGGTTTCGCGCCGACGGAGCTGAAAACCCGTATCGACGACTGCAAGCCGAAGGTCATCGTGTCGGCCTCGTGCGGCATCGAGCCGGGCCGTATCGTCGACTACAAGCCGTTGCTCGATGCCGCCATCGACCTCTCGACCCACAAGCCCGGCGCGTGCGTCATCGTGCAGCGGCCACAGATTGCCGCGGCGATGACACCGGGGCGCGATGTCGACTGGGCCGACGCCATGCGTGACGCGAAGCCGGCGGACTGCGTGCCGGTCAAGGCGACTGACCCGCTGTACATTCTCTACACGTCGGGCACGACCGGTATCCCCAAAGGCGTGGTGCGCGACAATGGCGGCCACATGGTCGCCCTCAAATGGTCGATGCAATATGTTTACGGCGTGAACCCGGGCGAGGTTTACTGGGCAGCGAGCGATGTGGGCTGGGTGGTTGGCCATTCCTACATCGTCTATGCGCCGCTGCTGCACGGGTGCACGACGGTCCTGTACGAGGGCAAGCCGGTCGGCACGCCGGACGCCGGCGCCTATTGGCGGCTGATCAGCCAGCATGGCGTTGCGGCCCTGTTCACGGCGCCCACCGCCTTCCGGGCGATCAAGAAGGAAGACCCGGACGGCGCGCTGATCAGCAAATACGACCTGTCGAAGTTCCGCACCCTGTTCCTGGCCGGCGAGCGCGCCGATCCGCCCACGGTGCAGTGGGCCGAGGAGAAGCTGCAACGTCCCGTGGTCGACCACTGGTGGCAGACCGAAACCGCCTGGGCCATTGCCGCCAATTGCGTCGGCCTTGGCATGTTGCCGGTGAAGCACGGCTCGCCGACCAAGCCGGCGCCCGGGTATGACGTGCATATCGTCGATGACGAGAACAACGAGGTGCCGCCGGGCAAGACCGGCAACATCGTCATCAAGCTGCCGCTGCCGCCCGCCTGCCTGCCGACCCTGTGGCAGAACGACCAGGGCTTCATCAACTCGTACATGGCCGAGTTTCCCGGCTACTACAAAACCGGCGATGCGGGCCTGATTGATGACGACGGCTATGTCTTCGTCATGGGACGTACCGACGACATCATCAACGTCGCTGGCCACAGGCTGTCGACCGGCGGCATGGAGGAGGTGCTCGCCGCCCACCCTGACGTTGCCGAATGTGCCGTCATCGGCGTGGCCGACGAACTGAAGGGCGAGGTGCCGCTCGGCTTCCTCGTGCTCAGGACCGGCGCGAAAGCCAGCGAGGCGCAGATAGTGATCGATGTCGTCCGGATGGTGCGCGAACGCATCGGTCCGGTGGCGGCGTTCCGCAGCGCGACGGTCATCAAGCGCCTGCCGAAGACGCGCTCGGGCAAGGTGCTGCGCGGCACGATGAAGAAGATCGCCGACAGCCAGCCCTTCCGCGCGCCCGCGACGATCGAGGATCCAGCCGTGCTGGATGAAATCGCCGCGGCGCTGAAGCCGTTGGGTTACGCGAAGTAGGTGCGCCTACTTCGCCAGCTTCGCGTCCATCGTCACTACGCCGAGCGGTTGCTGGCGTTTTGACAGGTCCGTTGCAAATGCCTCCGCGACCGCTTCGAACGTCCATTCGTCGCGGGTCAGCGAGGGGTTGAGCAGGGCGGGATGTGTCATCATCGACAGCAACCTGCCGTCGATGCGGAACACCTGGCCGCGAATGTCGCGCCCCTGGTCGGACAGCAGGTAGTCGATGATGCCCGTATTGCTCTCCGCCGTCGGCGTCGGCGCCAGCTGGGTCATGCCTTTGCGCGTGCGGTAGCGGATCGTTTCCGCCGACATGCCAGTCTGCGCCCGTGGCGCCACCGCGTTGATCCGTACGCCTGTTTCGGCGCATTCCATCGCCCAGCTATAGGTCATGGAGGCAATGGCGCCCTTGGTGCCGGTATAGGCGCTCATCGCCTGCACGCCGGCCTGCGAGCCCGAAGTGATGTTCACCACCGAGCCGCTGTTCTGCCGCTTCATCGCCTTGATCGCATGGCTGGCGCAATAGGCGGTCCCGAGGATGTTGATCTCGACCACCTTGCGGAACTCGTCCGGGTCGATCTCGTCGATCAGGTCGAGGCGGCTTAAGCCCGCATTGTTCACCAAACCGTCGATCTTGCCGAACTCGGCAATGCACCGCCTGATCAGACGCCCGGCGAACGACCAGTCCGCCACATCGCCGATCTCCGCGACGGCCTGCCCGCCGGCAGCCTTGATCGCCTGAACCACCTCGTCGCATTTAGCTGCGTCAGTGCCATTCACCACAATGGCGGCGCCCCGTGATGCGGCGCTCCGGGCGCAGGCCGCGCCGATGCCGCGGCTGGACCCGGTAATGACAACGGCCTTGCCGTCCAGTTCTTTCATTGTCGATACGCTGTTGAAGCGTCCCCGCCTGAGGTTCTACTGTTGAGGCGCAACCATAGAATGATCGTCCGGGAGGAAACAAAGAAAATGGCTGAGACCCTACCGCTCAAGGGCAAGACGGCGGTTGTCACCGGCGGTGGCGGCGCCATCGGCGGCGCCGCGGCCATCAATCTGGCGCGCGACGGCGCGGCGATCATGCTGATCGGGCGGACTCAGGCGACGCTGGAAAAGGGCCGCGAAAAGCTGGTCCAGGCGGTGCCCGAGGCGCGGGTCGAGGTCTTTGCCGCCGATGCCACCAAGCCCGAGGACATGCAGGCCGCCCTGCAGGCGGCCCATGACATGCAGGGTTTCATCGACATCATTATTTCCGTGGTCGGGCGCGGCGGCGGCTTCGTACCGATCCTGATGCACGACATCGAGTCGTTTCGCTGGGTGCTGGAGGTCAACGTCCTCAGTGCCTTCCTGGCGGTGCGCTATGGCGCGCCGCTGATGAAGCGGGGCGGGGCCATTGTCTGCACCTCTTCCACGGTTGCGAAAATCCCGTTCCCGACGATGTCGGCCTATACGGCCGCGAAATGCGCGGTCGAGGGTTTCGTGAAGGTCGCGGCCGATGAACTGTCCGGCGCCGGCATCCGGGTCAATGCGGTGCGCCCCGGCCTGACGCCATCGGGCGGCACCGGCGGAATGTTCGCCGACCAGGAGACCATGGATCTGTTCGCCGCCGAAACGCCTTTGGTGCCGTGGCGTGGCGGCTTCGGCAAGGCCGACGATATCGGCCGCGCCATCCGCTGGCTGGCCGGGCCGGAATCCGGCTGGGTGACGGGGCAGAGCATCGCGGTCGATGGCGGCCACGAACTGCGCCGCTATCCCGAGATGAGCTACATGATCGCGCGTCTGCACGGCAAGGAAGCAGCTGCAGCCTTGAGGCGCGCCGAGCCGCCGCCGCCGCGCAAGCCCTGAGCGGAGGTTTTGGCGGCGGCTGAACTTTCAGCCTAGGATCATAGAAATGCGCCCAGAACGGCGGTGGCAGGAGGAAACAAAAATGAAAATAGGCAACCTGCTCAAGCTTGCAGCTTCCACCTTTGTGGTTGTCGCTCTCGGTATCTCTGGCGCACATGCCCAAGCCTATCCGACCAAGCCCGTGAAATTTGTCATTCCCTTCGCGCCGGGTGGCGGCGCCGACCGGGTGATCCGCCTGATCGGTGCGGAAATGGAAAAGACGCTGGGCCAGTCCATGATCCCGGAATACAAGCCCGGCGCGGTTGGCCTGGTGGGCACCGCCTACGCCGCCAAGGAACCCGCCGACGGTTACACGCTGGTCTTCACCCCGGCCGGAGTCATGACGGTTCTGCCGTACATCGAGAAGGACATGCAGCTCGATCCGCTCAAGGATCTGGCACCAATCACGCTGGTCTATTCGTCCGAGATACCGATCAGCGCCAAGGCCGACGCCCCATTCAGCAATCTGCGTGGGATGGTCGCCTACGCCAAGGCCAATCCCGGCAAGCTGACCTACGGCCACAGCGGCAATTTCGGCCTGCCGCATATCGCCATGGAACTGCTGAAGCAGTCTACCGGCACGGACATCCTGGCCGTTCCCTTCCGCAGCGAGGCGCCCGCGACAATGGGCCTGATCGGCGGCGAGACCGACCTGTCTACCGTGACCTTCGCGTCGGTTGGTCCGCATGTGAAGGAGGGTAAGGCGAAAATCCTCGCCCAGCTCGGCCCCACCCGTGCGCCGCAGATGCCCGACGTGCCGACGGCCGTGGAATCCGGCTTCCCAGGTGTCGTGGTGTCGTCGTGGATCGGCGCGTTCGTACCTGCGGCCACGCCCAAGCCCATTGTGGAAAAGCTGCATACCGCCATGGTTGCGGCGATGAACGTGCCAGCCGTGAAGGAGGGCATTATCGGCCTCAGTTTCACGCCGGTGGGCAATACGCCCGAGGCCTTCGCCGCCCAGATACGCACGGAATCGGCGACCCTGAAAAAGGTCATCGACGAGCAGAAGCTCCGCGACCTGCCGCGCTGACATGGACACCCCAGCCATAAAGCCGGAGCCGAAGTTCGCGGCGGAGTGGGCGCCGTTCATCCCATATGCCGATGAATCAGCCTGCCCCGAACATCTGCGCGCGCCGCTGGCTGTGCTGAAGCAGCGCTTCGGCTTCCTGCCGAACTCCATGCGTCTGTACATGCACAATCCCGGTGTTCTGGCGGCGGTGTTGGCCATGGGCCGCAACATCGTCGCCAACCCGGAAGGCACGCTGGATCGGGTGCTGAAGAACAAGATCGGCGTGATCTGCAGCGCAACCAATGGCTGCGTCTATTGCACGACGCACCAGTGCGACATGCTCAGCCGCAACGGTGGATCGCACGAGGGCTGGGGCGTGCCGCTCGATGAGGTGCGCGCCCAGATTTCAGGGAGTGAAAAGGCGGCGAGCGACCTCGAGCGGGTCTGTTTCGACTATGCCCGCGCAGCGTCGTTCGATGCCGCCGGCGTGACGGACGAGATGCGCACCCGGATGAAGCTGCACCTGACCCCGGCGCAGATCATGGAACTGGCTGCTGTGGTCGGGTTTTGGAAGTTCCTGAACACGGTGCACGACAGCCTCAACCTGCCGGTGGAAAGCTCGAACCTGCACCATACCGGCTATCTCGACGCCTGGGCCGGCAAGGGGCAGGGCGGCGCCCGAGGAGAGGGTCCGTGACCGAGCCGATTGCCGAGCCGCTGCCGAAATGGTCTGCCGAGGCCGCGCCTTTCATACCCTATGCGGATATCGGGACCTGTCCGCCGCATCTGCGGCCGGCGCTCGACGCCATGGCCCAACGCATGGGCTTTCTCGCCAACTCGATGAAGCTGTATATGCACAGCCCCTATGTGCTGGAGGCGGTGCTTAACATCGGCAAGAACATTGCCGCCAATCCCAAGGGTGCCCTGCCGCAGGAGCTGAAGCGCAAGCTGGGCGTCATCTGCAGCGCGGCAAGTGGCTGCGTCTATTCCGCGACGCACCAGGTGAACTACCTGCTGAAGCCGCCTGCCGGCGCGGAGGAGGGGTTCGGCCTCGGCCTTGAGGACATCAAGAACCTGATCGACGAAACCGGGAGAGGTGCCGATGAGTTCGAGCAGGTGTGCTTCGATTTCGCTCGCGCCGCGTCCTGCGACGCCAACAACGTGTCCGATGAAATCCGCGCGCGTCTGAAGCGCCTGCTGACGCCGGAGCAGATCATGGAACTGGCGGGTTTTGTGGGGTACCGGAAATTCGTCGACACGGTCCACGCCGCCATCGACCTGCCGCTCGAGCAGTCGCTGCTCGTCCATTCCGGTTATATCGACGCCTGGAAGCCGACGTCGTAGAAAAACTTCGGGGGCCGCGCCAGGCGCGGCCCCCGGTTCAGTTCCAGTCCGATTCAGCGTGGCAGGTTGTTCAGGCCGGCGCCGAGGATCAGATCCTTCCACTTGATGGTTTCCGCGGCGACGAACTTGGAGAATTCCTCCGGACCGTCGCCATTCGGCAGGTAGTCGATCATCTTGAGGCGCTCCAGCACTTCCGGCTGGTTCAGGCCGTCGCGGAACAACTGCGCCCAGCGGTCGACAATCGGCTTCGGCGTGCCGGTGGGGGCAAAGGCGCCGACCCACGAATAGGCGACGACCGACGGATAGCCCAGCTCGGTCGCCGTGGGTACGTCCGGCAGCAACGGCGAACGCTTGGTGCCCAGCTGGCCGATGACCTTGACGGTGCCTTCCTTCAGGTGGCTGGCAAGACCTGCCATTGTCACCATCGCAATATCGGTTTCCTTGCCCAGCAGCGCGGTCATTGCCGGCGGCTCGCCGCGATAGGGCACCGACAGCATATCGACGCCAGCAGCTTTCTTGAACAGCTCCATGCCGATATGCGGTGCGCCGAAATTGCCACTATGACCAAAGCTGATCTTGCCGGGGCTCTTCTTGGCCAGTTCGGCCAGTTCCTTCAGGTTGTTGGCCGGGAAATCCTTGCGTGCATCGACAATCAGGTTGACGTCGAACAGGTGCGAGATCGCGACGAAATCCTTTTCCGCGTTGTAGGGCAGCTCCTTCTCGATGACCGGCGAGATGGTCATGGTCGAGATGTAGCCGATCATCAGCGTGTGGCCGTCCGCCGGCTGGCCGGCGACCGAGCCTGCGGCCAGCATGCCGCCGCCGCCGGCGCGGTTGTCGAGCAGGATGGGCTGACCCAGCGCCTTTTCCATGCTGGGGATCATCAGGCGAAGGATGGTGTCGGCGCCCGAACCCGGAGCGCCCGGCAGGGCGATACGAATCGGCTTGCTGGGGAACGGAGCCTGGGCCTGTGCCAGGGCTGAACCTGGCGCCGCGAGGCCGAGTGCGACCGAAGCTGCAATTGCCAAGGTTCGATAAGTATGGCGAGCAGACTTCGCGGTCCATTCGCCCAACCATTTATTGGACATAGCTTCCCTCCCGTATTGTTGCCTTACTGAACCATAGCGCTCCGCGCCGGGCAATGCGCAAACGCGGCGTACGGTCTTTTGACGCGGGAAAGAGGGGGGGCTAGGCTTCATCGAATAAATGGCATGGCTCGAATTCACGAGTCTGAAAAGCCCTGCACGGGAGAACGTCCGATGAGCGAACCGCAATTGGTGGAAAGCTGGCGCGCCTTTGGCGACGTCGATATCGGCGGTGCGATGGCGAAACCCGCGCTGGGCAGCCCCGACGACCCCATCGACATGAGCCAGCCGCTGAAGCTCTTTTGGGGGCCGGGTTGTTCGTCCTGCCTGCGCATGAAGGAGTTCTTCACCAAGCGGGACGTGCCGTTCATCTCGGTGAACATCCTCGAGAACCAGGCTGAGTTCGACGAGTTGCGCAAGCTGGGCATGAAGCGCATCCCCTTGGCCGTGCGCGGCAAGCACTGGGCCGATGGTCAGGTCCTGGCCGACCTCGCGATAATCGGCGGCCTCGCGTTCGACAAGCCGCGCATGCTGTCACCTGGCGTGATGGCCCAGCGCAGCGATCGCGTCATGGCCAGCGCGGCGGCTTTGTCCGGCCGCTTCCCCGATGCCGATCTCGACCTGCAGCTGCCCAGCCGGCCGCGCTCGTACAAGCAACTGGCCGGGCACATCTTCCAGATCTTCGAAATGTTTCTGGAGACCGTCGAGGACAAGAAGCATTTCGAATACGCCGCCTATTTCCGCGACGTGCCAGCCGAGGTGGTGACGACCGCCGATCTCGTACGGTTCGGTAACGCGATCCGCGCGCGCTTCGATGCCTGGTGGCAGCGTGCGGGGCGCGAAATGGATTTCGACGCCAAGGCCGATGTCTACTACGGCGACGTCAACCTGCATGAGTTCTTTGAGCGCACATTGTGGCACGCCGCCCATCACACGCGGCAGCTGGCCGAGGTGATCGAGAACCTGGGCTTCTCGACCGAAGGCCGCCTGGCCGAGGCCGATCTCGCCGGCCTGCCGCTGCCCGACCACGTGTACGACGACAAGATCAAGCTCTCCGTGCCGGCGCGGTAAGCGTGGCGAACGAGCGTTTTTACGGGCAGGTCGCGCTGGTCACCGGCGCTGCGGGCGGCATCGGCAAGAGTGCGGCTTTGGCCCTCGGCACCGCCGGGGCAAAGCTGTCACTGATCGACCGCGACGCTGAAAACCTTCGCCGCACCGCAACAGAGCTGGAGGGGCAGGGCGTCGCGGTGATCGCCACTGAAGTGGACATCGGTCGCGCCGCGCCTGTGGATGCCGCGGTCGCGGCGACAGTTGCACGGTTCGGCCAGATCGACCTCTTGGCCCATTGCGCCGGCGTCGCGCCAAAGGGACCGATTCTCGAGGTCGATGACCACGCCTGGCTCGATGTGATCGACACCAATCTCAACGGCACGTTCTATCTGGTGCGGGCGGTGGGCCGGGTGATGAAGGCGCGCGGGCAGGGCGGCGCCATGGTGCTGATCGCGTCCGACCGTGGCTTGCTCGGTGCGCGCTACAACCCCGCCTATGCTTCGTCCAAAGGCGGCGTTATCGCCTTCATGCGCTCGGCTGCGCAGGAATTCGGGCCGCTGGGCATTACCGTCAATGCGATCAATCCGGGACTGACTAACACGCAGATGACGCAGAAGACCCATACACCGGAAATGTGGGAAAAGAAGAAGGCCGACGATCCGCTGGGTCAGTTGAGCGAGCCGGAGGATATCGCCGAGATCATCCTGTTCCTCGCCGGCCCCGGCCGGAAGTTCATGACCGGCCAGCTCGTCACCACGCGGATGCGCCTGGGTTGAGCGCAAAAAATATGGCCCCTGTCCACTGTGTGGGCAGGGGCCATTTTCTGCAGCGGCTGATCAGCCCTTCGCGGCCCTGATCTGCTTCAGACCTTTCTTGCCGAACTTCGCTACCACCAGCTCGGTCAGGTCAGGATTGCGGCGCAGCTCATGGCCGCCGTCGATGGCGAAGCTCTGCCCCGTCACCCATTCGGCGTCCGGCCCGGCGAGATAGCGTACCGCGCCGGCAATGTCTTCCGGCGTTCCCAGCCGGCCCTTGCTGGCGCCGCGGTCCAGCGGCGTCTGCTCGACAAACTTGTCGAAGACGGGCTTGTTCGAGAACAAGGCCTCGTTGCGGGCGACGTGGGTCAGGCCGGGGCGCACCGCGTTGACGCGGATATTGGCACTGCCCAGTTCCTCGGCGGCCGACTTGATGAATGCCTCCAGCGCCGCCTTGGCGGTGCAATAGTCGCCGAGATAGGCGAAGTTCATCTTCGCTGCGGTCGATGACACGCAGATGATCGAACCGCCATGGTCCATCAGTGGCGCGGCATAGCGCACCGCCATGAAGGCCGACATGAAATTGCTCTCGATGCAGGCGCGAAAGCTGTCCGGCGTGTGCTTGACGATCGGCAGGAACGAGCCGCCGCCGCCGACCGTGGTCAGCATGATGTCGAGCCGGCCCTGCATGTCATAGGCGGCCTTCAGCGCGGCCTGCACGTCCGCTTCCTTGCAGCCGTCGCCGGCGAATACACCGACCTTGGCGCCTTTCACATCCTTGGAAAGCTTCGCCTTGAATTCCTTCAGCTTGTCCAGCGTGCGGCCCATCAGCATGACCGCCGCGCCGTCCTGCACCAGGCGCAACGCGCTGGCGCCGCCAATGCCGCCCGCGCCGCCGGTGATGATCGCCGTCTTGCCCGCAAGCGGCAGATTCTTCGCCATGTAATCCTCCCCGATAATTCCTTGAGTGGTGCTTCTTCCTAAAGCGGCAAGGGGGCGCAGTGCAAGCGACGCTGTTCTGTCCGCGTCTATTTGACCTCGCCGTGGCCATGCGCCATCATTCCGCCGCAAAATCAATCCCAAGGGGGAAACGTGGTCAAGGTCGGTATCAGTCTCATGCGTGCCCAGGAACTTACGGGCGGCGATTTTTCCGGTGTGCTCGAACTGGCGCAGCTCTGTGACAGCATGGGCGTCGATGAGGTTCTGATGTCGGACCACGTCGCGATCAGCAAGACCGGCTATATCAGCAAGGGTCATTTCCCCTACGCCATCGATTTCCCCGGCTGGTACGAGCCGATGTCGGTGCTCAGTGCGGTCGCCGCCGTCACCAAAAAGGTGAAGCTCTCGACCAACGTCATGGTCGCGACGTTGCGCCCGTCCATCCTGCTGGCCAAGCAGATCGCCACGCTCGACGTCATCTCCAACGGCCGCGTCGATATCTCGTTCGGCGTGGGCTGGCAGAAGGAAGAATTCGACGCCGCGAACATTCCGTTCGAGGGCCGCTACCGCCATGTCGAGGAGCAGATCAAGGTCTGCCGCACGCTGTGGGGCGGCGCGCCGGCCAGCTTCGAAGGCGAGCGCGTCAAGTTCAAGGACTTCTACTCGCTGCCGCTGCCGGTGCAGGGCGCCAATATTCCGATCTCGCTCGGCGTGCTCGGCACCCCGCACAACATCGCGCGCATGGGCCGCGTCGCTGACGGCTGGTTCCCGTCGCCGCTGAACGGAACGGAAATCGCCGCTGGCGTGCAGGCGCTGAAAAAGGCGTTCGTCGAGAACGGTCGCGATCCGGAAAAGGCGATCATCCGCACCGCCGTCAAGATGGGCACGCCGGGCAGCATGACCATCGACCAGCAGTTCGAGGGCGTCGACACGTTGATAAACGCCGGCGCCACGACCGTCGTCGGCCTGCCGCTGGTCACCTGCAAGACCAAGGCGGACTGGAAGCCGTACATCGAGCGCGTGCTGCGCCTGAAGAAATGAGCATCACTCCCACGCCGGAGCCGAAATACGCGGCGGCGTGGGAGCCGTTTATCCCCTATGGCGATCCCGCATCGTGCCCGCCGGACCTGAAGCCCGGGCTCGACGCGCTGGTCGCCAAGGTCGGCTTCATGTCCAACAGCATGAAGCTGTATTTGCACAACCCGGGTGTGTTGCGCGCCATCACCGCGATGGGCGCCGGCATTACCTCGAACGATGACGGGGCGCTGGACCGCACGCTGAAGCGCAAGCTGGCCGTCATCTGCAGCGCCACCAATGGCTGCGTCTACTGCACCGCGCACCAGTGCGATTTTCTGACCCGGCCGCCGGCCGGTGGGGGCGAGGGCTGGGGCATCGACGCCGACGAGGTCTATGCCATGATCGCCGGCACCGAGGTGCCGGCCAACGAGATGGAGCGCCTGTGCTTTGAATTCGCCCGTGCGGCGTCCTCCGATGCCGCCGGGGTGACCGACGAGTTGCGTAGCAGGCTCGCCCGCGGCCTGACCCCGGCCCAGGTGGTGGAACTCGCAGCCGTTGTCGGCTACTGGAAATTTCTCAATACCCTGCACGACAGCCTGAACATCCCGCCCGAGCCGCAGAACATCCGCTTCACCGGCGTGCTCGACGCGTACGGCAAAAAGGAGAGCGTTACGTGATCCAGCATATCGTGTTCTACAAATGGAAGGCCGACGCGCCGGCGGCCAACATCGAAGCCGCCAAGGCCGCCTGCCGCAAGCTGCGCGAGATTCCCGGCGTTACCGACTTTGCCGAGGGCAAGAACGTCTCGCCCATCCTGCACCACGACTTCACCTACGGCTTCAGCCTGAAGGTGAAGGATGCCGAGGGCCTCAAGGCCTACCAGGCGCATCCGAACCACGTCGCCGTCGCCGCCGTCTGCCGCCCGAACTCGGCCGAGATTTTCGTCGCCGACCTCGACTGCTGATCGGCGACTGTTGACCGGCGCGCTTATCCGGGGCTTGTTCCCCGGATAAGGAGAGCGCCATGCCAGTCGCACCGGAAATCTGGGCCGCCTATGCGGTGGCCGCGTAACCCTGATCCTCATCCCGGGGCCGACGTCGCTCTTCGTCCTGTCACAGGCGGTTGGGCAGGGCACGCGCGCGGCCTTGCTGTGCCTGCTCGGGGTCGCCGCGGGTGATGGCCTGGCCATGACCATCTCGTTCATCGACCTTGGCGCACTCCTCGCGGCCTCGGCGGAGCTGTTCACCGCGATGAAGCTGGCGGGCGCGCTCTACCTGTTCTGGCTGGCGTGGCGCATGTGGCGCGCGCCGGTCGTTCTTCCGGGTACCGAGGCCGCCTTGCCCGGCTCCACGCCGCGCGCGGTGCTGCGTGCGTTCTCGGTGACGGTGCTGAATCCCAAGGGGATCGCTTTCTTCACCGCGTTCGTGCCGCAGTTCGTCGATCCGGCACGGCCTCTCGTGCCGCAGCTGGTCGTCTTCGGGCTGACATTCGTGGCATTCGCGGTCGCCATTCCGGCGACCTGGGTCACGGTGGTCGGGCGGGCCCGCAAAATGCTGGCCCGCCCGCGCCTGTTGCAGGCGATGAACCGTGCCGGCGCCGTCGTACTGGCGGGCGCCGGGTTGCTGACGGCGACGCTAAAGCGCGCCTGACCGGCTAGTCGTTGTCGTCGTCGTTGGCGGGGGGCTCGACCTCAAGCTGCTGCGGCGCAACCGGCGGCGGCGGCGCGCCCACGGCGGCGGCGGCGGCGCGGGCGGCCTTCTGCTCGCGCTTCTCGCGGGCGGCCTTCTTGGCCTGACCGGTCCGCACCACGTCGTCCAACTGCATCTGGGTGCAGATGCCCAGGCTCACCGGGTCGTGCGGCTTGATGTTCTGGATGTTCCAGTGGCTCCGGTTACGGATGTCGTTGATCGTCTTCTTGGTGGTGCCGAGCAGTTTTTGTATTTGTGCGTCAGTTACTTCCGGGTGGAACTTCAGAATCCACATGATGGCGTCCGGACGGTCCTGGCGCTTTGACACGGGGGTGTAGCGCGCGCCGCCGGTCTTCTGGCGCGGCAGCTCCACCGTCGGCTCCAGCAGCTTCAGGCGGTTGCTGGAATTGCTCACCGCACGCTCGATCTCGTCACGGGTCAGCTGGCCATGGGCCACCGGGTCGGCGCCGACAATGCCAACCGCGACTTCACCATCGGCAATGCCCTTCACCTCGAGCGGATGCATGCCGCAGAAATCGGCGATCTGGTCGAAGGTGAGGGTGGTGTTGTCGACCAGCCAGACGGCGGTGGCTTTGGGCATCAGCGGCAGGCGCATGGCAAATTCTCCTCGGGGCCTGCTTCGGCCCGGCAGGGTCGAAGCATGCCAACAGACAAACCGAATGTTGGGCTTGGCTTTATATAACCCTGATCGTCACGGAAACAAACCGGGGAATCGCTCAGATCTTGAGCATTACCTTGCCGATATGACCATTTTCCTCAAGGTGCCGGTGGGCGTCGGCGGCCTTGGCCAGCGGGAAAACGGCGTCGATAACCGGCGCCACTGTGCCGTCTTCGAAGCGCGGCCAGACGTAGTGGCGCAGCGCCGAGGCGATCCTTGCCTTGTACTCCACCGGCCGGCGCCGCAGCGTCGTGCCGGTCAGGGTCAGGCGCTTCATCATGATCTGCTGGATTGGCACGCCGTCCGACTTGCCGCCGCCCAAAGCCGCCACGAACGACATCCGGCCGTCCATCGCCAGCAGGTCGATGTTCTTGGGCACATAGGCGCCGGCGACCATATCGAGGATAACGTCGATGCCCTTGCCCCCGGTGGCTTCCTTCAGCACCTTCGCGAAGTCGCCGGTGCGATAGTTGATCGCCTGTTCGCAGCCCAGCTTGATGCAGGCCGCAACCTTCTTGTCGGTACCCGCCGTCGCAAACGCGCGGCCGCCCAGCACCTTGGCCAGCTGGATCGCGGCGGTGCCAATGCCGCTGGCGCCGCCGTGCACCAGGAAGGTCTCGCCCGGCTTCAGGTTGCAGCGGTCGACCACATGGTCCCAGACGGTGAACCAGGTCTCCGGAATGGCCGCTGCCTGCACGGCATCGAAGCCGCGCGGAATCGGAAGGCACTGCACCGCCGGTGCGACGCAATACTCGGCATAGCCGCCACCGGCGACCAGCGCGGTGACACGGTCGCCGACCTTGCGGTCGGTAACGCCCGGGCCGATGGCCGCGATCTCGCCAGCGATCTCCAGGCCTGGCAGGTCCGACACGCCCGGCGGCGGGGGATAATTGCCGATGCGCTGGGCGATGTCCGGCCGGTTCACGCCGGCAGCCTCGACCTTCACCAGCACCTCGCCCACGCCGGCCACCGGGACAGGGCGGGTTGCGGGCTTCAGCACCTCGGGCGCGCCGAAGCTGGAGATTTCAATTCCGGTCATGGTGGCGGGCAGGGCGGACATGGCAAAACTCCTGACGGCGGGGCCGCCTCACGCTTCGACTGGCTCAGCATGAGGCTATCGAGAAATTTTCAGTCGCCCTCATCCTGAGCTAGTCGAAGGGTGGGGGCGTCCCCGGACGGGGCACCTGCTCTATAGTCTCCCTCGCCGAACGGCAAGCCGGGGAGGAAGCATGGATACCGACGATATCGCGCCGCCGCCCAAGACCGTGGTCACGGTCAACCTGGAAACCATGTCGATTGCCGAGCTTGAGGCGCGCATCGTGGCGCTGACCCAGGACATCGCGGCAGCCAAGCAGATGATCGCGAAAAAGCAGGCGGTACGGGGCTCCGCCGACGCCCTGTTCCGCCGTTAACCGTCTTTTGACGTTTCAAAACGAGACTGGAAATTCGCGAGCCTCGACTGGTTCGCGTTTCCTCCCTGTCAAAACTTCAGGGCGTCCGTCCTTCGGGTCGGACGCCCTTTTTCTTCATTTCTCGTTCGCTTGACTCACTCTGGCCGCTGTGGATTAATTCGCGCCGTTCTAGAGTCTGACAGGTTGAGGAAAACAATTCGGGCCGCCGCAAAGGCGGCCCTTTTTTTGTCGATTAGGATTGAGCGTGAGCAGATGAACGGGGCGGCAGCGCCCGACTGAAAAAGGCCCGCTCTTGCGAGCGAGCCTTCATCGTCTCTTGCGTCAGCGGCCCTTAGGCGGCCTTCGCAATCTTGATTGTGCGCGGCTTGCGCTCTTCGGGCACTTCATGCACGAGGTCGATGTGCAGCAGGCCGTTCTCCAGCTTGGCCTCGGTCACCTTGACGGTGTCGGCCAGGGCGAAGCGGCGCTCGAAGGCGCGCGCAGCGATGCCGCGGTGCAGGTAGGTGACGTTCGTGTCGGTCTCCGCCTGCTCCTTGCCCTTGCCGGTCACCACGAGGGTGCCGTCCTGGCTGACGATTTCGATGTCTTCATCCTTGAAGCCCGCGACCGCCATGGTGATGCGGTATTTGTCTTCGCCCTGCTTCTCGATGTTGTAGGGCGGATACCCGGTCGGCGCTTCAATGCGCGAGGCCTGGTCAAACAACCGGTCGAAGCGGTCAAAACCGACGGTCGAGCGGAACAGCGGGGAAAGATCGAGTGCACGCATGGTTACATCCTCCTTGAGCGATGAAATCCAATCACTGCCGTCCATAAGGCCCGGCGGGTGCTGGTTCGAGGCCCCGGAATGGGCGCCCCGACAATGCTGCAGGTAGTGATGCCGGAAGGCGGTTCAAGGGACTTTTTTTGTCGTTTCAGGTCTTGAAAACCTCGCTGGAATTGCCATTTCGCTTCGCCCCTCCCGCTGACTTTTGTACGGGTCCGTGCTAGGGTTTGCTGGCTGTCATAACCGGGGGATTGTGATGCGTGCTCTGCTTTTCGCGGCGGTTTCGGTAGTCGCCTTGCTCGGCTGCAACGAGGGCGGCCAGCAGCGTCCCGTGGTGTCGGTTGACCAGGCGCGACAGGTGGCGGCCAGTTTCCAGGGCCAGGCGTCCTTCACCCCGCCGCCGCGCAGCATCGCCGATATCGCGGCGGTGCTCGATCAGTACAAGCCCGACCAGGCGAAGATCGAGGCTTCGCGCAAGCGCGCCGACGCGGAGCCGCCTGGCGGCGTGAGCCCCGCGCAACTCGCCGATTTCTACTACGGGCGCGCCCAGGCCGCCGCCGACGTGGGCAGGCGTGGCCAGCAACTGAGCGACGCGCGACAAGCTGTCAAACTGGGCGAGGAATCAGGCCACAATACCTCAACCGCATGCAGGGCTTCCTGCAAAACACCGAGGGTGACGTTGGCAATTATCGCGCCGCCGCGGTGATGGCGCGCGCTCGGCTGGATAGCGTTCGCACGCCCGGCCAGCGCGTCTCCGCGCCGATCGCCTATGCGGCGACGCTGGTGCGCCTTGGCGATTTGGAGCGAGCGCGCACCTTCGCCGAGGCGGGCCGCCGCGCGATCGCGACCGAGATGGCGAACACGCGTGGCGGGCTTGAGGTCAACCGCCTCGGATTTGAAGCGGGCGCGGCAAATTCTGAGGCGCTGGTCAGCATGTTTAACGGGCGCTATGACGATGCCGAGCGGTCGGCGCGCGATGCGCTCGCGAAAGCCATCGCGGACCGCGCCTCGCCAGCCTCGCGCGCCGCCTCCGCCAACGCGCAGGTCCAGGCGGACTTTTCCGACCGTGGCGTGATCAATTCCAACCAGTTGCTGGCCCGCATCCTGATTCAGCAGGGACGACTCGTCGAAGCGGAGGTGGAAGCGCGGCGCACGTTGATCGAGGCGCTGCGCGTCTTCGGACGGTATTCGGGCATGGGCATCGGCGGAACGATGCTCCTCGCCGAGGTGCTGTACGAGCAAGGCAGGTCTGCTGAAGTGGCGGTGCTAGCCGACGTCGCCATCGAAGCCCTGGGCCAGCTTGGTGCCGACAAGGGATCGGTCAGTCTTGCCCAGGCGCTGGCGCTGCGCGCCCGCACCAAAAACAGTGTTGGCGATTCCGCCGGCGCTCTTGCCAGTTTCCGCGAGGCGCTGGCGGTCGTTGCCGACGACGAGGCCCTCAGGACTCGTTACGTGGAAGGCGACGTGGCCTATCCTGCCACCTTGCTTGCGGCGGGCGATGTCGCCGCCGCGCGCGCCATTTTCGACCGCCTCGTGGCGGACTTCCGTGAGCGGTTTGGCGAGCGTCACTACCTCACGGCCGAAGCGCGTGGCTATCTCGCCGCGGCGCTGGTTCGCGCGGGCGACCAGGCAAGGGCGCTTGCCGAGTTCCAGACGGCATTACCGATCCTGCTCGCCAACTCGCGGCAGGCTACTGACGATTCAAGCGCGGGCGACCGTGATCGTCGTTTGCAGCAGATTCTCGAAGCCTATGTCGACCTGCTTAGCCGGATGCCGCCAAGCGCCGCTACCGGCGTCGATCCGGCATCGGAGGCGTTCCGGGTGGCTGACGCGGCGCGGGCGCGCGGCGTGCAGCGGGCGCTGGCGGCCAGCGCGGCGCGCGCCAACATCCGTGACGCCGACCTCGCCAACCTGGTGCGCCAGGAGCAGGACGCGCAGAAGCAGATCGCGGCGCAGTTCGGCCTGCTGTCGAACATCCTGTCCAGCCCGCCTGACCAGCAGGATGCGCAGGCGACGACGACGCTGCGTACCAACATCGACAAGCTGCGCGACGCGCGGGGCGCGCTGCGCGGCGAGATCGAGCGGCGCTTTCCGGACTACGCGAAGCTGATCGATCCCCGGCCGTCGACCGTGGCCGAGGTTCAGGCGCAGCTGAGGCCGGGCGAGGCGCTGCTGTCGGTGTACGTGGGCGCGGAAAGGAGCTTCGTCTGGGCGGTGCCGAAGAGCGGCGCGGTGGCGTTCGCGTCGGTGCCGCTGGGCGAAAAGCAGATCGCGGCCGCCGTGGCCGACCTGCGTAAGGCGCTGGACCCGCAGGCGGCGACGCTGGGCGACATCCCGGCCTTCGACGTGGCGGGGTCGCACCGGCTTATACGCAGCTTGTCCAGCCGGTGGCAGCGGGCCTGCAGGGCGCGGAGAGTCTTCTGGTGGTGCCGGACAAGGCGCTGGGCCAGTTGCCGTTCGGCCTGCTGGTGACGCAGGCGCCGCAGGCGGTGGCTGATGGCAATGGTGCGCTGTTCTCGGGCTACAAGCGGGTGCCCTTCCTGGTGCGCCAGGCGGCGGTGACCCAGTTGCCGAGCGTGGCGTCGCTGGCGACGTTGCGCCGGGTGCCGCCGGGCGATGCCGCGCGCAAGGCGTTCGCGGGCTTCGGCGATCCGCTGTTCAGCACCCAGCAGGCGCAGGAGGCGGCCGGCACCCAGGTGGCGTCGCTGACCACGCGGGGCCTGCAGACGCGTTCGCGCCCGCTGGTGCGGCGCAGCGCGCCGGTGGTTCAGGGCGTCGACAGCGCCGAACTGGCGCAGCTGCCGCGCCTGCCCGACACGGCGGAGGAGGTGCGCTCCATCGCGGCGGCGCTCAGGGCCAGTGACGCGGACATGTTCCTCGGCCGCGCGGCCAACGAGCGGCAGGTGAAGACGATGACCCTGTCGGACCGCAAGGTGGTGATGTTCGCTACCCACGGCCTGGTGCCGGGCGACCTGAATGGGCTGACCCAGCCGGCGCTGGCTCTCAGCGCGCCGGAAGTCGCCAATGCCGAAGGCGACGGCCTGCTGACCATGGACGAGATTCTGGGGCTCAGGCTCGACGCGGACTGGGTGGTGCTGAGCGCGTGCAACACGGCCGCCGGCGACGGCGCCGGGGCGGAGGCGGCATCGGGCCTGGGTCGGGCGTTCTTCTATGCCGGGACCCGCGCCGTGCTGCTGACCAACTGGCCGGTGGAGACGACCTCGGCCTGGGTGCTGACCACCGACCTGTTCGGCCGCCAAGCGGCGAACGCGGCGCTGCCGCGCACCCAGGCGATGCGGCAGGCCATGCTGGCCCTGATCGATGGCGACGGCATGGTGGAGGACGGCAAGACCGTCTTCTCCTATGCTCACCCCATCTTCTGGGCCCCCTTCACCGTCGTCGGAGATGGCGGTGGCAACGGCCCAAATAGCTAAGTCTAGGGAGAGCAGAATGGCGGTACGGCTGGTGGTGACGATGAAGGCCCTGCCTGGCAAGGGCGACGAGTTTGAAAAAGCTTTCCAAACGAATGTGCCCGCCATCAGGAAAGAGCCGGGCTGCGAGCAGTATCACCTGTTCCGCAGCGTCGATGACCCCGACAATTTCGTCCTGCTGGAACGGTGGACCGATAGCGCGACGTTCGACGAGCATGTGAAGCTGGTCCGCGCCCGGCCCGCGCCTCATGCCGCATTGCGTGACGGTCTGCCCACGCTGGAGCGGTTTGACGTCGCCTGAAAGGCGCGCCCACAAACGACTGGGGCGCCCGAAGGCGCCCCAGCGTAACCATTTATTGGCGGTTCAGGACTTGCGGACGCCGATGCCGGCGAAGCGCTTGTTGAACTTGGCAACCTGGCCGGCCTGCTCCGAAATCTTCGCCGGGCCGCCGGTCCACGCCGGATGCGACTTCGGATCGATGTCGAGCATCAGCACGTCGCCCGCTTTGCCGTAGGTCGAGCGGGTGGTGTACTTGGTGCCGTCGGTCATCTGGACGGTGATCTCGTGATAGTCCGGGTGGATTTCGGGCTTCATGGCGGCCTCATAAATTCAAGGCGCGGGTTATAGCGGAGCGGGGAGGGTTGGTGCAAGGGGACATGGCGGGGAGATGAAGTTAGGAAAAAATACTTTATTCTCCTTTCTGCCTTCCCATATCCCCTAGGTCCTAGAGAGCGGGACGAATTCCGAGGCCAATAGGGTGCGCAAGGGGGCGCGAGAGTGTGGAAATAAGCTCTAATAAGCACTGCTAAGGAGCAATAAGGCCCGCCTCCGATCAGCAGCACCAATGAAATTAGGGGATTAGCCAGGATGGCCGGGGATTCTGAATTTTTTTTGCGCGGCATCGCCACGGGTGGCCGCGCCCGGTTTGATGCTATATAGCGCCCCTTCATGGCCCGAGACCTCCTCCCTGACCGCGAAAAAAGCCGCGACCTGCGCCAGCTCGGCCGGTTGCTGGGTTTCGTACGTCCCTACCGTCTGGTCGCGCTGGGCGCCCTCGTGGCCTTGGTGGTGGCAGCCGGTTCTGTCCTCGCCATCGGCCAGGCGATCCGCCGCGTCATCGATCACGGATTCGCGGGCAACGAGCCGGCCTTTCTGGATCTCTATTTCGGCGCGCTCTTTGGCATCGTTGTCATACTGGCTGTCGCGACCTTTGCGCGGTTCTACCTTGTCTCCTGGCTGGGCGAGCGTGTCGTTGCCGATATCCGCCGCGCGGTTTTCGATCATCTGCTGTCGCTGAGCCCCGGCTGGTACGAGACGACCAAGACCGGTGAGGTGCTGTCGCGCCTGACCGCCGATGCGGAGATCGTGCAGACCGTGATCGGCTCGTCGGCTTCTGTCGCCTTGCGCAATGTCCTGCTGTTCATCGGTGGCACCGTGCTGCTGCTGGTCACCAGCGTGAAGCTGAGCCTGATGATCGCCATCGTGGTCCCCGCAGTGGTGCTGCCGCTGATCATCTTTGGCCGCAAGGTGCGCCGGCTGAGCCGCGCCAGCCTCGACCGCGTCGCTGACGTCAGTGCCTTCGCGGGCGAGGTGCTGAACGCGGTGCAGACCAGCCAGGCCTATACGCACGAGCCGCATGACCGCGCGCGCTTTGCGGTGAACACGGAAAACGCTTTCAAGGCCTCGGTCGAGCGCATCCGCGCGCGCGCCTGGCTGACCGCGCTGGTCATGCTGCTGGTGTTCGGCGCCGTCGATGCGGTGATGTGGTACGGCGGCAAGTCGGTGTTTGCCGGCACACTTACCGCGGGCACGCTCACCGCCTTCATCTTCTACGCCATTGTCGTGGCCTCGGCGCTGGGCGCCCTTTCCGAAGCCTGGGGCGATGTGCAGCGCGCCGCCGGTGCGGCCGAACGTCTGATGGAATTGCTGTCGGCGAAACCTGACGTGGTGGTGCCGGTCGCGCCCGTGCGCATGCCCGAACCGGCCGCAGGCGCGGTGTCGTTCCGTAACGTGACCTTCCACTATCCGGCCCGGCCTGAAACGCCGGCGCTCGACGATTTTACGCTCGACGTGCGGCCGGGCGAGACCGTCGCCCTGGTCGGTCCCAGCGGGGCCGGCAAGACCACCGTGTTTCAGCTGCTGCTGCGCTTCTACGATCCGCAGTCCGGTGCCGTCACCGTCGATGGTGTCGATGTGCGCGAGGTTGATCCGAACCTGTTGCGCCGCCGCCTCGGCGTCGTCGCGCAGGAGCCCGTACTGTTCGGCGCCACGGTGCGCGAGAACATCCTCTACGGACGGCCCGATGCCAGCGATGCCGACGTGCGTGCGGCGGCCGAGACGGCTGCGGCGCTTGGCTTTATCGAGGCGTTGCCCCAGGGGTTCGACACGTTCATCGGCGAGAAGGGCATCCGCCTTTCCGGCGGCCAGCGCCAGCGCCTTGCCATCGCGCGTGCCATCCTGCGCAATCCGCCGGTCCTGCTGCTCGACGAGGCGACCTCGGCCCTCGATGCCGAGAGCGAGCGCAAGGTGCAGCAGGCGCTCGACAAGCTGATGCGCAACCGCACCACGCTGGTCATCGCCCACCGCCTGGCCACGGTCCTCAAGGCCGACCGCATCGTGGTGCTGGACCAGGGCCGCATCGTGGCCTCGGGCACCCATGCCCAGCTGATGGAAGGCGACGGCCTCTACGCCCGCCTGGCCCGCCTGCAATTCGGCTCCAATGCCGCCGCCATGGACATGGCGGGCGAATAGGCGCTACGGCTGCCGCTGCTTGATCCTGATTCCGTCGAAGAACGCTGCAGTAAGCTGTTCGTTCATCTGGTCAATCGTTCGGCAGTAGATACCGCCCAGACGCTTGGTGGACGTGCTCCGCCCCGGCTGCGGGTCAAAGGCCCGGAAGTACACGATGCAATTGCCGCCGCCGCCGGGCCAGGTCAGGCGAACATGCTGATATGGAAGCGTGGTGATCTGGTTGCGGTGCTCGCCGGTCGCGCCCAGTGCAAAGCGATAGTCTTTTGGCAGGAACCAGTTCAGCACGCGCAGCGTATCTTCGGTGGATTCGCCCTTCATCATCGAGCCCACGATGTCTGGGTCCAGCGTGTCGTACATGATGGTCGATATCTCGCCCAAGGCACGGTAGATGGCGAGATCTCGAAGGCCCCGGTCTTTATGAATACGCTGTCGATGAAACGTGGCCTTTGCGATGAGGAATTGCGGCGCTTCGAGGTAAACATCGCTCTGTTCCGCTGTGATCGTCATCATCGGGCCGTCTTCGGAATCATCGCCGAGGGCGGGAAAGGCAATCGACAGTCCTAGGGCTACAAATAAAATACGGAGCATTACGGGGTCTCCGAATTAATAAATCTATCTTTACATGTACTCCCGCCTGGAACGTGGTGCACCCAAACTTCGTTCTGGTTACGCCTTTCTCGGATCAGCCCTTTCTGAAGGCGAGGACGCGGTCCACGAAGGGTTCGATGTCGGCCTGGGTGCGGCAGTGCGGCACGATATGGGTGATCAGGACGTCGATGTCGGCGGCGATCAGCTTCGGCGCCTCGGCCAGCGCCTTGTCCCAGTTCACCGTACCGTCCGTCTCGCGCTCCGGGTTCATGGTCAGTTCGCCGGTGACCTTCAGCGAGCGCGGATCGCGGCCAGCGGCGGCATAGGCGGCGCGCGCCGCCCACACGTTTTCCGCCAGGTCGCCCGGCGAATGAAACGACGGGCAATAACCGACGCCGAGGCGCGCGATGCGCTCGAAGTTGCGCGGCGTGCCCGGAACGCCGAACGAGATGCGCATCTTGTCGCGCTGCGGCGGCAGGGGCAGGGAGTAGAAGTCCTTGAACTCGACCGTCTTGCCCTTGTAGCTGGCCGGCGACTTGCTCCACAATTCGCGGCAGGCCTCGACCTGTTCGCACATGGCGCCGAAGCGGCCCTCGAACGGGATGCTCTCGGCGTCGAATTCCTGCTTCTGCCACCCGGCGCCAAAGCCGATATCCACACGGCCGTTCGACAGCACATCAAGCGTCGCAATCTGCTTGGCCAGCAGGATGGCCGGGCGCATCGGCGCGACCAGGATGTGGCTGGACAGCGTGATCCGCTCGGTCACCGCCGCGACAGCATGCAGCAGGCCCATCGGTTCGTACCAGCCGTCATAGTCGGCGGGGTAGGGGAAGCCTGGCCGGCTGGCATGGCCCTCGGCGCTCATGGCGACATGGTCGCAGACGTGGATTTCGTCGACGCCCTTCCGGTCGCACAGCTTGGCGACTTCCAGCACACCGCGGATGTCGCCGCCAAACAGTTCCTGCGTCTTCATCAGCTTGATGCCGACCTTAACCATGTGTTTCCCCGTTTGACTGAAACTAGCGCCGCACCAGCCGCATAATGGCTGGTGCAAGCAATGTGATAATCGCCACGGCCAGCAGCGTGGCCGAGATCGGACGTTCGATGAACACCATCAAATCGCCCTGGCTGATCTGCACCGCGCGGCGGAACTGGATCTCGGCCATCGGGCCCAGGATCAGGCCCACCACCACAGGCGCTACAGGGTAGTCGTAAACACGCAGCACAAAGCCGCCGAGGCCGATGATCCACAGGATGATGACGTCGGCGACCGAGCCGTTGACGCCGTAGACGCCCAGCGTCGCGAACAGCAGGATGCCGCCGTATAGCCACGGCGTGGGTATGGCCAGCAACCGAACCCAGACACCGACCAGCGGCAGGTTCAGCACCAGCAGCATCACGTTGCCGATGTACAGGCTGGCGATCAGGCCCCAGACCAATGCCGAGTTGGACTCGAACAGCAGAGGCCCGGGTTGCAGGCCGTATTGCTGGAATGCCGCCAGCATGATTGCGGCAGTGGACGAGGTCGGCAGGCCGAAGGTCAGCAGCGGCACCAGAACGCCGGCGACCGCCGAGTTGTTGGCGGCCTCGGGCCCCGCGACGCCCTCGATGGCGCCGTGGCCGAACTCCTCCGGCTTCTTCGAGAGGCGCTTTTCGACCAGGTAAGACAGGAAGGTGGGAATCTCGGTGCCGCCCGCCGGCAGGGCGCCGAAGGGAAAGCCGATCGCGGTGCCCCGCAGCCACGGCTTCCATGAACGGCGCCACTCTTCGCGCGTCATCATCAGCGAGCCCTTGATCGGCGCGATCTCCTCCTCGCGCAGGTCGCGCCGATAGGCCAGGTACAAAGCCTCGCCGACCGCAAACAGGCCCACCGCCACGACCACGATGCCGACGCCATCGAACAATTCACGTATGCCGAACACATAGCGCGCCTGGCCGGTCTGCACGTCGATCCCGATCAGTCCGATAACGAGGCCAATGAAGAGAGCAGTAATGCCCTTCAGCACCGATGAGCCCAGCAGTGACGACACGGTGACGAAGGCGACGCACATCAGCGCGAAATAGTCGGCCGGGCCGAATACCAGCGCCAGCTTCACCACCGAGGGCGCGACCGCCGACAGTAACAATGTTCCGATGGTGCCGGCGACGAACGAGCCAATGGCTGCCGTGGCCAAAGCAGCCGCGCCGCGGCCCTGGCGCGCCATCTTGTTGCCGTCGATGGCGGTGATGATCGAGCCGGTTTCGCCCGGGGTGTTGATCAGGATTGACGTCGTGGAAGAGCCATACATGGCCCCGTAATAGATGCCGCCGAAGATGATGAAGGCCGAGGTCGGGTCCAGCTTGAACGTCACCGGCAGCAGCAGCGCGATGGTCAGTGCCGGGCCTATACCGGGCAGGATGCCTATGACAGTTCCCAGCGTTACGCCCAGCAGCGACCACAGCAGGTTGGCCGGCGTCAGCGCCACCGCAAAGCCGTGGCCGAGATTGGCGAGCAGGTCCATGACTGCCTAGTCCTCGGGGAACATGTAGTCGTGCCAATCGCCGAGCGGCAGCTGCAGGCCAAGGCCGTAGACAAACCCGACATAGACCAGAGCAGCCAGCAGAAAACCCAGGCCCAGGTCGCGCACCGGGCGCCGGCTGCCAAAGCCCCTGGCGGTGAGGGCGAACAGCGCAGCCTCCGCGGGGACGAAGCCGCCTGGGCCGATCATGACCATCAGGGCAGGCAGGGCTGCCGCAACCCACAGGAGGCCGCGCCAGTGATGAATGGCGGCGGCGTCGGCCACCCGTGCCGCGGTGCGCAAACCGTGCGCGATGGTCGTCAGGCCCAGCACAACCAGACCGCCGCCGATCACGACCGGGAACAGCCGCGGCCCCATGACCTGGTCGCTCGGCAGTAGGGAAATCGCGAAGGCCTGCCAGACCAGCACCGCGCCGGTCAGCGCCAGGACGCCGCCGATTACGACGGCCGCCTTATCGCGGTCCGCCCGTGCGGTGACGGGGTTCACGATGGTGGCGGGTTCAGCGCAGCAGGCCGATAGACTGCAGGACTCCGGAAACCTGTGTATTTTCGTTCTTCAGGAATGCTTGGAACTGGTCGCCAGCAAGGTAGTATTCCGACCAGCCCTTGTCCTTCAGCTGCTTCTTCCAGGCGTCAGACTTGACCATCTTGTCGACCATTTCCAGCATCGCGGTCTGGTCCTTGTTCGACAGTTTCGGCGCGCCGAACACCGCGCGCCAATTGCCGAGTGATACGTTGATGCCGGAATCGACCAGCGTCGGCGCGTTGATTTCGGGAATGCGGCGTGGCGACGAGATCGCGATCATGCGCAACTGCCCGGCCTTGACCTGCGCTTCGAACTCGCTGACGCCGGACACACCGACGGTAACGTGTCCGCCCAGGATAGCGGCAAGGGCCTGGCCGCCGCCGGAATGGGCAATGTAGTTGATCTGTGTCGGGTCACCGCCGACCGCCTTGGCGAACAGGCCGACGAGGATGTGGTCGGTACCGCCGGCCGAGCCCCCGCCCCAGCTCACGCTCTTGGGGTTGGCCTTGAACTTGGCGGCGAGGTCGGCAACCGTGCGGATATCCGACGAACTGGGCACCACCAACGCCTCCCATTCCGAGGTCAGCCGGGCGATCGGGGTGGCATCTTCCAGCGTGACGGGTGACTTGTTCGACAGGATCGCGCCGACCATGACCAGGCCGCTGACGATCATTGCCTTGCCGTCGCCGCGTTTTTTGGTGAACTGGGCCAGGCCGATCGTGCCGCCTGCGCCAGGGACGTTCTCGACCTGGACGCCTTTGGCCAGGCCGGTTGCCTGCAGCACTTCCTGCATGGTGCGCGCCGTGCTGTCGTAGCCGCCGCCGGGTGCCGCCGGGGCCATGATCGTCAGGTTGTCGATGGCGAAGGCCGGCGTCGCGCCTGCCAGGGCGGCGGCGAGCAGGACGGCATGGCTCAGGCGGGCATTGAACATGTTTTCCTCCCGGACGGACGCGCTTCGGCGCGCCTTATGGAGCGAGACTAGGTCCGGGATGGCCGGTTTTCAATTGCGCTCCTATGATCCGCCCATGACAACTTCGCTCCTCGGCGCCTGGCGCCTCGTCCGCTGGCAGATCGATTATGACGATGGCCGGCCGCCGACCTTTCCGTACGGCGATGCCGAGGGCCTGCTGTCCTATACGGCCGACGGCTGGATGAGTGCGCTGATCAGCCAGCCGAACCGGGCCAGACTCTCGACCGGCAATGTTCGCGCCGCGCCCGAGGCCGAAAGGCTCGCCGCTTTCGACAGTTTCTTCAGCTATGCCGGGCGATACGAGGTGCGCGGGACGCAGGTCGTCCACACGGTGGCCCACGCCCTGAATCCGAACTTTCCAGGCACCGAGCAGGTACGCGACATGACCTTCGGCGCCGACGGCACTCTAACCCTGTCGGCTGAGGATACCTTGCCGGGAACGGCCGTGCGGCGCACCCATCGCCTCGTGTGGCGGCGCCCGTAACGCGGTCTATTTCTTGGCCCATATGACGGTTTGGCTTGTGGCGTCGCCAGCGCGGCTTAGTTCCGTCTCAGCGCGTACCTGACCCGTCGCGGCGTCGACTAGGAACCGTCCGGTAAAATTTGCAGGCGTCTCGCAACGGACTGCCATGGTTCGGATTGTACCCGCTGCATCTATGGCGCCGCCGATCCTGCATACATCGCGGCCGACCGGGACGAAGCCGGAAATCACGCTGCCTTCAATGTCGATCGTTGCCCCTGCACGGTCGCCCCGTAGGGTGGACCAAGTCGCGGTGTAGCGCCCATCGAAAGTCCCCGGAGGCAGGGCGGTTGGCGGGGGACTAGGCAGCGCAGCTAACTGTTTGGGCGCGACAGAAGGAACGGTGGCAGGGGCAGTAATTGCCATGGCAGGTGGCGTTTCGGCGGGTGGCGCCGACTTCGGCGTGGAGAGCGTCGCTATACGCGTCCGTGCCAGAGGTGCGAACGTGCCGGCTGGAAACTGGTCGAGATAGGCCTTGAGTTCTGCCGGATCGCTACTGCCCTTCACTGCATCCCAGAAAGCGAGATCGAGCGACTGCATCGAGGGTCCGACTGGCGTGGGGGGGGCGTCGCCGGAATTGGGGCTGGCGGCGGCGGCGCGGCAACGGCCACCTCGACCGGCTTGTCCTTGAAGTAGAAGTCCCCAACGAGCGACGACGCTTCCCACGGAGTCTGCGCACCGTTCGACCGGCGGCTTACACCGACTCTGACGGTCTTGAATACATCCTCAACCTTGAGGCCGGGCTGGCGCACAGCCTTGAGCAGTTCTTCGGTATAAAGGCCGTTGTCGCCATCGCCATCGGCGGCAACTTTGCCGGGCGAGGTGGCGTAAGCGATCAGCGTGCCTTCCGGCGCATTGATCTGGGCCAATCCGCCCCCCGCGGTGCGAAAGCGGCGCTCGAATGGATTATTGCGACACGCATCAAGGATCACCACGTTAACGCGGCTCTTCGCCAGGGTCATCTGGTCCAGAACGACATCGACATCGAGTGTCTCAAGCTTCACGCGCTGCTCGGAACTGATCTGCGCATCGACCGGGATTAGATAGTTGTGGCCATTTACCTGCATCCCGTGACCGGCGTAATAGAACAGTCCGGTCGCGCCCTCGCTCAGCTTGTCGCCGAAATCGGCGATGGCGCGCTCCATGTCCGTCTTGTTGGCGTTCTGCCGCAGGATCACGTCGAAGCCCTGGTCGCGGAGCGCCGCCGCCATCGATTTGGCGTCGTTCTGGGGGTTTTTAAGAGGGGCTTCGCGGTAGGTGGAGTTGCCGATGACCAAGGCCACGCGCGCCGGCTGCGCGGCCGAGGCCTGCACAATCAGCACCGTAAACGCACACACCACACCCATCGCTAGGCGGGCACGCAGGCGCATGTACATCTGCACTGATCCCCTTATCCGGATATGGATATTAACACAAATGGTTAGAGCATCCAGCCGGCGCGCTCACCGTCCAGGATCGCTTCCTCGATCTTGCGTGGCGCCAGGCAGTCGCCCACGATGTGCAGTTCACCGACTTTTCCTTTCAGGGCGTGGGCGAGGCCGTCGTTCACCTCGTTGCCCATGGCCAGCACGATGGTATCGATGCCGGTTATGAGGCGCGCCGCATTGGTGTAGCGGTCGGTGCCATGCACAGTGCTGCCGTCTATGCCGGTGACAAGGGTGTCGGTGCGGATGGTCACGCCCTTGGGCCGCACGCGGCGATAGATTTCCGGCATGTAGTTGATGTGCATCTCGCGCAGCGGCAGCAGGTCGGCGGTGACGATCTCCACCTGCCGGCCAAGGTCGGCCAGGTGTTCCGCGGTGTAGAGGCCGGCGAGGTGCGGATCTTCGTCGATCAGCAGCACGCGGGCGCCGACGCGGTCAGGGTTTTGGAAGACGTCCCACACCGTCAGCACGTTGGCCTGCTCCACACCGGGCAGGCGCGGCACGTCGGGGCGCAAGGCGGAATGCCCGCTGCGCCTTGGCGTCGAACCTGTCGCGACGATCACCGCATCGGGGGTGGCTGTGAGAATTGCCTCAATCGTTGCCGCTGAACCGAGCCGGATTTCGACGCCCAGCTTGCGCAGGCGATGTTCCTGCCACCGCGTGACTTCCGCAAAGCCACGCCTCGACGCAATCTGCTGCGTCATCAGGTTCTGGCCGCCGAGGCGCTCGTCCTTTTCGAAGAGAACAACCTCGTGGCCACGTTCCGTGGCGACGCGTGCCGCCGCCATGCCGGCCGGGCCGCCACCAACCACGACGACGCGCTTGCGGCGCGCCGCCGGCTTCATCTTGCCGATGCCGAGCTGCGCTTCCTTGCCGACCGCCGTGTTGTGCAGGCAGCCGACACCGCGGCCCAGCGTCTGCCCCATGCTGCACGACTGGTTGGAATAGGTGCAGCGGCGGATGTCGTCACTGTCGCCGCGCCGCGCCTTGTTCGGCAGTTCGGGATCGGAGATCAACGCCCGGGCCATGCCCACCATGTCGGTCTGGCCCGACGCAACTAGCCGCTCGCCCAGTTCTGGCGAGCCAATGCGCGTGACAACGCAGATCGGCAGGCCCGGCACCGTGCGGCGGATCGCGGCGGCCTGGTCGGCAAAGGTCGCCTCCGGCGCCGCCATATCGGCGATCCATGCCGGATACTGGTGATAGGTCATGCCGCTGATGTTCAGATAGTCGACCAGGCCGGTGGCGCGCAGACGGGCCGCGATCTCCTGCGTGTCGGCCAGTGTCAGGCCGCCGGGCGCGAAGTCGTCGCCGTTCATACGCACGCCCAGCGCGAAGGCGGCGCCGGTGCGCTTGCGGATCGCGGCGAGCGCCTCGACGAGGAAGCGCATGCGGTTCTCAAGAGTGCCGCCATAGCGATCGGTGCGTTGGTTGGTGTGCGGCGACAGGAATTCGCTCAGCAGGTAGCCCTGTGCCGCGAGGATTTCGACGCCATCGGTGCCGGCCTCCTGCATGTTCGCGGCTGCGACCGCGAAGGTCTCGATGAATTCCTCGATGTCGCCAATGGTCATCTCGCGCGGGATCTGGCGCATGCGCGGACAGGGCAGGGGCGAAGGCGCCACCAGTGGCAGGCCATAGGCCACCATGCCGGTTGCCCAGTATTGCCGGCCCGTGGTGTTTAGTTGCACGACGAAGGTCGCGCCTTGTTCGTGAATCGCCGTGGCCAGGCGGCGATAGGCGGGCAGCAGGGCAGGGTCGCTGGCCATGTCCAGCGTACCGAACGGCGTCGTGGCCAGGTTGTCGCCCCAGGTGCCGAGCTGCTGCCACGAGGGTGGCATGACGAAGTTCGACATCGTGATCATCGCCGCGCCACCGCGCGCGCGTTCGACGTGATAGTCGATCACCCGCTCGATGGTATTGCCGAAGCCGGAGGTAAATGAAACGCCGTGGGGCGGGACGACGATGCGGTTGCGCAGCGTCATCGGGCCGACCTTCAGCGGCGCGAACAGGTGCTCGAATGGCCCCGTCATGACTTCCTCCCCGAAGAATTATTCTTAGTTCACGCCTTCTCCACGAAAGCGTCGATCACTTTCTTGGTGCCGGCCTTGTCGAACGTGATAGTCAGCTTGTTGTCATCCACGGCCTGTACGCGGCCATAGCCGAACTTCTGGTGGAACACGCGCGATCCAACTGCAAAGGCCGCGCTGCTGTCGTTCGCAACCGGATGGGCGGAGCCTTCAATAGTGCGGCCCTGCGAATCCCTGGTACGGCCCACGGACTGCAGGTTGCGCTCGGCGGTCAGCCACGGCGCATCGTAGGCGAAGGTGCCGAAGCGGCCGCCACCGGCTGGCGCGGAACTGCCATAGACGCCCTGGGTCGACTGCGCCTCGACATGGTCGCCGGGCAGTTCGTCGATGAAGCGCGAGGGCAGGGCCGCCTGCCACTGGCCGTACACCCGCCGGTTGGCCGCGAAATAGACATAGGCCCGCTGCCGCGCGCGGGTCAGGCCGACATAGGCAAGGCGGCGCTCCTCCTCCAGGCCCTCGGTGCCCTTTTCCTCCATCGAGCGCTGGCTGGGGAACAGGCCTTCCTCCCAACCCGGCAGGAACACGGCGTTGAACTCAAGGCCCTTGGCGGCGTGCATTGTCATCAGGCTGATCATGTCGCCATCGCCGCCGGCGTCGTTCTCCATGACCAGGCTGACATGCTCCAGGAAGCCGCCGAGATTTTCGAACTGCTCCAGCGCCTGAACGAGTTCCTTCAGATTCTCCAGCCGGCCCGGCGCCTCGACCGAGCGGTCGGCCTGCCACATGGCGGTATAGCCGGATTCATCGAGGATGGTTTCCACGAGCTCCGTGTGCGGCAGCTGGTCCAGCAACACGCGCCAGCGGTCGAAACTTTCAACCAGCATGCGCAGGGTGCTGCGCGCCTTCGGCTTCAGCTCGTCGGTCTCGGCCAGTATGCGCGCGGCCGCCAGCATGGGGATTGATTGCGCGCGCGCGGTACGGTTGATCAACTGCAGCGTTGCGTCGCCGAGGCCGCGCTTCGGCACGTTGAAGATGCGCTCGAACGCCAGGTCGTCGGCCGGCTGCGCTACCACGCGCATATAGGCGATGGCGTCGCGGATTTCCTGTCGCTCGTAGAACCGCAAGCCGCCGATGACCTTGTACTTCAGGCCCAGCTGGATGAAACGTTCCTCGAACGACCGGGTCTGGAAGCCGGCGCGCACCAGGATGGCCATGTCCGACAGGCGGCTGCCTGCGCGCTGCAAAGATTCCACTTCGTCGCCGATGCTGCGCGCCTCTTCCTCGCCATCCCAGACGCCGCGCACCAGAACCTTCTCGCCCTCGTTCAGCGCAGTCCACAAAGTCTTGCCCAGGCGTCCCTCGTTGTGGGCGATCAGGCCCGAGGCGGCGGCGAGAATGTGCGGCGTGGAGCGGTAGTTCTGCTCCAGCCGCACGATGCGCGCGCCGGGGAAATCCTTCTCGAAGCGCAGGATGTTGCCAACTTCGGCACCGCGCCAGCCGTAGATCGACTGGTCGTCATCGCCGACGCAGCAGATGTTCTTGTACTTCTGCGCCAGCAGGCGCAGCCACAGGTACTGCGACACGTTGCTGTCCTGGTACTCGTCGACCAGCACGTAGCGGAACTTCTCCTGCCACTCCGCCAGCACCTCGGGATGTGTCAGGAAGATGGTCAGGTTGTGCAGCAGCAGGTCGCCGAAATCGCAGGCGTTCAGTACCTTCAGGCGTTCCTGGTACTGGCGGTAGAGGTCGGGGGCGCGACCGTCGGCGAAGCCACTGTCGCCGACCCCCGCCTTGTCAGGCGTAATGCCCTTGTCTTTCCAGCGGTCGATGGCAGCGGCCAGCATACGCGGCGGCCATTTCTTTTCGTCGATGCCCTCGACGGCGAGCAATTGCTTCAGCAGGCGCAACTGATCGTCGGTGTCGATGATGCTGAAACTGGGGTTCAGCCCCACCAGCTCCGCATGCCGGCGCAGGATGCGCGCCGCGATGGAGTGGAAGGTGCCCAGCCACAGGTCCTGCGCCATTGGGCCGACCAGGGCGGCGATACGTTCGCGCATTTCGCGCGCCGCCTTGTTGGTGAAGGTGACCGCCAGAATGCGGCTGGGCCAGGCCTTGCGCTGGCCCAGGATGTTGGCGATGCGGCTGGTCAGCACGCGGGTCTTGCCCGTGCCGGCGCCGGCCAGGACCAGGACCGGGCCATCCAGCGCCTCGACCGCCGCGCGCTGCGGCTCGTTCAGCGCGTCCAGCCAGTCGGGCGCGAGTGGCGACGGCGATGGGGCCGCCGCCTGCGGTTCCTCGTAGGCGCCAAGATCGAAGGGATCGGACATGGGACTTATCTAGTGCCTGCCCGCCGCTGTTGCATGGTGAAAATGGACCCGCCGGTAATCCGCCGGCCCAGCCGCCAGGCAATACCCGCTGCCACCGCGGCATAGGCCATGGCCCAGGGCTGTCCGGTCAGCTCCCAGGTCATCAGGATCCCGGTGACAGGGCCGCCCAGGACGGCGGTCACGACCGCCGCGAGGCCCGCCAGAGAGCCGCCCGAGTCGGCGCTGACCATCGCGCCGGCAGCAACGCCGATCAGCAGGCAGGGCGAGAATATGCCGCCGCCGAAACGACCCCCGAGCGTGACCGCCGTGGCGGCGATCTTGGCCGCGATGATCGCCACCAGCAGCGTCGGCGCCATGCCCTGCATCAGGATGGCCTCGGTCGTTCCGTAGCCAATGCCGATCACCTCGGGCCGAACGGCGGCGATAGCGCCGACGGCCAGTCCCGCCGGCACGGGCGTCAGCCAGCCGGGCCAGCCGCGCCGTTCCGCCGCCCCGACGATGTCCTCGACGCCCAGCAGGACATGCATGAAGGCCAGGCCCGCTAGCGCCGCGGCGAGACCGGCCGGGATGACCTTGAACAGCGGCTCCGGGTCGGGCAGGCCGATGGGGGCGATCTGGAACATAGGTACATCGCCGAACCACAGCAGATACATGCCATCGCCGATCACGGCTGCCAGGATGGCGGGGCCAAGGGCGGGCCAACGATCGCGGCGCAACACAATCTCCAGCGCGAAGGCGAGGCCGGCCAGGGGGGCATGAAAAGACGCGGCAGTGACCGCAGCGATGGCCGCGGCCAGGATCACCCGCCACCCCGTGCCATCGATGATGAACTTCCGCGAGACGGCCGAGGCAATCCACGCCGCCAGGTGCACCACAGGCCCTTCGCGGCCGGCCGAGCCGCCGGCACCAAGGGTCAGAACGCTGATGGCGGCGGCGCCGATGCCCTCGCGTGCGTGGATCGGCGGCACGTCACTCTCGCCAGCCGTAATCGCCGCAGCGATGGAGCGGGGGCGGGCTCCGGGTACGACGAAGCGCAGCAACAGGGCGACGATGACGCCGCCGGCCACCGGCGCCAGCAGCCGGTGCCACCACGGCAGGGCAGCCGCCAGTTCGGTGATGCGCTCGTCGCTGAAACCGTAGAAGAGGTACTGCACCGCGCCGAAGCCGAGGCGGAAGCCAATCGCCGCGGCGCCGGCCAGTACGGCGACGACGGCTGCGATCAGCCAGATGCGCAGCGGGGGCAAATGTTTCACGCAACCTCCAGTGCCGCGAGCGACAGCGCGCGGTCGAATCCCATGGGCCAGGGCCTGTGCGCATCGAGTGCGCGCAACGCCTCCAGATGGTCGCGGGACTCCGCGATCCAAGGCGCGACCCGGCGGGTGGCGAAATCGATGCAGATATTGATCTGTTCCTGCATTCCCGCCGTCCAGCCTTCGATCCGGTGCCGCATGACAGTCAGCGCATGCCAGCGTTTGTCGTCGACGTCGAGGACGCGGAACTCGAACCCGACCGGATCGCCGAGCTTCAGCGCACGGATGTGCTGCACACGCATATCCACGACGAAGCCGGTCTGTCCCAGCCGGTCGATATGGTGCCAGCCGGTGCGCACCACGGTGTTGCTGTAGTCCGACATGACCTCGTCGACCAGCATGGGAAAGGCGGCGATGGTCGTGTAGCCGTCTCGGCCCACATGCTGCGGCCTGATGCGGACATCGCCGGTTTCGAACGCGGCGTGCCGGGCCAGGACGTCACCGGACATCAGCCGGCCTTACGGCGAATGCCGATGATGCGGCCAAGTTCCGCCGGCATTGGCCGCTCACGGTGAACCTGGTGCAGGGCAGCGAGCTTTTCCTGCACGTCGTCTGGCCAGGTCGTCGGCCGGCGGGTCGCCATGTCGATGCACATGACGATCAGCTCGGCGGTGGCGGCGACCCAGCCTTCACTGCCATGCCGCATGGTCAGGAAGACGTGGTAGCGTTTCGCGTCCCAGTCGATCAGCTGCAGGGTGAAGGTTAGCGGCTGACCCTCCATGATTTCGCGCTGGAAGGTCAGGTGTGACTCAAGGGTGAACGAGCTCTTGTTGGTGCGCCGCATCATGTCCCAGCCGGCGCCGAGCCGGGCGACCGGCAGGTCCAGCGAGCGGTCGAAAATGACGCCGTAATAGCCGACGTTCATGTGGCCATTGGCGTCGATATATTCCGGCAGGACGCGGAATTCGGAATAGTCGATGGCATCGATGGCGGCCGCGAAGGCGACGGGGTCGGTCATGGGGCGGGGAAGGTCTCGCTGGAACGGGCCGGCATCATACAGCCGAAGGCCCCGCTGTTGAGCGGCAAACGCACCCGGCATAGGATGGCGCCATGACCGCAGCCAAGGCCCACAATATCCAGCCGGTTTTGGCTGAACTTGCCGCCCTGCTGGGCGCGCGCTTCAGTACGGCCCAGGCCGTGCGCGATCACCATGGCAAGGATGAGAGCTGGGCGGTGCCCGCGCCGCCAGACGCGGTTGCCTTTCCGCACTCGACCGAGGAAGTGGCCGAGATCGTCAAGATCTGCGCCGCCCACGAATTTCCCGTCATCGCCTTTGGCGCCGGCACGTCGCTTGAGGGGCATGTCATTCCCAGCCGCGGTGGCCTGTGCGTGGACCTCACGCAGATGGACAAGGTGCTGCGGCTCAGCACTGCCGATCTGGACTGCACGGTCCAGCCCGGGATCACCCGTAAGGCACTGAATGAATACCTGCGCGACACCGGCCTATTCTTTCCCATAGATCCGGGGGCAAACGCGACCATCGGCGGCATGGCGGCGACCCGTGCATCGGGCACCAACGCGGTGCGCTACGGCACCATGCGCGACTGCGTACTGTCGCTGACCGTGGTGCTGGCCGATGGCCGCATCATCCGCACCGCCCGCCGGGCGCGGAAGTCGGCGGCAGGTTACGACCTCACGCGGTTGTTCGTGGGGTCCGAGGGCACGCTGGGCATCATCACCGAAATTGCGCTGCGCCTGTGGGGCATCCCCGAGGCAATCAGCGCCGCAACGTGCACCTTTGAAACGCTGGAGGGCGCGGTAGATTGCGTGATCCAGACGATCCAGAGCGGCGTGCCCGTCGCGCGCATCGAACTGGCGGACGACAAGCAAATCGATGCGATCAACCGCTATTCGAAACTCGATCTGCCCGTGCAGACGATGTTGTTCCTGGAATTCCACGGCACGGCAGCTTCGGTCAAGGAACAGGCCGAAGCTGTGCAGGCGCTGGCGGCCGAGCATGGCGGCGGCCGTTTCGAATGGACGACGAAGCCCGAGGAGCGCACCCGCCTGTGGCAGGCGCGGCACGACGCTGCCTATGCTGCCTATGCCATGCGGCCGGGCTGCAAGGGTCTGGCCACCGATGTCTGCGTGCCGATCTCGAACCTGGCGGCGTGCATTGCCGAAACCAAGCGCGACATCGACGAACATGGCCTGTATGCGCCCATCGTTGGCCATGTGGGCGATGGCAATTTCCACACTGTGCTCGTGATCGACCGCAACAACCCTGAGGAGGTCGAGGCCGGCGACGCCTTTTCCGAGCGCATGGCACTACGTGCGCTGCGTTACGACGGCACCTGCACCGGCGAGCACGGCATCGGCAGCGGCAAGATGAAGTATCTGCTCGCCGAGCATGGCGAAGCGGTGGCAGTGATGCGCCAGATCAAGAACGCGCTCGACCCGCTGAACATCATGAACCCGGGCAAGATCCTCATGCCCTGAGGGCGCCTAGGACGCCGGCTCGAAACGCCTTTCGCGTTCCACCCACGGCTCATCCGCCCAGGAACGCGCCAGTTCAGCGCCGAACAGGAATATCAGCACCGACGACCATACCCAGAACAGCAGGGCGACAATGGCCGCGGCCGCGCCCCAGGCTGAGCCGTAATTGGTCACGCCGAGATAGAAGCCGATAACGAACCGCCCGGTGGTGAACAGCACGCTGGAGGCGACCGAACCAATCAGCAGCGGCAGCCACGACAACTGCCGGTCCGGCAGGATGGCGAAGGCCAGGGCGAAGAAGATCGTTGTAAAGAAGAACGAGATTGCCGCGTTCACCCACTGCATCAGGCTTTCGGCGCCCGCGAGATAGGGCACCACCAACTGCCCCACCGCGACGATCACGGCGCTGGCGGTCAGCGACACCAGCAGGACGACACCGAACGCCAGGATCAGCGCCACGCCCAACAGCCGCCCCAGCAGGAAGCTCCACCAGCCCGGCCGCTGGCGCAGCTTGCAGCGGAAGATCAGGTTCAGGGAGTCGCGGAGTTCCGACAGCATGCCGGTCGCGGAAAAGAGAAGCGTCGCCAGCGCGATGGCGATGGCGAATGTCCCGTCATAGGCATTGCTTACCGCCCGGATTGCCTCCTGAATCTGCCGCGCGCCGTTGGTGCCGATATAGCCAGCCAGACCCTCGATCACCGCACCTTCCGCAGCGGCACCGCCGAACAGCAGGCCCGCGACCGCCGTGGTGAGGATCAGGATCGGAATGAGCGACGTCAGGGCATAGAATGCGATGGCGGCGCCCAGCGTCGTGGCGCGGTCGCTGGCCCAGCCCTCGACAGCCCAACGCAGCCAGCGCAAGATTATCCACAGCCAGCGTACAGGCCCTTCAGGAAGGGTCATCGTCGCGGCCGGCCAGTTTCGCGCCATCCAGCTGCCGGCGGGCAGTTTCAGTTGCCCGGGTCTCGTTTTCCCGCTCAGTCCGGGTGCGTCCATGAACCGCCCGGTTCTCGGCCGCCTGCTGTGCAGCGGCGGCGCGGTTCCGCGCCTTGCGCGCACGTCTTAGGTTGAGAATTTCGGCCATGACCTACGCCATTTGATCGTCGTTCGATTTCGGTTAGCTTGCGTCGCGCTGGCGCCACTGGCAAGGGCGTCGCGCATTGGGCGAGGTTGAATGATACGCATTGCCGCCCTGATCGGCCTGGTTCTGCTGGCACTGTTTGCCGCGGCAATCGGTGCTCTCGGCGCGCTGGATGGTGAGCGGTACGCCGGGATCGCGGCCGCCCGTTTGGCGGCAGCCACCAACCTTTCCGTCAATGTCGAGGGTCCGGTCGAGCTCCGGCTGCTGCCCCGACCGCATCTGGAGATTGGCCAGATTCGGTTCGCATCTGTCGCAACGGCCACCGGGACGACCGTCGAACTTGCGCTGGGCTCCCTTTTGCGCGGGCATGTCGATTTCGCCAATGTGCGAATCGAACAGCTGGACCTTGATATGGGCCCCGCTCTCCGCGATTTGCCGGCGCCCGCGTTCGACAACGTGCCTAACGTCTCGATCGGGCATGCGCGGCTTCGCTGGAGCGATGGGCAAGGAATTGTCCATGAACTGGAACTCGCCACCTTTGCCCTTACCCACGATCTCCGCGCTCGGCGGGTGGACATCGAGGGCGTGGCCATGGTGGCCGGAGCAGGCATCGAGACGAAGGGCAGTATCAGTGCGGCAGACGAAGGTCGTTTCGCCGTGCAAATCAGCGGCAACTGGACCGGTGGTGCCCAGATGACCCTGAGCGGCAGCGTGCTGCGCGACAGTGAATCGACTCGTCTGGTCGGCCGGTTCGAGGCACAAGGGGCCAATGGCTCCGCCCTGACCCCGGCCTTGCCCCCCGGGCCGTTTCGCGTCGACGGTCAACTGGAAATGGGCGGCGATCGCGCAATCCTGAACGATGTGCATTTCGGCTTTGGCGATCTGGGCGGCACCGGCGCGGCGTCCTACGTTGATGGCGCCACACCGCGTCTTGATCTCGCCCTGCAATTCAACCGGCTCGACCTCGAGGCGCTTGTGGCGCGCGCACCAACCCTGCCGCCGCTCTCGGTGCCTGAGAACCTGAATGCGGACATCGATGTCGGCGTCGCTGCGGCGGCCTGGCGCGGCGGTGTCGTGCAGCAGATCAGGCTGGAACTGGATGTCGCGCCGGAGGTGCTGACGATCCAGCGGGCGTCTGGTCTGCTCCCCGGCGGTTCCGACGTCAGTGTTGCAGGCCGAGTCACGGCGGAAGACGGCCAGCCGCGCTTCGTCGGACATGTGGACGCTGGCGCCGACAATCTTCGCGGCCTGCTGGAGTGGTTGGGCGTCGATGTCGCGGAGGTGCCCGGTGATCGCTTGCGGCGGTCCGAAATATCCGCTGTCCTGACGGTTGCCAACAGCATCGCTGAACTAACGGAGATGGAATTGCGGCTTGACGCAACGCGCGCGTCCGGTATCGCTGCAGTGGCCTTTCGAACGCGGCCAAGTTTCAGCCTGGATCTCGCGGTCGATCACCTGAACCTGGATGGATACCGACTGCCAGACACTGGTTCGTGGACGCTTGCCTGGCTGACCACGTTCGACACCAGGGCAAAGCTCGCCATCGACACCATGACCATTGGCGGTTTCGTTGCCCGCGATGTTGCGCTCGACCTCGACCTACTCGGTGGCAAATTCGATTTGCGCCGGCTGCATGTCGGCGACCTTGGCGCGTTGCAGCTGGATGCTGGCGGCAGTGCCCAGATCGCGCCCAGCGGCGCGGCGATTTACGAAGGCGAGTTGCATTTCGGCGGCTCCAGCCTGGCGCGTACGGCGTCCGCCCTTGGGATAGACTTGCCGGTAAATGCGCCCGCAGGTGATTTCGATTTCAGGGGAAAGGTGATCGGTGACCCGCGCCGCATCGATCTGCCGTCGCTCCGGGCTCAGATTGGCGACGGTACGTTGACCGGAAACGTCAGCTATCGGTTCGAAAGTACGTCCGTTTCAGCAACGCCGGTCCGGCGCGAAGTGGAGGGGCAGTTGAAAGCCGAGGGCAATGCCTTGTCGTGGTTCGAGCGCGCGATTGAGACGTGGCGTGCCCTGTCCACCGAACTGGATGGCGTCAAGGTCGACATCGATGTCACCGATGCTGAAGGCAATGCGGCGGCGGCGATCCAGTCGAACGACGGCGGATTGGTCGTCAAGCGGCCTTAGCCACGTCGCCGCGTCGTTCTTCCAAGATAAGGTCCGCGGCGCGCCAGCCCACCGCCATGGCGGGCCCGTTCGTATTGCCCGAAATCGGTGAGGGCATGATCGAACAGTCTGCGACCCGCAGTCCCGTGACGCCGCGCACCCGCAGCCGTTCGTCCACCACATCCTTCTTGTCGGTACCCATGCTGCAAGTGCCAGTCGCGTGCATGGAGCACGAGCCGAGCCGGCGATAGGCATCGAGCAGGTCGTCATCGCTCTGCAGTTCGGCCCCTGGCACGCTTTCCTCGCCGACATAGCCCTTTAGCGCAGGCTGCGCCATGTAGCGGCGCATGTAGCGGATCATGTCGATAGCAGTCCGGCGGTCGGATTCCGCTGTCAGCCAATTTGGCTTGATGTAGGGCGGGGCCATGGGGTCGGCGGAGTGCAGTGAGATGACGCCCCGACTGTCTGGCCGCAGTTTGTAGCCGAAGATGGAAACACCAGGAATGCGGTCGACCGCGACCTTGGCCATGTGCTGGGTCGTGTCGTCGCGCGTAAAGGTAAGCGGCCCCATGTACAGCTGGATGTCCGGCCTGTCGAGTTCCGGCCGCGTGCGGGCAAAGCCACCAGCCTCGTAGATGCCATAGCTCAGCACGCCGGTGTGGGTCAGGTAGTAGCGCGCCACGTTCTTGATCAGGCGCAGGCCGCGCAGTTCCTGGTTATGACCCGCCGCGTTGTTCAGTCGATAGCAGAGCGTGAAGCCCATCTGTTCGCGCATGTTGGCGCCGACGCCGGGGCTGTCGTGGATGACTGGCACGCCGACCTCGCGCAGGCGCGTGGCGGGGCCGACGCCCGACAGCAGCAAAATGTGCGGCGACTTGATCGCGCCGGACGACAGGATGACCTCGCGACCGCGAAACTGCTGTATCGAGCCGTGACGCCGTGCCTCGACGCCGATGGCGCGGCGTCCCTCGAACAGCACGCGGTTCACTTCCGCGTCGGTCACTACAGTCAGGTTCCGCCGCCGGCGCGCCGGGCGGATGAACGCCGCCGCCGAACTCCAGCGCCGGCCATTCTTCGTGGTGCGCGGGTAATAGCCGACGCCTTCCTGGTCCTCGCGGTTCAGGTCGGCCTTGCGTTTTAGCCCCATCTGCTCGCCGGCGTTGAACAGCGCATCGGCGACCGGATCGGGCGCATAGCCGATGCTGACCCGCAACGGGCCGCCGGTGCCGCGCAACTCATCGGCGCCCAGTTCGTGGTCTTCCATTTTCTTGAACACGGCGGCCATGTCGCGCCAGCCCCAACCGGGATTGCCGCGCGACTCCCATTCCTCGTAGTCCTGTTTCTGGCCGCGGATGTAGATCATGCCATTGATTGAACTCGATCCGCCCAGCACCTTGCCGCGCGCCCATTCTTCGCCCTGGTTGCGGCCCAGTTCGGGCTCGACCGGAAACTGCCAGGAATAGAGCGGGTGCAGCCGCAGCTTGGCGATGCCCTTCGGCATGTGGATATAGGGGCTGTCGTCCTTCGGCCCGGCTTCGAGCAGCAGGACGTTGATGCCGGCGTCTTCCGACAAGCGATTGGCCAGGACACACCCGGCCGAGCCGGCGCCGACGACGATATAGTCGTACTCGGTCATGCTGCTTGCTGCCGGGTGGCCCGGCGCTCCTCGATGATCAGGTCCGCCGCGCGCCAGCCCAGCGCCATGGCAGGTGCATTGGTGTTGCCCGACATCGGCACAGGAATGGCCGACAGGTCGATCACGCGCAGGCCCTCGATACCACGGACGCGCAGGCGCTCGTCCAGCGCGCCGTTCGGCCCCATGGCGCAGGTGCCGGTCGCATGCAGGCCTGACGTGCCGTAGCGCCCGAACGCGGCCAGAATGTCGTCGTCGCTCTGGATCGCGACGCCGGGGGCGGTTTCCTCGCCGATATAGGGCTTGATTGCCGGTTGCTGCATGATGCGCCGCATGTAGCGCACCATGGCCACCGCCGTCTCGCGATCGCCCGGTGTGCCGAGCCAGTTGGGGCGGATGACCGGCGGATCGTCGGGGTTTGCCGTGCGCGCCATGACCGAGCCGCGGCTCTCCGGCCGGACAAAATACGAAAACACGGTGACGCCCGGATTCCGGTCGGTTTCGGTCTTCGCCAGGTGGGACTTCAGGTTGTTGTCGTTGCCGAAGCTGAGCGGGCCCAGATAGATCTGGATATCAGGGCGGTCGAGATGCGGCCGGCTTTTGGCGAAGCCGCCGATCTCGAAAATGCCGTAGGTCATGATGCCGCTGTGCAGCAGGTAGTAGCGCGCCACGTTGCGCACCAGGCGCCAGCCGCGCAGTTCGCGGTTATGCCCCGGCGTGTGGAGCAGGCGATAGGCGATCATGATGCCCAGATGCTCGCGCATGTTTCCGCCGACCTGCGGGCTGTCGTGCAGCACCTCGATGCCGGCGCGGCGCAAAGCGTCTGCCGGGCCGATGCCGGAGAGGTGCAGGATGTGCGGTGACTTGATCGCGCCGGCCGACAGGATGACCTCGCCGCGGGTGCGGAAAATGTGTTCCTTGCCGTCGCGGCGGCACGACACGCCGATCGCGCGCTTGCCCTCAAAAAGGACACGGTCCACCTGCACGTTGGTCAGGACGGTCAAATTCTTGCGGTGCCAGACCGGATGCAGGAACGCGCGCGCGGAACTCCACCGGCGGCCCTTGTTCGTTGTGCGCGAGTAGAAGCCGACGCCCTCCTGGTCCTCGCGGTTGAGGTCATCCTTGCGCTTCAGGCCCATCTGCACCGCTGCCTCGATCAGCTTTTCGCGGATCGGCTCGGACGCGTAGCGAGCGGTTACGCGCAACGGACCGCCGGCGCCGCGCAGCTCGTCGGCGCCCAGCTCATGGTCCTCCATCGTCTTGAAGACCGGGGCCATGTCGCGCCAGCCCCAGCCGGGATTGCCGAGCGATTCCCACTCGTCATAATCCTGCACCTGGCCGCGCACGTAGATCATGCCGTTGATCGAACTCGAGCCGCCCAGCGTGCGGCCGCGTGCCCAGACCTCTGGCTGGTTGCGGCCCAGTTCCGGCTCGACCGGAAACTGCCAGGACAGATCGGGATGGAAGCGCAGCTTCGCGATGCCCTTGGGCATATGGATCATTGGATGCAGGTCACGCGGGCCCGCTTCGAGCACCAGCACGCGCACGGAAGGATCCGCCGACAGTCGGTTGGCCAGGACACAGCCGGCTGAGCCGGCGCCGACGATGATGTAGTCGTACGCTTCCATGATCGGGTTCCCCGCCGCGCGGCCTAGATCAGGCCGGAGACTTCCGCAAAGTGGGGGATCGACTTGAAGCGGCGGATCGGGTTCTTGCCTTCCCAGCCCTTGGTGGCGGCGAGGATGGCGCCGTGGATGCGACGGCGCGCGGGGTGGATCGGCACGATTTCGGTCATGGTGCCGACCTGTTTCGGGTCTTCGTAGTAACGCACCTGTTCGGTGCCGCCGACCGGTTCGATCGTATAGGCCAGTTTCAGGCCGTTCGCTTCCATCTGGCGATAGGCGGCTTCGGGATCGTTCGCATAGAACGCCAGGTGCTGCAGCCCCTCGCGGCCCGACGCCAGGAAATCCATGTAAGGCGAGGGTGCGGTGTTGCGCTGCTGGATCAGTTCGATCTGCATGTTGTCAGTATATGTGAAGGCGACGCTGATCTTCGCGTCGGTCGGCTTGCCACGATAGGTGCACTTAATCGGGCCGGGCTCTTCCATATAGATGAAGGGGCCGACGCCCATGGCCTTGATCCAGTGCTGCATCGCCGCCTCGATGTCGCGGACGACCATGCCAAGCTGAAAGGCAGTGCCAAGGGCGGGAATTGTGGTGGTCATGTCGGGCGTTTCCTGGTGATTTTGTTGTTGTCTGCAAACATGTCGAAAATCCCGCCTGAACGCCAGCCGTTTTGCTATGTCGTTTGTGTGGCGGACAGGCGGCCATGGCGTGCGGCCTGCAGCACATAGACGCGGATTGCGCTGGACAGATTGCCCGTCCTGCCCTGGTCAATTTCGCTCACCAACTGGTTGATTGTCTTGCTCTCGGCTTGCGCCAATTCCCGCAGCGCGTCCCAGAAGCCGCGTTCAAGCGAAATGGAGGTCCGGTGTCCCGCGACCACGACCGAACGCTTGGCGACCTGCGTTGCCATCGGTCAGCGGCGTCGGCGCGGTGCACGCGCCGGGCCCAGCATCTTGCGCGGATCGACCAGTCGGTCGAACGTCTTTGCGTCGGTCAGCTTGAGCTCCAGCACCGCCTGTTTCAGCGTGATGTTCTCGTGGTGTGCCTTCTTGGCCGCTCGCGCCGCGGCGTCGTAGCCGATCTCGGGCGCCAGCGCCGTCACCAGCATCAGCGACCGGTTCAGCAGGCTATCGATATTGCCGCGGTTCGCCTCGATGCCGATGACGCAGTGGTCGGTGAAGCTGACCATCGCGTCGCCCAGCAGCCGGATCGATTGCAGCAGCGCGTGGATCAATACCGGTTTGAATACGTTGAGTTCCAGGTGTCCCTGCATGCCGGCTACGGTGATGGTGGTGTGGTTGCCGATCACGCGCGCACAGACCATGGTCAGCGCCTCAGCCTGGGTCGGGTTGACCTTGCCCGGCATGATCGACGAGCCGGGTTCGTTCTCCGGCAGCGACAGTTCGCCAAGACCCGCGCGCGGCCCGCTGGCCAGCAGGCGAATGTCGTTCCCGATCTTGGTCAGGCTGACGGCCAGTACGTTCAGCGCACCCGACATCTCGACAACGGCGTCATGCGCAGCCATCGCCTCGAACTTGTTCGCCGCGGGAAAGAACGGCAGGTCGGTCAGCCTGGAGATTTCCTTCGCGATCAGCACGTCGAACTTCGGCGGTGCGTTCAAACCGGTACCGACGGCGGTGCCGCCCTGTGCCAGGTGCAGCAGGCGGGGCAGGGCGGCCCAGACGCGGTCAATGCCATTGGCAACCTGCTGCGCATAGCCCGAAAATTCCTGGCCCAGGGTTACCGGCGTCGCATCCTGCAGGTGGGTGCGACCGATCTTCACCACGTCCGCGAACTCGTCGCTCTTCGCCAGAAGCGCATCGCGCAGATGCGCCATGGCCGGCAACAGGTGGTTGGTAATCTCGATTGCCGCCGCCACGTGCATCGCGGTCGGGAACGTATCGTTGGATGACTGGCTGCAATTTACGTGGTCGTTCGGATGCACCGGCGTCTTGCCGCCGCGCTTCTCGGTGAGGATCTCGTTGGCGCGCCCGGCCAGCACTTCGTTGACGTTCATATTGGTCTGGGTGCCAGAGCCTGTTTGCCAGACCGACAGTGGAAAATTGCCGTTCAGCTTGCCGGTGAGCGCATCCTTGGCCGCGCGCTCGATGGCGGTCGCGACCTTCGCCGGCAGCAGGCCCAGCTTGCGGTTCACCTTCGCCGCGGCGAGCTTGATCAGCACCATGGCGCGGATAAGCGCCATCGGCATCGTTTCGTCGCCGATGGCGAAATGGTGCAGGCTGCGCTGGGTTTGCGCGCCCCAATAGCGCGACGCCGGCACGTCGATGGGCCCGAAACTGTCGGTCTCGACGCGCGTGCCGGTGGGGCGCTTTGCCATCAGTGGCTCAGGTTCGCGAAGAAGTCGTTGCCCTTGTCATCGACCACGATGAAGGCGGGGAAGTTCTCCACTTCGATCCGCCACACCGCTTCCATGCCGAGTTCGGGGTACTCCAGCTGCTCGACCTTCTTGATGCAGTTCTTGGCCAGGATCGCGGCCGGACCGCCGATCGAGCCGAGATAGAAGCCACCGTACTTCTTGCAAGCCTCGGTCACGGCCTTCGAGCGGTTGCCCTTGGCCAGCGAGATGAAGCCACCACCGTTCTTCATCAGCAGCTCGACATAAGAGTCCATGCGTCCAGCTGTTGTGGGACCGAACGAGCCGGAAGCATAGCCGTCCGGCGTCTTGGCTGGGCCGGCGTAATAGATGGCGTGGTCCTTGGTGTATTGCGGCAGGCCTTCGCCCTTTTCCAGGCGCTCGGCAAACTTGCCGTGCGCGATGTCGCGCGCGACGATCAGCGTGCCCGTCAGGCTCAGCCGCGTCTTGATCGGATACTTGGTCAGCAGAGCGCGGATTTCGCTCATCGGCTTGTTGAGATCGACCTGCACCGTCTCGCTGGACAGCCCTTTCTCGATCTCTTCGGGAAGGTACTTGGCCGGATCGGTTTCCAGTTGCTCGATGAACACGCCGTCCTTGGTGATCTTGGCCTTCACCTGGCGGTCGGCCGAACAAGAAACGCCGATGCCGATGGGCACGCTGGCGCCGTGGCGCGGCAGCCGGATGACCCGCACGTCGTGGCAGAAATACTTGCCGCCGAACTGCGCGCCGATCCCGTTGGCCTGGGTCAGCTTCAGAATTTCGGCCTCGAAGGTGCGGTCGCGGAACGCATGGCCGCTGGCGCTGCCCTGTTCCGGCAGGTCGTCGAGATAGCGGCACGAAGCCAGCTTTACCGTCTTCAGGTTAAGTTCCGCCGACAGGCCGCCGATCACGATGGAAAGGTGGTACGGCGGGCAGGCCGCGGTGCCCAGCGTCTTGATCTGCGCATCGAGGAACTTCAACAGCGCATCGCCACGCAACACCGCCGGGGTCTGCTGGAACAGGAAGGTCTTGTTGGCCGAACCGCCCCCCTTGGCGATGAACAGGAACTTGTAGGTATCGCCATCGACGGCATGAAGGTCGATCTGCGCCGGCAGGTTGGTGCCGGTGTTCTTCTCCTCGAACATCGTCAGCGGCGCCATCTGCGAGTAGCGCAGGTTGGTCTCGGTGTAGGTGCGGTAGATGCCGTGGCTCAATGCCGCCTCGTCAGGTCCGTCGGTCCAGACGTACTGGCCCTTCTTGCCCATGACGATGGCGGTGCCGGTGTCCTGGCACGATGGCAGCACGAAGCCGGACGAGATGTTGGCGTTCTTCAGCATCTCCAGCGCCACGAAGCGGTCGTTATCGCTGGCCTCAGGGTCTTTCAGGATGTTCGCCAGCTGGCCCAGATGGCCGGGGCGGAACAGGTGTGCAATATCGCGCATCGCAGTGAACGCCAATCCCGACAGGGAATCCGTCGGCACGCGCAGCACAGTCTTGCCGCCGACGTCGATGGTTTCGACCTTCAGGTCATCGAGGCGGCGATAGGGAGTTGTATCAGGACCGGTGGGGAACAGGTCCTGGTACTGGAATTCGGGCATGACGATCCTGTCTGTCTAACGGTCGGCCGGGCGGAATATCGGCCGCAGCTAATGCTTTTTGCGGAAGGCGTCCAGCGCGACCACCTGGCCGCCAGCGGCGGGCTTTGGGGCCTCGATCGGCGCAGGCTCGGTCTCGACCGCCACATTGTCTTCTTCCAGCGCGGGCGCGGCCGGCACGGTGGCGCGCACGGTCTCGTCCGGCTTGACGCGGAACTGCAGCCCGAACTGTACGCTGGGGTCGGCAAAGGCGGTGACCGCGGCATAGGGCACGATCAGCTGTTCGGGGATGCGGTTGAAATTGAGGGTGACCGCGAACTGGTCAGGACCGGCGTCCAGGCCCCAGTACTGATGCTGCAGGACGATGGTCATTTCCTGAGGATAGGACTGCTTCAGGTAACCCGGCATGACGACGCCTGGCTGGTCGGTGCGAAAGCCGATCAGCATGTGATGGTTGCCGGGCATGCCGCCCAGTTCCGAGGCGCGCGACAGCGCCTGGCGCACCACGTCACGCATGGCGAGTTCCACCATCGCGTTGTAATCAAATCCGCTATTGCTCATGTCCACTGGGTCCGGGGCATTTTCGCCGGCAGAGTAGCGCCGCATGCCGATTTGCGCAGCAAATTTAACGGGAGCGGAGGCGAGTGGTGGGCTTCTGTTGCCAGGTGCCCACCGAACCCCGTAGGTATCCGCTGTTTAGGCGGCGACCTTCATGTCAACGAAGTTGTCGTTGGCATTTGATGTTTGACCCGATAACGGCGGTATCATGCCGGGCAAAAGTCGCACTTTTACTGCGCACGTCGAGCCTGAGTCGCCCCCAACAAAAACGCGCCTCGAACGTGCGGTGCGCTTGTGGTGGAGGCGCCGGGTACTGCCCCCGGGTCCGTATCGCCTATTCCGAGCGGTGTTTATCGCCATAGTCGGTTACCCGACAGGATCAATATAGGGCGGACCGCGGGGTTTTTGAAGGGCGAATGGGATACGGCTCGACCCGGGGCCGGAAGCTGATAAACTTTGCCTACGAACCATCATTTCCGCGGCGTCCTGTGGGCAGGGACGGGGGTCCTGATCCCGGCGGCGCGGACGAGGAGTTGAAAAGTGGAGCTGCATCCGTCGGGGGACGCCCGCGGGCGGACGCGCAACCGGCTGTATGGCCGGGGGCGCTATCAGCACGTCTACGCCGCGCTCGATCTCGGCACCAATAATTGCCGCCTGCTGGTCGTGCGACCGGCGGGGCAGGGGTTCCGTGTCATCGACGCCTTCTCGCGCATCATCCGCCTGGGCGAGGGGCTGGCTGCCACAGGCCGGCTGTCGACCGCCGCCATGGACCGGGCCATTGAGGCGCTGAAGGTGTGCGCCGCGAAAATGCGCCGCCGCAATGTCACCCGCGCCCGCTGCGTCGCGACCGAGGCTTGCCGCAAGGCTTCGAACTGTGCCGAGTTTCTCGACCGCGTCCGCGACGAGACCGGCATCGAGCTCGACATCATTACCAGCGCGGAGGAGGCCCGCATGGCGGTCAGCGGCTGCGCGCCGCTGCTGGACTACGGCCATAGCCATGCTGTCGTGTTCGACATCGGCGGCGGCTCGACCGAGCTCATGTGGCTGAAACTGCAGCCGCGCCGCGATCCCGAACTGCTGGGGTGGATTTCCATTCCGTGCGGCGTCGTCACCATGTCCGAGCGCTGGGCCAGGGAGACCGATGCCGAAACAGCCTGGCGCGGCATGGTGGCCGAGGTCGCGGCCTATATCGCGCCGTTCGAACAGACCTGGCGCATCGGCGAGCAGGTTGCGCGCGGCGGCGTGCAAATGCTGGGCACCTCTGGCACCGTCACCACCGTGGCCGGCGTCCTGCTCGACCTCGACCGTTACGACCGTGAGCAGGTCGATGGCCGCTGGCTCGATTTCGAGGACATCGCCTATGTTTCGCATGAGCTGATGCTGGCGCCGCTGGCTGACCGTGCGGGCCATCCGTGCATCGGCGCCAACCGCGCGGATCTCGTCGTGCCAGGCTGCGCGATCCTCGAGGCCATCCGCGATACCTGGCCGGTCGGGCGCCTGCGCGTTGCCGACCGCGGCGTGCGCGAAGGACTGCTGCTGGGCCTGATGCAGGCGGCCGATCGCGAAGGCGTGGCCGGGGCTGGAGGCTGACCATGTCCAAGACCCCGTCTACCGCGCGCGGCCTGCATACCCGCGTGAAAACCGCCAAGGGGCGGAAAATTTCCTCCACCCGCTGGCTCGAGCGGCAGTTGAACGATCCCTATGTGGCGGCGGCGCAGCGCGATGGTTATCGCAGCCGGGCCGCCTACAAGCTGGTTGAACTCGACGACCGCTATCGCATCCTGCGCCGCGGCCTGCGTGTGCTTGACCTTGGTGCGACGCCCGGCGGCTGGACCCAGGTGGCGGTCGCGCGTGCCGGCGCCGACAAGGTGCTGGCGGTCGATATCAATCCCATGGAACATGTGCCCGGCGCCGTGTTTATGCAGCTTGATTTCCTCGCCGAAGATGCCGAAGCAAAGGTCAAGGCGGCGCTGGGCGGCCCGGTCGATGTCGTGCTGTCTGATATGCACGCGCCCGGCACCGGCCACCGCCAGACCGACCATATCCGCATCATGATGCTGTGCGAGGCGGCCGCCCATTTCGCGTCGCAGGTCCTGAATCCCGGTGGCGCGTTCCTGGCCAAGGTCTTGCGCGGCGGGACCGAAAACGAGTTGCTGACTCGCCTGAAGCACGATTTCGCCGTCGTCCGGCATGCCAAGCCGGATGCCAGCCGCAAGGACAGTGCGGAAAGCTACGTTATTGCAACCGGCTTCCGCGGTGGCACACCACCGGTGTCGGGCTAGCTGCTTTTGAGTTCGCAGCGGCGCCAGGTTTCTGACTTGCCGCTCGCTGCGACCACCTGTACCGCGAACTCTCCCATCAGCATCATGCGCACTTTGGTGCCTGCGTCCGGCTCGGGGGTCGGCACCACGTAGTCGAATGAATGGCGGCTATAGTCGCCCTTCACATGCTTGCCGGTCGGCGTAACAATTTCCGATCCCTTGATCGTGAAATTGCGCCCGTCATTAAAGCACCAGTCGCCGTCAATGCTGTCGGCCAGCGCAGGCGCCGCGATAAGTGTCAAAGTCGCGATACCAAGATGCTTAAGATACCGTTTCATCTTGCGCCTCCTGTGGCAGCGAGAAGGGACGACTGGTTACCGTGCGTCGAATGTACTACCTTCCCAAATGCCGTCCAGCCGGAATGGCACCGACAAATTGGAGGCTCGCATGATCGGAATTACGGTCCGCCGCCTTTCTCATGTGATCATGGCGAGCGCACTTTTTGCCCTTGCCGCTTCAATGCCGGCATCAGCCCAGTTCGGCAATTTCCTCCAGCAGCTCGTGCCCAACTTGCCCGGGCAACAGCAGCAGCAAGAACAGGCGCCGCCCGCCGGCCAGCCGCCGGTGAACCAGATGCAGGGCAATGCCGGCGCCGCCGGATCGCTCGGCACCGATGCCGTGGCCCTGGTCGATGACGTCGCCAATGCGCCGAATGCCGGCGTGCAGTTCATGGACTATGTCTTCGCCGGCCAGACGGTAACGCTGGGGCCGAAGGGCGTGCTGAAGCTGTCGTATCTTTCCGGCTGCCGCGAGGAGCAGGTTGCCGGCGGCACGGTGACCATCGATCCGGCCGGCAGCAACGTCAACGGTGGCAAGTTGACCGCTAGCCAGCCGCAGGGCTGCAATCCGCCGAAGCCTGTCGTCGCCGCCTCGGCGACCGAGGCCGGAGCGACCGTCAACCGCGTCACGCCCTTTTCGGGCCAGAACTGGTACGAGCGCGCGATCAAGTCGCCGCTGCCGGCCTTCCGCTGGAACTATGCCGGCCCGGTGACAATACAGGTCGTGTTCGTCGACAAGAACCCGGCCGAGATTGTGTGGCAGAGCCCGACGGACGGCGAGCATCTTGACTATCCAGCCTCGGCGCCGGCGCTGGTTCCGGGCAAGCCGTACCGCGTTGATATCGTCGGCAATGGCGCGGTGCTGCACACCGTCACTTTCTCCATCGATCCGGGCCTCGACGTGCCCGACACGCGGGCCAACAGGCTGGTCGATGTCTCTGTCCCGCGCGGCTGAGGGCGCGCCCCGCCGCCTGCTGGCGCTTGGCCGCCAGTGGCGGCGTCGTCTCGGCGTTGCCGCGCTGCTCGGCGTACTGGCCGCCGGGTTGAGCTATGCGCCCGGCGCCGATTTCCTGACCCGGCTGGGCACGGACTTCCTTTTTCCGCTCCGCCACTGGGTCTATGGGCCGCTGTTCGCCCCGGCTGAATCCGATGTCGTCGTTGTCGCGGTGGATGAGCAGAGCTACCGCACGCCGCCGCTGCTCAACACGCCCAAGGTTGCCTGGACCCCGGTTTTGGCGGTGATCCTGAACGCAGTGAATGCCGCCGATCCGAAGGTTGTCGGCGTGGATACCATTTATCCAACCACCCTGGATCGCGAAGGGCTGGTGCTGCGATACGACCTGCCGATGAAGCAGGCCCTGCGGCGCGCGGCCGACAAGGGCAAGATCGTTCTGGGCAAAGCTATTTTCGGCGGCGAAGAGCTGAAGCCGTACGACGGTCTTGTTACTGCGGCGAGAGGCGATGCCAATCTCAGGCTGCTGAACCTTGACCTTGATCAGGACGACGTGGTGCGCGGCTACTTTTTGAAGCACGCAGACGAAGCCCAAGGAGCCACGACATCGTTCGGTGCGGAACTCGCGCTCAGGGCAGGGGCAGTGCTTCCGGACAAGAACTTCCTGATCAACTTCAACACAGCACCGGGTGACATCCCCGTCTATTCGATGGTTGATCTGCTGCAATGCGCGGAAGTCGCCAAGGACGAGGCCTATTTCCGTCGTCACTTCGCGGGCAAGATTGTACTGTTCGGCGAGGCGCTGGACCTTGAAGACCGCTTTATCAGTTCGCGCCGCCTGGTCATGAACGCCCGCGAGGATCAGCGGGCCGCGCCCGAGCGGTGCGTCGTGCCGAAGGGGCCGGAACGGGCCAGCGCAAACCTTGACCGTCGCTCGATGCCTGGCGTGCTGATCCACGCCGCGGCGATCAACACCATCACCAAGGGGCTGTATCTCACTCCGTTATCGCCGCAAGCCGCGACCTTTGCGATCTTCGGCTCGGTATTCCTGCTGTCGCTGATGTTCTTTCTGGTCAGCCCCGTGCAGGGCCTGTTGCTGGGCGGCGTTGCGCTGCTCGGCGAACTGGCCCTGTCGGTGCACGCCTTCGCCGCGGGTGCGGTTGCGCCCGTCGTGCTGCTGGCCGGTACAGCGCTGCTGACCTATACGCTGATCTACGCCTATCGCTTCGTGGTCGAGGACAAGGAGCGGCGCTGGATTCAGCACGCCTTCCGGCACTATCTGGCGCCGGTCCTGGTCGAACGCCTGGCGGCCGATCCCAAGGCGCTGCGTCTCGGCGGCGAGAAGAAGCGCGTGACGCTGTTTTTCTCCGATATCGCCGGGTTCACCACGATCAGCGAGAACCTCAAGGATCGCCCCGAACTGCTGGTCGAAATCCTCAACCGATACCTGACGGTGATGACCGCGGCCGTCGAGGCGCGCGGCGGCTATGTGGACAAATTCATCGGTGACGCCGTCATGGCCGTGTGGGGCGCGCCGCTGCCGGACGACCAGGCCGAGCGTCATGGCGTGGAGGCCGCGCTTGACTGCTTCGCGGCGCTGGAGCGCTTCAATACCGATATCGTGCAGGGCGAATACGGCATGAAGCCGATCGGCACCCGCATCGGCCTGAACACCGGCGTCGCCATTGTCGGCAATATGGGCTCGGCCTCACGCCTCAACTACACCGTGACCGGCGACACCGTGAACCTCGCCGCCCGGCTTGAGGGTGCCAACAAGGAGTATGGCAGCCGCATCATGGTAAGCGATGAGACCGTGACGGGCATGGGCCAAGGTTTCGTGCTGCGCCGGCTCGACCGCCTGGTGGTCAAGGGCAAGAGCGAGCCGATCAAGGTCTACGAGGTGGTCGGTCGCGAGGGTGAAGTCGATGCGGCCGCGCTGGAGCGCGTCATCCGCTTCCACGCCGCGCTTGACCTGTACGACGCCCGCGAATTCTCCGCCGCCGCAACCGCGTTTGATGCCCTTGCGACCCAGGACCCGGCGGCGGAAATGTATGCCGAGCGTTGCCGCCACTATCTGGACGACCCGCCACCTCTGGACTGGAACGGCGCGTTCGAGATGAAAACGAAGTAGGAGGAGCAGATCATGCGCATCCACCACGCCTTGAGCCGCCGCGCGCTGCTGACCGCCGCCGCCGCCCTGGCCGCCTCGCCCGCTCTGGCGCAGTTCAACATCCCCATGGGATCGGGCAGCGTTGACGTGGGTAAGCTGTTCTCCGGCGCGAAAAGCCTGTTCGACGGCTTCTCGCTGGGCGAGGCCGACGAGATCAAGATGGGGCAGGCCTATTACGGCGGTTTCGTCGACCGCTCCGGCGGTCCGTACCGCAACCGCAATGCCCAGGCCGCCTTGGCCTCCTTCGCCGATCCCATCATCAAGACCAGCAAGCGGCCGCAATTGCCGTGGGAGTTCGTGCTGCTCGACGATGACACGGTCAACGCCTGGGCGCTGCCGGGCGGCAAGCTGGGCATCAACAAGGGCCTCATTCGTTATTGCGACGACCCGGCCGATCTCGCCGCCGTGCTGTCGCACGAGGTCGGCCACGCCGAACTCAGCCACGCCATTTCGCAGATGAAGAACGACAGCTTCACCAAGGGCATGACCCAGGTGGGGCGCGAAGCGCTGAACACGAAGCTTTCAGGGGCGGGCGGAGCGGTGACCAACACGGTGCTGGATGCGCTGCAGGAGCCGATCTACGGCATGATCACCTCAGGCTATTCGCAAGGGTCCGAATTCGCCGCCGACGCCCATGTGCTGCAGGTGTTCGAAACCACGGGCTTCGCACCGGCCAAGGCCTCGCACTTCTACGGCACGCTGCTGCAGCTGGTACCGCCGAATTCCACCGGCACCACGTCGCTGTTCGCCACCCATCCGGGCACCCGGGAACGCATCGCCAAGCTGGACGCGCTGGCCAAGGCAAAGCCGGCGCCGGCGACCGAGGCCCAGGCCGCCGGCTGGGCCGAACTCAAGAGCGTCTTCCCGACGCGGCAGGTCTATCGCCGCACCGGTTAGTTCAGCGCAGTTCGACCAGCTTGAAATCGACGTTGACCGGCTTGCCGGTCGCCGGCCGCTGCTGGTCGGCCGTCAGCTTGCGCACCCGGTCGGAGACGTAGGCGTCCAGCTGCGACGTGGTGACATAGCCATTGCGGAACAGGTCGGCATTGCCGGCCATGCCTTCGACCACCGCCTTGGTGAAGGCGCCATTGCCCCAGTCGGCCCGTTCGTACGACAGCAGCCGGCCGCTGGATGATGCAAAGACGACGATGCCGCGCTCCGGGCTGGCCAAGTCGTTCACGATACGGCTGGTATCGACCGGTGAAATATTGTCGCGCCCCCAAACCGCGCCCGACTGGCAGGTGTCGAGGAACAGGAAGGCGCGGCCTGCTACCTTGGCCAGCGCCTGCTGCAGCATATTGTAGGACACGCCGCGCTCCACCGCGGCCTCGGGCGCGGCGTCCTGCGGCACGAAGTGATAGCCGCTGCGCTCGTCGTCCACGCCATGCCCCGCCATGAACAGGATGGCGACGTCGTCAGGCCCCGGCGTCTCTGCCAGCCAGCGCAGCGCCTTCAACAGTTCCTGCCCGGTTGCCTTCGCATCGGTAAGTACCATCGACTCCACGCGGCGATAGGCGCGACCCTGCTGTCTCCGCACGATGGCGGTGAAATCCTCGGCGTCCTTGGCGGCGTAGTCGAGTTTCAGGGCCGGCGATGCATAGGCACTGATGCCGATGGACAGCACATAGAGTGTCGGCTTGTCTGCCGCGGGCACTGCCGCACTGCCGGCATGGCGAATCCAGGCGCCGCTCGGCTCGCCGAATATGCCGCGTTCGTTGCGGGCGATCACTTCGACAATGGCGTCCTCGCGCGGCGCGGCGATCGAAATACTGCCGCGTACCGGGGCACCCGGCTTGCCATCTGGCGGCGAGGCCTCGGCCACCGGCTTTCGGTTGACCATCACCCGCACCAGATCGACCGGCACGCCCCCGGAGGCGCGCAACTCGTACTGGATTTCAAGGCGTGTGCCTTCCGCCGTCGTGCCGTTGCGCGGCGACAGCAGGTTAACGACCGGTGGCAGCAAGGCGGCGATATCACGCGCCTGTGGCGCGGTATCAGGCGTCGCGTCACCGCGGCGCTGCGGGGCGGCGCCGGCGTTTGACGCCAGGGCGCGCTCGACCGCTTCGGGCTTGTAGAAGCGGTCGCGGAAGCGCGACACGGTGAAGAAGTCCGCGGTCGCATCCTTGCCCCGATTCACCTGCCAGCCGATCAGCGTGTCGCCGCCGGGCGAGGCCATGTAGGTACCGTCCGGGGTCCATGCCGCCCAGCGCTGCTGGTCAGGGTGGACGAAGACCGACGCCAGTTCCTTGCCGTCCGACAGACGCAGCCAGCGGATTGTACCGTCGGCAAAGGCGGCGACAACCAGGCGGCCGTCGCGGCTGACATTGACTGTCCAGGCCGTATCCGGCGCCTGCCAGTCCCAGCGCACCTTGCCGTCCGCCGCGAAGGCGACGACGCGCCAGCCGGTCGCGACAACGAACCCTTTGCCGCCCGGGGTAGCTGCCGCAGTCGTGGCAACCTCGTGCGGGCGCAGGCCCAGTGGCGCGCCATTCAACTGCGGCACCTTCCGTTCGCGCCATTCATACAGGGTGAGTTCCGGCGGTGGCGGTGTCGCGGCGAACACGCGGTCGTCCGGCGGCGGGTCAGCGATCAGCGAACGATCCGTTACCGAGAAGCGCAGCAACGTGCCACCCACACGCTCGGTCGAGAATTCCACCGTCAGGCCGTCGGCGGAAATTTTGAATTGGTCCTGCTGGTCGCGGAAATCGGCGATCGAGGCTTTCTGTTCCCACACCACGCGCCCGTTTGCGTCCAAAAGGCCCAGCGCGCCGCCCGATGTCGCGTAGGCCAGGCCGCCATCGCCGAACGCCGCGATGCGATCGGCCGCATGAACGGCGACCGGAATGTCGCGATACGGGCCGCGACCGCCCAGCGTCCAGCGGCGGATCGAATAGCGCCCGCCGCGCTCACTCAGGCCGCTGGCGTTCAGCACCGCGCCATCGGCCGACCACACCACGCTGGTATAGGTCTTGTCGGCGCCGCGCGTGTCGGCGCTCCCGGTCAACGACAGGTCCGCGCCGGACAGCAGATCGACCTTCGATGTGTCGAGATAGGTCAGTGCGATGGTGCCGCCATCAGGCGCGAAGCGCGCAATATAGGGTCTTGTGCCGCCCGGCACCGGCTCGCGCCGAAGCCTTGCGAAGCGCGCGTCATAGAGGCGGATGCCGCCGTCCAGCGACACCGCGACCAGCCGGCCATCGCGGTCGAAATGAACCGAGGTTGTGTCGTCGCGATAGTCGGTATCGCGCGCCGTCACCGTCCAGGTCTTGGTGTCGTAGATGCTGACACCATGACGGTCCTTGAAGCCGACCGCCAGATGGCGTCCATCAGGGCTGAATGCAAGGGCCAACACGCGGTGGGGCAGGCCGCCGACGCGCCGCGTAATCGCCCCGCTATCTGCATCGAACAGGTACAGGCTCCAGGTCGGCTCGTCCCATTCGCCGGTCCAGCCACCGGCCGCAATGGTGCGCCCATCGGGCGAGGCGGCGACCGTATAGAGGCTGCCTTCGCGCGACGATTCCGCCGGCACGCGCAGCACCCGCGTCACGGCGTTGCGGTCGCCCGGCGTCCAGATGCGGAGCGTCTTGTCGAGCGACACGGAAACCAGCCGCTTGCCATCGGGCAGCGCGACGAGGCCCGGCACGTCGGCGCCGTGGGCGCCGGTTTCGATGCGCAGCACCGGGTCGGTGCTGACTTCGCCACCGTGGGCGATGGGTACGGCCAGGAAGATCAACAGAAACGCCAGTGACGATGCGTGTTGCATATCCGTCCTTAGGCCCGCGGCGCAGTGGCGTTCGTCGCCACGTGAATTCTATGCTATTGGTCTCTGGCCACCTAGCAAGGGGAACCCCATGTCGATCAAGCGTGTGCTTACGGTAGCTGTCGCGTTGTTGGGATTGTTCGTGGCTGTGCCGGTGGTAACCACCGCCGTTGCTCAGGACTGCAATCCCTGCTCTTCGCCTAAGTAGGCAGCTTCCAGGTCATTTCGCAGGGCGCTCACTCTGGCGCGCTCTAATGTTTGGCCGTGAGAACACTTTCAGATTGTATGAATTTTGCATTTGCAATCCTTGAATGGCCGACCTGTTCGCATCGCCCTTCCTGAAGGAAATCTCGCTTCGGGCTGACCGCCCTCAGCCCAAGCGATACCCGTTTGATTTGCCGTTCCTCTCCCGGCTTCTCGCTGCGGTTCGGCAAGCCGATCACGGTCATCGTGGGTTCCAACGGTTCCGGCAAATCCACCTTGCTGGAGGCGTTGGCCGGCCATTGCGGGTTTGGCCAATTGGGCGGCAGCCGCGACCATGCCCATGCGGCTGAAAATGCCGCCGATGGTGGCCTGGTGCACGCCCTGCGGTTCTCATGTCTGCCCAAGGTCACCAACGGTTTCTTCTTCCGGGCCGAGAGTTTTTTCGGCTACTCGAACTGGCTCGACGACCTGACGGACCAGTACCCCGGCGCGATGGAGGCCAATTACGGCAGTCGGCATTTGCTCAAGCAGAGCCATGGCGAATCCTTTCTGGCCCTGTTCTGCAACCGGCTCGGCAGCGCGGGCCGGTCGTTCTACGTCCTCGACGAGCCCGAATCCGCGCTTTCGCCTGCGCGGCAGCTCGAATTCGTCAAGCTGGTCCATGGCTGGCACCGATCAGGGCGTGTGCAGGCGGTGATCGCCACCCATTCCCCGATTCTGATGGCCTATCCCCATGCGGACGTCCTCCACATCGGCCCACACGGCATCGACCGGGCCGATTATCGCGACCTCGAACACTACCGGGTGATGCGCGATTTCCTGGCGGATCCGGGGGCGGCATACGCAGCCCTGCTGGAAGACTCGGCGGAAGGCGCGCCGGACGAAAAATAGGCCGGCGATACTGGCCCGCCGCGACCAAAGGGTTTATATGCTTCGCACCCTGAAGGAGAGGTCCAGGCATGGTGGAAATCCGCGAGGCGCTGACGTTCGATGACGTATTGCTCGAGCCGGCAGCCTCCTCCGTCATGCCCGGCCAGGTTGACACCCGGACGAAGGTTACCCGCGCGATAACGCTTGGAATCCCGCTTATTTCGGCCGCCATGGACACGGTGACCGAAGCGCCCATGGCCATTGCCATGGCCCAGGCCGGTGGCATCGGCGTCCTGCACAAGAATATGTCGATCGACGCCCAGGTGACCGAGGTCCGCACCGTCAAGAAATTCGAATCAGGCATGGTGGTCAATCCGCTGACCATTTCGCCTGACCAGCCGCTGGCCGATGCGCTGGCGATGATGGACCGCTACCGCATCAGCGGCATCCCGGTCACCGAGCAGGACAGTGGCCGCCTGGTCGGCATCCTGACCAACCGCGACGTGCGCTTCGCCACCGAGCACAGCCAGCCGGTGCGGGAACTGATGACCAAGGAACGCCTGGTCACGGTGCGCGAAGGCGTCAGCATGGACGACGCCAAGCGCCTGCTGCACCAGCGCCGCATCGAGAAGCTGCTGGTGGTGGATGATCAGGACCGTTGCGTCGGCCTGATCACCGTCAAGGATATCGAGAAGGCGAAGAAGCATCCGAACGCCTGCAAGGACGACCAGGGCCGCTTGCGCGTCGCTGCCGCCACCTCGGTCGGCGACGAGGGGTTCGAGCGCGCCATGGCGCTGATCGATGCCGGCGTCGACCTGCTGGTGGTCGATACCGCGCACGGTCATTCGCGCGGCGTGCTGGACGCCATCAATGCCATCAAGAAGAGGTCGAACTACACCCAGCTGGTCGGCGGCAATGTCGCGACCGGTGACGGCGCCAAGGCGCTGATCGATGCTGGCGCCGATGCGATCAAGATCGGCATCGGCCCCGGCTCGATCTGCACCACACGCATCGTGGCCGGCGTCGGCGTGCCGCAGCTGACGGCGGTGATGGATGCCGTCGAGGTGGCGCGTAAATTCGACATTCCGGTCATCGCCGATGGCGGCATCAAGTTTTCCGGCGACCTGGCCAAGGCCATCGCTGCAGGTGCCGACTGCGCCATGATCGGCAACCTGCTGGCCGGCACGGATGAAAGCCCCGGCGAGGTGTTCCTGTACCAGGGCCGGAGTTACAAGTCGTATCGCGGCATGGGTTCGATCGGCGCCATGGGCCGCGGCTCGGCCGACCGCTACTTCCAGCAGGAAGTGAAGGACAGCCTGAAGCTGGTGCCCGAAGGCATCGAGGGCCGCGTCCCTTACAAGGGTCCGGTCGGCACGGTATTGCACCAGCTCGTCGGCGGCCTGCGCGCCGCCATGGGCTATACCGGCAACGGCTCGATGGTCGAGATGCAGCGCAAATGCCGCTTCCTGCGTATCACCGGCGCCGGCTTGCGCGAGAGCCACGTGCACGACGTCGCTATTACCCGTGAGGCGCCGAACTACCGCGCCGATAGCTGAGGCGAAAGCCTCGACATGACCCCCGCCGCGCGGCTGCAGGCCGCCATCGAATTGTATGGCGACATCATCGACCGCCGCGTCGCGGCCGACCGCACGATCACGTCGTGGTTTCGCACCCGCCGCTTTGCCGGTTCGGGTGATCGCCGCGCCATAACCGAACTGGTCTACACCGCGCTGCGCCGCCGGGGCGAACTGGCCTGGTCGATGGAGGCAGACACGGCGCGCCTGGTCGTGCTGCGCGCCAGCGGCGAACCGGTCGAACGCCTGGTCGAATTGTGCAGCGGTACCGGCTACGCGCCAGCGGTTCTGGATGCGGCGGAGCAGGCGGCGCTCGCCACCGAGCGCTCCGGCATGTCCGTCTGGGCGCGGGTCAATTGTCCGGAATGGCTGTGGCCGAAATTCGTCGCCCGCTTCGGCGACACCACGGCGGACGAGATCGCCGCGCTGGCCGGCCGCGCGCCGCTGGACCTGCGCGTGAACACGTTGAAGGCCACGCGTGATGCGGTGCTGGCCAGTTTCGCGGCGGACGGTATTGCCGCCGAGGCAACGCCGCTGTCTCCGACCGGCATCCGCCTCGAGGCGAAGCTGCGGCTCGATGCGAACGTGCTGTTCCTCGATGGCCAGATCGAACCGCAGGACGAGGCGGCGCAGCTGGCGTCGCTGCTGGTCGATGCGCGGCCTGGCATGACCGTGGTCGATGCGTGCGCCGGCGCCGGCGGGAAGACGCTGGCGCTGGCGGCGACGATGCGGAACGAAGGGAAGCTGATCGCGCTCGATCGCGACCGCGGCCGGCTGGCCCGTCTGAAGGATCGCGCCGCGCGTGCCGGTGCGACTCTGGCAATGGTCGATGAGTTCGATGCGGCGGCGGCGGCGCTGGCTGGCAAGGCCGACCGCGTCCTGCTCGACGTGCCCTGTTCCGGCACCGGCACGTGGCGGCGCAACCCGGAGGCGCGCTGGCACCTGACGCCCGAGGATCTCGACCGCCACCGCGAGCGCCAGGCCGATCTGCTGCGCCGTGGCGCCGGGATGGTCGCTTCTGGCGGCCGGCTGATCTATGCCACCTGTTCCGTCCTGCCCGAGGAGGACGAGGCGGTGGTCGACGCGTTTCTGGCGGAAAATCAGTCTTTTTCCCGCGCCGAGGGGCTGAACCTGCCGCCTGGCGTCTCCGGCCCGGACCTGGTGCTGACGCCGCTCAGGCACGGCACCGACGGTTTCTTCACGGCAGTGTTACAGCGCCGCGCCTAGCCCGCCCCGGTGATCCGTGGAATAATCCGCACCGTAGATTGTTCGACAGAGCAGCCTCCCTGAACAAGGATTCCCCCCAATGCGCGCCCTCTACAGCACCCTCATCGTGGCCGGTCTCGCCTTCGCGCCGCTCCCGGCCTTCGCGATGGGCGGCTCGTCCGATGCGCCGCCGACCGCCAGCAAGGCGGCCGATCCCGCTTTCGCCACCGGCAAGGCCGCCATCGACAAGAAGGATTGGCCCGCCGCCATTGCGTCGTTCGAGAAGGTCGTCGCCAAGGACGCGAAGAATGCCGATGCGTTCAACTATCTCGGCTTCGCCTATCGCAACCAGGGCAATTACGACGCCGCGCTGAAGCACTATGCCAGTGCGCTGCAGGTCGACCCGAAGCACAAGGGCGCGCATGAATATCTCGGTGAGGCCTATCTGAAGATGGGCAATATCGCCAAGGCCGAGGAGCAGCTGAAGGCGCTCGATGGCATCTGCACCTTCGGCTGTGCCGAGTTCACCGAACTGAAGACCAAGGTCGCCGCCGCCAAGGCCGGCAAGTCCAGCTAGCAGCCACGCACAAACAAAAATCCCGGCGGTCCTTCACGGATCGCCGGGGTTTTCTTTTCGTCGTCGCCTAGTGGCGGGCCTTGCTCTTGCCCGCTTCCTCGGCGTCGCGCAGCTTGGCGCCGTCCGGCCCGTCGACGGCCTTTACCGCCTCGCGCGCCTTCTGGTCGACCTTCGCCTTGTCCTTCGCGAAGTCGGTGGTCGCCTCGTTGTAGTGGCGGGCCGCCGTCTTGTTGCCTTCGCCTTCGTTCTTGTCCTTGGTCATGCGACCTCCTCTAGCGAACGACCTTCTTCTCGAAGGTGTTCACCTGCTTGTTGGCTTCCGCCAGGCTGACGCCGTAGCGCTTCTGGATCTTGCCGACCAGCTGCTCGCGGTGGCCCTGGATCTCGGTCAGGTCGTCGTCGGTCAGCTTGCCCCACTGCTCCTTCACGTGACCCTTCATCTCGGTCCAGTTGCCTTCGACCTTGTCCCAGGTGCTGGGCTTGGCGGCGGCGGTGGTCTTCTTCATCGGCTTGTAGGTGCTTTCGAACGAGGCGACCTGCTTTTCCGCCTCGGTGGCATCCACGCCGTAACGGGCCTGGATCTTGCCGACCAGCTGCTCGCGGCGGCCGCGGATCTCGGTCAGGTCGTTGTCGGTCAGCTTGCCCCACTGCTCCTTCACGTGACCCTTGGCCTGGGTCCAGTTGCCCTTGACCTTGTCCCGCGCCGAAACATGCTTGGCGGCGGGCCTGGACAATGCGGGGGAGGTGGTGTCGCTGGCGGCCATCGCGGCCGGCACGGAAATCAGGGCGGAAGTAGCGATCAGGGCTGCCATGAGGGTACGCATCGGAGTCGCTCCGTGAATTGGTGAGGTAACAGATCTGGTTCCGGCGTGTTTCCAGCGCCGAATGCCTTGATAACGGTGGGTTGCACCCCCGGTTCCCGCCGCTTTTCTTCCATTTTCGCGGTGAAGCCGGTAGTTTCCGGCCATGTCAGAACTCGTCCTCATCGTCGATTTCGGTTCCCAGGTCACCCAGCTCATCGCCCGCCGCGTCCGCGAAAGTGGCGTCTATTGCGAGGTGGTGCCGTTCAACAAGGCCGCCGCCTTCTTGGACACCGCGAAGCCCCAGGCCATCATCCTGTCCGGCGGCCCCGCCTCGGTGCACGAAAACCAGTCGCCATCCGCGCCGCCTCAGGTGTTCGAGCGCGGCGTGCCGGTCCTCGGCATCTGCTACGGCGAGCAAACGATGTGTGCCCAGCTGGGCGGCAAGGTGGTCCCCGGCGACCATCGCGAGTTCGGCCGCGCCATGCTGAGAGTCGCCGACAAGTCCCCCCTGTTTGAGGGCGTGTGGGAGCCAGGCAGCGAGCACCAAGTGTGGATGAGCCACGGCGACAGGGTCGAGGCGCTGCCGCCTGGCTTCCGCGTCATCGGCACCAGCCCGGGCGCCCCCTTCGCCGCCATCGCCGACGACAGCCGCAAGTTCTACGGCGTGCAGTTCCACCCCGAAGTGGTGCACACCCCCGGCGGCGCGCGCCTGCTCCGCAACTTCACCCACAACGTCGCCGGCCTCAGCGGCTCGTGGACCATGGCCGCCTTCCGCGAACAGGCCATTGCCCGCATCCGTGCCCAGGTGGGCAAGGGCAAAGTGATCTGCGGCCTGTCCGGCGGTGTCGATTCATCCGTGGCCGCCGTGCTGATCCACGAGGCCATCGGCGACCAGCTGACCTGCGTGTTCGTCGACCACGGCCTGCTGCGCCTGGGCGAGGCCGAGCAGGTGGTCGAACTGTTCCGCGACCACTACAACATCCCGCTCGTGCATCGTGATGCGTCCGAGCTTTTCCTGGCCAAGCTCGCCGGCGTGGACGACCCCGAGCGCAAGCGCAAGATCATCGGCGGCACCTTCATCGACGTGTTCGACGAGGAGGCGCACAAGATCGGCGGCGCGCAGTTCCTGGCCCAGGGCACGCTGTACCCCGACGTGATCGAGAGCGTGTCCTTCACCGGCGGCCCCAGCGTGACGATCAAGTCGCACCACAATGTGGGCGGCCTGCCGGAACGCATGAACATGAAGCTGGTCGAACCCTTGCGCGAATTGTTCAAGGACGAGGTGCGCGCCCTGGGGCGCGAGCTCGGCCTGCCGGAAAGCCTGGTCGGTCGCCACCCGTTCCCGGGCCCCGGCCTTGCCATCCGCCTGCCGGGCAGTGCGGTAAGCAAGGACAAGCTCGACCTGCTGCGCAAGGCCGACGCCGTCTATCTCGACGAGATCCGCAAGTCAGGCCTCTACGACGAAATCTGGCAGGCCTTCGCCGTACTGCTGCCGGTGCGCACCGTGGGCGTGATGGGCGACGGCCGCTCCTACGACTTCGCCTGCGCGCTCCGCGCCGTCACCTCGACCGACGGTATGACCGCGGACTCCTACCCCTTCACCCACGAATTCCTCAGCCGCGTCGCCACGCGCATCATCAACGAGGTGAATGGGATAAACCGGGTGACGTACGACGTGACCAGCAAGCCGCCGGGCACGATTGAGTGGGAGTGAGTTTTCGCAAAACCGCTCCGATTGGCAAAATGAAAATGCTTGCTCGTGCTGCGATGCACCTGCCTTCGCGCACGACCGGTTAGCCGTTCACGGTCCAGGGGTCGATCACGGTTAGGCCTGCGGCCATAAATGGGCTGGAGTCACGCGATGCCACAGCGAAATCGCGCGAGGCGGCGATCGCGGCGATATAGCCGTCGGGCGCCGGAAATCCTCTTCCGGCAGCGCGCGCCTTGACGGCCAGAACGGCATAACAGCGCGCCGCATTCGTGTCGAACGGCAGGATTCGATCAGCGAACAGCGTCAGCACGCCATCGAGCACAGCCTTCAGCTTGACCCTGCGCTCGCCCTTGGGAAGCGCACCGATGCCGAACATCAGCTCGGCGATCGAGAGGCTGGACAGATAGAGGGTCTCCGCGGCCTGTTCGTCAAGCCAATTGCGGACCGCGGGATCCGGCTCCGGCTTCATCGTCTCGAAGACAACATTGGTGTCGAGCAAAATCATTAGAAACGCAGCGGCTCGGCAGGTGTTCTGTCGCTGGTTTGTTCGAGGAGGGCTTCGACATCGGCGTTGGTGAGCCCGATCTTCCGGCTCATGTCCGCCAGTGTAGTGCCCAGAAGCAGCCGCCCAACCGGTCGCACGGCCGCCTCCAGAATGGCGCGCATCTCCGCTTCCGCGCTACGATTGTGCTGCGCCGCGCGGATCTTCAGGGCGCGATGTGTTTCCTCTGGGAGGTTGCGAATGCTGACGGCGGCCATGATAGAGTTTGTCCATTCCTAAATAGCAATGCTATCACTATATAAACTATGCTATCAAATGGCAACTTTCGCACGCGACGGGCTCACAACGCGATCGGCGGAATGAAAAACGCCACATCTTTTCAACCTTCTCGCCTGTCAATGGCGGAGACAAATTGTGCCAGATGGCGACGTAAAAGTGTACCAGTCTGGTTGAGAGAAAAGGGCTACGAAAGCCCCGGTTTGGTTTTTTCTGCCGCGCGCATTGAGGCGCGCGGAGCGTAGTGGAGTGCGCC
>CANJGB010000021.1 GCA_947473805.1 Alphaproteobacteria bacterium
CGCAACCGCAGGCTTGCCCGCGACTTCGAACGCCATGCCCGCAAGGTGGCCGCCTTCGTCCGCCTCGCCATGATCCGCATCATGCTCAGGCGCCTCGCAAAGCCAACTCACTCAACGGGAATCTAAACTTTCCGGAACGGCTCTAAGGAGCACGCCATGGAACTGAAATGCGTCGGCACCCAACCCTCACAAAAAGGCTCGCCCGACACGTTCACGGGCAATGTCAGGATTGACCCCCTGCACACGGCCCCTGCCCCGGCTCGCGTGGTGTGCGCCTGCGTGACGTTCGATCCCGGCGCGCGATCCGCGTGGCACACGCATCTCCTCGGCCAAACGCTGGTGGTGACCGCGGGCATGGGCTGGACGCAGGTGGAAGGCGGCCCCATCGTCGAGATCAGGGCCGGCGATGTCGTCTGGTGTCCGCCCAACCGCCGGCACTGGCACGGCGGCACAGCCACCACCGGCATGACGCACATTGCCATCCAGGAGGCGCTGGACGGCAAGACGGTCAACTGGATGGAACACGTTACGGACGCGCAGTACCTGGCCGGACCCGGTCTCGGCTAGAACGCCGTCGCCGCGGCGCATTTGCGGGGTTGGCGAATGGAAATCAGTATCTAGATTATGCGCCAGCGAATTGATCGGACTCCGGTTTTCAAAGCGGAAGGATAGTTCATGGCAAAGAACACGATTTGCGTCTGGTATGACAAGGATGCCGAGGCGGCGGCGCGCTTCTATGCGCAGACCTTCCCCGACAGCAAGGTGAGCGCGGTTCATCGCGCGCCCGGCGACTATCCGTCCGGCAGGGAGGGCGATGTGCTGACGGTCGAGTTCACCGTGGCGGGCGTCGCCTGTCTCGGCCTGAACGGCGGCCCGGTGTTCAAGCAGACCGAGGCCTTCTCCTTCCAGATCGCCACCGATGACCAGGCGGAGACTGACCGCTACTGGAACGCCATTGTGAACAATGGCGGCCAGGAGAGCGAGTGCGGCTGGTGCAAGGACAAGTGGGGCGTCTCGTGGCAGATCACGCCGCGCGTGCTGATGGAGGCGATAGCCGCCGGCGGCGAGGAAGCAAAGCGCGCCTTCGCGGCGATGATGACCATGAAGAAGATCGACGTCGCCGCCATCGAGGCGGCCCGGCGCGGCTGAGAGAGACACCATGGGCAAGAGTGCGTCAGGCGAAGGCCCCTCCCCGTCCGAGTTGATCGACGGGCGCATCGCGGAGCTGCGCGAATGGCGCGGCAAGCTGCTGGCCCGGCTCCGCGCCGCGAAGTTCAACGCGGCGCGCCGCATCACGGGCCGCAAGCCAGAACCGAGGACCGGTGGAGAATCGTTATGGGGCACCTGGAGTCCGGCCGCTGCCCGGGGAACGGGTAGAGAGATTTCGTTTACGTTAAGGTGCTACGCTGCCGACGGTTCGAATATGGTGCCGGGAATGCGGATGGAACGCGTCCATGCGTCCCGCGCCCCACTCTGGTAAAATAATGTCCGAATCGGTGAGAAGGCCGACGCACATAGAGGCTGTGGCATGTCCTACCTGATCGCACGCATGTCGTCTGGACCGGGGTGTTGACGACCCTCGCCCCACTCATCGCCAGCCCGTCTTTCCGGCTGGCAGTTTCCCCGCGCTGATGGGGAAGCCCATCTCACAGCAGATTGCCGCCCTGCCCTGGCGCAAGGGCGCGGATGGCGTGGAGATCCTTCTCGTCACCTCGCGCGAAACCAAGCGCTGGGTCATTCCCAAGGGCTGGCCGATGGACCACCTGGTTGCGTCCAACGCCGCCAAACAGGAAGCCTATGAGGAGGCAGGGATTGCCGGCTGTATCCGTCGCGCTGCGATCGGCCACTACACTTACGACAAGCGTGCCGGCGATGGGTCCAGCCGCGCTTGCGTCGTAACCGTCTACCCCTTCCGCGTGCTGCAGGAACATAAGGCCTGGCCTGAGGACGGGGAACGGCAGCGCCGCTGGTTCAGTGCCAACGACGCCGCTGCAAAGGTGAAAGAGGCCGGATTGCGCGCCATCATCCTGACCTTCGGAAAAGGCCAGCACGGCTTCGGCTAACGGTGGAACGCTCGCCGGGCCTGCCTGCAATTCTCTCGCTGCACTCCCGGCCTGTGAACGCCGCGCCTATTCGCCATCCTCGTCCCGCCACTCCTGAAGGGCGTCCAGCGAAACGAGGAGAGCTCCGACCCGATTGGCGGAAGAGACCCAGTCCGCCATGCGTGGATAATTGTCCATGAACCAGTTGAAGGCGGCCTGCACGATCACGAACGCCGCCGCGGCCTGGGTTACTTCACCCAGCGACATCGTCCCGGCGATGAATTTCGGCGCGCACAGGGTCAGGCCGACGACCGGCGCCAGCAGAAAATTCCCGTGCGAGACCAGGGTCGTCTGCATGAGCTGCCAGCACACGTCGCGCCATCGCGCGATCACCAGTGTCATCGCCGTTTCCAGCGCGGCCCGGTCGCCCGTATTTTCGTCCAGGCGGGCGTTCTCGCGCAGTCGCGCCGCCGAATGGCGCAACTCGGACTCTGCCTGGTTCTTGCCCTCGAACACGGCTACCATGCGGCGACCCATGACAAGCATTGCGCCTGTGGTGGCCGCCGCATAGGAGACTGAGGCGATCACGAGATAGCCTGGCAAGGTGAATATCCGGCCAAAGGCTTCGACACTGAGATCGCCGCCAACGCTCCACAAAACGCCGATAAATGTAACAGCCGTCAGCAAGGCCGCCGCCAGGCCGAACATGAAATCCACCGGCGCGTCAGTCGCCACCCGCGCATCTTCCGCAATCCGGTATTCCGGGTTCTGGTGGTCGTCCAGGATAAGGTCGGAACGGCGATACCGGCCTTTCGCGAGCCATTGTTCGATCAACTGCTTGCTGAGCCACTCGCGCCATTTTCGCTGCATCGTCATGCGCCCCAAACCCCGACGATGGCCAATGTCATGCTGGCGCCGGCCAGAACAAGGAACAGCAGCGCCTGCTCGCCGATGACGACGGCGTCCTTGCGCTCCAGCGCATTGAAAAAATCGCGATTCCAGAGGTTCAGCCAGTACTGCACCAGCAGCCCCAGCACGACAACGATTGCCAGAAACGATGTCAGCGCCCAACTTTGCGTTGCGCCGCGACCGCGCCAGAATCCCACGGAGCAGCGCCAGAACCGGGAAAAGAAGCCTGAGTGGATCTGGGGCGAAAATGGCCGGTCGTGCATGAACAAAAGTCCTCTCACGCCCCGAAATCGAGGACATAACTTACGGTAATCGGGGCAACGCTCCAGACTGGACTTTGGCTCCGCACGCTCACATTGATCTGGATCAATGTACGGCACCGTACTCTTGATAGAATTATTCTCGTTGGCTCTCCACCAGTAGAGAGCCGGTTGCCAACGTCCCCGCGGCGCCCGGAAGGGCCGATAGCCTGAAGACAGGTCCGGGACATCGCAGCTCGATTGAGACTGCTGGGCCTTTCCACTCGAACGACGTGGGGCCCTCTATGACAATTCTATTCGATCAGCAGGTGACCGAGATGACGCCCTCCCTGCGGGCATTCGCCTTTTCCCGTACCCGCCATATCTAGGACGCCGAAGATCTCACGCAGGACACCGTGACGCGTGCGCTTTCCTGCCGGGAGCAGTTTCAGTCCGGCTCAAATCTCAAGGCCTGGATCTTTACGATCATGCGCAACCTGCACATCGATATGGTGCGCCGGCGCAAGCGTGAAGCTGTAGCCGATATGGATGAAAGCGATATCCGGGACCTGCGTGTCATCGGGCCAAGCCAGTTCGACCACCTTCTGCTGGGCGAACTGGCTGTCGCCATGGATCATCTGCTGGCTTCGCAGCGTGAAGCGCTGATGCTGGTCGTGGCCAACGGGCTGTCCTACGAAGAGGCGGCAGCGGTCTGCCAATGCCCGGTTGGCACGATCCGCAGCCGCATAGCGCGCGGTCGTGCGTTTCTCGAAAACGCGATGCTGGGGAAAGTTCGATCCAAGGGCGCCGCGCCCCGCCTGGAGCAACGGGCTGAGGTTTAGAGCCAAAAGGTCGTTATATGTGACGGCGCCCTGCCACCTGCGACGGGAGCTGCTCTTGGACAACCGAATCCCTGCGGAAACTCAGCAAAACCGCTTTCTTTCGCTGCTGTCGAAAGATGATTTCGAAAGCCTGAGCAGCCATCTCAGCGCCGTCCCGCTGGACTACCGGCTATCCCTCTACGAGGCGGACCAGACGATCGAGTACGTCTATTTCCTTGAGTCTGGCGTCGCGTCGGTGGTCACGACAATGAAGGACGGGCGGGCGGCTGAGGTTGGCACGATCGGCAACGAAGGACTGGTCGGACTGCCGATTCTTCTGGGAGACACCTGTACAGGGACCAGCGTCTACATCCAGGTCCCGGGCAAGGGCCACCGCATGTCCGCCAGCAGCTTCCGTTCCGCCCTGGAGCGGCACCCCGCGATGAAGGTTCATCTGCTGCACTACGCCCACGTCTTTATGAATCAGATCTCGCAGTCAGCCGCCTGCAACCTGTTCCACACGCTTGAGCAGCGGTGCTGCCGATGGCTTCTGATGACGGGGGACCGCATGACATCCGACGAGTTTCTGCTGACCCAGGAATTTCTCGCCATGATGCTTGGCGTACGGCGCGCCGGTGTCACGGTTGCGGCGGGTGCGTTGCAAAGCCGCGGCCTGATTACCTATCAGCGCGGCCACGTCAAAATCCTCGACCGCCCCGGGCTGGAAGCCCAATCCTGCGAATGTTATGACGTCACACGGCGCGAGTTTGACGAACTGCTCGGAAAAGAGAGAAAAAAGCCGCAAATTTCCTACCGACCGATGCCTATCGCGTCGTAGCGGAGCGCCTACTGCGCCAGCCGGTTCTGAAACATCGTCACGTCAGCCTCACGCCGAAACCGGAATGACATCTCCGGCGGCGAGCGCAGGGTATCGACGCACTGCAAGTGGTCGATGCCCGCCAGCGCCGCCTCGATGCGCTCCAGGCGATGCGGCGCCAGCGGCTGTCCGACATGGACGATGGCCGGATATTCCAGCAGCAGGGTTCGTGGGCTGGCCATGCTCAGCTCACGCCGGCAGGTGTGCCCGGCCGACATTCTGCCGGAACATCTCGGCATCGCCCTCGGTGCGGAAGCGATAGGCGACCCAGTCCAGGTCCTCGTGCCGCCGGTCATGCACGTGGTCCACGGTCAGCAGCGCCACCTGCAAAGCGTTGTACTGCCGCTCGGTGAAACCTGCGGGCGGGACGCTGATTTCGACCCGAACCGGGTATTCACGGCGCAGCAGCGAGCGGCGATCCAGCATGAACATAGGACTGTCCTCCTCGAAAACTCGATGAGAACAAAACTAGAACCAATGTCCCTGACCTGTCAACTCCCCCTGTTTTGCACCGCTTTTGTCTTCACGGCCCGAGCAGCCTGGCCGCCTTGAGTCGCGAAAGCTAACCGGCGATTTTTCGCTCCTTGCCAGCAAGTCCGTGTTTCTCATGCCATTCCGCAATGGACAATTTGGGATAGCGGGCAAAGCGGGTGTCGCCCGGCCTGGCGTGCGTCTCAACCCAGTCCGGCTTGAAGTCGAGCATCAGGTGCGTGCGCCGCGGCGGCGTCGGCAAGTCGCTGTCGATAGCGGAAGCAAACGGATGCACCAGTTCCGGCCATGTGGGGTCGTACAGCCATAAAGCCGAGCCACACGTCTTGCAGAAATTCCGCTGGCCCGTGCTGCGCCGCGCCCGCTTCTCCTCCGGGTTCTTCACCAGCGCACGGTACACCGCGAGGTTCTTGCGTCCCCGGACCTGCAGCGTATCCGACGCGCCCGAGAGATTGATTGCCGCACCGCTCCCGCCCTGGGTCTTGCGACAGATCGAGCAATAGCAAAGCTGGTAGGGATAGGGATGCGCCGACTGCACGCTGAAATGCACCGCGCCGCAATGACAGGAACCTTCCAGTTTCATGCTGCCTCCATCACCCCTGAACGACGCCACAGGATAGGCCGTTCCGCATCGCATTGCCCGCCGCGACGGCGTACAAGCTTCTGCATCATTGCAGTTTAGGAGCAGACAAATGGCCGAAGGTGATGTGGATAGCGTCTCGCAGGGCATGGGCCTGGCCGGCGCGGCCGTTTTGACTGTCCTGCTCGACGAACTGGTCAACAAGGGGGTCCTCACCACCAGTGAGGTGGGTGATGTGCTGGTGCGTGCCCATCACGGCCTGACCGGCTTTTATGAATCGCAGGTAGGTCGCGAAGCGGGGCGCGTCATCGCCGGGTTGCTCACCCGCTTTCCCCGCACGGGAAACTGACGACGCGCCCCTCTTCCCTTACCGCTTCTCGCTGTCGAGTTGCAGCATCTGGGGCGCCGCGTAGCGGTCGCCCACGGCAGCATCGCGGGGCACCGCGCGTTCAATGGCCGCAAGGTCGGCCGGTGACAGAACCAGGTCCAGCGCGCCAAGCGATTCCGCCAGCCGGTCGCGACGGCGGGCGCCCACCAACGGAACGATGTCACGGCCCTGCGCCGCTACCCACGCGATGGCCACCTGCGCGACGCTCACACCCCGCGCCACCGCCACGCCGCGCAGGGCCTCGACCAGCGTCAGGTTGCGTTCGACATTGCCGGGCTGGAAGCGTGGGCTGTGGGCACGGAAATCAGTCTTGCCCACGGCATTCTTGTCGTAGTGGCCACTGATGAGGCCACGCGACAACACACCATAGGCCGTTACGGCAATGCCCAGTTCGCGCAGCACCGGCAGGATCTCGTCCTCGATGCCGCGTGAAATCAGCGAATATTCAATCTGCAGATCGGCAATCGGATGCACGGCTGCGGCACGGCGGATCGTCGCCGCGCCAACTTCCGACAGGCCGATGTGGCGCACATAGCCGGCCTTCACCATGTCGGCGATGGCGCCGATGGTGTCTTCGATAGGCACCTGCGCGTCCAGCCGCGCTGGCCGGTAAACATCGATATGGTCGAGGCCGAGGCGCGTCAGCGAATTTGCGAGGAAGTTCTTCATCGCCGCCGGTCGCGCGTCATAGCCAACCCACGCGCCGGCCGGGTCGCGCAGGGCGCCGAACTTCACGCTGACCTGGTAGCTGTCGCGCGCCACGCCCTTCAGCGCCTCGCCCAGCAGCATCTCGTTGTGGCCCATGCCGTAGAAGTCGCCGGTATCGAGCAGCGTGATGCCGGCGTCGAGCGCCGCATGGATGGTGGCGATACTTTCCTGCCGGTCGGCCGGGCCGTACATGCCCGACATGCCCATGCAGCCAAGGCCGATGGCCGAAACGGCGGGGCCGGTTTTGCCGAGTTGCAGCTTTTCCATTTGCGCTTCTCCTGAGATTTGGCGGAACAACGCCCCGCACTGGCCCTTGTTATGGGCCCCACAGCCTCGTTCGATAATCCAGTACAAATAGAACAGGTCGTGCGAATATCCACACAATGACCGACCCGGACCTAGCCGATCTCGACGCCTTCACCGCCGTTGCCAGGCACCGCAGCTTTCGGGGCGCCGCCACCGCGCGCGGCGCTTCCGCCTCGACGCTGAGCGAGGCGGTCCGCCGGCTGGAGACGCGGCTGGGCGTCCGCTTGCTGAACCGCACCACCCGCAGCGTCACGCCCACCGAGGCCGGCGCCCGCCTGCTGGAACGGCTGGTGCCCGCGTTGGGCGAAGTACAGTCAGCGCTAGACGTGGTGAACGGCTTTCGCGACAGCGCGACCGGCACGTTGCGGCTGAACGTTCCTGTCGCCGTCGCCAAGGCGATCCTGCCACCGATCATCGAGGCCTTTCTTAAGGCGCATCCCGGCATCGCGATGGAAGTCGCGACGGACGACAATTTCATTGACGTCCTCGCCGCCGGGTTCGATGCCGGCATCCGATACGACGAGCGGCTGGAACAGGACATGATCGCCATGCCCATCGGCCCGCGCCGGCAGCGGTTCGCCCTGGCGGCCTCGCCCGCCTATCTCGCCGCCAATGGCCGGCCCGAACATCCGCGTGATGTGCTGCATCACGCCTGCATCCGCCACCGCTTTTCCAGCGGCGCCAGCGCGGCCTGGGAGTTCGAACGCATGGGCGAGATTGTGCGCGTCAACCCGGCCGCCCGGCTGACCGCCACCACCATAGAGATGGAACTCAGCGCCGCCATTGCCGGGCTGGGCATCGTCGCCAGCTTCGAAGAATTTGTATCGCCTGCCTTCAAGAGTGGCGCGCTGGTACCCCTGCTCGAGGACTGGTGGCAGGATTTCTCGGGCCCGTTCCTCTACTACCCCAGCCGGCGGCACATGCCGGCCCCGCTCCGCGCCTTTGTCGATTTCATCAAGGCGGCGGGTCCAAAAGAAATGCCCCCGGCGCTGGGGTAAGGGCCGGGGGCGTCATCTGGGGGTCTTCAGGAAGCAACTGATGTAACCCTATGCCCATTGGCGCCGGGCGCAGTGACCGCCGTCACGACGCGGCGGGAAACATCTCCACATGGTATTCGCCGGTGCGGCCGTAATAGACGGCGCGGCGTCCGGCCATCGACACCAGGTAGGCGATGCAGCCCGCAGCCATGATGCGCGTGCAGAACTCCTGATACTTGATCTTGCCGGCCTGCACGGCCCGCACCGCCGCATCGACGGCCGATGGCGAGAAGTCGCGCGCTGCCTGGGCATCGACCGGTTTCGCGGGCACGACATGGGATTCCCCGTTCGGCAGGTAGTAAGTCTTTTCGTGGCGCTGCAGGTCGGCGTAGTAGCGCTCGACGCCCGCTTCCATCAACTTCATGACTACCTGCGGGAACGTCACCCGCTCCTCGTCCGACGCGGTCGTGCATTCCTGCATGACGTCCTTCACCTTGCTGTCCATCACTGTCTCCTGCTTATTGATATGCACGTCACTCGACGGGGACGCCGCGCAGCGTCTTGCGCCGCACGATCTCTTTCATCGCGGCCTCGATGGCCTGGCGCGCTTCAGGCTCGAGCACGCCGAAAAACTCCGCGTCGTTCTGGTCGGCCAGGGCCGAAAGTTCCGGCACCAAAGCGCGGCCCGACGGCGTCAGCGCCAGTGCCTGGTAACGGCGGTCCTCGCGGTCCGCCGAACGCGCGACCAGCGACTTGGCGGCCAGCCGGTCCGCCAGTTTCGAGATGGCGCCGCGCGTCATGCCGATGCGCGCGGCCAGTTCGCTCGGCACCGCCGCCTCGCGGTCATACAGGTCGCGCAGGATCACCCATTCGGCCACGGTGACATCGCGGGCCAGCAGTTTGCGGCTAAAGGCATGCGACACGTGGTTCGACACGAACCGCAGCCAGTAACCCAGATGGGCCTCAAGGGCGCTTACCGACACCGGCTTTTTCACCGCCACCTCCATTAATTGACAAGGAAACTATCAGCCATGGTTTCCTTGTCAACTAACTATATGCGCGCTGGCCTTCCGCCGGTCTGCCGGGCTACATCATCACGACATCGTGTCCGCCTCCCCCCGCCACTGATCCCATCCCCGTCGTGCGCCGTATACCTCGCATTCAAGAGGCAAACTTCCATTCATGGCTGCTCGACCGCCGACCGCCAAACCCGCTTTGCTCTGGTATCGCCGCGATCTGCGCGTGGCCGACAATCCGGCGCTGGATGCGGCCGTCCGGTCGGGCCGTCCGGTCGTGCCGGTCTACATCCTGGACGACACCGAAGGCGCCGCCGGCCGCTGGTGGCTGCACCACAGCCTCGCCGCACTATCGGGCGATCTGCGCCGGCTGGGTGCGCCGCTGGTTCTCCGGCGTGGAGGCGCGCAGAAAGAACTGCTGCGGCTCATCACCGAAACAGGCGCCGAAGCGGTGTACTGGAACCGCGAATACACGCCCGCCGCCATCACGCGCGACACCACGCTGAAAGAGGCGCTGAAACAGCGCGGCATCACCGCAGAGTCCTTCAACGCCGCGCTGTTGCATGAACCCTGGACGGTGAAGACCGGCGGCGGTACGCCGTTCAAGGTGTTCACCCCGTTCTGGAACGCGATCCGCGCCAGGGGCGAGCCGACGCCGACACTGCCTGCGCCGAAATCCATCCCCGGCCATGACATCGCCGGCGACACGCTCGACGACTGGAACCTGTTGCCGTCAAAGCCCGACTGGGCAGCGGGCTTCCGTGAAAACTGGCGGCCCGGCGAGACCAGCGCGCTGGCGCGGCTGGACGACTTCCTGTCCCACGAGCTGCTGGGCTATGCCGCGAAACGCGACATACCGGCTCTGCCCGCCACCTCGCGCCTGTCGCCGTACTTGCACTATGGCGAGATCGGGCCCCGCCAGGTGTGGCGTGCGGCAACGCTCCGCGCCGCGACCCATCCCGAACTCGCCAGCGACGCCGGCAAGTTCCTGTCCGAACTGGCATGGCGCGAATTCTCGTGGCACCTGCTGTTCAGCGAACCTGAACTACCGGCGAACAACCTCAGGCCGAATTTCGACGCCTTCCCCTGGGCACAGGATGCGAAAGCGCTCAAAGCCTGGCAGCTAGGTCGAACCGGCTACCCCATCGTGGATGCCGGCATGCGCGAACTCTGGCATACTGGCTGGGTCCACAACCGAGTTCGAATGATCGTCGCCTCGTTTCTGGTCAAACATCTCCTGATCCACTGGCGCGAGGGGGCCGCCTGGTTCATGGACACGCTTGTAGACGCGGACCTGGCCAATAACAGCGCCAGCTGGCAGTGGGTTGCCGGCTGTGGCGCCGACGCCGCGCCTTATTTCCGCATTTTCAACCCCGTGCTGCAGGGGCAGAAGTTCGACGCGCAGGGGACCTACGTGCGCCGCTGGATACCGGAATTGACTGCCGTGCCCGACAAGTGGGTGCACCAGCCCTGGGCGGCCCCACAACCGCCCGGAGGCTATCCCGCCCCCATCGTCGATCATCGCTTTGCGCGCGACCGTGCGCTGACCGCCTTCGCCAGCATCGGACGCGCCGCCGCATGAACCAGCAGGCACCTTTGAAATCCGGCCGCGTTGCCGTCGTCGGCAGCGGCATATCGGGCCTCGCCTGCGCGTGGCTATTGCAGCAGCGCTATGACGTCACGCTGTTCGAACGCGAAGGTCGCCTCGGCGGTCACAGCAACACCGCCGTCGCCGACTACGACGGCCACGCCATGCCGGTCGATACGGGCTTCATCGTCTTCAACGCGCCGAACTACCCGAACCTGCTGGGCCTGTTCGCAGAGCTCGGCGTCGCCACCGAGAACAGCGACATGTCGTTCGCCGTCAGCGTCGGCAACGGCGCCCTGGAATGGTCGGGCTCCACAATCGCCACCCTGTTCGCGCAGAAGCGCAACCTGCTCAGCCCGCGCTTCCACCGCATGTGGCTCGACATCCTGCGCTTCAACAAGGAGGCGCCGCGCGACTGGGCCGCCGGCCGGCTGGATGGCAAAAGCCTGGGCGACTACATAGATGCCGGCCGCTATTCCGAAACCTTCCGTCTGGACTACCTGCTGCCCATGGGTGCGGCGATCTGGTCGTCACCCATGGCCGACATGCTGGCCTTCCCGGCACGCACCTTTGTCCGCTTCTTCATGAACCACGGTCTGCTCAGCGTGAACGACCGGCCGCAATGGCAGACGGTCAGTGGCGGCAGCCGCGAATATGTCCGCCGCATTGGCGAGCGCCTGGGCAACGCCATCCGCCTGAACGCGCCGGTGGTCGAGGTGCGCCGCGCTGCCCAGGGCGCGACGGTGCGCACCGCCGACGGCACGACGGAACGCTTCGACCACGTTGTCCTCGCCGCGCACGGCGACCAGTCCCTGGCCATGCTGAAGGACGTCGACGCGGAGGAACGCGAGATACTCTCCGGCTTCCGCTTCCAGCCCAACCGCGCGATCCTGCATCGCGATGCCAATCTGATGCCGAAGCGCCGCGGCGTCTGGGCCAGCTGGAATTATCTCAGCGAACCGCGCCGCGATCTGCAGCGCCGTGTCGGCCTGACCTACTGGATGAACCGGCTGCAGAACCTCGATCCCGCACGTCCGCTCTTTGTTACGCTCAATCCGCTGGAACCGCCGAACCCGAAGCTCGTCTTCGCCAGTTTCGACTACGACCATCCGTTGTTCGACGCCACCGCCATTGCGATGCAGCGCCGCCTGCCCGCCATCCAGGGCCGCGGCGGCATCTGGTATGCCGGCGCCTGGAGCGGCTACGGCTTCCACGAGGATGGCCTCTCCAGTGGCATCGCGGTGGCAGAGGCTCTCGGCGCCAAACGTCCCTGGAAGGCTCAAGGTAACAGCGACATCCACCCCATGCCGGCTCTGAAGCCCGTGGTCCCCGCATGAGCGACGCGGCAATCTATTTCGGCGAGGTCATGCACCGGCGCTATCGCCCCGTCGGGCACCGCTTCGTCTATCGCGTCTTTTCAATCTTGCTCGACATCGACAAGCTGGCGAACATCGCTGCAACCACGCGCCTGTTCGGCTACAACCGGCCACGCATCTTCAGCTTCCACGACCGCGATCACGGCGCGCGCGACGGGTCGGCCCTGCGCCCCTGGGTGGAGGCCAGGCTGGCGGAGAGCGGCATGGCAAAGCCGGCCCGTATCGACCTGCTCTGCTTCCCGCGCCTGTTCGGCTTCGTGTTCAATCCGCTCAGCATCTATTACTGCGCCGACGCTGCCGGCCGCCTCTACGCCATCCTGTACGAAGTGAAGAATACCTTCGGTGGCCAGCACCCCTATGTGCTGCCGGTCGATCCGAACCGCGCGGCCGACACACCGATCATCCAGCACACCGACAAGAACTTCTATGTCTCGCCCTTCATCGACATGACGGCGACCTATCGCTTTCGCCTGCTGCCGCCGGGCGAAAAGCTGTCGGTGGCGATCATCGAACATGTGCCCGAGGGACGGCAGCTTATCGCTACGCAGACCGGCCGCCGCCGCGCCTTTACCGACGCTGTGCTGCTGCGCGCGCTGTTCGCCTATCCGCTGATGACACTCAAGGTCGTGGCGGGCATTCACTGGCAAGCCCTGCGCCTGTGGCTCAAGGGCGCGACCTACTTCCGGCAACCGCCGGCGCCAAAGAAATCAACCTAGACGGATCGAGGAGTGCGACCATGTCGATGATGACCGAACCTGAATTCACCGCCGGCCGCGCCGAGGGCCAGCCTTCCGAACAGCGCGTGATCGAACTGCACAGCGCGCGCGATTCCTGGTCCATCCCCAATATCGGCAACTGGACCCGCCTGATGCTGTCGGTCGCCCCCAGTATCGAGAAGGGCAAGCTGACCATCGTTCTTCCTGATGGTCGCGCCGTGCGTTCAGGCAGCAAGCCGGGCCGCGATGGCACCATGGTCATGCGCAACGAGCGCGTGGCGAAGCGCCTGCTGACCGGCGGCAGCCTCAGCTTCGCGGAATCCTACATGGACGGCGACTGGGTCAGTCCCGACATCGGCGCCCTGACCGAATGGGCCTGCCAGAACGAAGCCCTCGACGACACGCTGGAGGGCAAGCTGTGGTTCCGCGTGCTGCGCCGCGCCCTGTTCATGCTGGCGCGCAACAGCAAGCGCGGCAGCCGGCGCAACATCGCCTACCACTACGACCTCGGCAATTCGTTCTATGCCCAATGGCTCGATCCGGGCATGACCTATTCGTCAGCCTCGTACGAGCATGCCGGCCAGTCGTTGCAAGTTGCGCAGGACAACAAATTCCGCCGCCTGCTGGACGTCGTCAATCCCAAGCCCGGCCAGAAGATCCTCGAGATCGGCTGCGGCTGGGGCGGCTTCGCCTGTTTCGCCGCGCGCGAACGCGATGTCCAGGTACACGGCATCACCATCAGCCGCGAGCAGTTCGACTATGCGCAGAAGCGCGCCTTCGAGGCCGGCCTGGCCGACAAGGTCACCTTCGAGATGCGCGACTATCGCGACGTGACCGGCGCCTATGACGGCATCGTCTCCATCGAGATGTTCGAGGCGGTGGGCGAGGCTTATTGGCCGACCTATTTCAACAAGATCAACCAGTGCCTGAAGCCCGAGGGGCGCGCCGCCCTGCAGCTCATCGCCATCGCCGACAAGTATTTCGAGGCCTATCGCAGCTCGATGGACTTCATCCAGAAGTACATCTTTCCGGGCGGCATGCTGCCCTCACCCAGCGTCTTCCGGCGCGAGGCCGGCAAATCGGGACTGGTGGTCGAGGACGAGTATTTCTTCCGCAACAACTATGCCGACACGCTGCTGGAATGGCGCAAGAAGTTCATGGCGGCCTGGCCCGTTATCGAGCCGATGGGCTTCGACGACCGCTTCCGCCGCATGTGGGAATATTACCTGGCCTATTGCGAAGGCGGCTTCCGCGGCGGCACTATCGACGTGATGCAGGTCGCGCTCCGCCACCGCTAGAGGCGGCCACGCGCCGGGTTCGGGTTTTTCAATGCGGCGCGTAACGCTTTTCCAGACGTTCCTCTATGGTCTGCCCGGCCTGCCGCTGGCGGCGGCCAGCATTCCGCTGGTCATCTACCTGCCGACCTACTACGCCCGCGAACTGGCCATCGACCTGACACTGTTGGGCCAGTTGCTTTTGCTGGCGCGCCTGTGGGACGTGGTCAGTGACCCGGTCATCGGCCTCCTCACCGACCATACCCGCTCGCGCTTCGGTCGCCGCCGCCCGTGGCTGGTCGCGGGCACGCCCGTCGTGCTGCTGGGCCTGTGGCACCTGTTCGTGCCCTCGGCCGGCACGGGGCCCGGCGGGCTGTTCCTGTGGGCCATCGTGCTCTACATGGGTTGGACCATGGTCACCCTGCCGCACCAGTCCTGGGGCGCGGAACTGTCGTCAGACTACAACACCCGCACGCGCATCTCCGGTTTCCGCGAAGGCGCGCAGATCGCCGGCATCGTATTGGCCTGCGCCCTGCCCCTCGTCACCCAGCAAGGCATCGAGAGCCTGAGCGGCAGCGCGCTGCGCGGCCTCGCCTGGTTCGTCGTCATCGCCCTGCCCGTCACCGTCCTGCTCGCCATCGCCTTCATCCCCGACCCGCCGGAGACGACGGTGCAGAAAGTCGATTGGCGCGAGGGCTGGCGCGCGCTGCGCGACAACAAACCGTTCCGGCGACTGCTGCTCGCCTATCTCATCAACGGTGTCGCGAACGGCCTGCCGGCGACGCTGTTCCTGCTGTTCGTCGGCGAGGTGCTGCTGATCCCCGAGCGCACGCCGATCCTGCTGCTGGTCTATTTCATGTCCGGCGTGGTCGCGGTGCCGGCATGGGTCGCGCTCAGCGCCCGCATCGGCAAGCACCGGGCGTGGAGCGGTTCGATGCTGTGGAACTGCCTGATCTTCCTCGCCGTCCCGTTCCTCGGCCCCGGCGACTTCTGGCCTTACATGCTCGTCTGTGTGTTGTCTGGGCTCAGCCTCGGCGCCGACCTCGCTTTGCCCGCCGCCATGCAAGCCGATGTGGTCGATGTGGACCGCGCAGCCACCGGCGCGCAGCGCACGGGTCTGTACTTCGCGCTCTGGGCCATGGGCACCAAGCTGGCACTGGCGCTGGCGGTCGGCATCGCCTTCCCTGCACTCGGCGCCATGGGTTTCGTCGCGCAGAGCGGCGGCAATACACCGCAGGTGCTGTTCGCTCTCTCCGCGTTCTATGGCCTCGTGCCCATCGCGTTCAAACTGCTGGCCACGGCTTTGGTTTGGAACTTCCCGCTCGATGCCGGGGCACAGGCCGAACTGCGCCGCAAGGTCGAAACCGCCGCATGAGCGAGGCCGTCGTCAAGGTGATCAACAGCCTGGCCGAAGTCGATGCCAGCGCCTGGGATGCCTGCGCCGGCCCGAGTAATCCGTTCGTCAGCCACGCCTTCCTGCTGGCGCTGGAGCAGAGCGGCTCGGCGGTGCGCCGCACCGGCTGGCTGCCGCAGCATCTGGTGTTGGAAACGGATCTCGGCATTACCGGTGTCATGCCGCTCTATCTGAAAAGCCATTCCCAGGGCGAATACGTATTCGACCATGGCTGGGCCGAGGCGTACCAGCGCGCCGGCGGTGCCTATTACCCGAAGCTGCAGTCCTGCGTGCCCTTCTCGCCCGTACCCGGCCCGCGCCTGCTGGCGCACGACACCGCGTCGAAACAGGCGCTTGCCGCGGCGGCGGTCGAGCTGGCCCGCCGGCTCGAAGTGTCGTCGCTGAACATCACCTTTCCCGACGAGGCCGACTGGACCCTGTTCGGTGAGCTCGGCTTCCTGCAGCGCACCGGCGAGCAGTTCCACTGGAGCAATGCCGGCTACGGCACGTTCGACGACTATCTGGAGGCGCTGGCCGCGCGCAAGCGCAAGGCCGTGAAGAAGGAGCGGCGCGAAGCCGTGGCCGCCGGCATCGAGATCTTCGCGCTGTCCGGCCCCGACCTCACCGAGGAACACTGGGACGCGTTCTTCGAGTTCTACATGGATACCGGCAGCCGCAAATGGGGCCAGCCCTACCTCACGCGCGATTTCTTCACCCGCCTGCACGCCAGCATGGCCGACAAGGTGGTGCTGATCATGGCGCGGCGCGATGGCCGCTGGATCGCCGGCGCGCTGAACCTGCGCGGCAGTGACACCCTGTTCGGCCGCAACTGGGGTTGCATCGAACAGCACCCCTACCTGCATTTCGAGATCTGCTACTACCAGGCCATCGACTACGCCATCGCGCATGGCCTGCAGCGGGTCGAGGCCGGCGCCCAAGGCGAACACAAACTGGCGCGTGGCTACCTGCCGGTGCCGACCTACTCGGCCCACTGGATAGCCGATCCGGCCTTCCGCCGCGCCGTCGCCGATTTTCTGAAGCGCGAGCGCCAGCACATCGAGGCCGACATCGCCGCCTACACCGAACACAGCCCGTTCCGGAAAGAACCGGACTAGTCAGATATTGATGGTCCCCGGCTTGAAACCCAGCTTGGTGTAGAGCGGGTCATCCATGTCGCGCCCGCCGAACGGCACCTGCTTGCCGAACAGGCCGCGGCTCCAGTCGGCGGAATCCTCCTCGACGCGGAACCAGGCCCAGACCACGTCACGGTGCAGGATGCGCCATTCGTCACCGCGTTTCTCCATGCGGTCGAGGTAGCGCCCGCCGGCGAACATGTCCGACAGGCCGCGCTTGGCGCTGCGCACCCGCTCGTAGCCGACATATTGCGACTCAACGTTGGCCGTCTCGCCCTCGATCTCGATCATCGCATTGGTGATCATGTGCATGGTCTGGTCGCGTCCGCGCAGCAGCGGCACCACCCACTCGGCGAACTCCCACGCATTGCCGTTGTAGAAAACATGGTTGTCCACCGCCTCGGGCCAATAGGCCGATTTCAGCGTCTCCACGTCGCAGCGGTCGATGCCGCGGCAATAGCGGTACAGTGCGTCGCGAATGCTCTCGCGGTCGATCAGGTTCTGCACGGCGGGGTCGCGATGGATCATTGTTCCCTCTCCAGCCACTCGGCGCGCGAGGCACCGACCGGCACCGGCGGCTTGTCGAAAAATCCCGGCGTCTCGGAATAGCGGATCGCCGGGGCGACATATTCCAGCGCCCCGAACGGTGAGTCCATGGTGGCGATGCGGGGCTGGCCGGGGTCCTCCGCTGCCCGCTTCGGCTGCCGGCCCAGGCTCTGGATCCACATTGCCGCCTGCGACAGCGAAATCCTGATGTGGTAGCTGCCACCCTCGCGCGCGCGGCGCAACAAGGTGGCCGCCACCGCACCCGCGCCGAGGAAGCCGGCAATGCCGTCGGTCAGGATGCCGGGCGGCGACAGTTTCACCTTGTCGTACTCGGCCTCGTCCGCCGTCATGCCGGTTGAGGCCAAGGCCAGGCCATCGAACCCGCCGCGCTGTGCCCATGGCCCGCCCGAGCCGTAGCACGTGACGGTGACGTAGATGATGCCGGAGTTGAGTTGCGCCACGCGCTCCGGCGAAAAGCCTTTCGCCGCCAGCAGACCCGGCCGCCACGACTGCACGAACACGTCGGCCTCGCCGAGCAGGCGGCCCAGCGTCGCCACATCGTCTTCGAGGCCCAGGTCTATGATCGCCGAGCGCTTGCCGATACCGGTCTCCAGGGTGATGCCGATGGCATCAACCAGGTTGGGGTTCAACGGACCGAGGTGCAGCACATCCGCGCCCTGTTCGGCGAGGCCACGGGTGATCGAAGGTCCGGCAAACACATGGGTCATGTCCGCGACCCGCACACCCGACAACGGCCGCGCGGCGGCGCCCAGCGGCACCGGCGCGCAATCGCCGATCTTCTCGATCTCGACCAGCGGCAGTTGCGCCACGTAACGGCCCTGCGGATGATCGCGCCATTCCTCTTTCGTCCGCACGAGTCCGGCCACCAGCTTGCGGTCGATCACCGCCTGCTCGAGGTCCAGCGCCTTCCAGCGCGCGATGGCCTTGGCGACTGCCTCGCGATCATTCGGGCAATCCAGCAGCTTCAGCATGCCGTCGCGCAGTTTCGGGTAATTGGCGGTTACGTACATGTGCCGCCCATCGGCGGTCTGGAAGTAGCCGCTGCAAGGCGAAACGATGTCCGCGATGTTGTGGCCCAGATGCCCGTTGCGGCGCAGATAGGGAAACGGGTTCAGCGCGAAGATCACGTCCGAGGCGTGAACCGTGACCTCCTGCGCCCGGCCGCTGCGATGGCGCCAAAGTGCCGCCATGGCCGCGCCCTCTGCCGCCAGCGCCAGGCCACCGGCCTCGATGATGCGATGCGGGCTGAGCACGGCCGGCCCCTCGCCCACCAGCGCCACCGTACCACCCACGTCCGCCGCATCCAGCCCGATGCCGGCCAGCACCGTGCGGAAGGCTGCGTCATCCGCCCCCGGAAATTGCATCCCGCTCCCCTTGCAGCCAGACCGGCGGCGACGACCCCTCCGGCGCCGGCGGCCGCTCGAACCATGCCGGCGTTTCAGTGTAGCGGATCGGCGAAGCCAGATACTCCAATGGCCCGTAGGGTGACTCTATGCGCTCCATGCGCGGTACTGGCGGCATCGGCACGCCATCCACCGTGACCAGGCCCAGCGACTGCACCCACATGGCGATCTGCGCCAGCGAGATCTTGATGTGATAGCTGCCGCCCTCGCGCGCCTGGCGCAGCAAGGTGCTGGCCACGGCCGCGCCGCCCAGGAATCCTGCCATGTGGTCTGTCACGATGCCGCACGGCGCGAACCGCGGCGCATCGACGGCGCTTTCCTCTGCCGTGAACCCTGTCGCATTCAGCGCGATAACGTCATACCCGCCGCGTCCACCCCACGGCCCGTCGAGGCCGAAGCAGGTGATGCTGACATAGATGATGCCAGGCCGGCGCGCCGCGACCTGCTCCGGAGCGAACCCGTGCCTGGCCAGCAGGCCCGGTCGCCACGACTGGGCGAACACATCCGCACCGGCGCACAATTGCGCAAGGGTGTCGCGATCCTCCGCCAGGTTCAGGTCGATGACGGCCGAGCGCTTGCCCATGCCCATCTCGATCATCACGCCCTCGGCATCGGCAAGGTCGGGCCGCATCGAGGTCAGGCGGAGCACGTCGGCGCCCTGCTCCGCCATGGCGCGCGCTGTCGTCGGACCGGCCAGAACGTGCGTCATGTCGATGGTGCGCAGGCCCGACATGGGGCGTGGGGCAGTCTCGAACGTGCGCCGCGGCGCGTCGCCGATCTTCTCGATCTCGACCAGCGGCTTGCCCGCCAGGTGCCTCCCGTGCGGATGGTCGCGCCACTCTGCCGGCGTCCGCACCACGCTGCCGGTCAGGCGCGCCGCGGCTAGGGCCTCCTCCAGCTCAAACGAATTCCACTTCGCCACCGCATCCGCGATGGCCGGCACATCGTTCCAGCACTTCAGCAGCCGCAGCGTGCCATCACGCAGGCGCGGCGACACGCCAGTCAGGAACAACCAGCGCCCGTCGCCCGCACGGAAAAAATTGTTCAGCGGCGCGGTGCGGTCGTCATAGTGAAAGCCGGCATGGCCGGCACGGCGCAGCGCCACGAGCGGGTTCAGCGCCAGGATCGCATCGCCGCAATCGACATCGATCCTTTGCTCGCCCCCACCCCGGTGCCGCCAAAGAGCCGCCGTCGCCGCCCCTTGCGCCGCCAGCAAGGACGCGGACGCCAGCGCCAGCCGGTGTGGGCTGGCAATGACGGGATCGTCGCCCGCAACGTGGATCGATCCCCCCACCGCCGCCACGTCCAGGCCGATGGCAGACAGGACGTGGCGGAACGGGACCGGGTCTGCGCCGGTGAATTGCACCCCTAGTGGCAATTGGCACGCTTGAACAGCCCGTCTGCACGGCCCTGACCGACATGCTCCACCATCGTCAGCGACTTTGCACTGCGGCACCGTTCAGCGTGCCGGCGGGCGATTCGATGGGACCTTCGGGGAAGCGCAGCCCTTCGGCTACGACCTTGAATGGCGTTTGAATATTCCACCCCATGGCAATTTTTGCCCCGACTATTCGGGCGATGCTTCGCCCAATCGCCTGTCGAGTCAAGCTGCGCACAAAAGGTTCTAGGTAGATGAACGGTCCAGTGCGCCCGAGGCCAGCGCAACGCCGCAACTGACGCAGAGAATGCCGAGGATGGAAATCATGTCGGGCAGTTCGCCGAGCACCGGCACCGCAATCAGCGTGGCCAGTGCCGGCACCAGCGACGTGAACGCCGAACCGCGCGTCGAGCCCAGTTTGCGCACCGCGATGGCATAGGCCGCCAGCGCGATGAGGCCCGAGCCGCCGCCCTGGATCGACGCCTGGAACACCAGTTCTTGCCACGGCACGTCCAGCAGGTGCGGCAGGTGAGTCAGAAAATAGACCGGCGCGAAGACGATCAGCGAACCCGTGCTGATGATCGCCGCCGCGTGCCACGGGCCGAGGCCTGACTTGCGGAAGCACAGCGTATAGACGCCCATAGCGACGCCGCCGACAGGAACATCAGGTGCCCGCGCCACGCGCCGCCGTCATCGTGCAGCGCCGCAAGGCCGCCAATGGCGAGGTCGGCCCAGCACGATCAGCGCGAAACCGACCAGCCGCAGTCCGCCAAACCGTTCGCACAGCACGGTGAAGGACAGTAGCGCGACGAACAACGGCATGGTGCCGGGCAACAGCGCACCCACATGCGCCGCCGGCGTGAAGCGCATGCCGGTCGCGGCCAGCAGGAACATCGGCGCGCCAGCGCCAATGATCATGCCGAGCACCAGCAGTCCACGTCCGCGCTCGACGCCAAAGCCGTGCTTCCACAGCACCGGCAGCAATACGATGGCCGGCACGACGAAGCGGAGGAAACCGATGTCGTAGGGCGACAGGTTTGTCGTGACGCCGAGGCGCGTACTCACCACCCAGCTTGCCCAGATCAGGACAAACACCAGGGCCGCGACATAGCCCGGCCAGCGCGCGTTCAGACCCTGCCCCGTCATGCTGGGAAGCCCTTCAAGCGGAAGCGCCGGGGCTTTGTGGCCCCGGCGCTCTGGTTTTGTTGCGGCGTTTGGATCCCGGCCTTAATTGGCGAGTTCGGGAATCTTCTCGTCGCCTTCCTGGTCCTTCTTGCGGCCCGCCGCGTCGGGTGTGATCGCGAAGTCCAGCTTGCCGTCCACGACCTTGATAAAGACGTGGCCACCCTTGGCCAGCTTGCCGAACAGCAGTTCGTCGGCCAGCGGCTTCTTGATGTGCTCCTGGATCACCCGCGCCAGAGGACGGGCGCCATACGCCTTGTCGTAGCCCTTCTCGGCCAGCCAGCGACGCGCCTCCTCGCTCAGCATGAAGGTGACGTGCCGGTCCTCCAGCTGCGCCTCCAGCTGGGCGATGAACTTGTCCACCACCCGGCTGACAACCTCGGGGCCGAGCGCCGCGAACGGAATGACCGCATCCAGACGGTTGCGGAATTCCGGCGTGAACAGCCGCTTGATTGCCTCCTCGTCCTCGCCTTCGCGCAGGTCGCGGCCGAAGCCGATGGCCTGCTTGGCGGCATCGGACGCGCCCGCATTGGTGGTCATGATCAGCACCACGTTGCGGAAATCGACGCTCTTGCCGTTGTGGTCAGTCAGCTTGCCGTGGTCCATCACCTGCAACAGGATGTTGAACAGGTCGCCATGGGCCTTTTCGATTTCATCGAGCAGCAGCACGCAGTGCGGATGCTGATCGATGCCGTCGGTCAGCAGGCCGCCCTGGTCGAAGCCGACATAGCCCGGCGGCGCGCCGATCAGGCGCGAGACGGTATGCCGCTCCATGTATTCCGACATGTCGAAGCGGATCAGTTCAACGCCCATGATGTTCGCCAGCTGGCGGGCCACCTCGGTCTTGCCGACGCCAGTCGGACCCGAGAACAGGTACGAGCCGATGGGCTTTTCCGGTTCACGCAAGCCCGCACGCGCCAGCTTGATCGCACTGGCCAGCGCCTCGATCGCCTTGTCCTGGCCGTACACCACGCGCTGCAGGTCGGTCGCCAGGTTGCGCAGGTTCTCGGTGTCGGCGCGCGAGACCGACTTCGGCGGGATGCGGGCAATCTTGGCAACGATGGCCTCGATCTCCTTTACGCCGATGGTCTTGCGCCGGCGGCTCTCCGGCTTCAGCAGTTCGGCTGCGCCGACTTCGTCGATCACGTCGATCGCCTTGTCCGGCAGCTTGCGGTCATTGATGTACTTCGACGACAGTTCGACCGCGGCGCGGATCGCGTCGTCGGTGTAGCGGATATGGTGGTGCTTCTCGTAATAGGGCTTGAGGCCCTTGAGAATCTTCACAGCATCATCGATCGACGGCTCGTTGACATCGATCTTCTGGAACCGGCGCAGCAGGGCGCGGTCCTTCTCGATATAGGTGCGGAATTCCTTGTAGGTCGACGAGCCGATGCAGCGCAGCGCCCCTGAAGCCAGAGCCGGCTTCAGCAGGTTCGACGCATCCATCGCACCGCCCGACGTAGCGCCCGCGCCGATCACGGTGTGCATCTCGTCGATGAACAGAATCGAACCCGGCTGGGCCTCAAGCTCGTTCATAACCTGCTTCAGGCGCTCCTCGAAGTCGCCGCGATAGCGGGTGCCGGCCAAAAGCGTGCCCATGTCGAGCGCGTAGATGACGGCGTTCTTCAGGACGTCCGGTACTTCGCCCTGGACGATGCGGCGCGCCAGGCCTTCGGCGATGGCGGTCTTGCCGACGCCCGGGTCACCGACGTACAGCGGGTTGTTCTTCGACCGACGGCACAGGATCTGGATCGTCCGTTCGATCTCCGCATCGCGACCGATCAGCGGGTCGATCTTGCCGGCCTTCGCCTTCTCGTTCAGGTTCACGCAGTACGACGACAGCGCGTCGGCGTTCTTTTCCTTTTCCTTGGCACTGCCGCCGCTATTGCCGCGCTCGGGCCGCTCGGTGTTTTCGGGTGCGCCCTCGTCGGCGCCGCGCACGCGGCGCTGCTCGGTTTTGCCCGGCGCCTTGGCGATGCCATGGCTGATGTAGCTGACGGCATCGAGGCGCGTCATGTCCTGCTGCTGCAGGAAATACACGGCGTTGCTGTCGCGTTCGGAGAACAGGGCGACCAGCACGTTCGCACCGGTCACTTCCTCGCGACCCGACGACTGGACATGAAACAGCGCGCGCTGCACGGCGCGCTGGAAGCTCAGCGTCGGCTTGGCGTCTTCGCCGCCGGCGCCAACCAGGCTGGACAATTCACTGTCGAGGAACGCGGTCACGCGGCCCTTCAGCCGGTCAACGTCAACGTTGCACGCCTTCATGACAGCGGTCGCGTCCAGATCATCCGTCAGGGCGAGCAGGAGATGTTCGAGGGTGGCGAACTCGTGCCGGCGCTCGGTAGCGGCGGCAAGGGCGCGATGCAGAGTCTGTTCAAGTTGGCGCGAAAGTCCGGGCAATGGGTGCTCCTCTCAGGCCTTTTCCATGGTGCATTGCAATGGATGTCCGTTCTGGCGAGCGAAATCCATTACCTGCGTCACCTTGGATTCGGCGACTTCGTAAGTGTAAACGCCGCATATCCCGACGCCTTTCTGGTGCACATGCAACATGATGCGCGTGGCGTCGTCTCGCCCCTTCTGGAAGAACCGTTCGAGGATGTAGATCACGAACTCCATCGGGGTGTAGTCGTCGTTCAGAAGCAGCACCTGGTACATGGGCGGCTTCTGGGTCTTGGCTTTGGTTTTGGTCACGATGCCGGTCACGGTGCCAGCATCGCCACCGCGCTTGTCGTCGCCCATGGTTGGATCAGGGCCCATGGCTACACCCTGTAGGCTGAGGCTCAACATCACGTTAAAAGGATATCGGATATTTCTGGCGGATTGCCAGTCCCCCCGGGGCACGTGCGGGCACGGAACAATAAAAAAGGGCCCGGCATTGCTGCCGGGCCCCTTGCTTCTGGCCGGAAGGCCGCGAACAGCTTACGCCGCCAAGGGCTTGGCGAACTTTTCCACCGCCGCCTTGACCTGCACGTTGATCGGCTCGAACGCGTCCTTGGCCATCTTGCTGGCCATTTCGCTGATCTTGGTGGCCTGGGCGACATAGACGTCGTACGCCGTCTTGGCATAGCCGCTCTGCAGATCGATGAACTCCTGCAGGGTCTTGGCGGTCATGAACGCCTTGCCGGCGGTGATGCTGTCTTCCACCTGACTCTTGGCGAAGGCCATGACCTCGGCGTTGAGCGACTCGATACCCTTGGCGGTCAGGCTGCTGGCGCTGACGATCGCCTCGACCGTCTGCTTGCCGAACACGCTCATCTCGTCATAGCCCTTCACGGCCTTTTCCAGCCGCTCCTTGTTGGCAGCCATCATCTTTTCCGCCGCTTCGGTCGAGGCCTTCATCATTTCGTCGAACTTCACCTTCGAGGCGGTCGCAATGTCATCCACCACCTTGGTGGGCTCTTCGATCAGCTTCATCGGGCTCGGAATGGTCTTCTCGATTTTGGATTTGGACACGGTACTTCTCCTGGTAATTCGTTGAACAGGGTTGACGCCCACCAGCGAACCCAATTTGGACATTGCCCAAGTCCGCCAAATTCTTGATGTTGCAGTGCAACATGATGAAATATAAGCCTCCCCGACGTCATGTCAACGGGCTTTTTGTGCAGCGCAACAAAACTGTCGCACAGCAATCGGGCAAATGCCTGATTCTGCCTATAATTTCAGGCCGTTCGGGCCGACCTTCAGCTCGAAAAAGGCGTTGGTCTCGGAAATATAGGCCGGCGCGACCTTTTTAACGTCGGCGGCGCTTCGGGGTCCGTTGAACGCAACCCCGGTCCGGTCCAGCAGCGCCAACTGCGCGATAAACGGCAGGTCGCCATAACCGCGATCCTCGGGCGTATAAGCGTTGAAGTGGAAACGCCCACCCCGGCAGGCCTCGACTACCCAGTAAAACGAGTTGGAAACCAACGTCTTGCCTTCCGGTGCTGGCCGGTCGAACCCGCTGTTTCCCAGCGCCGTATCGAGCGCCGCGAGGTCAGTCGGCGCCAGCCGCACCACCGCCTGCTGGCCCCGCGCCATGGCTAGCGGATCGGTCAGGCGGAAGTCATTCAGGTTCAGGCCGCTGGCGAACACGCGCTCCTCCAGCACCGCCCCCTCGCCGCCCTGCACCGGGCTGACATCGTAGGTGCGCACCTGCTTCTCGTAGTCCGCATTGTATACAAACCGGTAGCGCGCCGGCGCACCCGGTGTGCAGGCCGCCCGGATATCATCGCCGTTGAGATAGCTGAACCAGGTCCCGGTTCGGAAAACCGGGTTGTCCACCGGTCCCTGCGAAGCGCAGGCCGAAACCGCCATCGCCGCCGCCAGAAATGCACACTTGGCCTTGGTCATCGAACTCTCCCGCACTGCACGGACACTGGAAACCCAAGTGCCATTGGAATCAATGAATTAGGCGATTTCAGGGCTAGACAAAGAATCCCATGCTGATTAAAGTTTCCTCGAATCGGCGGCACGACTCGCTGCCGGGAGGTTTTTGATCGCGGAGCAACGCATGTTCGGTCGCTGGCACGTGCTAACGGTCTCAACCCTTCTTGCCGCCTCGCTCGCGGTCGCGACGCCGGCAAGCGCCGGACGCTACGCCGATATCGTCGTCGATGTCGCCTCCGGCAAGGTGCTGCACGCCGAAGATGCAGATGGCCTGCGCTACCCGGCCTCGTTAACCAAGATGATGACGCTGTATCTCGCCTTCGAGGATCTGAAGGCCGGCAAGCTGCGTCTCAACCAGGCCCTCACCGTCACCCAGCACGCTGCGACCCAGTCGCCCTCGATCATCGGCCTGAAGCCGGGCGAGGAGATCTCCGTCGAGGAGGCGATCTACGCTACCGCCATCAAGTCGGCCAACGACGCCGCCATGGTGCTGGCCGAAAATATCAGCGGCTCCGAGGCCGCATTCGCTCAGCGTATGACCGCCAAGGCGCGCCAGCTGGGCATGCGCAACACCACCTTCCGCAATCCGAACGGCCTGCCCAACCCCGGCCAGCGCACCACGGCGCGCGACATGGCAACGCTCGCTTTGGCGCTGCTGCGCGACCATCCGAACCGCTACCACTACTTCTCGACCGCCAGCTTCGAGTTTGATGGCCGCATCGTGAACAGCCACAACCGCCTGAACGCCTGGTACGACGGTGCCGACGGCATCAAGACCGGCTTCATCAACGCGTCGGGCTTCAACATCGTCACCTCGGCCAAGCGCGATGACCGCCGCCTGGTCGGCGTTGTATTCGGCGGCGTCACCGCCTCGGCCCGTGATCGCCGCATGGCTGAACTGCTCGACGCCGGCTTCCGTGGCAACCGCGGCTTCCCTGACATTCAGATGGCCAATATGAAGATGCCGAGCCTGATCGGCTCGGCAAACGCAGCGACCGTGCCCGCCGCCATCGATGTGAAGCCCGCACCGGTGGCGCGTGCCGCCGTCGCGACCACGCCACGCACCAGCGTCGCCGCAGCAACTGAGGGCGCCTGGGCAGTACAAGTCGGCGCCTTTGTGCAGCAGGCGCAGGCGGCCCGCCAGATTGAACTTGCGCAGAAGGCCGCGCCGGCGCTCCGCGACGAGAAGACCGCGATCATGCCGGTCCGCGCGGGCAAGAAGGACATGCTGCGTGCCCGCTTCGTCAACCTGACCGAGTCCGACGCCCGTGACGCCTGCCGCACCCTCGACAAGCGCGGCCTCACCTGCGCCGTCCTGCCGCCCAGCGCCGCGCGGCTTTAACCACTTCTCCTTTCGTCATGCCCGGGCTTGACCCGGGCATCCGCGTCTTGATGTCAAACGCCGGCGGAACGGCCCGGCGTGGATGGCCGGCACAAGCCCGGCCATGACATATTTGCTGATGTGAACAAACCGATGACCAACCCCGCCGCCAGCATGGGCTATGGGCGCACCACCATAACGGTGCTGCTGCCGTTTGCCGGCGGCTATTTCATTTCCTACCTGTTCCGCATGGTGAATGCGGTCATCGCGCCCGACCTGGTGCGCGACCTCAATCTCACCGCCGCCGATCTCGGCCTGCTGACCGCGGCCTATTTCATCACCTTCTCGCTGGTGCAGATTGTCCTCGGCCCGCTGCTCGACCGCTTTGGCCCGCGCCGCATCCAGGCCGTGCTGCTGCTGTTCATGGCTTTGGGCTCGGTGGGTTTTGGTTTCGGCCGCGACCAGACCGAACTGGTGGTGGCGCGCGCGCTGATCGGGCTCGGCGCCGCCGCTTCGCTGATGGGATCGCTCAAGGCGATCTCGCAATGGTTCCCGCCCGAGCGCTGGGTGCTGGTCAACAGCCTGTTCATCGGCTTCGGTGGCCTGGGCGCCCTGGTGGCGACCACGCCGCTCGAGGCCGCGCTGCAATACACCGACTGGCGCGGCGTGTTCTTCGTGCTGACGGGCGCGGTGCTGCTGATCTCGGCGGCGATCTTTTTTGTCGTGCCCGAGCGTCCGAACCCGGCCCATGGCGAAAGCCTCGCACGCCAGTTCGTCGGGCTCGGCAGGATATTCGGCAGCGCCGCCTTCTGGCGCGTGGCGCCGCTGACCACCGGCCTCTATGCCAGCGCCATGGCCCTGCAGGGCCTGTGGCTGGGCCCGTGGGCGCGCGACATGCTTGGCGCGGGGCGCGAGGCGGTCGCCCTGGACCTGCAGCTGATCGCCATCGGCTTCACCGTCGGCTGCGTGCTGAACGGGGTGATCTCCGACCTGCTGGTCCGCGCCGGCCTGACGCTGAAGCGCATCATGGGCTTGCTGTCGGTGATCTACCTGCTGACATTCACGCCGTTCATCTGGCCCTTCGCCGGCGATCATCCGCTGATCTGGCTCGCCTTCGGCCTGATGACCAATGTCGGCGCGCTGGCCTATGCCATCGTGCCGCAGCAGTTCCACATCAGCTTCAGCGGGCGTGCCAACAGCGCGCTGAACTTCGTCGTGTTCGCCTTTGCCTTCGCGGCGCAGTATACGGTCGGCGCGATCATCGACCTGTGGCCGCGCACGGCGTCCGGCGGCTACGCCCCCGAGGGCTACCAGGCCGCGTTCGGCGCGACGGCGGCGGCGGTGGTTCTGACGTTGCTGTGGTTCTGGGTGCCGCTAAAGAAGCGGCCCTAGTGGCCTCCGCCCACGGCGTCCAGCGACGGGATGTCCAGACCACCGGCGCGTAGCGCGGTCAGCAGTTCGGCCTTCACCCGCTCCAGCTTCTGTTCGTCCGGCGCCTCGGCGCGCGCCACCAGCACCGCCTGGGTGTTCGACGCCCGCATCAGCCACCAGCCATCGGCGGTGGTGACGCGCACGCCATCCACCGGATCGACGTTCGCGCCCTTGGCTGCCAGCGCCGCCTTCACCTTCTCGACGATGCCGAACTTGGCCGCGTCGTCGCAGTCGAAGCGCAGTTCCGGCGTGTTGATCATCTGTGGCAGACTGTCGCGCATCTGCGCCACGCTCTGCTCCGAGCGCGCCGCATAGCCTAGGAAGCGCATCGCCACGTATAGCGCGTCGTCGAAGCCGTAGAACTTGTCGGCAAAGAAGATGTGGCCGCTCATCTCGCCGGCCAGCGGTGCGCCGGTTTCGGCCATCTTGCTCTTGATCAGGCTGTGGCCGGTCTTCCACATCAGCGGCTTGCCGCCAAGGCGGGTGATCTCGTCGAACAGTATCTTGCTGGCCTTCACGTCGGCGATGATCGTGCTGCCCGGATGGTTGGCCAGCACGTCGCGTGCCAGCAGCGCGACCAGCTGGTCGCCCCACAGGATGCGGCCCTGCCCGTCCACCACGCCGATGCGGTCGCCATCGCCGTCAAAGGCAATGCCGAAGTCGCACTTCTCGCGCGCCACCGCCGCCTGCAGATCGACCAGGTTTTTCGGCACCGTCGGATCGGGATGGTGGTTCGGGAACGTGCCGTCGATGTCCGCATGCAGCAGGATATGCCGCCCCGGCAGGCGCGCGGTCAGCGCCTTCATGGCCTCGCCCGCCGCACCATTGCCGGCGTCCCACGCAACCGTCAGCGGCCGCTTGCCGTCATAGTCCTTCACCAGCCGGTTGATATAGTCGTCGAACACCGGCCGGTCCTCGACGCTGCCACCCGGCGCGGTGGGCGCACCCGCCGCCGACAGCTTGCCCAGGGCGGTAATGTCGGCGCCAAAGAACGGCTTCTTCAGCAACATCATCTTGAAGCCGTTATGGGTCGGCGGATTGTGCGAACCGGTGACCTGGATGCCAGCGTCCGCGCCGAGGTGATAGGTCGAGAAATACAGCATCGGCGTCGGGCCCAGGCCGATCTTCCACACCTTCAGGCCGGCCTCGACCAGCCCCTGAACCAGCGCGTTTTCCAGCGCAGGCGACGACATGCGGCCATCGCGGCCCACGGCAACGGTCTTGCCGCCCTTGGACTTGATGATGGCGCCAAAGGCGCGGCCGATGGCGCTGGCATCCGCCTCGTGCAGCGTATCGCCGACAATGCCGCGGATGTCGTATTCGCGCAGGACGCTCTTGTGGAACTGGTGGGTTTTCACGATTGCTCCAGGTTCAGGCAGACGGACGGCCAACCGACACGTAACGGAAGCCGGCAGCTTTCATCTCCGCCGGCTTGTAGATATTTCTCAGGTCCACGATCACCGGCGCCTTCATGATCTGGCGCAGGCGCGCCAGGTCCAGCGCGCGGAACTGGTTCCACTCGGTGATGATGACCAGCACGTCGGCGTCTTTCGCTGCCGCATAGGCATCGGCGCTCCACTCGACGTCGAGCAGCTTCTTCGCCTCCTTCATCCCCTCGGGGTCGAAGGCGCGCACGGTGGCGCCCGCCGCCTGCAGTTCCGGCACGATGACCAGGCTGGGGCTGTCGCGCATGTCATCTGTATTGGGCTTGAAGGTCAGGCCCAGCACGCCGATGGTCTTGCCCTTGACCGATCCGCCGCACGCCGCCACCACTTTCTCGGCCATGCGCTTCTTGCGCCGGTCGTTGCTGGCGACGACGGTTTCCACCACCGCCAGTGGCGCGCCGAAGCGCTGCGCCGTCGCGACCAGCGCCTGGGTATCCTTGGGAAAGCACGACCCGCCATAGCCCGGGCCCGCATGCAGGAACTTGCTGCCGATGCGGCGGTCCAGGCCGATGCCGCGCGCCACGTCGTTCACGTCGACGCTGCCGACCTTCTCGCACAAATCGGCCATCTCGTTGATGAAGGTGATCTTGGTGGCGAGGAAGGTGTTCGCCGCGTACTTGATGATCTCGGCGGTTTCCAGCGTCGTGAACAGGATCGGCACCTCGTTCAGCGACAGCGGCCGGTACAGGCGGGCCAGCACTTCCCGCGCCGCCTCGCTCTCGATGCCGCACACCACGCGGTCGGGCCGCATGAAGTCCTCGATGGCCGCGCCCTCGCGCAGGAATTCCGGGTTCGACGCCACCTCGATGGCAAGGTCGGGCCGCGTCTCCTTCAGGATGCGCTTTACCTCGCGCCCCGTACCCACCGGCACGGTTGACTTGGTGATCACCACCGCCGGCCCGGCCAGCGCGGTGCCGATCTCCTTCGCCGCCGCGTAGACATAGGTCAGGTCCGCCTCGCCATCACCGCGACGCGACGGCGTGCCAACCGCAATGAACACCGCCTCCGCCGCCTGCAGCGCCGGCGCCAGGTCGCGGGTAAAGGTCAGGCGGCCCGACGCCACGTTGCGCGCCACCATGTTGTCGAGGCCCGGCTCGTAGATCGGAATCTCGCCGCGCTCCAGCATGGCGATGCGCTGCGGATCCTTGTCCACGCACACGACCTCGTGGCCGAATTCCGAGAAGCACGCACCCGATACCAGGCCAACGTAGCCGGTGCCGATCACCGCGACCTTCATGACTTTCCCCCGTCTCGCGGACTACAGCGTGCCGGCAACCTGGCGCAGCACGTCAGCAAATTCCTTGCGGATGTCGGCGCGGTCCAGAGCGAAGGCCATGTTGGCGTGCAGGAAGCCGATCTTGTCGCCGCAGTCAAACCGAGTGCCCTCGAAACTGAAGCCGTGGAACGGCACCTTGCCGATCATCCGCGCCAGGCCGTCGGTCAATTGAATCTCTCCACCGGCGCCCTTGCCCACATGGTCCAGTTCGGCAAATACCGACGCGTCGAGGATATAGCGACCGATGACCGCATAGTTCGACGGCGCCACCGACGGGTCCGGCTTCTCGACCAGGCCCTTCACCTCGATGGTCTTGCCGCTCTGCTTGCCCGGCGTCAGCACGCCATAGCGCTTGGTATGTTCGTGCGGCACTTCCATGACCGCGATGACGTTGCCGCCCACCTCGGCATGCGCGTCCACCATCTGCTTCAGCACCGCGGTCTTCGACAGGATCAGATCGTCGGCCAGCAGCACGGCAAACGGCTCGTCGCCGACGATGTGCCGCGCGCACTGCACGGCATGGCCCAGGCCGTTCGGCTGCATCTGGCGGGTGTAGACGACCTCGCCCATGGTCGGCAGCCACGAATGGATGCCATCCAGGAACTCGGCCTTATTCTTGGCGCGCAGCGTGTCTTCCAGTTCGTAGGAATGGTCGAAATGGTCTTCCAGCGCGCCCTTGCCGCGGCCGGTGACAAAGATGAACTGCTCGATGCCGGCCGCCCGCGCCTCCTCGACCGCGTACTGGATCAGGGGCTTGTCCACCACCGGCAGCATTTCCTTGGGCATCGCCTTGGTCGCCGGCAGGAACCGGGTGCCCAGGCCGCCAACGGGGAATACCGCCTTGCGCACTTTCTTCGTCATCAAGCCTTACTCACTTTCGGCAGCAAAAAAGGGGTAGTGGAACCGTCCGGGGTTGTAGCCGCCGGGTTTCGGCGACGCAACCCGACCCTCAGGGGCCGGTTCCGGGGTGCAACAGCAGGTCCTTGGCGGCGTTCAGCTTGACCGCAAACCAGGCCGGACCGCCCTGATCAGGATGCAACTTTTTCATGAGCGCGCGGTGCGCCTCGCGGATTTCCTCCGCCGTCGCCGCCTCGGCCACGCCCAGGATTTCCCGCGCCTCGGCCATGGTCATCGGCCCGCCTGCCGCGGCACCGGTCTCCGACCCGAAACGGCGCTCGCGCCAGTCCGCCCCGAACCGCCGGTCCAGATAGGTCTCCACCAGGGCGCCCGATTGGCTGTCGGCCACATTGACCTCGGCCAGGAAGTCGACCACCTGCGCGAAATCGAGGTCGTCCAGTTCGGTGCCCTTGAAGCGTCCGTCCAGGACCAGCCCGCTCATCGTGCCGGTTTCATGATCAAGATGCATGCGCAGCCAGGCAGTCTCGACGTCAGACCCGGCCTTCGAACCGGTAGCGGCGCCGGGGGTTCCCGCGCCGTGCCAGCCGCCGCCGACGCCACCAAAGCCCGGCACGCGGATCGGCAGGCCCCGCCACAGCATCGCAGCCAGGCTGAACGGCAGGATCGCCGCCGCGCCCCGGCCGGTGAAAATCAGAAACAGGGCGAGCGCGGCGCACAGCCCAAGGGCCAGCCAGCGCAGCATCCTGGCCAGCAGGCGAGAATCGGCGTGCACGAACGCCCGGCCCAGCACCACAACCAGCGCCACGCCAATCAGTCCAAGAATCACGGCGCCCATGTGCGCGTGCCGCCCCTCCGTTTGCCTGCGCCATGGTAGCGCACGCCAAGGGGTAATGCCGCTTTCCTGTGGCAATACCAAGGCAGCGGTCGGGAGGAAAAAGGGCGGCCGGCGCCGCCCCCGCCTATTCCCGCCGCTTGAACTTGATCAGGGTGAAGTCGTCCTTCACCGGGTCGAAGCATACCTGCAGCTTCAGCCCGACCTTGACCTCGTCGTTCTTGATGCCGACAAGGTTGGTGAACATGATCGGCCCCTCCTCCAGCTGCACCAGCGCGACGATATAGGGCAGTTCGGGCGCGAACGACTTCACATAGGGCTGCGCCATTTCGATGAAGCCCCACACCTCGGCGCGCCCGCTCGCTTCCTTGAACACTCGTTTGGGCGACAGGCATCGCGGGCAATACAGGTACGGCGGAAACCAGATGTTGCCGCAATCCGGGCAGTTCGGCAGCACGAACTTGCCCTCGCGGGCGGCCTGCCAGAACGGCGCGTCTTCCTTGTTCGGCGTCGGCAGCGGTTTGGTGTAGCTCATGATCACGCCTCGTTCGAGAAGATCAGGCCGTTCGGCACCGCCGACAGGCCGTAATAGAGGATGTTCTTCACGTCCTTTATCTGCCGCTTGTCGGCGGTGCCGCGCAGCTGCTTGGTGATCTCGACGATGTTGTTCCAACCCTGCAGGTAAGCCTCGGCCAGCATGCCGCCGCTGGTGTTGGTCGGCAGCTTGCCGCCCAGCGAGATGCCGCCGTTCTTCAGCCATTGCAAGCCTTGGCCCTTGGGTGCAAAGCCGAATCCCTCCAGGCCCCACAGCACCGACAGCGAGAAGTTGTCGTAGACCGACAGCGACTGGATGTCCTTCAACGTCAGGCCTGCCGGCTCGAACAGGTCCTTCTTCAGCACGCCGCACGCCTCGACCCAGAAGTCGGGATCGACATATTGCGGCCGCAGCGTTACGCGCTGGGCAAAGCTGGCCAGATAGACCGGCTTCTGCTTCAGGTCCTTGGCGCGTTCGGCGCTGGTGATGATGTAGCCGGCGCAACCGTCGTTCACCAGGCAGTAATCCAGCAGGCGCAACGGTTTCGCGATATAGCGCGACTTCAGGTAGTCCTCGATCGTGTGCGTCTTCTGGAAGATGGCCTGCGGGTTCAGCGCGCCGTGATTACGGATCTGCACCGCGATCTCGCCGAGATCGGCCTCGGTGCCGCCATACATCGCCTGGTAGCGGGTGAAGGCCAGCGCGTACAGCGCGCCGGGCGAGGCCATGCCATAAACCTCGTTGTACAGTGGCCCGGTTGAGGCCGCGTCGCCGCCGTACTGGCCTGCCATGTCGAACTTCATCGCCAGCGACTTGAAGGCGACCGAGTTGAACAGGAAGCAATAGTCGCTTACGCCGTTGTGCACGGCCATGGCCGCGCTGAACAACGCCGACGCGCACATGCGTCCCGCGACCGGATAGTCGGCGAGATAGCGCACGTCGGTCAGGCCCGAGCGATAGCCGAAATCCTCGTAGCCCGATGTGCCGCCGGTGACGAGGCCATCGATGTCCGAACGCTTCAGGCCGCAATCGTCCAGCGCCTGGCGCATCACATCGATGGCCATTTCCTCGCGCGTGCGCGTCGGATCGGGATTTTTGTATAGCGTGTGATAGTCGGAAGAGCCGATGCCAACGATGGCGACCTTCCGCGCAATATCCTTGGTGCTCATTTACTCGGACGCTCCTTCCCACTCACTTGCTCGATCAGCTTCTGCACGGCCGTTCCCGACCGCCGGCTGAAATCGTCGAGCGCGGCCCGGCCGCCGGCGGCGTAAATGGCCACGGCCGACAACAGGTCGCGCAACACGCCGGGGCTCGACGCGTCAAAGGAACAATAGGCCCCGCTCGTGGCCTTGGCCATTGCCCGGAAGCAGGCGGCGGCATGTTCTTCTCCACCCTCGTGAAAAACGAACAGCGGCACGCCCAGCATGCCGAGCTTGCCGGCCTCGCTGACCAGTTCGTCGGCACTCTCCTCCATCGCGTCGCCGACGAACACGACCGCATTCAGCTTTTGCTCACCCGCTGCCTTGATCGCGTGGCGCACCACTTTGCCGATCTGCGTCTGTCCTGGCGCGCATGAAATGCTGGCCATCGCGGCGCCCAGCTTGCGGCCCTCAGCAAACCAGCCCGACGCCTGGCATTCGCCAAAGCCGCGAAAGTAAACGAGCTGGATGTCCAGCCCGCCCAGCGCATCGGTCGATGCAAACATGTCGGCCTGGATCGCCTGGGCCCGGTCCCAGGTGGGCTGCCTGCTGGCGGTCGCGTCCATCGCGAACAGCAACCGCCCGCGCCGCCCAGTACGCGCAACGGGCACCAGCGCCGCCTGGCGCAGGAACGCCGCTACTTCTACCGAGGAAGATACGGCCGGGGACTTGCCGCCCTTGATGATGTCGCCGCTCATGGCTGGACTATAGGCCCCGCCTGCCGCGCCACCAGCATAGGAATTTTTACTTGAAACTGGAGGCGCAGACGCCATATGCGCAGGGCGGTTCGCCCGCCTCGCTCTTTGACAAGTTCAGCCCCTTTAAGACCCGCTAGATGTGGGTTCGGTTCGCAACCAGAGGAAGACAGAAACAAGCCAGACTTGGCGAATCTAGGCGAAGCCCGGTGAATCTAAGCGGAAACCCGCAGAATCTAAGCGGGAGATAGCGGAAATAAGCTGGGATATTGGGCAGAAATGGTGGGGATCTGCGGAAATTCTCCGCACCCCAGCCAAAAATAATGCCGCCGGCCGATTTCCATCGGCCGGCGGCACCAGATTTAGCGTCGTCTACTTCAGGTAGTCGAGCAGAACCCGGCCAGCCGGCAGGGTCAGGTCGGCGATGAAGTGACGGCCACCGACGATCTTGCGGATCGGCAGATCGGCGACAGGCGCATTGACGTGCGGGATCAGGTTCAGGCGCGCCGGGCCCGTCCACGAACCCTTCACCGAGAATTCGGTGAGGTTGTAAGCGACGAGCTGGGCGATGGCCGGCTTGCCGTCTACGTCCGGGATGATCTTCAGGTTGACCTGGGTCTTGCCCAGCGACGCGAGGGTCTTTTCCGGGTTACGGGCCTGGCTCTCGTGCTTGTAGGTCATCGTGCCCATGGCGACCTGCTGGCCGGCATAGACCAGCGTACCTGTCAGGGTGTCTTCCACCACTTCCAGCTTCGGATGCGCCCACTTCTTCGGGAAGCCCCAGATTTCGCGGCCAGCGGCGATCGGCGGATCGTCGTTCAGGTACATCTGGGCGACGTAGTTCAGCGGCTCGCCCTTGTACGTGCAGGGAATGACCACGCCGCTCTCGCAATAGTCGCCGAAACCGGACGAGTCCGGCATCTGGATCCATTCGTAGAACACCTGGTTCGATTTGTCCGGGACCAGGGGTTCCGGCACTGCCTGCCGAATCGCATCCGCATCCGACTCATAGATGATGATCATGTATTCGCGGTTCACGAAGCGGAACGGCAGGTGCGGATAGCTCGGGCCCATCGCCGGCATCGACGGCAGGCTCAGGATCTCTTTCTTCTTCATCCAATTCCCCTTGGTTCGATAAAGCTAGTTTACAGGAACTTGTTGATATCGGTGGAGCTGTCCACGTTGAGCTTGTCGTAATGCTCGTCGAGGAACTTGGCGCCCCGCTCGCGGCCCAGCTCGAACAGCCAGGTCAGGAACTCCCAGTCGGCATTCAGCTTCGATGACACGCCCAGCTTGTTCAGCTGGTCTTCGGCGTCGACAGTGTGCAGCAGCATGCGCTTCAGGCGGCCGCCATCGTCGAACCCGCGGTCGATCAGCGAGGTGACGAAGTGGATGGCGCGCATTTCACGCATCAGGCTGGAGTTGAAACTCAGCGTGTTGACGCGGTCCAGGATCGCCTGGGCCGTGGTCGGCACTTCCGGAATGTTGATCGGGTTGAGCTGGACGATCAGCACGTCCTTGCTCTCGCAATTGTAGATGATCGGGTAGATTGGCGGGTTGCCCATGTAGCCGCCGTCCCAGTAGCTCTGGCCGTCGATGACGACCGCCTGGAACATGAACGGCAGGCAGGCCGAGGCCAGAACCGCATCGACCGACACGTCGGTCTTGTCGAACACGCGCAGGCGGCCAGTCATCACGTTCGAGGCGCAGATGAACAGCTTCACCTTTTTCGCGGCATGGATCTTGTCGAAATCGACGACTTCCGAGATCACGTCGCGCAGCGGGTTCGCGTTGCTGGGGTTCAACTGGTACGGTGAGAAGACGCGCGAGATGAAGTCCATGAACATGAACCCCGGCGACATCTCTAGGCTGCCCGGGCTCTTGGCGAACATCTTGTCCATCGGCGTGGGCTTCAACGGACCCTTGGCCGACGCTTCCGACACCTTGCGCCAGAACGTGCGCAGCGCCTCTCGGGCACCCTCGTTGCCGCCGATCGACAGGCCATAGGCCGTGACCGCGGCGTTCATGGCGCCGGCGGACGTGCCGACAATGCCCTCGATCTCGATGCTCTTTTCTTCCAGCAGGCGGTCGATCACACCCCAGGCGAAGGCGCCGTGTGCGCCGCCGCCCTGCAGGGCCAGGTTGATGACTTTCTTGCCATTACGATCGGTCGGCGCAGTTCCGCCGCTTCCTGTTGCCGGCTTTTTAGCCATTTAACCTACCCCCAAACAGCCAGAATTGGCTTAGTGCGCCGTCCAACCGCCGTCGACCGGAATTGCCGTGCCCGTTATCGATGCGCCACCATCGGACGACAAAAATACCGCCAGCGCGCCAATTTCTTCAGTGGTCGCGAATTTTCCGGTCGGTTGCTCTTTGAGCAAGACCTTCTTTATCACGTCCTGCTCGCTCATGTTGTGCGTCTTCGCCTGGTCGGGAATCTGCGCCGCCACCAGCGGCGTCCAGACATAGCCCGGGCAGATGGTGTTGGCGGTGATGCCGAATTCTGCCGTCTCCAGCGCCGTGACCTTGGTGAAGCCGACGACGCCATGCTTCGCCGCCACATAGGCCGACTTGAACGGCGAGCCGACCAGGCCGTGCGCGGAGGCGATGTTGATGATGCGGCCCCACTTGCGCGCCTTCATGCCGGGCAGCACGGCCTTGGTCGAATGGAAGTTCGACGACATGTTGATCGCGATGATCTGGTCCCACTTGGCGTCCGGGAACTCGTCGATCGGCGCGACATGCTGGATGCCGGCATTGTTGACCAGGATGTCGACCTTGCCCCAGGCCTTTTCGACATCCTTAACCATGGCGACAATGTCCGCCGGCTTGCTCATGTCCGCCTTGGCGAACAGGCAGCGCACCCCGTGCTTGGCGGCGATCTCCTTGACCAGCGCGTCCGACTGGGCGTCGGCCGCGAAACTGTTCAGCGCCACGTCGCAGCTCTGGGCCGCCAGCGCCTGTGCAATGCCAAGGCCGATGCCACTGGTCGAGCCGGTGACGATGGCCGTCTTACCCTTCAGCATGGAAATCCCCCAATCTATCGCCCGCAGCCGGAAATTCCCCCCTCCGCCGCGAGCCCCCGCCGTAATGCCGTATGTGATATTAGCGACAGACTATTAAGCTTTCAATACATCCACACCGGGAAGATTGAGGCTGGCCATGAGGTGGCGGACCTCCTGCCGGGCGCCAACATGTGACAGGGTCAGTTCGACCCCGGCGCCCGGATCGCCCAGGTCCATCAGGGTCAGCCCGTTCAGGAACAGTTCCCGGTAAATCACCCGCTCGCCAAACCCCGGCGCCAGGCGGTAACCGATCCGGCCGGCCAGCTTTTCCAGCACCTGGCCGACCAGTCGCTTGTTACGGGCGTCCAGGTGGGACAGCCGGTTGCGCATGACGATCCAGTCCACATTCCCCTTGTCGCGGGCGAAGCGCTGCTTGCGCTGCTCCCAGACCATCAGGCTGTAGTGGCTGGGCTTGCGGACCCGGAAGGTGTCCGGGTCGATGTCCGCGAGCAGGTCCAGGTCGACGAAGCTGTCATTGACCGGGGTGATCAGGGTGTCGGCCACCGCGTGGCCCAGATGCGACAGGTTGGTATCGCTGCCGGGACAGTCGATGACGATGAAGTCATTAACCGGCCGCATGGCCTCCAGCGCGGCCTCGAACCGGGCCTGCTCGTCGGCCTGGGCCTCGGTCCGGGTATCGGCCATGCCATTGGTCACGACCGCATAGTCCGGCATCGGCAGCTTGACGCCCTTGCGGGCGACGAACGCCTGCCGGTTCTCGACATAGCGGCCCAATGAGCGCTGCCGGCCGTCGAGGTCGATGGCCCCGACCCGGCGTCCAAGCTGCAGCAGGCTGACGACGACGTGCATCGCCGTAGTCGACTTGCCGGAACCGCCCTTCTCGTTGCCCAGCACGATGACATGGGCCGATTTCTGTTCCGTCATGACTCGTCCTTATACGCTACGCAGGACGGCGGAATAGACCCACGCCGCCATCCCTCGTCAAGCTTGACATTGTAGCGCGTCGCCGGACACTCCGCGCATGTCTGACAAGGTCGAATGTATCGTAGTTGGCGCCGGCGTGGTCGGCCTCGCCATCGCCCGCGCGCTGGCGCTGCAGGGGCGCGAAGTCGTGGTGCTCGAGGCCGAGGGCGCGATCGGCACCGGCGTCTCCGCCCGCAACAGCGAAGTGATCCACGCCGGCATCTACTATCCCGCCGGCAGCCTGAAGACCGGCCTGTGCGTCGCCGGCCGCCGCCTGCTGTACCCCTATTGCTCCAGCCACGGCGTCGCCCACAAACAGGTGGGCAAGCTGATCGTCGCCAGCGACGAAGACGAGATTGCCGTCCTCGAACAGCTCCGCGCTGCCGCCGAGGCCAATGGCCTGGACAGAGAGGACCGCCTGCAATGGCTGGATGGCGCGGCAGCGCGCAAGCTGGAACCATCGTTGAAGTGCGTGGCCGCCCTGCTCTCGCCCGCGACCGGCATCATCGATGCCCATGGCCTGATGTTGGCCTATCGTGGCGACCTGGAGGATCGCGGCGGCGTCGTGGCCCTGCACGCCCGACTTGTCGGCGCGGAACGGACAACCGGCGGCTTCCGCACCCGCATCGTCTCGGAAGGCGCCGAAACCGAACTCGACTGCACGATCCTCATCAACAGCGCCGGCCTCGGCGCCCAGGCTGTGGCGGCCAGTATCGCCGGCCTGCCCGCCCCGGCCATCCCGACGCTTTACACCGTGAAGGGCAATTACTTCACGATTGGCGGCAGGCCCGCCTTCACGCGCCTGATCTACCCGGTGCCGGTAAAGCACGGCCTCGGCGTGCACGTGACGCTAGACCTCGCCGGGCAAATGCGCTTCGGACCAGATACCGAGGCGGTGGATCGGCTCGACTACACCGTCGATCCGCGCCGCGCCGATGTCTTTTATGAGGCGATCCGGCGTTACTGGCCCGCCCTGCCGGACGGCGCGCTCACTCCTGCCTATGCCGGCATAAGACCGAAGCTGCAGGGCCCCAACGATGGCTTCAGGGATTTCGTCATCCAGGATGGCGCGCACCACGGCCTGCCCGGCCTGGTCAACCTGTACGGCATCGAAAGCCCCGGCCTGACCGCCTCGTTCGCCATTGCCGACATGGTCGCCGGCATGGTCGCCCGCTAGAGCAGGCCCAGCTGCTTCAGCTCTGCCATCAGCGACGCCGGCATGGCATTGGCCGCCTTGCTGCCGGCCTTCAGGTCGCGCGGCGCATCGGCACCATCGAAGTAGCGCCAGCCCTGGTGGGCGCGACGTGGCTGCGGCTCCACCGGCACCAGCACGCGCTCCATCTTGATCGCGCAATAGGTGCCCTCATCCTCGAAATGAACGGTGTCGAAGCCGACCAGATTCTGGCGAACGGCGATGAAGCCTTTCACGATCCAATACATCGAACCGCCGTCCAGCAATTCCTCGGCACGCTTGGGCATGTGTCGCGTGTAGTGCAGCACGGCCTTCGCGCCGCCCTGCCGCCGGCTCTTTTGCACCTTGGCCAGATGCTCAAGGGATTCGATGCCCACCGCGACCTTGATCAGATTGACGGTCATACCTACAGCTTCGCCTTCATCGCCTTCGCCACGCGCGATGCCGGCGGCCGGCCCAGCGCATCACTGATGAACCACGCCGCGCGAACCAGCGCCTTCAGATCGACGCCAGTCTCAATGCCCATGCCGTCCAGCATGTAAACAACATCCTCGGTCGCAACGTTGCCGGTTGCGCCCGGCGCGTAGGGACAGCCGCCAAGACCAGCTGCCGCCGCGTCAATGGACGTGATGCCGACCTCGAGTGACGCCAGGATATTGGCCAGCGCCTGGCCATAGGTGTCATGGAAATGCACGCCCAGCCGGTCCAGCGGCACGTCGCGGGCGCAGGCCTCGATCATCGCCTGCACGCGCGTCGGCGTGCCAGTGCCGATGCTGTCGCCCAAGGCCACGTCGGTGCAGCCCATATCGATCAGCGCCTTGGTCACGCGTGCTGTCTGCGCCGGGGCAATCGGCCCCTCGAACGGACAATCCACCACGCAGGACACGAAGCCGCGCACCTCGATGCCGTGCCTCGCCACCTCGGCCATTACCGGACGGAAACGCTCGAGACTTTCATCAATGGTGCAGTTGATGTTGCGCTTCGAGAAAGTTTCCGACGCTGCGGCAAACACCGCCGCATGACGAAAGCCCGACGCGATGGCGGCCTCAAGCCCTTTGATATTCGGAATCAGCGCCTGATACACCGCGCCCGGTCGGCGATGCACCGCCGCGAAGACCTCGGCGCTATCGGCCATTTGCGGCACCCATTTGGGCGACACGAATGCGCCAGCCTCGATATGGTCCAGTCCCGCATCGACCAACCTGTCGATCAGTTCGGCCTTCACGGCTGTCGGCACGATCTGCGCTTCATTCTGCAGTCCGTCGCGCGCACCGGCCTCCCACAACAGAATTTTCGAAGGCAGGCTCATTTCGCCCATCCCGGCTTGCGCTTCTCGAAGAAGGCTGCGAGGCCCTCCTGCCCCTCCGCCGAGGTGCGCGCCTCGGCAAGGAACGTCGCGGTCGTGCGCATCAACGCCTCATCGGCCTGATGACTGGTAACAGCATCGATCAAGCGTTTCGACTCCCGCATCGCCCCGGGCGCGCCGGCAAGGAAGGCGTCGACGAACCGGTCGCGTGCCGCATCCAACGCCGCCTCATCTTCGGCCACTTCGTGCACCAGCCCCATGTCGCGTGCCTGGACGCCGTCGAAACGCTCGGCGGTGAGGAACAGGCGGCGACAATTGCGGGCACCCATGGCCGCCTCAAGATAAGGCGAGATCATTGCCGGGACAAGGCCGAGCCGCACCTCGCTCAACGAGAAGACCGCGTTCTTCAGCGCCACCGCCACATCGCAGGCTGCGGCCAAACCGGTGCCGCCGGCAAAGCAATTGCCATGCACCAGCGCTAGGCTGGGCTGCGGCAGAACCTGCAGCGCCTTGAGCATGCGGCCCAGCGCAATGCCGTCATTGATGTTCTGTTCGCGGGTGAACGCTGCCGCCTGCTTCATCCAGCCCAGATCAGCGCCGGCCGAGAAACTTTTGCCCGCACCGCGCAACACGACGCAGCGCACATCGGCGCGCTGGCCGAGCGCCGCGAATGTCGCGTCCAGGCCGGCGATCAGTTCAGCGTTGAAGGCGTTGTGAACTTCGGGCCGATTCAGCGTTACGGTTGCCACACCGCGGCCATCCACATCGACCAGATGCCCGAACGTCATCTGTTACCAGCCGCCCGTGGCCAACCACTGATCCACCATGTCCAGGCGGTCATTCCCCCAGAACGGTTCGCCGTCGATGAAGATGAAGGGCGAGCCAAACACGCCGCGCGCAATGGCCTCGTCGGTGACTTCCTTGACCTTTGCCTTGGTCGCCGGCAGTTCGATGCCGGCCATGAAGGCCGCGCGGTCGACCCCAAGGCTGGCAGCAATGTCGGCGACGATACCGCTGTCGGAAATGTCGCGGTCCTCAGCGAAATAGGCGCCGTACACGGCGCGGTCAAAATCATGGACGACTGCCGGCTTGCTTTCGCCCAGCCAGTAGTGTCCCCGCGCCGCCGCAATAGTGCCGAGCGGAAATTTCGACGGGAAGCGGAACGGAACGCCGTGCAGTCGCGCGCTGCGCAGGAAGTCATGCTTGGAATAGTCGCCCTTCAGCGGATAGCTGACCAACGGCTGCGTGCCTGCGATCTTGAACACGGCGCCCAGCATGTAAGGCTTCCAGTCCACGGTGCGGCCATGTTTGGCGGCGATGGCGTCGATCCGGTGACTGGCCACGTAACCGTAGGGCGACGAGTAGTCGAAATAGAATTCGAGCGGCTTGGCCATGATGGTCCTCCCGGGCAGATGTTAATGCGGCGCGAAAGCCGGGGCTATGGCCGAGCGAAGAAAGTTCGCAGGCGCCGGATCAACGGGTGGCGGGACCAGCGAACTTCATACGGCTCCAGTTCGATGCCGGCGGTCGTGACCCGATTACCGGCCATCGCCTGGACCACCAGCTCGATTGGCCCCAGCGCCAGCCGGTCGCCCACGACCGGCCGGCGACGCAGCCGACGGGCGATGAAGTCCGCCAGTGGCATGTTTCGCTCTGGCGTGGTTACCGGGAAACAATAGAAATCGGCAACCGTGCCCAGCGTCGCGTTGCCCTCCAGCGTGAACTCGCCGAACACTGCGGAATCCTGGCTGCGCCGGACCGGCCGCGCGGCGAACAACTGGTCGAGGCCCAGCATCTGCTCGGGCGGGGCGACGACCAGCACCAGATCGTCCGCCTCGAGCCGGGGCAGCTTTTCGCGCGCCATGACCGTTCCCTCGCGGATCACGGACAGGACGCGGCAGCGTCGTGGCAGGGGAAGTTCGGCAAAAGGGTACCCGATGGCGCGGCTGGTCTCCGAAACGCGATAGGCTGCGATGTCGCGGTCGATGTCGGCGCCTGTAAGGTCGACCGAGAGACGTTCGCTGGCATCGGACGACGCCGGCAGTTCCAGGTCCAGCAACCGTGCCGCCCGCCCGATGGTCCAACCCTGGAGAGCAAGCGATGTGAGGACCACGACGAAGGCAATGGCGAAGAACGTCTCCGCGCCGGGCAGGTTTGACAGCACCGGTACGGTGGCGAGGAAGATCGGCACGGCGCCGCGCAGACCGACCCACGACACGAAGATCAACTCGCGCAGTGAGAACCGGAACGGCGCCAGGCACAGCGCCACCGCAACCGGCCGTGCCACCAGCATCAGCACCGCGGCGATGACCAGCGCCGGGCCGATGTCCGGCACCAGCTTGCTGGGCGTTACCAGCAAGCCGAGCATCAGGAACATGATGATCTGACTCAGCCATGCCAATCCGTCATGGAAACGGCCGATCAACTGTGAAGCGCGGTGGCGCCGGTTGCCAAGAATGAGACCCGCGATATAGACCGCCAGATAACCGGAAGCTCCCACCTCCTGTGCGCCGCCGAACACGGCCAGCGCAAAGGCGAAGGCGAAAATCGGAAACAGGCCGGATGCCAGTTCGACCCGGTTGAGCAACCACACCAGCGCCATGCCGCCGAGGAAACCGATCAACGCGCCGCCCGCCATCTGCGTGACAAGGTCGCGGACCAGTTCCCACCATTGCGGCGCGCCGGCCTGGCTCAGCAGTTCGACACACAGGATGGTCAGGAAAATCGCCATCGGATCGTTGACGCCGGATTCAACCTCCAGCGTCGCGCTGACGCGCTTCTGGATCTGCATGCCGCGAATGTTCAACAGGAAGAACACGGCGGCCGCGTCGGTCGAGCCGACGATGGCACCGACCAGCAGCGATTGCAGTGGCGACAGCCCGGCAAAGAAATGCGCCGCCAGCCCGACAATCGCGGCGGTGATGAGGACGCCAAACGTGGCGAGGCTCAGCGCCGGCCAGGCTGCCACCTGGAAGGATTCCTTGCGGGTGCGCAGGCCGCCGTCGAACAGAACGATGGCCAGGGCGACCGACCCGATCAGGTAAGCCAGCCGGAAATCGTTGAAGATGAAGCCGCCCGGCCCCTCTTCGCCGGCCAGAACGCCGAGGCCGAGGAACACCAGCAGCAAGGGTGCGCCGAACCGGCTGGACAGCAGTCCGGCGAAGATGCTGGCCAGGACCAGCAAAGCGCCGAAAAATATCAAATGATGGAGATGGTCCACCGTCCGCCATTCCCGTCTAGCGACTGGCGAAACCTGCCACGCTATTGATTCGATTTGCCGATTGCCAAACTATGGTCTGGCGCGGTTTCGAGCAACCAAGAAGCCCGCGGGCGGAGGAGATTTCACCCATGGCGCACTCTGGCTATGCCGACGACGGTCCGTTCGCGACCCACGAAGTGCTGAACCAGCCCCCGCCGCTCGCCGATTATGACTTGTTTGCGACCGACGCGGCGCTGCGCGAGGCCGTGGAGCGTGAGGGCGCCGGTTGGGCGGCACCCGCGCTAGGCGCATATGGCAAGCGTATAGGGCGGGCCGCCACCTACGAGCTCGGTTTCCAGGCCAACCAGAACCCGCCCCGCCTGCTGGCTTTCGACCGGTACGGCCAACGACGCGACGAGGTGGAGTTCCATCCTGCCTGGCATGAACTGATGACGATGGCAGTCGAGGCAGGAGTCCATACAGGTCCCTGGGCCGATCCGCGTCCCGGCGCGCATGTGGCCCGCGCGGCAAAGGTCATCGTAACCACCCAGATCGAGGCCGGCATCCAGTGCCCGATCACCATGACCTACGGCGTGGTCCCGGCCCTGCGGCAGCAGCCCGACCTTGCCGCCGAATACCTGCCCCGCCTGTTCCAGCAACATTACGACCGCCGCTTTCGCCCCGTCACGGAGAAGAGCGGCATGCTGATGGGCATGGGGATGACCGAGAAGCAGGGCGGCTCGGACCTGCGCACGAACGCAACAAAGGCCGAGCCTATCGGCAATGGCGAGTACCGCCTGACCGGCCACAAATGGTTTTTCTCGGCGCCGATGTGCGACGCGTTTCTGGTGCTCGCTCAGGCGCCGGCGGGGCCGACCTGCTTCTTCCTGCCGCGCTTTACACCCGACGGCCGGCTCAACACGATCCGCCTGCAGCGGCTCAAGGACAAGCTGGGCAACCGCTCGAATGCCTCCAGCGAGGTGGAGTTCCAGGGTGCCTGGGCGCGCAGTGTCGGGGCCGAAGGCCGAGGCATCCCGAGGATCATTGAAATGGCGACCTACACACGGCTCGACTGCGCCCTGGGCACGGCGGGGCTAGTGCGGCAGGCGGTGTCGCAGGCGGTGCATCACGCGGCGCACCGCACCGCGTTCCAGCGCCGCCTGATCGACCAGCCGCTGATGACGAACGTGCTGGCGGACCTGGCGGTCGAGGCCGAGGCCGCCGTCGCGCTGTCGATGCGCCTGGCCGGCGCGGTTGACCGGCAGGACGACCCGGCGGAGGCGGCCTTCCGCCGGCTGATGACTCCGGCGATCAAGTACTGGGTCTGCAAGCGTGGCGTGGCGGTCGCTGGCGAAGCGATGGAGGTGCTGGGCGGTGTCGGCTATGTCGAGGAGACGCTGATGCCGCGCCTGTATCGCGAGATGCCGGTGAACTCGATATGGGAAGGGTCGGGCAATGTCATGTGTCTAGACGTGCTACGGGCAATGCAACGCCACCCGGACGCGCTGGACGCCATCCTGGCCGAGATCGCGCCGGCCCGCGCGGCGGACAAAAGGCTCGACCGCTTCGTCACCGCCCGCCACACCGAACTGCGTGACACGACGGACATGGAAGGCCGCGCGCGCCGGCTGGTCGAGGGGCTGGTCCTGGCTGTTCAGGGCGCGCTGCTGGTGCGGCATGCGCCCGCCGCGATCGCCGATGCGTTCTGTGTCAGCCGGCTGGATACCGATTGGTCGGGCACGTTCGGTGCGTTCCGCGGCCGGGTCGACGCCCGCGCGATTGCGGAACGCGCCCTGCCCGTTCCGGCCTGACTACGTCACCAGTTCGTAGTGCTCGACGGTCGGCGGGCCGACGAAGTAGCCGCCGACATGGCTACGCCACTCGTCGAAATGTTCCGAGCCGCGGAAGCCCACGGTGTGATCTTCCAGCTGTTCCCACTCGACCAGCATCAGATAGCGGAAGTCCCACTCCCGACACTTGTGCAGCTTGATGGAGCGGCAGCCCTTGGTCGCCTTGATGGCGGCCGAACCCTTGATGAATGCCGTCTCGAAGGCGTCGTTCTTCCCGACGCCGATTTCAATCGTCGCGACTTCCAGAATCATAGTCCCCGTTCCGCCTCCCTGTCGCCGGCTTGGGCCGGTCTGTTGGTAATCAATTAAACGCCTATAATCGCTCGGTGCTCAAGTCCTGCGCCAGCACCGCCGCGATGGCGGTCATATTCAGCAGGCCGCGCGCCGTGATCAACGGCGTGACCACGTGCGCCGAACGTGCCATGCCGAGCAGAATTGGCCCGACCGCCACGCCCTCGCTGACGATTTTCGCCACGTTGAACGCGATGTTGCTCGCGTCCAGGTTCGGTCCGATCAGCAGGTTAGCCGGTCCCGTCAGCTTGCCGTTCGGAAACACGCGCTGGCGCAGCTTATCGTCCAGCGCCGTATCGGCCTTCATCTCGCCTTCGATCTCCAGGTCGGGCGCGCGGGCGGTGATTAGGCGCAGCGCCTCGCGCATCTTCCGCGCCGAAGGGCGCTGCGACGAGCCGAAGCTGGAATGCGACACCAGCGCCACTTTCGGCACGATGCCGAAGCGCTGTACCTCATTCGCCGCAATGATCGCGATGTCGGCCAGTTCGCCGGCATCGGGATCGCCGTTCACGTGACTGTCGGCAAAGAAGATCGTGCCCTTGGCCGTGGTCAGCATCTGCATCGCCACGGGGTGGTGCACGCCCTCACGGGTCGGCACGATGTCGCGGATATGCCCCAGGTGCCGGTCGAACTGGCCCTGAACGCCGCAGATCATCGCGTCGGCCTCGTTCCGATGCAGCATCATCGACGCAATGACCGTGTTGTTGGTGCGGATCATCGTCTTGGCAAAGTCCGGTTCCACGCCCTGCCGTTCCATCAGGCCGTGATACATCGTCCAGTACTGCGTGAAGCGGTGGTCGCTCTCCGGATCGACCAGTTCCACATCGGTATCCAGCTTGAAGCGCAGGCCCTGGCGCTTGATGCGGCTCTGCACCACGCTGCGCCGGCCGATCAGGATCGGCTTGGCGACACGCTCGTCCAGGGCCGCCTGCACGGCGCCCAGCACGCGCTCATCCTCGCCCTCGGCGAACGCGACCCGCATCACCCGTTCGCGGGCGCGGTCAAACATGGGCTTCATCGCGAAGCCGGTGCGGTAGACGAAGCGGGTCAGGCTCGCGCGATAGGCCTCGAGGTCTGCGATGGGGCGCGTGGCGACGCCGGAATCCATCGCGGCCTTGGCCACGGCCGGTGCGATCTGCAGGATCAGGCGCGGGTCGAACGGCTTGGGAATCAGGTATTCCGGACCAAACTCGAACGCGAGGTCGGCGCTGCCATAGGCGCGCGCCACCACGTCGGACGTTTCCGCCATGGCGAGGTCGGCGATGGCCCGTACCGCCGCCAGTTTCATTTCCTCGTTGATCGTCGTCGCGCCGACATCCAGCGCGCCGCGAAACAGGAACGGGAAACAGAGGACGTTGTTGACCTGGTTCGGATAGTCCGACCGGCCGGTGGCAATCACCGCGTCGGGACGCACCTTCCGCGCTTCCTCGGGCGAGATTTCCGGGGTCGGGTTGGCCAACGCGAGGATCAGCGGCCGTTCGCCCATCGTCGCGACCATTTCGGGCTTCAGCACGTTCGGACCGGACAGGCCCAGGAACACATCAGCACCGGCCACGATGTCGGCCAGGCCGCGGGCATTGGTCGCACGGGCATAGCGCGCCTTGTATTCGTCCATCAGCTCGGTGCGGCCCTCGTAGACCACGCCAGCAAGGTCGAACACCATGATGTTCTCCTTGCGCAGGCCCAGCGAGACCAGCACGTCGAGGCAGGCGAGCGCCGCGGCGCCCGCGCCGCTGCACGCCAATTTTACGGTCGCGATGTCCTTGCCAACGACACGCAGGCCGTTAAACACCGCGGCACCAACGCAGATGGCGGTGCCGTGCTGGTCGTCGTGGAAGACCGGGATTTTCATCCGCTCGCGGCACTTCCGCTCGACGACGAAACATTCCGGCGCCTTGATGTCTTCCAGGTTGATCCCGCCGAAGGTGGGCTCCAGCGCCGCGATGATATCGACCAGGCGGTCCGGGTCGGTCTCCTTCAGCTCGATGTCAAAACAGTCGATGCCGGCGAATTTCTTGAAAAGGACCGCTTTGCCTTCCATGACCGGCTTGGCGGCCAGCGGGCCGATCGACCCCAGGCCCAACACGGCGGTGCCATTGGTAACCACGGCGACCAGGTTGCCGCGGGCGGTCAGTTCGGCGGCCTGGTTGGGGTCCTCGACAATGGCCCGGCAGGCGGCGGCGACTCCGGGGCTATAGGCCAGCGCCAGGTCGCGCTGGCTGGCCAGCGGCTTGGTCGGCACCACGGTCAGTTTGCCGGGGGTCGGAAACCGGTGGTAGTCCAGCGCAAGTTTATCCAGATCGGCGGCCACGTGCTTCCTCCCGCCCCGGAAACTAGCACAACGGGGGGCTAAAATACGAAAGCCCGCGGTTTCCCGCGGGCTTTTGTCCGAAGTTTGGTGCGGTCGAGAAGACTCGAACTTCCACGGGGGTTAGCCCACAGCGACCTCAACGCTGCGCGTCTACCAATTCCGCCACGACCGCCCCTGGTAGGAGGCGGCAGGGAATAGCAAATGCAGGGGTCCGGTACAAGCCGGGAAAGACAGTTAGTCGGCCTTTTCCTCCAGGGTGTCAGAGATTGACACCGCGACATTGTCGCCCGAAATGATGATTTCGCCCCGGGCAATGAGCCGGTTGTTGGCGTAGATCCACGCATGGTCGTCCAAAGTGGCCGCCAGTTCGATGACGGCGCCGCGGCCCATTTTCAGGAGTTGCTGGATCGGCATGGTCGCGCGACCCAAAACGACTGAGATTTCGACCGAAACGTCGGAGACGGCTTTGTTCATGGACACGGGTTCTGACATGGACAAAGAATGGCCCGTAATGGTTAGCAGCGGGTTAATTGACTGGCACCTGGACGACCGGCCGGTGCCGTACGACACGGCGGTCGCGGCCATGGAGACGCGCGTGGCGGCGATCCGGGCCGGCACCGCGCCGGAACAGGTCTGGCTGCTGGAGCACCCGCCCCTTTACACCGCTGGCACCTCGGCCCGGCGGGAGGACCTGGTCTGGCCCGACCGCTTCCCGGTCCACCAGACCGGCCGCGGCGGCCAGTACACCTATCACGGCCCCGGCCAGCGGATTGCCTATGTCATGCTCGACCTGGCACGGCGCGGGCGCGACGTGCGCCGTCATGTCGGACAGCTTGAGGACTGGACCATCGCCGCCCTCGCCACCTTCAATGTCAGGGGCGAGCGGCGCGAGGGCCGCGTCGGCGTGTGGGTCACGACACCCGCCGGCGAGCGCAAGATCGCCGCCATTGGCGTCCGCGTCCGCCGCTGGGTCACCTATCACGGCCTCAGCATCAACGTGGAGCCGGACCTGGCCCATTACGATGGCATCGTGCCGTGCGGCATCGCCGAATTCGGCGTTACCTCGCTGGTCGATCTAGGTGTCCCCGCAACGCTCGCCGACCTAGACGTCGCGTTGCGGGAGACCTTCCCGAAAGTTTTTGGCCCTCAGGCGTAGCGCGCGCGATCCGTGCGCGTGCCCTGAACCATCGCCATGCCGTATTCCGGCGGCAGGGCGCTGACCTTGTCGAGCGTCGCCAGTTCATCCGCCGTCAGCTTGATGTCCGTCGCCGCGCAATTCTCGTCGAACTGGGCCGCGTTGCGCGAGCCGAAGATCACGCTGGTCGTGCCCTTCTGGTGCAGCAGCCAGGCAATGGCGATCTGGCCGACGGTGGCATCGTGCGCCTTGGCGATGGGACGCATGGCGTCGATCACGTCGAACACCTTGTCGGCATTGAGCGTCGCCGGCACCTTGCCGCCGAGACGGCCGGTCGCGCCGCTCTTGCCCTCGCGGTCGTACTTGCCGGTGAGCAGGCCGCTGACCAGCGGCGCCCAGACGAGAATGCCGACGCCCAGGTCGATACCCATCGGCACAACTTCACGCTCGATATCGCGGGTGATGATCGACCACTGCGCCTCGATGGCGTCGAAGCGCGCGTAGTTCTTGCGCTCGCTGATGCCCAGCGCCTTCGCCACCTGCCAGCCGGCGAAGTTCGAGCAGCCGACATAGCGCACCTTGCCGCTGCGCACGATGTCGTCCAGCGCGCGCAGGCTTTCCTCCAGCGGCGTTGCCGCATCAAAATGGTGGATCAGATAGACGTCGATATGGTCGGTGTTCAGCCGCTTCAGGCTGTCGTCCACCGCCGACATCAGGTAGCCGCGCGAGGCGCCGATGGCGTTCGGCGTCGGCCGCATGCGGCCGGCGGTCTTGGTCATGATGACCACGTCGTTGCGGTTCAGGCCGACGTCGCGGATCGCCTGGCCGACGCGCTGCTCCGACTGGCCGGCGGCATAGGTGTCGGCGGTGTCGATGAAGTTGATGCCCTTGTCGAAGGCATGCTTGATGATCGCATTGCACTCCGGCTGCTCGAGGCCGCCCAGCGCCTTCCAGCCCGGCAGGTCGCCGCCGCCGAACATGTTGGTGCCGATCGACAATTCCGATACCAGCAAGCCGCTCTTTCCAAGCCTTCTGTACTGCATGACGTCCTCCGTTAATGCCGGGCCTGGTCGGCCAAGATCATCTCTGCCGCCTTCTCGCCGATCATCACAATCGGCGCGGCGGTATTGCCGTTCATCAGCGTCGGCATGATCGACGCATCCGCGACGCGCAGGCCATCGAGGCCGCGCACGCGCAGGCGCGAGTCAACCACGGCCTCGGCATCTTCGCCCATGCGGCACGTGCCCGCGACATGGAAATGATTGCCGGCGTTCTGCCGGATAAAGGTCTTCAGGCCGGCGCGGTCGCGCACCGCCTCGCCCGGCAGGACCTCGCGTTCGACCAGCGGGCGCAGGCGGCCGCCCATCACCGCCTCGCGCATCATCTCGATGCCGTCGGCCAGGACCTCGATGTCACGCGGGTCGCTGAAATAATTGCCGATGATGCGCGGCTGGTCGCTGGCGTCGGTGGACGCCAGGCGGATCTCGCCACGGCTATACGGCCGGCCCTGGTTCACGAAGCTGGAAAAGCCGTGCTCCTTGGGCAGCAGGTTCCACAGGCCCTGGTCCAGCTTGCCGACCAAGGCCGGATTGAGAAACAACTGCACGTCGGGCGCGGCGTTGGTGGCGTGCGCCGTGCGCAGGAAGCCGCCCATCGGCGTCGGCGAATGGCCCAGATAGCCGCCGCGCGTCAGCACGTATTCAAGGCCGGTGCGCAGCGCGCGCGCCGGGTTCAGATACGAATAGCCGGTGATCGGCTTGTTGACCGTGTACTGCAGCTTGCAGGCGACATGGTTCTGCAGGTTCGCGCCGACGCCGGGCATGTCGTGCACCACGCCGATGCCGAGCGGGCGCAGCTGCGCTGCCGGGCCAATGCCCGACAGCATCAGCAGTTGCGGCGAGCGGATCGCACCATTGCAGACGACGATCTCTCTCGACGCGCGCACCTCGCGCACCGATCCGTGCTGCAGATATTCGCAGCCGCGCGCACGGCCGCCGGTGACGATCAGCCGCTGTGCCAGGGCGCTGGTGATGACGAGAAGGTTCTTGCGACGGCGTGCGGGGCGGATGAACGCCGCCGCGGTACTGGCGCGCCGGCCGCGGCCCACGGTGGTGTCGTAATAGCCGAAGCCTTCCTGCTGGTCGGAATTGAAATCCTCGGCGATGGGAAAACCGGCGGCGGAAGCGGCGGCGAAAAACTCGTCGCAGATCGGCAGTTCCGACTTGCCGCGGCTGACCGCCATGGGGCCGCCGACGCCGTGCCAGCGGCTGGCGCCGCGCTCGTTGTCCTCGGACTTGCGGAACAGCGGCAGCACATCCTCGAAGCCCCAGCCGATGGCGCCGAGATCGCGCCACTGGTCGTAGTCCAGCGGCTGACCACGCGTATAGACCATGCCGTTGATCGACGAAGAACCGCCCAGCACGCGGCCCTGCGACATGAACAGCTTGCGGCCGTCCATCTCGGGCTCTGCCTCGGTGTAGGACGACCAGTTGAAGCGCCCCGCCGTCCCGGTAATGGGGAGCGCGCCGGGCACCGCGATCAGCGGATTGCTGTCGGGCTCGCCCGCCTCGAGCAGGACGACGCGATTATCAGGATTTTCCGACAGCCGCGCGGCAACCACGCAGCCCGCCGTGCCGCCACCGATGACGAGATAATCGCAGTCGATAAAGGACATGGGCACTTGTGAAACGGAGGGGAGCGGTGACCCGCGTTCTGGTTGGCCGCAGTTTAGGGAGGCGCATGTTCGCCGCGCAATGCGAAAGGGCGAAACCCGTCATGAGCGCGAAAAAATTACCGCCAGGCGGACTAAATCCTTGATTTCACTCGGCTTGATCCGGGGGGCGGTCCTTATTGGTCCTTATCCGGGCTTACTGGTCCGTACTGGAGCTTATTTTTCGCTACGCGCGCCCTGTTTGCGCCCCCTTGCGCAGGTCAGCGCCGTGTCAGCGAACATGAGGCAATTTGTCAAAGAACGACGCCCCGCAGCGGCGCGGGGGGATTTCGGTATATAGTCCTATACTGATTGACTTCAAGAGCGGAGCGCCCGCCTCACACTTCAACGGGCTCAGCATGAAGCTACTGAAAACCTCGCCCCCTACCTCATCCTGAGCTAGTCGAAGGGTGAGGTAGAGTGTCGTACGGTCGCGCCGCCTACTTCTTCTTCGCGGGCTTCTTCTCTTCCGCCGGCTTTTCCTGCTCGGCGAATTCGAGGATGACCTGGTCGACGGCGAGGCTGTCGCCGGCCTTGGCGCTGACCTTGGCGATGGTGCCGTCACGCTCGGCGCGCAGCACGTTCTCCATTTTCATCGCCTCGACCACCGCCAGCACCTGGCCGGCCTTCACGGCCTCGCCCTCGGTCACGGCGATGGAGACGACGAGGCCGGGCATCGGGCACAGCAGGTATTTCGACATGTCGGGCGCGACCTTGACCGGCATCAGCCGGGCCAGTTCCGCCGCGCGGCGGGTGCGGATGACGACGTCGAGTTCGGTGCCACCATGGGTCAGGCGCCAGCCTTCCGAGCGCGGGGTGATGCGCACGGTGATCGCCTTGCCCTGCACGCTGCCGCGGAAGAACAGGTCGCCCGGCTGCCAGTCGCCGTGAATGCGGATCGCGGCACCGCCGACCTTCACCTCGTCATCGCCCATGGCGACGGAGACTTCCTCGCCGCCGGCAACGGCCAGCCAGTCCTGCTTGGGCAGATCGTGGCGCACCGGCAGCTGTTCCACGCGGGCGCGATCGCGGGCCTGTTCGCGCGCGTGCAGCAGCGTGGCGACGGCCAGCAACTCGGTGCGGCGCTGCGCCGGCAGCGTCGCGCCGTGAAAACCGTCCGGATATTCCTCGGCGATGAAGCCGGTCGACAGGCGCCCCTCGCGGAAGCGCGGATGGCCGACCACGGCCGACAGGAAGTTCACGTTGTTGCCGATGCCGCCGACATAGGTGGCGTCGAGGGCGTCGAGCATTGCGTCGCACGCGGCGGCGCGGTCCTTGCCGTAGGCGCAGAGCTTGGCAATCATCGGGTCGTAGAACATGCTGATCTCCGAGCCCTCGGAGACGCCGGTGTCGATGCGGACGGTGGCGTTCTCTTCCGGGGTACGGAAATAGACCAGGCGACCGGTCGACGGCAGGAAGCCGCGATACGGGTCCTCGGCATAGAGGCGCGCTTCCAGCGCCCAGCCGGTGAGCTTGATGTCTTCCTGCCTGAACGGCAGCTTCTGCCCCGCGGCGACGCGGATCATCTGCTCGACCAGGTCGATGCCGGTGACGAGTTCGGTCACCGGATGCTCGACCTGCAAACGGGTGTTCATCTCGAGGAAGTAGAAGTCGCGCTTGGCGCCGACGATGAACTCGACCGTGCCGGCGGAGTAGTAGCCGACCTTGCGGGCCAGGGCGACGGCCTGCTCGCCCATCGCCTTGCGGGTGGCTTCGTCGAGGAACGGCGACGGCGCCTCTTCCAGCACCTTCTGGTGACGGCGCTGGATCGAGCATTCGCGCTCGCCCACGTAAACGATGTTGCCATGCTTGTCGCCCAGCACCTGGATCTCGATGTGGCGCGGCGTCTCGATGAACTTCTCGACGAACACGCGGTCGTCGGCGAACGAGGCCTTGGCCTCGTTGGTGGAGGAGACGAAGCCCTCGCGGCACTCCGCGTCGTTCCAGCACAGGCGCATGCCCTTGCCGCCGCCGCCGGCGGACGCCTTGACCATGACCGGGTAGCCGATCTCGTTGGCAATCTTCACCGCCTCGTCGGCGTCCTTAATAATGCCGAGATAGCCCGGCACCGTGGTGACGCCGGCTTCCTTGGCCAGTTTCTTGGACTCGATCTTGTCGCCCATGGCGGCAACCGCATGGACCGACGGGCCGATGAAGGTGATGCCAGCCGCCTCGAGCGCCTTGGCGAAGGCCTGGTTCTCGGACAGGAAGCCGTAGCCCGGATGGACCGCGTCGGCGCCGGTGTCCTTGCAGACCTGGATGATGCGGTCGGCCAGCAGATAGCTTTCCGAGGCCGGCGACTTGCCGATATGCACCGCCTCGTCGGCCATGCGCATGTGCATGGCGCCATCGTCGGCGTCGGAATAAACCGCGACCGAGGGGATGCCCAGCTTCTTGCAGGACTTGATGACGCGGCAGGCGATTTCGCCGCGGTTGGCGATCAGGATTTTCTTGAACATAACGAGCGCCTTACAGCGGAATGTTGTCGTGCTTTTTCCACGGATTCTCGAGCTTCTTGTCGCGCAGCATGGCGAGGCTGCGGGCGATGCGGAAGCGCGTGCCGTGCGGCATGATCACGTCGTCGATGAAGCCGCGATGGCCGGCGACGAACGGGTTCGCAAACTTCTGGCGGTACTCCTCGGCCTTGGCGTCGATCTTGGCCTTGTCGCCGATGTCGCCGCGGAAGATGATTTCCACCGCGCCCTTCGGGCCCATGACCGCAATCTCGGCGGTGGGCCAGGCGAAGTTCACGTCGCCGCGCAGATGCTTCGAGCTCATCACGTCATAAGCGCCGCCATAGGCCTTGCGGGTGATCAGCGTGACCTTGGGCACCGTCGCCTCGGCATAGGCGAACAGCAGCTTGGCGCCGTGCTTGATGATGCCACCGTATTCCTGCGCCGTGCCGGGCAGGAAGCCGGGCACATCGACCAGGGTCACGATCGGAATGTTGAAACAGTCGCAGAAGCGGACGAAGCGCGCGCCCTTGCGGCTTGAGTCGATATCGAGGCAACCGGCCAGGACCATGGGCTGGTTGGCGACGATGCCGATGGTGCGGCCCTCAATGCGGGCGAAGCCGATGATGATGTTCTTGGCGTAGCCCGGCTGGATCTCGAAGAAGTCGCCCTCGTCCACCAGCTTGGTGATGAGCTCCTTCATGTCGTAGGGCTTGTTCGGATTGGCCGGCACCAGGGTGTCGAGCGACATGTCCTGGCGGGTGACCGGATCATGGGTCACGCGGACCGGCGGCTGTTCGCGATTCGACAGCGGCAGGAAGTCGAAGAAGCGGCGCGTCTGGTGCAGCGTCTCGACATCGTTTTCCAGCGCCAGGTCGGCGACCGACGACTTGGTTGTGTGGGTGACCGCACCGCCCAGCTGTTCCTGGGTGACCACTTCCTGGGTCACCGTCTTCACCACGTCGGGGCCGGTGACGAACATGTACGAACTGTCCTTCACCATGAAGATGAAGTCGGTCATGGCGGGCGAATAGACAGCGCCGCCGGCGCACGGGCCCATGATGACCGAGAGCTGCGGCACGACCCCGGACGCCATGACGTTGCGCTGGAACACCTCGGCATAGCCGGCGAGACTGTCGACGCCCTCCTGGATGCGGGCGCCGCCTGAGTCGTTCAGGCCGATCACCGGGGCGCCGGCCTGCAGCGCCTTGTCCATGATCTTGCAGATCTTGGCCGCGTGCATGGAGGACAGCGCGCCGCCGAACACGGTGAAGTCCTGGCTGAATACGAACACCAGGCGGCCGTTGATCGTGCCATAGCCGGTGACGACGCCGTCGCCCGGGACCTTCTGGTCAGCCATGCCGAAATCGTTGCAGGTATGTTCGACGAACATGTCCCACTCCTCGAAGGAGCCGGGATCGAGCAGCAGGTCCAGCCGCTCGCGGGCGGTCAGCTTGCCTTTCGAATGCTGGGCGTCGATGCGCTTCTGGCCACCGCCGAGCCGGGCGGCCGCACGCTTTTCCTCAAGTTGCTGGATGATGTCCTGCATGACTTCTTATGGCGCTTTGATGACTGGGGAAGCCCCCGGAATATCATCAAATGCTGCGGTGCGCCATAGTGCGAAAGATCAATCCGCCTCACCGCCCCTGTCGCGCAATTTCTGCCAATAATCCAGGCGTTTACGGACGTCTCTTTCGAAGCCGCGTTCGGTCGGGTTGTAGAAGACCTGGCGGTTCATGCCGTCGGGGAAATAGTTCTGGCCGGAAAAGCCCTCTTCGGTGTCGTGGTCGTAGGCGTAGCCCTTGCCGTAGCCGATCTCCTTCATCAGCTTGGTGGGCGCATTCAGGATGTGCTTGGGCGGCATCAGCGAGCCGGTTTCGCGCGCGGCCCGGTTGGCGGCGCCGAGCGCCTTGTAGGCGGCGTTCGATTTCGGCGCCGTCGCCAGGTAGATGACCAGCTGGGCGACGGCCAGTTCGCCCTCGGGACTGCCTAAGAAGTCGTAGGCGTCCTTGGCGGCGATGGCCTGGACCAGCGCCTGCGGGTCGGCCAGGCCGATATCCTCGACGGCGAAGCGGACGAGCCGGCGCAGGATGTAGAGCGGCTGCTCGCCACCGGCCAGCATGCGGGCCAGCCAGTACAGGCCGGCGTCGCAATCGGAACCGCGCAGCGACTTGTGCAGGGCCGAGATGAGGTTGTAGTGGCCCTCCTGCGCCTTGTCGTAGAGCGGCGCGCGGCGCTGCACGGCCTTGACCAGATGCTCGGGGTCGAGCGGCGTGGTCGCTGGCAGCGACAGGATTTCCTCGGCGAGATTGAGCAGGAAGCGGCCGTCGCCATCGGCCATCGCGCGCAGTGCGTCGCGCGCGGCAGGCGTCAGCGGCAGGGACTTTCCCGTTTCGGATTCGGCCCTTAGCAGCAATTGCTCAAGCGCCTCGTCATCGAGCCGGTTGAGCACCAGCACCTGCGCGCGCGACAGCAACGCGGCGTTGAGCTCGAACGACGGGTTCTCGGTCGTGGCGCCGACTAGCACGATGGTGCCGTCCTCGACATAGGGCAGGAAGCCGTCCTGCTGCGAGCGGTTGAAGCGGTGGATTTCGTCGACGAACAGCAGGGTGCCCTGCCCCGTCGTGCGGCGGACCTTGGCGGCCTCGAACGCCTTGCGCAGGTCGGCAACGCCCGAGAACACGGCGGAAATCTGCACGAAGTACAGCCCGACCTCGGCGGCCAGCAGGCGGGCGATGGTCGTCTTGCCGGAGCCGGGCGGGCCCCACAGGACCAGCGAGGCCAGCCGCTTGGACGCCAGCATGCGGCCCAGCGGCCCCTCGCCCTTCAGCAGATGGTCCTGGCCGATAACGTCGTCGAGTTTCGCCGGGCGCAGCCGGTCGGCCAGCGGGCGCGGGGCGCCGTTGTCCATGCCGGCCGAGACGAACAGGTCGGTCATCCGCGGATGGCCAGGTTGACCAGCTGGTTGCCACGGCGGATCTGCAGCTGCCAGTTCCCGTCGCGCGGCCGACGCAGCAAGGCTTGGAGACGGGCGACGTCGGTGGCGTCAGTGCCGTTCACCTTGGTCACCACGTCGCCGGGCCGCAGGCGCAGCCGCGCCGCCGGACTGCCGCCCGCCAGTTCGGTGACGACCACGCCAGTCGCGGTCTGGTCGAAGCCGATCTCGTCGGCAAAGGCGGGCGACAGGTTGGCGACAGTGGCGCCGGCCAGCGGATGGTCGCCATCCAGCGCGGTGATCTGGCGCGGCGGGGTTTCCGGCGCCGGTTGCAGCGGCAGATTGAGCGCCACGGCCTTGCCCTGGCGCTGCACGTCGAGCGCGGCGCTCTCGCCGATACGGCGGGTGGCGATGCGGTACTTCAGGCTCTGCGGATCGAACACGTCGCGACCGTCGACCTTGGTGATGAGATCGCCGGAGCGCAGGCCTGCGCGTTCCGCCGGGCCGCCGGGATAGACGTTGCGGACCAGCACGCCGAGCGGGCGCGCGAGGCCCAACCCTTGCGCCAGTTCCGGCGTCACCGGCTGGGTGCCGGCGCCGAGCCAGGGCCGCACGATCCCCTTGCCCGCCGCCGCGCCCGCAACCGTTGCGGCAACGAGGTTCGACGGGATGGCGAAGCCGATTCCGATCGAGCCGCCGGAGCGCGAGAAGATCGCCGTGTTGATGCCGATTATGCGGCCGTCCATGCCGACCAGCGGCCCGCCGGAATTGCCGGGGTTCACGGCGGCGTCGGTCTGGATGAACGACTGGGTATCGAGCGCGCCGACATCGGTGCGGCCCAGCGCCGAGACGATGCCGCTGGTCACCGTCTGGCCGACGCCGAACGGGTTGCCGACGGCGAGGACGAGGTCGCCCACTTCGACCAGGTCGGAATCCGCGAAGTCGAGATACGGCAGCACCTCGTTGCGCGTGTCGATGCGCAGGATGGCAAGGTCGGTGCGCTTGTCGGCTACGACGAGGGTCGCCTCGAACTCGCGCCGGTCAGTCAGCGAGACGGTGATCTCGGTCGCGCCCTCGATGACATGGTTGTTGGTGACGATCAGTCCCTTGGGATCGACGATGACGCCGGAGCCGAGCGACTGCGCTACCCGTTCGCGCGGGACGCCGAACTGCTGCTCGTCGCCGAAGAAGCGGCGGAAGAACGGATCATCCATCAGCGGCGAGCGCGCCACCCGCTCGACCCGCTTGGTGAACACGTTGACCACGGCGGGCGCCACCTGCCGCACCAGCGGCGCGAAGGACAGCTGCACCTCGGCGCGTGCCTGCGGCACGGCACGCTGCGGCGCCTGGGCATAAACGGGAGCGGCGAAAAGCAGGGCGGCGAGGAATGGGAGCAGGCGATTCATACCCTGAAGATAGGCGCGCAACCCCGCGATTTCAAAAGGGTTTGGCGAACTATAACGCCCCTCGCCTCTCTTCGAGAAAGGCGCGCACGGCAGGATCGCTTTCGAGGGCGATGGCGCGCGCATAAGCCGCTGCCGCCGCGCCCGCATCGCCCAGCCGGGCGCAGAGGTCCGCGCGGGTCGCCCAATAGGGCTGATAGTCGACGAGGCGCGGATCACCGGCCAGACTTTCCAACGCCGCCAAGCCGGCCACGGCACCCTGGGCGCCGGCCAGGGCGGCGGCGCGGTTGACCGCGACCACGGGAGAATCGGTCAGCGCCAGCAGGGCGTCGTACAACTGCACCAGCGCCGGCCAGTCGGTGCCGCCGGTGCGGCGGCGGGCGGCGTGGACGGAGTGCACCGCGGCCTCCAGCTGGAAGCGGCCCATGCGGCGCTGGCGGCCAGCCTGGCGCAGCAGATCCTCGGCCTCGTCCACCATGGCGCCATCCCAGTCGGCAGGGTCCTGCTCCGACAGAGGCGCATATTCGCCGTCCATGCTGCGACGGGCCGGCAGGCGGGCGGCGGCGTGCAGCATGAGGGCGAGCAATCCCGGCACCTCGGGCTCGTCCGGCAGGCGCGCGGCCAGCACACGGCCCAGCCAGATTGCCTCCTCCATCAGGCCCTGGTGGCGAACATCACCACCGGGATCGCGCCAGCCGGTGCCGAAAGTGGCGTAGATGGCGTCGAGCACCGCATCGATGCGGCCAGGCAGGTCGCCCGCGTCAGGCACGCGGAACGGGATGCCGGTGTCGCGGATACGGCGCTTGGCGCGGACCAGGCGCTGGCCCATGTTCGCCGGCGTGACGAGGAAGGCGGCGGCGATAGTGGCGGCGTCGAGGCCCAGCACCGCCTGCAGCATCAAAGGGGCGCGGGCGGCCTCATCAATGGCCGGGTGGGCGCAGGCGCCAGTCGGGCACCCCCTCTTCCGCAGCCTCCGTGTCGCGGCCTTCGGCGGCCTCGTCGATCATCAGCAGCAGGTGATCGACCGATGTATCGGCGGTCTGCCGCCGGCGCGCGGCATCGACCAGCCGACGGCGGGCGGCGGTGAGCAGCCAGGCCTCGGGCGAGTCCGGCACGCCCTGCACCGGCCACGTCGCCAGCGCCGCGGCGAAGGCATCGGCCAGCGCATCTTCCGCGGCAGCGACATCGCGGCTGCGCGCGGCGAGGAACGCGACGAGCTTGCCGTAGCTCTGCCGCGCCGCGCCCTCGGCCGCGCGCCTTGTGGCGTCCGCCGCTGTCACATCGCCCAGACGGGACGAACCTCGATGGAGCCGGTCAGCGCGCCGGGGCACTTGGCCGCCCAGGCCAAAGCCGCGTCGAGGTCGGGCGTGTCGATGATGTAGTAGCCGCCCAGCTGTTCGCGGGTTTCGGCGAACGGGCCGTCCAGCACCTTGGTCTTGCCGCCGACAGTGCGCACGGTGGTCGCGGTTGCGGTGGCTTTCAGCCGGTCGGCCCCGACCAGCACCTTCGCGTCGCGCAGGGCTTGGGTATAGGTCATGTAGGCGGCCGTCATGTCGGTCACCTGCTGCTGGGGAGCGGCGCCCATGGCCTTCTCGTCGGCATAGATCAAAAGCATGTACTGCATGATCGTTTTCCCTTTCCAAACGGGCGTCTCATCGTACGCCTGAAAAGATGACGTTCGGAGAGGGCGGATTTCGACAGGAGAGAAAAGAAGACGGCCAAAAAGAAAAGGGCCGGCGCAAAGGCCGGCCCTCCCCTATCGTCTTGTCGCTGGATCAGGCTGCGTCGGCCTCGGCCGGGGCGGCAACCTTCTCGGGCTGGCCGAACATCTTGGCCGCCGGGTCGCGCTCGACCAGTTCGATCACGGCCATCGGGGCCGCATCGCCATGGCGGAAGCCGGCCTTCAGGATGCGGGTGTAGCCGCCCTGGCGGGTGGCGTAACGCTCCTGGATGGCGGCGAACAATTTGTCGACGACCAGCGGCTCGTACAGGTAGGCCAGGGCCTGGCGACGGGCGTGCAGACCGCCGCGCTTGCCGAGCGTGATCAGCTTTTCCACGATCGGGCGCAGTTCCTTGGCGCGCGGCAGCGTGGTCTTGACCTGCTCGTGCTTGATCAGCGACGCCGCCATGTTGGCGAACATCGACCTGCGGTGCGGGCCGGTCATGCCCAGTTTACGACCCGAAATGCCGTGACGCATGTTTTCTACTCCTCGACCGAACCGCTAGACGCGGCTCAGTACTGCTCCTGGTATTTCTTGGCCAGTTCCTCGATGTTCTCGGGCGGCCAGTTCGGGACGTGCAGGCCGAGATGAAGACCCATCTGCGCCAGTACTTCCTTGATCTCGTTCAGCGACTTGCGGCCGAAGTTCGGGGTGCGGAGCATCTCCGCCTCGGTCTTCTGGATCAGGTCGCCGATGTAGATGATGTTGTCGTTCTTCAGGCAGTTGGCCGAACGAACCGACAGTTCGAGCTCGTCGACGCGACGGAACAGGTTCGGATTGAACTCCGGCTCGGTCGTGGTCTTCTCGCGGACGTCGGCGCGCGGCTCCTCGAAGTTGATGAAGAGCTGCAGCTGGTCCTGCAGGATGCGGGCGGCATAGGCCACCGCGTCATCCGGCTTCACCGAGCCGTCGGTCTCGAGCGTCATGGTCAGCTTGTCATAGTCGAGGATCTGGCCCTCGCGGGTGTTCTCGACCTTGTAGCTGACCTTGCGGACCGGGCTGTACAGGGCGTCGATCGGGATCAGGCCGATCGGCGCGTCTTCCGGCCGGTTGGCCGAGGCCGGAACGTAGCCCTTGCCGCTCTGCACGGTCATTTCCATGCGGATCTCGGCGCCGGCATCCAGCGTGCAGATCACCAGGCCCGGATCGAGGATCTCGATGTCCGAACCGGTTTCGATCTGGCGCGCAGTCACTTCGCCCGGACCCTTGGCGATCAGGTTCATGCGCTTCGGGCCGTCGCCGTGCAGCTTGAGCGACAGCGACTTCAGGTTCAGAACGATGTCGGTCACGTCTTCGCGCACGCCGGCGATCGACGAGAACTCGTGCAGCACGCCATCGATCTTGATCGAGGTGATGGCGGCACCCTGCAGCGACGACAGCAGCACGCGGCGCAGCGCATTGCCGAGGGTCAGGCCGAAGCCGCGCTCGAGCGGCTCGGCCACGACGGTAGCCGAACGACCGGCATCGACGCCGGGTTCGATGACCAGCTTGTTCGGCTTGATCAGATCGGTCCAGTTCTTTTGAATCAAGTCAGCACCTCGTGGGTGACGCGGCACATGCGACCGCAATCGTATCAGCAGCGACCCGGCGAAGCCGGATCGCAAAAATCAGACGCGGCGGCGCTTCGGCGGACGGCAGCCGTTGTGCGGGATCGGCGTCACGTCGCGGATCGCGGTAACCGTGAAACCAACCGCCTGCAGCGCGCGCAGCGCAGACTCACGGCCGGAACCGGGGCCCTTCACCAGCACCTCGATGGTGCGCACGCCATGCTCCTGCGCCTTCTTGCCGGCCGACTCAGCCGCGACCTGCGCCGCATACGGAGTCGACTTGCGCGAGCCCTTGAAACCCAGCGCGCCGGCCGAGGCCCAGGCGATGGTGTTGCCCTGCGCGTCGGTGATGGTGATCATCGTGTTGTTGAACGACGCGTTCACATGCGCGACGGCCGAGGAAATATTCTTGCGTTCCTTGCGGCGCGGGCGGGCTGCGGGTTCGGTTGCCATGTCGGTGTCTGACCTTCTCGAGTCTCGTTAAGCCGGGGCTGATTACTTCTTCTTGCCGGCAATGGCCTTGGCCGGACCCTTGCGGGTTCGGGCATTGGTATGGGTCCGCTGGCCGTGCACCGGCAGGCCGCGACGATGCCGCAGGCCGCGATAACAGCCCAGATCCATCAACCGCTTGATATTGATCGCCGTTTCGCGGCGGAGGTCGCCCTCGACGCGGTAGTCGCGGTCGATCATTTCACGAATCTGCAGGACCTCAGCGTCGGTCAGCTGGTTCACGCGGCGCTCGGTTGGGATACCCACCTTTTCGCAGATGTCGGAAGCGGCCTTGTCGCCGATTCCATAGATATAGGTGAGTGCAATCAGCACCCGCTTGTTCGTCGGAATGTTCACGCCCGCAATACGCGCCACGATTCGCTCTCCTCGTCACGTCCAAAAATCGCCTGAAGCGTTGATTTTATTGGGTTTTCCGTACGCGGGCCAAAACCCAAGGCGCGCGATTATAGGAATTCTCCCAGTCCAGTCAACTGCTTAGGCGCCCAATACTCCCTCGATCTGACGGGTGACCTCGTCCATAGCGGCCATTCCGTCGACCTGGCGCAAGACGCCCCTGCCCCGGTAATAGGGCAAAAGCGGCGCCGTTTGCTTCGTGTAGGCGTCCAACCGTGCACCCACGGTCTCGGCCTTGTCATCAGCCCGCCGGCTGAATTCCTTCGAGCCGCACACGTCGCAAACGCCTGCGACCTTCGGCTGCTTGAACTTGTCGTGATAGCCGGCGCCGCACTTGGCGCAGGTGAACCGACCGGTGATCCGCTCGGTCAGCGCGCCGTTGTCGACCGTCATCTCGATCACGTAGTCCAGCTTGATGCCGCGCGGCAGCAGCATCTGGTCCAGCGCCTCAGCCTGGGCGACCGTGCGGGGGAAACCATCGAGGATGAAGCCGGACTTGCAATCCGCCTGGTCGATGCGGTCGGCAATGATGCCAACCACGATCTCGTCAGACACCAGCTTGCCAGCCTTCATCACCGCGTCGGCCTGCTGGCCAATCGGCGTGCCCGCCTTCACCGCAGCGCGCAACATGTCGCCGGTGGAGAGCTGCGGAATGCCATGCATTTCCGAAATGCGCTGGGCCTGGGTGCCCTTGCCGGCGCCCGGCGGTCCGAGAAAAATCAGTCTCATCGCCGGGCCCCGCGCAATTTGGCCTTCTTGATCAGCCCCTCGTACTGGTGGGCCAGGAGGTGCGACTGGATCTGGGCCACGGTATCCATGGTGACGCTGACCACGATCAGGATCGAGGTGCCACCGAAGTAGAACGGCACCGCATATTCGGAGATCAGGATTTCCGGCAGGATACACACGGCGGACAGGTAGGCCGCGCCGAGCACCGTCAGGCGGGTGAGCACGTAGTCGAGATATTCGGCCGTGCGTTGGCCAGGGCGAATACCGGGAACGAAGCCGCCGTTCTTCTTCAGGTTATCGGCCGTCTCGACCGGATTGAAGATGATGGCGGTGTAGAAAAACGCGAAGAACACGATCATGGCGACGTAGAGCACCATGTACAGCGGCCGGCCATGGGCCAGGAGCCCCGTGATCGTGGCGAGCCATTCCGGGCCGTTCGCGCCGGCGCTGAACTGCGCGATGGTCGCCGGCATCAGCAGCAGGCTGGAAGCGAAGATCGGCGGAATGACGCCCGAGGCGTTCAGCTTGAGCGGCAGGTGCGAACTCTCGCCGCCGAACATGCGCATGCCGACCTGGCGCTTGGGATACTGGACCAGGATGCGGCGCTGGGCGCGCTCCATGAACACGATGAACCAGATCACGCCGACGACGAGGACGACCAGTACCAGGATGAAGGCGCTGGACAGCGCGCCGGTCCGGCCCAGTTCCAGCAAGCTGACAATGGCGTGCGGCAGGTTGGCGACAATGCCGGCAAAGATGATCAGCGAGATGCCGTTGCCGACGCCGCGCTGGGTGATCTGCTCGCCCAGCCACATCAGGAAGATGGTGCCGCCGGTCAGCGTGACGACGGCGGTGATGCGGAAGAACATGCCGGGGTCGATGACCGCGGTGCCGCGGGTGCCCGTGACACTCTCAAGGCCGACGGCAATGCCATAGGCCTGCACGGCCGCCAGGATAACGGCGCCGTAGCGGGTGTACTGGTTGATCTTCTTGCGGCCGGACTCGCCTTCCTTCTTCCACTGCTCAAGCGTGGGGGAAACGGTGGTCAACAGCTGCATGATGATCGATGCCGAGATGTACGGCATGATGTTCAGCGCGAAGATGGTCATGCGGCCCAGCGCGCCGCCCGAAAACACGTCGAACAGGCCGAGCACGCCGCCCTGCTGCTGCTGGAAGATTTCGGCCAGCACGACAGGATCGATGCCGGGCATCGGGATGTAGGTACCCAGTCGATAAACGATCAGCGCACCCAGCGTGAACCAGATGCGCTTCTTCAGTTCGGTGGCCTTCGCGAAGGCTCCGAAGTTTATGCTGGCTGCGAGTTGTTCGGCGGCTGACGCCATCGACCGCTCTCCACCTGACGGGGCCGGCCAAGCCAGCCCCTACTACACATCTGCCGCCTGCCGCTCCGGTGCGGATCCGGAGCCGGAGCCGGGCCGACTACTTCGTTTCTTCCTTGGTCTTCGGCTTGCGCAGCTGGGTCACCGACCCGCCGGCCTTCTCGACCGCCGCGACCGCCGTTGCCGACGCCGCCTGGACCGAGATCGTCACCTTGGACTTCAGCTCGCCACGACCGAGGAGCCGCACGCCGTCGTACTTCTTGCCGACGACGCCGGCGGCCAGCAAGGCCGCCTCGTCGATCGGCGCCGACGCGTCGATGCGCTTCTCGTCGATGGCGCGCTGCAGGCGATCGAGGTTCAAGGGCTGATATTGAATGCGGAACAGGGATTTAAAGCCCCGCTTCGGCAGACGCCGATGAACCGGCATCTGGCCGCCTTCGAAGCCCTTGATGCGGACGCCGGTACGCGCCTTCTGACCCTTGACGCCACGGCCGCCGGTCTTGCCCTTGCCGGAGCCAATGCCCCGGCCGATGCGCATCCGGCCCTTGCGGGCGCCGGCATTGTCGGAAATCTGGTTCAAACGCATGGTCTTGTTCCCGTCTATTCGCACGCCGGCTTAGCCGGCGTTGTCGATCCGCACGAGGTGGCGGACCTTGCGGAGCATGCCCTGCACCGACGGCGAATCCTGCAACTCGCTCGTCTTGTTCATGCCGCGCAGGCCGAGGCCGCGCAGTGTCGCCTGCTGGTCGGCGGTGCGCTTGACCGCGCTCCGCACCTGGGTCACGCGGACCAGGTTCTTACCCTTGTCGGCCATGCTCTACTCCTCCGCCGTCGCCAGGTCGCCGGCCTTGCGGCCGAAGATCTCGCCGACCTTCTTGCCGCGGCGCGCCGCGACCGAACGGGGCGATACCAGGTGTATCAGCGCGTCGAACGTGGCCTTGACCATGTTGTGCGGGTTCGAGGAACCCAGCGACTTGGTCACCACGTCCTGCAGACCCATGGTCTCGAAGACGGCGCGCATCGGACCGCCGGCGATGATGCCGGTGCCCGGGGGGGCTGCGCGCAGCACGACCTTGCCGGCGCCATGACGGCCCTCGATGTCGTGGTGCAGCGTGCGGCCCTCGCGCATGGTGACGCGGATCATGTTGCGCTTCGCGTGCTCGGTGGCCTTGCGGATGGCCTCCGGAACTTCGCGCGCCTTGCCGGAGCCGTAGCCGACGCGGCCCTTCTGGTCGCCGACGACGACGAGGGCTGCGAAGCCGAAACGACGGCCGCCCTTCACCACCTTGGCGACGCGGTTGATGCTGACCAGCTTGTCGACCAGATCGGAATCGCCGCGCTCGCGGTCATTACGGTCGGAACGTGCCATACCCTGCGCCTTTCAAATCAGAACGACAGACCGGCTTCGCGCGCGGCATCAGCCAGCGCCTTCACCCGTCCGTGATAGAGATAGCCGCCGCGGTCGAAAACGACCTTGTCGACGCCCGCCGCCTTGGCGCGCTCGGCCAGCAGCTTGCCGACCGCCTGCGCGGCCTCGACATTGGCGCCGGTCTTGACCTTCGTCTTCAGGTCGCCGTCGATGGTCGACGCCGCCGCGAGCGTAACGCCGCGCGCATCGTCGATCACCTGCGCATAGATGTGCTTCGACGACCGGAAGACGCTCAGACGCGGACGGCCGTTGGCCGCCTTGGCGAGGCTGAGACGTACGCGCCGGCGGCGCCGCTCGAATAGTGTGTTGGTGTCCGCAGTCATGGCCGCATTCCCTACTTCTTCTTGCCTTCCTTGCGGAGGATGGTTTCCGTCGTGTACTTGATGCCCTTGCCCTTGTAGGGCTCGGGACCACGGTAACCGCGAATGTCAGCCGCAACCTGGCCCACCTTCTGGCGATCGGCGCCGGAAATGGTCAGCGCGGTCGGCTTCTCGACCTTGATCTCAATGCCTTCCGGCACCGGGTAGACAATCTCGTGGCTGAAGCCCAGCTGCAGCACCAGGTTCTTGCCCTGGAGCGCCGCACGATAGCCGACGCCGTTGATCTCGAGGCTCAGCGAGAAGCCCTTCGAAACGCCGACAACCATGTTGCTGACGAGGGTGCGCTGCATGCCCCACATCGAGCGGCTGCGGCGCGACTTCTCGCGCGGCGTGACCGAGACCTTGCCGCCATCGAGCTTGGCGATCAGGTCGTCGACCAGCGTCATGGCCAGCTGGCCCTTCGGGCCCTTGGCGGTGATGTCCTGGCCGGCGACCTGGACGGTAACGCCCTGCGGCACGACGACCGGATGTTTGCCGATACGCGACATGGCTAGCTCCTAACTCAGAACACCCGGCAAAGCACTTCGCCGCCGACGTTCGCATCGCGTGCGTCGTTATCCGACATCACGCCACGCGGGGTCGACAGGATCGAAATGCCAAGGCCGTTGCGGACCCGCGGCAGGTCCTTGATCGACGAATAGACGCGGCGGCCCGGGGTGGACACGCGGCTGATCGCCTTGATGACCGGCTCGCCCTCGTAATACTTCAGCTCGACGCTGATCGCCGGCTTGCCGTCGTCCTCGACCTCGCTGAAGCTGCGGATGTAGCCTTCGCGCTTCAGGACTTCCAGGACGTTGGCGCGCAGCTTAGAAGCCGGCGACAGCACAGACGACTTCCCAGCCCGCTGTCCATTGCGGATGCGGGTGAGCAGATCGCCCAAAGGATCGGTAAACGCCATCGGTTCGCCCTTCCTACCAGCTCGACTTGACCATGCCGGGCACCTGCCCGGACGAGGCCAATTCACGCAACTTGATGCGCGAAAGCTTCATCAAGCGATAATTCGACCGCGAGCGGCCAGTCAGTTCGCAACGGTTGCGAATGCGCGTCTTCGACGAATTGCGCGGCAGCTCGGCCATCTTGAGGGCCGCCTCGAAGCGGTCCTCCGGCGGCGCCGTGCGATCCATCAACGTCGCCTTGAGCGCCTTGCGCTTGTCGGCATGCAGGGCCGTCAGGTGACGGCGCCGCGCATTCTTTTCGATCGAGCTTTTCTTCGCCATGTGTCGCTCCCGGCGCCTTATTTCGCGAACGGCATGTTGAAGGCCGTCAGAAGCGCCTTGGCTTCGTCGTCGGTCTTCGCCGTCGTGCAGATGATGATGTCCATGCCCCGGATGTCCTCGACCTTGTCGTATTCGATTTCCGGGAAAATCAGCTGCTCCTTGAGGCCCAGCGCGTAGTTGCCGCGGCCGTCGAAGCTCTTGTGCGGCACGCCGCGGAAGTCGCGGACGCGCGGCAGTGCAATGGTGATCAGCCGGTCGAGGAACTCGTACATGTGTTCCTTGCGCAGCGTCACCTTGCAGCCGATCGGCTGGCCTTCGCGCAGCTTGAAGTTCGCGATCGCCTTGCGGGCCTTCGTGACCACCGGCTTCTGGCCGGCGATCAGCGTCAGCTCGGCCGCGGCCGACTGGATCTTCTTGCTGTCGGAGGCGGCCTTGCCGACGCCGATGTTGATGACGATCTTGTCGAGTTTCGGCACTTCCATGACGTTCTTGTACCCGAACTCCTTCTGGAGCGCGGGCCGGATGGTCGTGTCGTACTGTTCCCTGAGGCGTGGCTTGCTCATGTTCGCTTCCTTAGGCGTCGATCACTTCGCCCGACTTACGGGCAAAGCGGACCTTGCGCCCGTCCGCCAGGACCTTGAAGCCGACCTTGGTCGGCTTGTTGTCCTTCGGATCGCGCACGGCGAGATTGGAGATATGGATCGCGGCTTCCTTGTCGACGATGCCGCCCGCGCTGCCGCGGCCCGGCTTCGTGTGGTGCTTGGCGATTTGCACGCCCGACACCACGGCGCGGCGTTCGTCGCGCAGCACCTTGAGCACTTCGCCTTCCTTGCCGCGGTCGCGGCCGGTGATGACGACCACCTTGTCGCCCTTACGGATCTTGAACTTCTCGGCCATGGTCAGAGGACCTCCGGCGCCAGCGAAATGATTTTCATGTGGTTCCTGGCCCGCAGCTCGCGCACGACTGGCCCGAAGATGCGGGTGCCGATCGGCTCGTTCTGCTTGTTGATCAGCACGGCCGCGTTGCGGTCGAAACGGATCGCCGTGCCATCGACGCGGCGCACATCCTTGGCGGTACGCACGATGACGGCGAGGTGAACGTCGCCCTTCTTCACGCGGCCGCGCGGAATGGCTTCCTTCACCGACACCACAATGGTGTCGCCGACGGTCGCGTACTTCCGCTTCGAGCCACCCAGCACCTTGATGCACTGGACACGGCGGGCGCCGGAATTATCGGCGACTTCGAGATTGCTCTCTACCTGGATCATCTCAGTCTACTCCGGTCCGCCTATTTGCCGTCGGTCAGCACGACCCAGGACTTCAACTTGGAGATTGGACGGCTCTCCTCGATGCGGACCTGGTCGCCAACCTTGAGCGTGTTGCCCTCGTCATGCGCGTGATAGCGCTTCGAGCGGCGAATGAACTTCTTGTAGATCGGGTGCATGAAACGGCGCTCGACCTCGACAACGATGGTCTTGTCACCCTTGTCGCTGACGACAGTGCCGCTCAGAACGCGTTTCGGCATGGCCTTCTCCTCAACCCTTCTTGGCGGCAGCGCGGGTCGTCGCGCCCTGAGCCGTCCGTATCCGCGCGATGTCGCGACGCACCTTGCGCACCTGGGCGGTGTTCTCAAGCTGCCCGGTCGCCTTCTGGAAGCGCAGGTTGAACTGCTCCTTCTTCAGCGACAGAAGCTGGTCCTTCAATTCGTCGGTGGTCTTGCCCACCAGTTCGCTGCCCTTCATGGCCTAGGCTCCTTCGCCCAGACGCGCGACAACGCGCGTCTTGATCGACAGTTTCGCCGCGCCAAGGGCAAACGCCTCGCGGGCCAGCGGGCCGGCAACGCCGTCCAGCTCGAACATCATGCGGCCCGGCTTGATGCGCGCGACCCAGTATTCCGGCGTACCCTTGCCAGAGCCCATGCGGACTTCGGCGGGCTTGCGCGACACCGGAACGTCCGGGAACACGCGGATCCAGAGACGGCCCGTGCGCTTGATGTGGCGGGTGATCGCGCGGCGGGTCGCCTCGATCTCACGCGCCGTGATGCGGCCGGGTTCGACGGCCTTGAGGCCGAACGAGCCGAAGTTGAGCGTTGTACCGCCCTTGGCCAGGCCGTGAATACGGCCCTTGTGCGCCTTGCGGAACTTGGTGCGTTTCGGTTGCAACATGACGTCGTATTCCTAAATCAGCGCGCCGGAACCGGCTGCTCGGCCAGTCGCTTGTCCTGGGCCAGCGGGTCGTGGGCCATGACTTCGCCCTTGAACACCCACACCTTCACGCCGCACGAACCGTAGGCCGTCTTCGCCGTCGCGGTGCCGTAATCGATGTCGGCGCGCAGCGTGTGCAACGGCACCCGGCCCTCGCGGTACATTTCCGTGCGGGCGATTTCCGCGCCGCCCAGACGACCCGAGCAGATGATCTTGATGCCCTGGGCGCCAAGACGCATCGACGACTGCACCGCACGCTTCATGGCGCGACGGAACGCGACGCGGCCTTCCAGCTGCTTGGCAATGTTCTCGGCCACCAGCTTCGCGTCGATTTCCGGCTTGCGGATCTCGAGGATGTTGAGGTGCACCTCGGACTTGGTGATCTTGGCCAGCTCGGAGCGCAGCTTCTCGATGTCGGCGCCCTTCTTGCCGATCACCACGCCCGGACGCGCCGAGTGAATGGTGATGCGGGCCTTCTTGGCCGGACGCTCGATGACGATGCGGCTGACGCCGGCCTGGAGCAGACGCTCCTCGAGATACTTGCGGATACGCAGGTCCTCGTGAAGCAGGTCGGCATAGTCGCGCTTATTGGCGAACCAGCGCGAGTCCCAGGTCCGATTGATGCCGAGCCGAAGCCCGATCGGATTTACCTTCTGACCCATCAGGCCTTCTCCTCGCGTTCCTGCACAACAACGGTAATGTTGGCAAAGGGCTTGCGCAGAATGCCGCTACGGCCGCGGCCGGCGGGCATGAAACGCTTCATAATCAGTGCCTTGCCGACCGTTGCTTCGACGACCTGCAAACGATCGACGTCGAGCTGGTGGTTGTTCTCGGCATTGGCGATCGCCGACTGCAGCACCTTCTTCACGTCGCGCGCGATGCGGCGGTTCGAGAAGGTCAGCTCGGCCAGGGCGGCCGAAGCGGTCTTGCCGCGGATCGACGTGGCAACCAGGTTCAGCTTCTGCGGGCTGACGCGAATCAGCCGGCCCACAGCCAGTGCCTGGGTGTCCGAGAGGCGGCGCGCGTGTGCGGGCTTGCCCATGGCTAGTCCCTCTTCGCTTTCTTGTCGGCCGCGGTGTGGCCGGTGAAGGTACGGGTCGGCGAGAATTCGCCCAGCTTGTGGCCGACCATGTCCTCGGTGATGTTGACCGGGATGAACTTGCGGCCGTTGTAGACGCCGAAGGTCACGCCGACGAACTGCGGCAGGACGGTCGAACGACGCGACCAGGTCTTGATGATTTCCTTGCGGCCTGAGCTGCGAGCGGCATCCGCTTTCTTCAGCAGATAGCCATCGACGAAGGGGCCTTTCCAGACGGAACGCGCCACGGCGTTACTCCTTAGCTATGCGCGCCCGGCGGACGCCGGCGCAAAATGCTGTTCTGCGTACGCTTGTTATTGCGCGTACGCTTGCCCTTGGTCGGCTTGCCCCACGGGGTAACCGGGTGGCGACCGCCAGACGTGCGGCCTTCGCCGCCGCCGTGCGGGTGATCGATCGGGTTCATGGCGACGCCGCGAACCGTCGGGCGAATGCCCATCCAGCGCGAGCGGCCGGCCTTGCCGATCTTGACGTTCTGGTTGTCGGGGTTCGACACCGCGCCAATCGTGGCCATGCACTCGGCCGAAACCGTGCGCTGCTCGCCCGAAGCCATGCGCAGCTGCGCCAGGCCACGGTCCTTGCCGATCAGCTGCACGAACGTGCCGGCCGAACGGGCGATCTGGCCGCCCTTGCCCCGCTTCAGCTCGACATTGTGCACGACGGTGCCGACCGGAATGGCCTTCAGCGGCATCGCATTGCCCGGCTTGATATCGGCCTTCTCGCCCGACAGGACGGTGTCGCCGATCTTCAGGCGCTGCGGCGCCAGGATGTAGGCCTGCTCGCCGTCCTCGTACTTCACCAGCGCGATGAAGGCGGTGCGGTTCGGATCGTATTCCAGGCGCTCGACAACGGCCGGCATATCGAACTTGCGACGCTTGAAGTCGACGATGCGGTACCGCTTCTTGTGGCCGCCGCCGTGATGGCGGACGGTCACGCGACCGGTATTGTTGCGGCCGCCCGAGGCCTGCAGGCCTTCAGTCAGCTCCTTGACCGGCTTGCCCTTCCACAGACCGGAACGGTCGATGAGGACCAGTCCGCGCTGGGACGGCGTAGTCGGCTTGTAGGTCTTTAGCGCCATGACCTCAGATCCCCGTCGTAACGTCGATGCGGTGGCCTTCCTCGAGGGTGACCATCGCCTTCTTGTAATCGGAACGCCGACCCGGGCGGCCCCGGAACAGCTTCAGCTTGCCCTTCACCACCGAGGTGTTGACGGCCTTGACCTTCACGTCGAACAACTTCTCGACCGCATCCTTGATCGCCGGCTTGCTCGAGCCGAGGGCGACACGGAACGTGACCTGGTTGAACTCCGACATGCGGGTCGACTTCTCGGTCACGACCGGACCGAGAATGATGTCGTACTGCGCGGGCGCGACTTGCTTGCTCATTTCAGCCGGGCCTCCAGATGCTCCACCGCGGCCCGGGTCAGCACCAGGGTATCGCGACGCAGGATGTCATAGACGTTGGTGCCCTGCTGGGGCAGCACGTCGATTTGCGGAATGTTCGCCGCCGCGCGCTTGAAGTTCACGTCCAGCTCGGCGCCGCCGATGATGAGCGCGCTGGACAGGCCAAGCTTGCCCAGCTTTTGCACCAGCAGCTTGGTCTTGCCTTCGGTCAGCTTCGCGTCGTCGAGGATGATCAGCTTGCCATCCTTCACCTTGGACGAGAGCGCGGTACGCAGCGCGAGCGCGCGGACCTTCTTCGGCATGCCGATCTCGTGGCTGCGCACGACCGGGCCGAAGGCCTTGCCGCCGCCGCGGAACTGCGGCGCACGGATGCCTCCGTGGCGGGCGCCGCCCGAACCCTTCTGCTTGACGATCTTGCGGGTCGAACCGGCAACTTCGCCATAGGTCTTGGTCTTGTGGGTGCCCGCCTGGCGCTTGGCCAGCTGCCAGACGACCGCGCGCTGCAACAGGTCCGCGCGGACCGGCACTTCAAACACCTCGGTGGACAACTGGATGTTGCCGACCGCGTTGTTGTCGAGGTCGATGACCTTGCTTTCCATCGCCCTTAGTCCTTTTTCTCGGCCGCGGCAGCGCCACGGACGGCGGCCGGCTTCGGCACATCGGCATGGGCCGGCTTCTTCACCGCATCACGCACCAGCACGTAGCCGCCTTCGGCACCCGGAACCGCGCCCTTGATCATGATCAGGCCGCGCGCCAGATCGATGGCGGCAACCTGCAGGTTCATCTGCGTGCGGCGACGGTCGCCCATGTGGCCCGCCATGCGCTTGCCCTTGAACACCTTGCCCGGATCCTGACGCTGGCCAGTCGAACCGTGGCTACGATGGCTGACGGACACGCCGTGCGTGGCCTCGAGGCCGCGGAAGTTGTGGCGCTTCATCGGACCGGCAAAGCCCTTACCGATGGTGCGGCCCACGACGTCGACGAACTGGCCGGCGACGAAGTGGTCGACCGTGATCTCGGCACCGACATCGACCAGCGAGTCTTCCGAGACGCGGAACTCGACCAGCTTGCGCTTCGGCTCGACATTGGCCTTGGCATAGTGGCCACGGAGCGCCTTGGCGACATTCTTCACCTTGGCGGTGCCGATGCCGACCTGCAGGGCGCTGTAGCCGTCCTTGTCCGCCGTGCGGCGGGCGACGACCTGGCAGTTATCGACCTTCAGGACGGTGACCGGCACGTGCGAGCCGTCATCCTTGAACAGTCGGGTCATGCCCATCTTCTGGGCTACGAGACCGGTGCGCATTCTGCGTCCCCTAGAGCTTGATCTCGACGTCGACGCCGGCGGCCAGGTCGAGCTTCATCAGCGCGTCCACGGTCTGCGGCGTCGGGTCGACGATGTCGAGCAGCCGCTTGTGCGTGCGGATCTCGAATTGCTCGCGCGACTTCTTGTCGACGTGCGGCGAGCGGTTGACGGTAAACTTCTCGATGTGGGTCGGCAGCGGGATCGGCCCGCGCACCGTTGCACCGGTCCGCTTCGCCGTGCTGACGATCTCGCTGGTGCTGGCGTCCAGCACGCGATGGTCAAACGCCTTCAGGCGGATGCGGATGTTCTGGCTGTCCATGACTTTGTCTTTCCTGCCAGTCCGTTAAGCGACGATAGAGGCGACGACGCCGGCGCCGACGGTACGGCCGCCTTCGCGGATCGCGAAGCGCAGGCCTTCGTCCATGGCGATCGGTGCGATCAGCTCGACTTCCATCGAGATGTTGTCGCCCG
>CANJGB010000022.1 GCA_947473805.1 Alphaproteobacteria bacterium
CCCCGTCGTCCCGCCTTGCGCCAGAATAATCTCAGCCTCGCGCAGCTTGCCGATAATCTCCTCAGGCCCGTGTCTCTTGCCCATTTTCCTTCTCCTTCAGGGTCCAGACTAAAATAGTCGATGGACCACTCTGAAGGGGGCAGATCACAGCTACGCCGACGAGTACGTAAATTCCTGCTCCGACGGTGACGCCGAGCCCATAGAGCACCGCGTGGGTCAGGGTAAGTGACCTCAGAAGGCGCGGCGTCGCGCCTCTCACGTGTACAGTGTCGGCGGTCATGGAATGGTCTCCTTCTTCGCCAACCAAGCTCGGCGACACAACCCGGCACAATGGCCCAGCCCCGTCACGGCGAATTCGAGTGCATCACAATCCTGAAGCGTTCACCTTGCGATGAAAACAGGACGCGATGACATGTAAATCAAACTCTGGCGCAGACGATAGACGATGCAACGCATCCTTCCCCAAGCTTTCTTCAGCCAACTTTCGCGCGGCTCGTCTTCTGAACAATAAAAAGCCGGGGAACTTGTCGGCTTTGACGGCAAGTCTGTGTGTTCCCGTGACCCCGCCCCGTGGAATTGATGTCGATCAATCCGCGCTGACGCCTGTAGCACTAAGGTGGCGCCGAGCGGAGCCTACTTTGCGTAGTCTATCCGCAGGAAGGCAGATTGCTTATGCAGGTCATTCGGCGCTTACGCTCCTACCACGCGGTGCTCGGCATTCTGGTGATGCTTGCCTATGTCACCGGCGACGACAACCTGATCCATGCCTGGCTGGGATATGGTGTAGCAGCGATCATCCTGGTTCGGCTCGCCTGGGCGCTGACCGGCGTACCACAATTAGGTCTCGTGCGCTTCTATCCGCAATTCGAAGGCCTTCGTCTTACCACCGCGATGATGCATCCGGCGATAAGCCGCACGCTGCTGCTCGGCATTGCGACATGTCTGATTGCGGTAACACTGACCGGTATCGCCATGGATGGCGGTCACGCCGTTGGTGCTGAAAACTGGACAATCACTAGCGCAGCTCTCGCGGATAGTGATCGAGGCCCAGGAGACGGAGCTCATGACGGCGATAAGGACGGGAGCATTGTAGGTGAAGTTCACGAAGCATTCGCCAATCTGCTCATGCTACTAGTCCTGACGCACGTAACTTATCTCGTGCTCTTCAAGAGACCGCTCGCCTTGTTCATGCTTTTTCTTCATACGCCCGCAAAAAGGGATGGTTCTCCGTGAAATTGTGATGTCGGCGATGACGTGGCACATCCCGGTATAGGCCGTCATCAGGATGACCGGCACGATCGGATTGGCGTTCGCCAGTCCGTTGCGGATCCTGCGGGTCAGCTCACACCGTCGTGCCACGCCCCGGAGTGCGACCTGTATCGCCCGTCTCTCCTTGGGCGTACGCCGCACGCGAGTTCGCCATCGCCCAGACCATTCAACAGAGCCGCACGACAGGGAGATTTGGCGCCTTAACCGAACAAGGCCGCCAGATCGCGCCGGGGATTTTCCGACAATGGCGCCTGGCAGCAGTCAGCGCGTAAGTTTAACGTCAAACGCCCGAGATTTGCGGCGACGCATGTTGTGCCTGCAGGTATCCTGTTGCTCGCCTGTCCGTTTTCGCGATCATCGTTGCAGGAGGCACTCACCATAGACGGCTCGATGCATCAGGGACCATCTGTCACGCTTCAAAACGTGTTTGTCGAATTGGGGGGCAAAACCATTTTGCAGGGGGTGGACCTGTTCGTGAACGGGGGCACCTCGCTCGTGATCGTCGGCCCGTCGGGGTCAGGCAAAACAGTGCTGTTGAAAACGATTGCCGGAATCTACCCACCGTCGGCCGGCTCGCTTTCTTTTGAACGTTCGCCGCGCATGGGGATGCTGTTCCAGAAGTCCGCGTTGTTCGACAGTCTCAGGGTCTGGGAGAACATCTCTTTCAGAGGCTTGCAGGATCGATCGTTGACGATGCCCGAGGCGCGCGCCCTTGCGCTGGAAAAGCTGGAGATGGTCGGGCTGGGCAGGTCCGAACTTGACCTTCTGCCCGTGGAGCTGTCGGGCGGCATGCAAAGGCGTGTGGGCCTCGCCCGTGCACTTGCCGATAAACCCGATCTCCTGTTGCTTGATGATCCAACTGCAGGGCTCGACCCCATAACCGGCAATATGATCAATGATCTCATTGTCGGTATTACCGACCGCCTTGGCGCGACCGTGCTTTCGGTGAACAGCGACATGGAAGCTGCCGGAAGGATCGCCCAATTTGCGGTGATGCTCCACGAGGGAAAAATTGTCTGGCAAGGGCGGGCTGCCGAGATGCGCTCGTCCACCAATCCCTATATTGACCAGCTGGTCAATCATCGTATCAACGGGCCAATTCCGACCGTGACGTTCACGTCGTCCTGACGGCCCGTGCGCTGGCTCGAAAGGCAGGGAAGCAAGTCGCTAAGGCGCAGCGTGCGCCGGGCGGAGGGCGGATCCTGCGCGTCGGTCCGACGCCGTCATGGACGACATGACGGCGCCGGCGATGATCAGGCGGGTCGCCGGGCTACATCCAGGCGTTGATCCCCGGACTGTATGTCCGCATGTGGTCCTTGACCGACTTCACGCCTGCCACGCCCTGGAGTGCGACCTGTATCGCCCGTCTCTCCTTGGGCGTCCCGACCGTTCCCCACACATGAAGAACGCCATCGCGGACGATGACGTTTTTGGCGATAGGCTGCCACCTGTGGCGCTCGATCTCCGCCAGTGCAGCCTTCCGGATGGTCCTGTCGGACCGCGGCCCCACCTTGCCCGGCGGCATCATGCTCAGCGCCCTGACAATGTTTGCGCGCGAGACCACGCCGACAATTTTGTCCTCGTCAACAACGGCAACCCGCTTAATGTCGTGCGCCTCGAGCAGGACCGCCACCTCGGCGATGGGCGTATTGCGGTCGACCTGGAGGACCTTTTTGGTCATCACGTCCTTTGCCAGCTTGCCGTGCTCCTTGACATATTCGGCGGCTTGGCTGGCGGCGGTCAGAAAGAAGTCGGCCCAGCGCGAGTGATGATGACCGGTCCCGAGGTCGGCCCGGCGGAGCAGGTCCTGCTCGCTCACGATGCCGATGGGCTTGTTCTCCTTGTTCACCACAAAAACGGCGCTGATCCCGTGATCGACCATGGCGCGCGCGACGTCCGCGACGGGCGCGTTGCGTTGCACACAGATGGCAGGGCTTGTCATTATGTCGCCAGCAAGCATTTCAACCTCCACCGAAGCGGACAGGCTATGCCGCCCCCCAGACAGTGCATTGACGCCGATCAATTATCGGCTGCGCGAGCGGCTTCGTTGCGATGCGGGGCTGGCCCCTCACCCCGGCAACAGCACCGCCTTCCGCCGCTCCTCGCCGGGATACTTCGTCTCGCCCGTCCGCCGGCGGTCCGGGCCGAAATAGTCTTTCGCGCGGACGAACCGGCGCGGGCGCTCGATGCAGGTGATCACCCGTTCCAGCACGGAGTTCACCGTCACCGGCTTGGCGAGGAATTCGGTGATGCCGGCGTCGCGCGCGGCGATGACGCGGCTTTTTTCGGTATAGGCGGTCATCAGGATGATCGGCACGAACGGGTTGGTGTTCGCCAGCTCGTTGCGAATTGTCCTGGTCAGTTCGACGCCGTCGATGGGCGACATGACGTAGTCGGTGATGATGAGGTCGGCGGGCGTCAGCGACTGGTGGTGCAGGGCCTCGGCGCCATCGGCGGCGAGGTGAAAGTCGCGCACGCCGAAGCCGTGCAGGATGCCCATGACCAGCGAGCGCATGAACTTGCTGTCGTCAACGATCAGCACGCTGATCTTGCTGAAATCATACGCACCCAGCATACGCTTTAGCCCCAACCATTTTCCGGCAGGCTAGCAGATGCGGGCGCCATGAACTACCCGGCGGTGCGCGCGGGTGGCGGGCCCAGGCGCGCGGGGCGCCGGGCCTGACGGCGGCGATCCGGGCGGTGTACCTGCACGGCCAGGCGGGACGGATGCGGCGCACATGGCGAGGTCGGCTTCCTCGCCCGCGAGATCCCGGGCGAGGAAGCCGGCCCAGCTGGGCCGGCTGTTCAAAGGCTAGCGGCGGCCCTCAGTAGACGTTGAAGTCCTTCATGTCGGGCTCGTAGGAAAAGTCGAAATATTCGGCGTTGTAGAAGGCGCCATTCGTCGCGATGCGGCCATGCTCGTTCCAGAAGTAGGACTGCCCGGCGACGCTGAACACCATCTGCTTCAGCCGCTTGTCGAGCTCGCGGTTATAGGCGTCGTACGGCGCCTCCTTCACGTCCACCGCCTGCTTGCCCTGCTGCATCAGGTTGCGGATGCACTTGATCGCGTAGCGCACCTGCATCTCGCCCCAGGCAGCAGGGCCCACCGCGCGGCCGTTCGTGTTGGGGCCGTAGAGATAGAACAGGTTGGGGAAGTGCGGAATCGTCATGCCCCAATAGGCGCGCGCGCCGTCCTTGCTCCAGAAGTCCTTGATCGAGGTGCCGTCGCCCTGCACGTCGATGGTGAGCAGGAACTCCGTCGCCGTGAAGCCGGTCGCCAGCACGATAGTGTCGAATTCGTGCTCCTTGCCGTCCCTGGTGCGGATGCCCGCCGGGGTGATCCGGTCGATGGGCGTGGTGATGACATCCACATTGTCCTGCAGCACCGCGTCGTACCAGCCATTGTCCTTGGGCAGGCGGCGGGCCAGCGGCGGATAGTTCGGAATGCACTTGGCGAGCAGTTCCGGGCGGTGGCCGATCTTGCTTTTCATGTAGGCCAGCAGGTTTTCCCGCAGGCGGTTGTTGGTGGCGTTGACGCTGATGTTCGGCGGCTCTTTCCAGTTCGGGTCGATGTCCAGCGCCTTGCCGTAACTGTCACCCACGCCGTACACGCCCGTCAGCCGCAGCCAGTTGCGGTAATAGGGCATATTGGTCATGAGCCAGCGCTGCGCATCGGACACCTTGTCCTCGTAGCCCGCCACGTTGGCGATCCACGCGCCGCCGCGCTGGAAGATAGAGAGGTGCTTCACCTTCTTCGCGATGGGGCCGACCACCTGCACGCCGCTGGAGCCGTTGCCGATCACCGCGACGCGCTTGCCGGTCACGTCATACGTCTCGTCCCACTCGGACGTATGCATGAGCCGGCCCTTGAACGAGTCCATCCCCGCAATGTCCGGAAACGAGGTGCGGCCGAACAGGCCCATGGCGCAGATGACGAAGCGCGCGCGCAGCGTCTCCTTGCCCTTGGCGCCGTTAATGTCGACATGCCAGACGTTCGCCGCCCGGTCCCAGCGCATGGCGGTCACCGGCGTGCTGAGCCGGATGTGCGGGGCCAGATCGTGCTTCTTCACGATGTGGTTGAAGTAGTCGATCAGTTCCGGCTGTTCGGCGTAGTTGTGCTTCCACGGATAGAACGGCTCGAACGTGTTGCAGTACGACAGGCTGGCGACGTCGACCCGCGCGCCGGGGTAGCGGTTGCGGAACCAGGTGCCGCCAATGCCGGCGTTCTGCTCGACGATGGTGAACGGAATGCCGGCGTCCTTCAGCGCCACGCCGGCGCCGATGCCGTTCATGCCGGCGCCGATCACCAGCACGTTGTAGTCTTGCACCAGCTTCGGGTCCGGGCGGTCGAGCGCCACGGCGCGCGGCAGGGGGCTGGTGCCGAACTCTTCCCACCAGAAGCGTGCGGCGGGATCGGACAGCTTTTCCGACAGGAACATTTCCGACAGCGGGCGGAACTGCTCCAGCGTCGGCGGCGGCGGCACCTTGACCGAGCTGTCGCGCACGCGCCGCAGCACGTCGAGCGCCTTTTGCCGGACGAGCTGCCGGTCGGCCTCGGACTCAAGCGGCGGCACGACCATGCGGTCGGCGGGAGCGCCCGCGACGCCCGTTGTCAGCGCGCGCAGCTCGGCATCGCCCGTCACCTGGACCAGGGCGGCGCGCAGACAGGTCACGTCCGCGTCCTTCAGGATCGCCTCGATGTCCTGGTCAGTCATGGCGGCAAGGGCGGGAGTTTGGCTCGATACGGTCATGCTGGCTCCAGACGCTGGGCAGATACAAGGGTCGATGGGGGGCTGGTAAAAGGCCAGGCTATGCCTGTTCCGCGATCGCCATGTTTCCACCCGCATCATTTCATTTTTTGAAGCTTGCAGGACAACGCCTGGCGGCGCCCGGACTGCAGCTTCATATTGTCCGGACAATCGTAGCGAAGCCAACACGGTGAGACAACGCCGACCGCGGGTTCATGAGTGTGAATCGGTAGATGTTCGCCCCACCCTTCGATATGGTTCCCCGCATCAATTGACCGGCCGAGGGAAATATCATGGAAGTCCGCGCAGCGGTGGCGTGGGAGGCGGGCAAGCCGCTCTCGATTGAAACGGTCGATCTCGAAGGCCCGAAAGGCAACGAGGTCCTGATCGAGATCAAGGCCACCGGCATCTGCCACACCGACAAGTTCACCCTGTCGGGCGCCGATCCGGAAGGCATTTTCCCCGCCATTCTGGGCCATGAGGGCGCGGGCATCGTCATCGATGTCGGTCCCGACGTGCGCAGCCTGAAGAAGGGCGACCACGTCATTCCGCTCTACACACCGGAATGCCGCCAGTGCAAGTCGTGCACCAGCCGCAAGACCAACCTCTGCACGTCTATTCGTGCGACCCAGGGCAAGGGCCTGATGCCCGACGGCACGACGCGCTTTTCCAAGAACGGCAAGCCGATCTTTCACTACATGGGCTGCTCGACCTTCGCCAATTACACGGTCATGCCCGAGATCGCGGTGGCCAAGGTGCGCAGTGACGCGCCGTTCGAGAAGATCTGCTACATCGGCTGCGGCGTGACCACCGGCATCGGCGCCGTCATCTACACCGCCAAGGTTGAGCCCGGCGCGAACGTGGTCGTGTTCGGCCTGGGCGGCATCGGCCTGAACGTCATCCAGGGCGCGAAGATGGCCGGCGCCGACATGATCGTCGGCGTCGACCTGAACGGCGGACGCGAGGCTTTGGGCCGGCAGTTCGGCATGACACATTTCGTGAACCCGGCAAAGGTGAAGGGCGACCTGGTCGCGCACCTGGTGGAACTGACCGATGGTGGCGCGGATTACAGCTTCGAGTGCGTCGGCAATGTAAAGCTGATGCGCCAGGCGCTGGAATGCTGCCACCGTGGCTGGGGCCAGAGCATCGTCATCGGCGTGGCGGGCGCGGGCCAAGAGATCGCCACGCGGCCGTTCCAGCTGGTCACGGGACGCGTGTGGAAGGGTTCAGCCTTTGGCGGCGCGCGCGGGCGTACCGACGTGCCGGGCATCGTCGACTGGTACATGGACAAGAAGATCAACATCGACGACCTGATCACCCACGTCATGCCGCTGGACAAGATCAACGACGCGTTCGACCTGATGGTCCGGGGCGAGAGCATCCGCAGCGTGGTCGTGTACTGAGCATGGTCACGACGCGCAGCGAACAGGCTTGTTTCGGCGGGACGATCGGCTTTTACAGCCACGCCTCGACCGAGACCGGCACGGAGATGAAGGTCGCTGTGTTCGTGCCGCCGCAGGCGATGATCGCGCGTGTGCCGGTTCTGTATTACCTAGCCGGCCTGACCTGCACGGAAGAGACGTTCATGATCAAGGCGGGTGCGCTGCGCCTTGCCGCCGAACGGAGCCTGATCCTCGTCGCGCCGGATACCAGCCCACGCGGCCTGAACCTGCCGGGCGAGGACGCTGACTGGGACTTCGGCACCGGCGCGGGTTTTTACCTGGATGCGGAGGCCGAGCCGTGGAAACCGCATTACCGCATGTATTCGTATGTGACGCGGGAGCTCCCGGCCCTTGTTGAAAGCATCTTTCCGGCGCGTGCGGACCAGCGCGGCATCTTCGGCCATTCCATGGGCGGGCACGGCGCGCTGGTCATCGCGCTGAAGAACCCGGACCGCTATCAGTCGGTGTCGGCCTTCGCACCCATCGCCAATCCGGTGGCGGTGCCGTGGGGCGAGAAGGCGTTCGGCAATTATCTGGGCCCCGACCGCGCGCGCTGGGCGGCGTGGGACGCCAGCCTGCTGATGCGGGCTGCGCCCTATCCCGGCGCGATCCTCGTGGACCAGGGGCTGGATGATCAATTCTTGAAGAACCAGCTGCACCCCGAGGCATTGGAAGATGCGGCCAAGGCGAGCGGGCAAAAGCTGCACCTGCGCCGCCACGCCGGCTACGATCATTCATACTGGTTCGTGCAGAGCTTCATGGCCGACCACCTGGCGTGGCACGCGGATCGGCTGGGGGGCTGAACATGGCCGGTATGGAACTGCCGAACTGGACAGGCGCGAAGCGGCCGGACCGCGTGGTGCTGGACGGACGCTACGCGCGACTGGAACCGCTGGATGCCGCGCGCCATGGCGAGCACCTGCTGGCCTCGGCCATGGAACCCGGCGCGGAGGACCGCTTTCGTTATCTCGCCGCGCCGCCGCCCACGGGCATGGGCGACTTCACGCCGTGGCTGCTGGATTCCGCAAAGTCGACCGACCCGCTGTTCTACGCTGTCATCGACAAGGCCACCGGCCGGGCCGAAGGGCGGCAGGCCTTCATGCGCATCGAGCCGGCGCATGGCAGCATCGAGATCGGCAACGTGCTGTGGGGGCCCGCCATCGCACGCTCGCGCGTGCCGACCGAGGGGTTGTACCTGTTTGCGCGCCACGCGTTCGAGGTGCTGGGCTATCGCCGCTTCGAGTGGAAGTGCAACACCGAGAACGAGGCATCGAGGCGCGCGGCCTTGCGTTTCCGCTTCACCTATGAAGGCGTATTCCGCCAGCACATGGTGGTGAAGGGGCGCAGCCGCGACACCGCGTGGTTCTCGATGCTCGACAGCGAATGGCCGCGCCTGAAGGCCGGTTATGAGAAATGGCTGGCGCCGGAGAATTTTGACAGCGATGGCCGGCAGCGCACGAAGCTGGCAGTTTCCCTGAGCGCGTGAGACTTATCCACGTTACCCACAGACCGGCGCCGGCATTTCGGCTTGCCCGGGCGGTAAGTATCCGTTAACCCGTTCCCCCCATGAGTGCCGCCGCCGGCATAAAGGTGGGTTCGCGCCGCAATCTGGCACGAACCGCCGCTCTTCTCGGGTTGCTGCTGGCGGCCCGGCCCCTGTACACGCCGGCGACCGCCGCCACGCGTGACGCCCTGTCCACGCCGGTGCTGGACGCGGCACTGCCGCCCGCTTTCCATCCGCTGGCGCAGTCTGACCTCGCGCGCTACCAGACGATCTTCGATCTGCAGCGCCAGGGCCGCTGGGCCGATGCGGACCGCGAGATCGGACGCCTGACGAACAAGCTGCTGGTCGGGCATGTGCTGTTGCAGCGCTACGCGCCGGCGACGGGCGCGAACGGCGCCAAGCCAACCTATCGCGACCTGGCGGACTGGATGACGAAGTATCGCGACCATCCGGGCGCGGACCAGATCTACAAGCTGGCGCTGGCGCAGAAGCCCAAGGCTGAGAAAGGCCCGCCAGCCCCCGTCGCCGCCGATGTGGGCGAGTTCGCGGGCGAGGCCCTGGTCCCCACCGCGCCGGCAAAGGCGCGGCCGATCCGCAAGTCGCGCACCGCGGCCGAGAAGCGCGTGGTGCAGCAGGCGGAGACGGCGATGATGCGCCACATCCGCGCCGGCGACCCGGACCAGGCCGAGAAGGTGACCGAGCGCGCCGACGTGCGCCAGGCGCTGAGCCCGTCGGAACTGGATGAATGGAAGAAGCGCGTCGCGCAGAGCCACTTCATCGACGGCGACGACACGCGCGCCCTGGCGCTGGCCAGCGCGGCGGCGCAGCGGTCGCGCGCACAGGTGCCCGACGCGGACTGGATCGCCGGCCTCAGCGCGTGGCGCACCGGCCGCTACGACAACGCCGCCTTTCATTTCGAACAGCTGTCGATGTCGCAGACCGGCAGCACGTGGGACGTATCGGCCGGCGCGTACTGGGCCGGCCGTGTCGCGCTGAAGCTCCGCCAGCCGCAGGAGTTCAGCCGCATGATGAACCGCGCGGCGGACAATCCGCGCACCTTCTACGGCATGCTGGCGCTGCGCCAGCTGGGCCAGGACCTGCCGATGGTGTGGCAGGCGCCGGCGCTGAAACCCGACGATGCGCAGAAACTGGCGGCGATGCCGGCGGTGCGCCGCGCGGTGGCGCTGTCCGACATCGGCCAGACGATTGCGGCCGAGCGCGAGCTGCGCCAGTTGCGCCCCATGCTGAACGACCAGCTTGCCGGCGCGCTGCTGGCGCTCGCCAGCCGGCTGGACACCCCGGCCAGCCTGTTCCAGCTGGGTCTGGCGTGGCGGGAATCAACCGGCGAGGCGGTCGATGTGGCGCTGTATCCGCTGCCGACCTGGGAGCCCGAGAACGGTTTCCAGGTGGACCGCGCGCTGGTGTTCGCCTTCATGCGCCAGGAAAGCGCGTTCAACGCCCGCGCCATGAGCCCGGCCGGCGCCAGCGGCCTAATGCAGCTGATGCCGCGCACCGCCAGTTTCGTCGCCGGGCAGAGCACGCTGCGGCAGAAGCAGAACCGCCATCGCCTGTTCGCGCCCGAGTACAATATCGAACTGGGACAGCGCTACCTGCAGCACCTGCTGGAAAACCCGCCGGTCAACGGCAACCTGCTGTACCTCGCCGCCGCGTACAATGCCGGGCCGGGCAATCTGCAGAAGTGGATCAAGGCGCTGCGCTTCGACGACGACCCGCTGCTGTTCGCCGAGATGATCCCGCTGGCCGAGACGCGCAACTTCGTCGAGCGGATCACGACAAACCTGTGGATCTACCGCGCGCGGCTGGGCCTGCCGACCCCGTCGCTGGACAACCTCACCGTCGGCAACTGGCCGACCTATGACGGCGACGACCGTGGCCTGCCGGGCGAAACGATGGCGACGGGCAGTGGCACCAACTGAACGCGCCTTCATCCCCGTCCGCATTGCGGTCCTGACCGTATCCGACACGCGCACGCCGGCCGACGACAAGTCCGGCGACACGCTGGTCGAACGGCTTCTGGGCGCCGGCCACATCCTGGCCGCCCGCGCCATCGTGGCCGACGATGTGGCCGCGATAACCACGCAGGTGCGGCGCTGGATCGACGACCCCGCGGTGGACGTCGTGATATCGACTGGCGGTACCGGCGTGACCGGGCGCGACGTGACGCCCGAGGCGTTCCAGCAGATGTATGACAAGCCGATCGAGGGCTTCGGCGAACTGTTCCGCTGGCTGAGTTTCCAGAAGATCGGCACCTCGACCATCCAGAGCCGCGCCACTGGCGGCGTGGCGCACGGCACATTCCTGTTCGCCCTGCCCGGCTCCCCGTCCGCGTGCCGCGACGGGTGGGACCTGATCCTCAAGGACCAGCTGGATTACCGTCACAAGCCCTGCAATTTCGTCGAACTGTTCCCGCGCCTGCTGGAGCACGAGCGGCGCAAGTAGCGCCCTAGCGCACGAACATGTTGCGCACCACGCAGATCACAGCGGCCATGACGGCGAGACCGATGGCCATGCCCGCCAACTGCATCAGCGCCTGAAGCGCCGCCTCACCGCCCCGCGTCAGCGCCTTCCCATGTTCGGGCAGGCCGATGATGACGCCGGCAATGAGGCCGATAATGGCTGCGCGGACGGGATTCCACTTCTGCACTGTCGTTCGGCCCAAAGGTTCAGGTGCGCGCCGGCCGCAAGATGCAAAGGAATCCGGTCCAGATCAACCAGACAGTGAGGAGGAGAAATCCGACCATTGCCGCCAGGCCAAAGACTCCGGCATCGAACGCGAGTACGGTGGCCAGCCCCTCGACCAGACCGAGCAGCAGCACGATCCCGGCCACCGCGCCCAGAGCGGCGGGCGCCTTGCCGAAGCGCGGATGCGCGGACTGCCCAAGCGCCACGCCGATCAGCCAGAAGGCCGTCAGCGATTGCCCGATCGCCTCGCCAATGCCGACGCCGGCAAACTGGTGCAGGGCAATGAACACGGCTTCGATTGATCCCCGCGCCGCCGGATCGGCCGTCCAGGCGGCGGCGAGGCCCGGCACCGCATAGACCCAGCGTGACAATCCGATCGCCTGCGTGATGCCGGCGGCGATGCCCAGCGCAGCGACCGCCGATGACGCATGCCCGGCGCGCCGGGTTACTGCCGCCATGGCGATGGCGACCGGGGCAAACAGCAACGCCGCGAGGGCGAATGCCGCCCATGCGAGAATCAGCGGTCGGCCGCCGGCGGCAAAGGCGGCGAGGACGACGCCCGGGGGACTGCGCAAGATCGCGGGATAGTCGAACGCGGAAGCGAGCCACGCATAGGGAAGGTTGAAAGCGATGGCGAACAGGATGAACACAATCCCCATGGCCTGCACGCCGCGCGTTTCCGTCAACTGGTTCATGTCGTCCCCCTCGCCCAAGCCCATAACCGCTACCCTTTTCGTTGATAGAAGCAAACCGTCGCGTTCAAGTAGGAAAAATGTTCTTGATTTGTTCTTATTGGAGCATATGCTGGCCGCATGGCCCAGCCTCTGGATGAAGACAGCAACGAGACGCTGCCGCCCGAACTCGACCCGATGTTCGGTACGGTGCGCTACCAGCCGGATGCGCGGCGCGGGCGCGGCACCGGGACCAATGCGTCGGGCCGGTTCGAGGACGAGCGGCGCGAACTGGTCGATGACGGCTGGGGCAACCTGGACGACGAGCCGCCGCCGCTGCGCACCACGGTGACGCGCGACACCTCGCGCACGATCATCAACCGGGTCAACTCGCCGGACATTTCATTCGATCGCACGATCAACCCGTATCGCGGCTGCGAGCATGGCTGCGTGTACTGCTTCGCGCGTCCGACGCACGCCTATCTCGGCCTGTCGCCAGGGCTGGATTTCGAAAGCCGGCTGTTCGCCAAACCGGGCGCCGCCGAACTGCTGGCGCGCGAGTTGCGCGACCCGAAGTACCGCGTGCGGCCCATCGCCATGGGCACCAACACCGACCCGTACCAGCCGATCGAGCGCGAGTGGAAGATCATGCGCGAGGTGCTGGAAGTGCTGTCGGCGTTCAACCACCCGGTCACCATCGTCACCAAGTCGGCGCTGGTGTTGCGCGACCTCGATATCCTCGGTGACATGGCGAAGCGCAACCTCGTCTGGGTCGGCCTGTCGGTCACCACACTGGACCGCAAGCTGGCGCGCAAGATGGAGCCGCGCGCGGCGACGCCGGAAAAACGCCTGGCGGCGATCCGCGGCCTCAGCGCCGCCGGCGTGCCGGTCGGCGTGATGGCGGCGCCCATCGTGCCGGCGCTGACCGACGCGGAACTGGAGAACATCCTGACCGCGGCGAAGGAGGCGGGCGCGACCGGCGCGGGCTATGTGCTGCTGCGTCTGCCGCTCGAGATCAAGGACCTGTGGAAGGACTGGCTGGCGGAGAACTTCCCCGACCGCGCCGCGCGCATCATGGGCCAGATCCCCGCCATGCGGGGCGGCCGCGACTACGACCCGAACTGGATGGCCCGCCAGACCGGCACCGGCGAATATGCCGTGCTGCTGCGCAAGCGGTTCAAGCTGGCGGCGAAGCGACTGGGGCTGGATGGCACGCGCGGCGAACTGGACTGCACGATCTTCAAGCCCCCGCCGGCGAAGGGCGACCAGCTGAAATTGTTCTAGAACGGTTGCGGGCCGCCGGCGTTAAGCTGCGGACGACAGCGACGGAGGAAGACATGACGAAGCACAACGGTGGCTGCCATTGCGGCAAGGTGGCCTTTGAGGTGGAGCTTGATCTCAGCCAGCCGGTGCTCAGTTGCAATTGCTCGATCTGCAGCAAGCGCGGGTCGCTGCTGGCCTTTACCACGCCGAAGCACTTCGACCTGAAGTCGGGCGAGGCGGACCTGACCGACTATCAGTTCAACAAGCACAACATCCACCACCTGTTCTGCGCGACCTGCGGCATCCTCTCCTTCGCCCGGGCCAAGACGCCGGATGGCGACGACGGCATCGCCATCAACGTGCGCTGCCTGGAAGGCGTCGAGATCGACAAGCTGAAACTGCACCCCTACGACGGCCGCAGCGCCTAGGCTGGACGACGCCCAGCCGCCGCGCTAGTCTGCGTCTGTCGGGGCTTCGCAGACTCCCGGCCCTCCTGAAGATGGCGCGCCATCCAAGTTCTGCTCGATCCTGTAACGGGAGGCGAGCATGGCTTGCACCGATGTTTCCATTTCACCGCAAATCCTTCACGGCCTGATGGGCAGGGGCACAACACCGCATGTCATCGACGTGCGGCGCGCCCCGCGCTTCGACGCCGCGGACACGATGATTGCCGGCGCGCTGCGCCGCCTGCCGGAACAGGCCGCAGACTGGGCGGCGTCATTCGCCGGCCAGGCGGTCGTGGTCTATTGCGTCTTCGGCCACGAGGTGAGCCAGCAAGCGGCGGCCCTGCTGCGGACCCACGGCATCGACGCCCGCTTCCTCGACGGCGGGATCGATGCGTGGGAGAAGGCCGGTTATCCGGTTGTGAACAAGAGCGCCGCGCTGGCCGCGCAAGCAGCGGGCACGTGGATCACACGCGAGCGGCCGAAGATTGACCGCCTCGCCTGTCCGTGGCTGGTCAGTCGGTTCGTCGATCCGGCGGCGCGCTTCCTGTACCGCCCCACGCCCGATGTACTGGCGCTGGCGGCGCGCGAGAATGCCATTGCCTATGACATCCCCGGCGGCCGTTTCGAGCATGACGGCGAATTGTGCACGTTCGACACGATGCTGCGGCACTTCGGCCTGCACGACCCGGCGCTGGACAAGCTGGCAACCATCGTGCGCGGCGCCGACACAGCGCGGCTGGACCTGGCGCCGGAATCCGCCGGGTTGCTGGCGATCTCGCTGGGCCTCGGTCGCCTGATCGCCGATGACGAGGCGCTCTTGGCGCGGGGGCTGGACGTGTACGACGCGCTGTACGCCTGGGCCCGCGCACCGGGCGAGGTGCACAACTGGGTGCCTGCACCGGCGAGCTGAGATAAACTGCGCCGATGCCGCCCGACCTGCTGTTCGAACTCGACCTGCGCCAGCGCGACTACCGCTTCGTCGCCGGCATCGACGAGGCCGGGCGCGGGCCGCTGGCCGGGCCGGTGGTCGCCGCCGCCGTGGTGCTGGACAAGGCGCGGGTGCCGCCGGGCATCGACGATTCCAAGAAGCTGGACGAACCGGCGCGGGAAAGGCTCTACGCCGCCATCATGGCCAGCGCCGTGGTCGGCGTGGGCCTGTGCGACCACGCGGAGATCGACCGGCTGAACATCCTGCAGGCCACGCTTTTGGCCATGCGCCGCGCCGTGGATGCCCTGCCCGCCCCGCCCGACCACGCGCTGGTAGACGGCAATATCGCGCCCATCCTGCCGTGCGGCGTGACCACGGTAATTTCGGGCGATGCGCGGGCCGTTTCCATCGCCGCGGCGTCGATCATCGCCAAGGTCACGCGTGACCGGATGATGGTCGAGTATTGCCGGCAATATCCGGGCTACGGCTTCTCGCGCCACAAGGGTTATGGCACCGCGATGCACCGCGACGCCCTGACGCGCCTCGGACCCTGCAACATCCACAGACTAAGTTTTGCGCCTGTCCGAGTCGCTGGGACTCAACATGTTGTGGATGAATCGAATAAGTCCTTGATTCAAAAATAAGATTTGACGCGACTCGGGCGCTGAATCACGATGCCCCAATCATGGGGGCTAAGCACAAGACTCTGGTTGAAGCGGGCGCGTCACGCCCCGTGGGCAACCGCATCCTGGTTGGTGACTGCATCGAGCTGATGTCCGGACTGCCGTCCGGCTCGGTCGACATGGTGTTCGCCGACCCGCCTTATAACCTGCAGCTCACCGGCGAACTGCGCCGGCCGAACGACAGCCTGGTCGATGCGGTCGACGACGACTGGGACAAGTTCGATTCCTTCGCGGTGTACGACAAGTTCACCCGCGCCTGGCTGAAAGAGGCACGCCGCGTGCTGAAGGACGACGGTACGCTGTGGGTGATCGGCAGCTACCACAACATCTTCCGCGTCGGTGTCGCGCTGCAGGACCTGGGCTTCTGGATCCTGAACGACGTGATCTGGCGCAAGAGCAACCCAATGCCGAACTTCCGCGGCAAGCGCTTCACCAACGCGCACGAGACGATGATCTGGTGCTCGAAGAGCCCTGAAGCGAAGAAGTACACCTTCAACTACCAGGCCATGAAGGCACTGAACGACGACGTGCAGATGCGTTCGGATTGGCTGATCCCGCTGTGCACCGGGCACGAGCGGCTGAAGGACGACGAGGGCCGCAAGGCGCACGCGACGCAAAAGCCCGAGGCGCTGCTGCACCGCGTGCTGCTGGCCTCGACGGAACCGGGCGACCTCGTACTGGACCCGTTCTTCGGCAGCGGCACGACCGGCGCGGTCGCCAAGCGCCTGGGCCGGCGGTTCATCGGCCTGGAGCGCGAGGCGCGCTATGCCCGCATCGCCGAGCAGCGCATCGCCAAGGTCATTCCCGGCGCGCCCGACGATGTCGAGACGTCGAAATCGAAATCGTCGGAACCGCGCATTCCGTTCGGCTGGGTGGTCGAGCGCGGCCTGCTGCCGGCCGGTTCGGTGCTGTACGACCCCTCGCGCCGCTATCGCGCCAAGGTACGCGCCGACGGCAGCCTGTCGGCGGCGGATGCCACCGGCTCGATCCACCGCATGGGCGCGCACGTGCAGGGCGCCACCGCCTGCAACGGCTGGGTGTTCTGGCACATGGACGTGGAAGGCCGGCTGGTGCCGATCGACATGCTGCGCCAGAAGCTGCGCAGCGAAATGGGCGCCGTCGCCGCTCCCGCCGCCTAGGCAGCGGGAGCAAAGGCGCTAAGCGGCAGCGTCGTTCGCGACCTCATCGGCCCAGACGCGGAACGATTTCAGCGTATGGGCGCCGAAGGAGTGGAGCAGCGGCACGTCGGTCGCATCGCGGCCACGCGCCACCACGATGCGGCCGATGCGGCGCTTGTCGTTGCGTGGATCGAAGCCATGCCACTGGCCGCCGATGAACACTTCCATCGACGCGCTGAAATCCATCGGCGCCGGATCGAACGGCACGCCGATATCGCCGAGATAGGAGTTCACATAGCGCGCCGGAATGTTCAGGCAGCGGCACAGCGCTATGGCGAGGTGGGCGAAATCACGACAGACGCCGACGCGCTCCTGGAAGGCGCCATAGGCGGTACGCGTTGCCGATGCACGCTGGTAGTCGAACGTCAGGTGCTTGTTCACGAAGGTGTTAATCGCCTGGACGCGCGACCAGCCCCGGGGCAGGTGGCCGAACAGGTTCCACGCCGCCTGACTCAGCAGATCGGTCTCGCAATACCGGCTACCGAGCAGATAGACGAGATAGGCGTCCGGGAGGCGCTCGACCGGAACCTCGGGCGCATCGGGTTCGACGGGATCAGGCAGGCCGTCGTCAACGACCAGGCCATCGACCCGCACGGAAGATTCACCCGCCGGGGCAATGAAGCGCCGGCAGGAATTGCCAAAGGCATCGGTGTAGATCGTGTGGGGTACGCCCGGCTGCACGTCGAATGACTGGCGGCGCACCTGCGACACATCACCGCCGCGCGCCTCAAGCAATGCGATCACCGGGGTCGGCGCCACGCATTCGATTTTAATCTCGCAGCCGAACCTGATGAGCATCGAGCATCCCTAAATAAAAGGCGGCGGCACTGTCTGCCGCCGCCATTAGGCGTTAACGGAGTTTTCAGCCGGCAATGCCGGGCAACACATCGACCACGCGCAAGGTGTTGAGTTCGATCAGCGCCACGTCGGAACCGACCACCACGCGGGCATAGCCCCGCCGCACAGGCGGCAAACGCCGGTCGAGATCAACCGGCAAACGCTTATAGCATGAGTTGCAGGGCAACGGTGCGTTGCGCACCACGCGCGGCGCCGAAGCGAGACGAATTTCCCGCGCGCCGTAATGATCCGAGATCAGCATGCGTTCGGCATCGCTGAACGAGATGGTCGGGCGGTTGCTGGTCGGCGGGTTCGCACGCGGCACGGGGCGCACGTCGGCCGACTCTACCGCAGGCCGGCCAGAAGGTCGGTCGGCGCGCCGGCGAAAGCGAACTGCGCGCCCGCCAGCACCACCAGCGACGCGACGAATATTGCGAGCACGAACACGCGAAACTCCACCATGGCCCACCTCCGTCAATTCCTGGAGGCGCAACGCCATGTTTGTTCCACGGTTCCGCCGCAGTATTCAGGCGGACGCCAATGTCACGACCTTGTCCATTAAAGTCGGCAGGGCGAGCGAACCAAACGTCGCCGGCTGGTGCCACAGGCCATCGACCTTCCTGGCCTCGCTGGCGGCAAGGCGCGCGGTTGCCACCTGCAGCACGAGGTGGAAGTGGGTGAAGGTGTGTTCGACCGCGCCGTCCACGAGACGCCAGGCAAGACGTGCCGGCGCCTCTGCCATGGCCGCCTTCAACGTCCACTCCTCCTGCCGCCACGGCGTGGACGGCACCTCGACCATACCACCCAGCAGACCCTTCTCGGGCCGGCGGCGCAGCAGCACCGCGCCATCGGTCCGCACCAGCCAGAAGGCGATGCCATGGCGCACCGGTCGCGCAGCCTTGGGCGCGCGGCGCGGCAATTCGGCGGCGATGCCCTGCGCATAGGCATCGCAGCGGTCGCGCAACGGGCAAATAAGGCAGTTCGGATTGCGCGGGGTGCAGACCGTGGCGCCGAGATCCATCAGCGCCTGGGCGTGGTCGCCGGGACGGCTGGCGGGCACGAGGCCGGCGGCCAGGTCGCGCAGGCGCGCCTTGGCCTGCGGCAGCGCCTGTTCGACCGCGAACAGGCGCGCGACCACGCGCTCGACATTGCCGTCCACCACATTGGCGCTGCGGTCGAACGCAATCGCGGCGATGGCAGCCGCGGTATAGGGGCCGATTCCCGGCAGCTTGAGCAGGTCGTCCTCGTGCGACGGGAACACGCCCTTGAGGTCGCGGGCGACGACCTCGGCGCAGCGCTTCAGGTTGCGGGCACGGGCGTAGTAGCCAAGCCCCGCCCATTCGACGAGCACGTCGTCCAGCGGCGCGGCGGCCAGCGCCTGGACCGTGGGCCAGCGCGCAATGAAGCGGCGGAAATAGGGGCCGACCGTCACCACGGTGGTCTGCTGCAGCATGATCTCGCTGAGCCACACCGCATAGGGGTCGGGCCGCTGGCCCGGTCCGGCGCGCCAGGGCATTTCGCGGCGAAAGCGGTCGTACCAGTCGAGAAGTGCTGGGCTTATACTGCGGCGGTCGGGCACGCCCGGACCTTAACCTGCCGGCAGGTGGATGGCCTACACCCCACGGACGATCGGATCGAGCGTCGGTCGCATTGCGCGCCCGGTCCTGAAGGCGCGCGGCTTTGCCGCCGCCGATATCCTGGCCAAGTGGCGGCTGGTGGTCGGCGACGTGCTGGCCGACCGCACCGCGCCCGAACGGCTGGTCTGGCCGGCTGGCCGGTCGGAAGGAGCGGTCCTGAAACTGCGCGTCGCACCGGGTTTTGCCCCCGAGGTGCAGCACCTGGCACCGCTGATCATCGACCGGATCAACACATTCTTCGGCTACCGCGCAGTTGCCCGCCTCGGCCTGTCGCAAGGACCCCTGCCGAAACCGCCGGCACCGCCGAAACCGCCGCCGCGCGCGCTGCTTCCCGAGGAACAGGCGCGACTCGACGGATTGCTTGGCGAAATACAGGATGAGGGCCTGCGGGCCAGCCTGGCGCGACTCGGCCACGGCCTTATCGCCGCCAAATAGACCGCATAAGGCAAGGCCAGAAACCTGTGGATAAGGTCTTTCGTCCGTTGATGGAGGTTATGTTGCAGCCCTATAGTCCCACCATATCTAGTGGTCAGGCGTGGAAAATGAGGCAGATAAAGCATTGGGTTATGGGTTTCGGCATCGGCGCCTTGCTGGCGCTGGGCCTCGCCATGCCCGCGAGCGCGCAGCCGTCCCCCAACCCGGGCGACATGGTGCTGGGCAAGGACGACGCGCCGGTCACGGTGATCGAATATGCCTCGCTGACCTGCCCGCACTGCGCCCACTTCCATGAGGAAGTCTGGCCGGAGCTGAAGAAGCAGTACATCGACACCGGCAAGATCAAGTTCATCTACCGCGACTTCCCGCTGGACGAGGCGGCGATGCGCGGCTCGCAGCTGGCGCGCTGCAAGGGTGACACGGCCAGCTTCTATGCCTTCGCCGACATCCTGTTCACCCAGCAGCGGACCTGGGCGACCCAGGCATGGGCCGACAACCTGGCGCAGATCGCGCGCCTCGGCGGCATCGGCGCGGACCAGTTCAAGGCCTGCATGAACGACAAGGCGCTGTCGGACTCGATCCTGAAGTCGCGGCTGGACGCCCAGAACAAGTATGCCGTCAGCGGCACGCCAACCCTGATCGTCAACGAGAAGAACGTCGGCAGCCCGGCGACCTTCGAGGACATGCGCAAGGCCATCGACGCGGTCCTGCCGCGCGGCACGGCCAGCGCGGCGCCCACTGTTACGACGACCGCGACGGCGACGCCCGCCAAGGTCGAGCCGCAGGGCGTGTGGGCCAGAATCAAGAGCTGGTTCGGCTCGTAAGAAACCAAGTACGCGAGGAGTTACGATCTTGCAGTTCACCAAGATGCGGCTGTCCGGCTTCAAGTCGTTCGTCGAGCCGACCGAAGTGGCGATCCATCCCGGCCTGACGGGCCTGGTGGGCCCCAACGGTTGCGGCAAGTCGAACCTTGTCGAGGCGCTGCGCTGGGTGATGGGCGAGAACTCGCCGAAGAAGATGCGCGGCGGGTCGATGGACGACGTGATCTTTGCCGGCACGTCGTCGCGCCCGTCGCGCAACATCGCGGAAGTGTCGCTGACGCTCGACAATTCGTCGCGCTCGGCCCCGGCCGCGTTCAACGACACGACCGACATCGAGATCGTCCGCAAGATCGAGCGCGAGCATGGCTCGGCCTATTCGATCAACGGCTCGGAAGCGCGCGCGCGCGACGTGCAACTGCTGTTCGCGGACCTGGCATCGGGCGCGCACTCGACCGCCATGGTCAGCCAGGGCCGCGTCGGCGCGCTGATCAACGCCAAGCCGACCGACCGCCGTGTCCTGCTGGAAGAGGCGGCGGGCATTACCGGCCTGCACTCGCGCCGGCACGAGGCGGAGCTGCGCCTGAAGGGCGCCGAGCAGAACCTGGCCCGCGTCGATGACGTGCTGGGCCAGCTCGATCAGCAATTGCAGGGCCTGAAGCGCCAGGCGCGCCAGGCCAACCGCTATCGCAACCTGTCGGGCCATATCCGCCGCGCCGAAGCGGTGATGTACCACCTGCGCTTCGTGCAGACGGCCACCGCCCTGGCCGAGGCCGAAGAGGCGGTGAAAGAGATCGAGGCGCTGGTCGCCGAGCTGACGCAACAGGCCGCCGCCGCGCAGGTGGCCGAGGCCGAGGCGTCCGAGGCCCTGCCGCCGCTGCGCCAGGCCGAGGCCGAGGCCGCCGCCGCCCTGCACCGCCTGTCGGTCGCGCGCGACGGACTGGACGCCGAGGAACGCCGCGCCCTGCAGACCAAGGCGCAACTGGAACAGCGCCTGGGCCAGATCGCCGCCGACACCGGCCGCGAGGAAGCATTGGCCCGCGATGCGCAGGAAGCCATTGGCCGGCTGGACACCGAGAACAGCGAGATTGAACAGCAGCGTGCCGGCGAGGCCGAGGCGCAGCAAACCGCCAGCACCGATGTCGAGCAGCGCGTCACCGAAGTGCGCGAGCGCCAGGCCGAACTCGACCGCCTGACCGAGCGCGCCGCGCAGGAACAGGCCGCCCGCACGCGTCTAAACCAGGGCCTGGCGGAAACGCAGAAGCGCCTGCAGCGCCTGGCGCTGCGCCGCGCCGAAGTCGAAGGCGAGCGCGACCGTCTGGTTGCCGCCGGCGACGACATCGCGAAGTCGGAAGCGGCGAGCGAAGCCGTTGTGGCGGCGCAGGCTCGTGCAGAGGCAGCACGCACCGCCTTGGTCGAGGCCGAGCAGGCGCGTAACGCCGCGCAGGGCGACGAAGCCACGGCGCGCGAAGCGGCACAGAAGCTGGAAGCCGCCGCGACGCGTCTCGCCGCCGAAGAAGCCGGCCTAGCCAAGCTGCTGGCGGTAAACGAGAACGACCTGTGGCCGCCGATGATCGACGCCGTTGGCGTCGCCGCCGGCTACGAAAAGGCGATTGGCGCGGCGCTGGGCGAAGACCTGAACGCCGCCGCCGACACCGCGGCGCCGATGCACTGGACCGTGCTGCCGCCGTTGGAAGATGCACCGGCTTTGCCGCACGGCGCCGTGCCGCTGAGCGAATTCGTTACCGCGCCGCCGGCGCTTGCCCGCCGCCTGGCGCAGATCGGCGTTGTCGAAGATGAAGCCGGCGAGGCCTTGCAGGCGACCCTGCGCCCGGGCCAGCGCCTGGTTTCGAAGTCGGGCGCGCTGTGGCGCTGGGATGGTTTCACCGCCAAGGCGGGAGCGCCGACCTCGGCCTCGCTGCGCCTGGAGCAGCGCAACCGGCTGAACCAGCTGCGCGGCGAACTGGGCGAACTGCGCGAGCGCCTGACCGGCGCGCAGACCGCGTTCGGCACTGCCCGCCAGGCTTCGCAGGCGGCACAGGCCGCCGACCGCGCAGCCCGTGACGCGACCCGCGAAGCCGATGCGGCGCTGAACCGCGCCCGCGACGAACAGGCCCGCGCGATCCAGCAAGCGGCGGCGCGCGCCTCGCGCCTCGCCGCCCTGGCCGAAGCCATCGAACAGGTCGTGCGCGACGAGACCGAAACCCGCGCCCGCCTGGAGCAGGACAATGCGGCGCTTGCCGGCCTGCCGCCGGAACAGGAGGTGCGCGAGCTGATCGCGACATTGCGCACCGAGATGGAACAGCTGCGCCAGGCCCTGGCAGAAGCGCGCAGCGCGCTGGACCTCCTGCGCCGCGACGCCAGCCAGCGCGCCCGCCGCATGGAGGCCATCGGCATCGAGCGCCGCTCGTGGACCAACCGTGCGGAAGGCGCGGCCCAGCACATCGCGCAGCTGGCCGAACGCGGCGCCGAGGCGAACGTCGAACTGGAAGCCGTGTCGAAGATTCCCGGCGAGATCGCCGAGAAGCGCAACGCGCTGCTGGACCAGATCGGCATTGCCGAGACCGAGCGCCGCGAACGCGCCGACGCGCTGGCCACGGCCGAGAACGAACTTTCGACGCGCGCCAAGTCATCGAAGGACCTGAACAACCAGCTGGGCGGCGCCCGCGAAGAACGCGTCCGTCGCCAGGGCGAGCACGACCATATCGGCTCGGTCCTGCAGGACATCGCCGTCCGCATCCGCGAGGCGCTGGAATGCGCGCCGAACGAGGCGCTGGCCGTGGCCGAGGTGCCGGCGAACGAGCCGCTGCCGGAACTGCCGGCGATCGAGACCAAGCTGGAGCGCCTGAAGAAGGAGCGCGACACGATGGGCCCGGTCAACCTGCGCGCCGAGATCGAGGCGACGGAGGTGGAGCAGCAGCTGACCGGCCTGCAGACCGAGAAGGACGACCTGATCGCCGCCATCGACCGGCTGCGCCAGGGCATTTCGTCGCTGAACAAGGAAGGCCGCGAGCGTCTGCTGGAGGCCTTCAAGAAGGTCGACGAGCATTTCCAGAAGCTGTTCGTCCAGGTGTTCGGTGGCGGCAAGGCGCACCTGACCCTGACGGAAGCGGCCGACCCGCTGGACGCCGGCCTCGAGATCATGGCGTCGCCGCCGGGCAAGCGCCTGCAGACGCTCAGCCTGCTTTCCGGCGGCGAGCAGGCCCTGACCGCGCTCAGCCTGCTGTTTGCGGTGTTCATGACCAACCCGGCGCCGATCTGTGTGCTGGACGAAGTGGACGCCCCGCTGGACGACGCCAACGTCGAGCGGCTGTGCAACCTGCTCGACACCATGGTGCGTGCCGGCGAGACCCGCTTCATCGTGGTCACCCACCACCCGATCACCATGGCGCGCATGGACCGCCTGCTGGGCGTCACCATGGCGGAGCGCGGCGTCTCGACGCTCGTCTCCGTCGATCTGCAGGGCGCGCAGGAACTGCGCAAGACGGCCTAGACCCTTAGTGACCCCGCGCCTGGCCAATGGCCGGCGCGGGGGTGGCTTTACAGCCCGCCTTCCGCTGGCCATGCTGGGGCCTGAGCGGGTGGAAACGACAGCGGGCGAGAGCAATGCGCGTCAGCGGCGTCACCATTTCATTCCTGGACATCCCGGCGGGCACCGATGCGGCGTTCGCGCAATGGTGCGACCACGATCATGTGCCCGAAATTGTCAGCCTGCCGGCGGTGGCGGCGGGACGGCGCTATTTTGCCTCGCCCGACCTGCTGGCGCGGCGGGCCAGCCAGGGCCATGTGCTGGACGGCGGCAAGGGCCGCTATTGCAGCACATATCTGCTGAGCGGCGACCTTGACGTCGCGCGGGCGCAGATCGCGGAGCGAGCCAAGGCGCTGATCGCCGCCGGGCGGACGTTTCCCGGCCGCGAGGTTGTGTTCTCGAAAATGTATCGCCTGACCGGCGTCTACAAATCATCGCGCGTCGAGGTCGGCGACGAGGCGGTGCCGTATCTCGGCCACCAGGGCATCCAGGTGGCGTTCGGCGAGGTGACGAACCCCGCGAACGCCCGCACGGCAACGGCCTGGTGGGACGAGTTCCATTATCCCGACATGCTGAGCGTGCCGGGCTGGCTGGCGGCGCTGAAGTTCGAGCCGGTGGGCGAGGAAGGCCTGGGAAAATTCATGCACCTGTTCCTGCTGGACCGGCCGCCGGAGGAAGCGCACGTGGAACTGCAGAAGGTGGTGCAGGGCTGGCGGCGCGCCGGGCGCAGCCCGTCACCCAACGGGATCTACAGGCGGAGCATCGCGGCGCCGTTCGCGCTGGTCACGCCCAACGGCACGGCACGCTGAGGAGACACCATGACCGAGCGCGGCAACAACATCGTCATCATCTACGCTGACTGCACGCCCGAGGCGGATGCCGAATACAACAGGTGGTACGACACGCGGCACATGCCGCAGCGCCTCACCGTGCCGGGCTATCTGGCCACCGTGCGCTACCAGAACACCGGCAAGGGAGCGAAGTACGTGATGCTGTACGAGCTCAGCGGCGCCGACGTGCTGGACAGCGCGCCGGTCAAGCAGATCAGCGCCACCTACGACGACTGGGACAGGAAGATGATGGCGGCGGCAACGGTGGAGGCGCGCGGCGTCTACCAGCGCGTCTTTACCGGCAAGCAGACGGTGCTGGATCACGCGCCGTTCCTGATCACGGTGCGCATCGAGGTGGATAAGGAAAACGACGCCGAGTTCAATGACTGGTACGGGCAGGACCACATGCCCGGACTGGCCGTCACGCCGGGCGTGCGCGCGGCGCGGCGCTACCGGCAGCTATCCGGCAATTCATCGACCTATCTGGCGGTCTATGAACTGGACGACGGCAATATCCGGCAGAACCCCGTGTGGCAGAAGGCCAGCGATACCGAGTGGACGCGCCGCATGCTGCCCAAGCTGAAGAATCCGCGCCTGACCGAAGCCAGGCGCGTTTTCTAGCCTCAGCCTGGCGTGCGCACGTGCGGTTCGCGCGCCCAGATGCGGTGCTTGCGGGCCGCCGCCATCAGCGTGGCGCCGCTGCCCTTGGCCAGCGGCACCATGCCCTCGTCCGCTTCCATCGGCACGTCGGCCTTGTCGAACAGCGCAGTGGCCGAGGCGACGTGGCCAATGGCCTTCAAGTGACCGAAGGCGTCGCGGATCCAGTCGATTGCCGCGGCCTCGTTGACGAGGGCCTCGGCGCCCTTGTCGGACGCCAGCACCGCAACCGCATCGAACAGTACGGACGGCGCCGACGACAACGCGTGATCGGCGGCGATCGCCTGCCCGTCGCTGCCCGTCACGCCACCGATGCGCGGGGCAATGATCGCGACCTTCGCGCCCTCTGCCTTGGCCGCCTTGCGCAGGTCGGCCAGGACAGCGGCATCGACACCGTCCGTCACCAGCACACCCAGCTTGCGGCCCTTGAAGGTCTCCAACGCCTTGGAGATCAGGCTCAGCGCCGGCGACGGCTTCATGTCGTGCGGCGCCATCGCCGGCTTGATGGTCTCGACCTCGGTCGCGCCCAAAGCCGCCGCCACACCATCGGCAAGATCGCCGTTGATATGCTTGAGATGGCCCAGCATGCGGGCGCGAATGGCTGGCGTTTCCACCTTGCCCAGTTCAAACGCGAAGGCGTTGACGATGTGCATATGCTCCGGCCCGGTCATGGACGACCAGAACAGCCGCGCCTGGTTGTAGTGATCGGAAAACGTCTCGGACCGCACCCGCACCTTCTCGCCCTCAAGGCCTGCCGCGAATGAGTGGAAGCCCTTGGCCTTGTCCTCGCGCGGACCATCCGGATCGAGGCTGTTCGGTTCGTAGGCGACGCGGCCCTTCGGCACGGTCGTCCGCATGTGGCCATCGCGCTGCAGGTTGTGCATCGGACAGACCGGGCGATTGATCGGAATTTCTTGGAAGTTCGGCCCACCGAGGCGGATCAGCTGCGTGTCGAGATAGGAGAACAGGCGACCCTGCAGCAGCGGGTCGTCGCTGACGTCGATGCCGGGTACGAGGTTGCCGGCCTGGAAGGCAACCTGCTCGGTCTCGGCGAAAAAGTTGTCGGGGTTGCGATCCAGCACCATGCGGCCGATGGGACGCAGCGGCACGACCTCCTCGGGGATCAGCTTGGTCGGGTCGAGGATGTCGAAGTCGAAGCTGTCGGCGGTCTTCTGGTCGAAGGCCTGAATCGACAGTTCGAACTCCGGGAAGTCGCCTGAAGCGATGGCTTCCCAAAGGTCGCGGCGGTGGAAGTCGCAGTCGGCACCGGCGATCTTCACCGCTTCGTCCCAGATCAGCGAGGCGGAGCCGATGCTGGGCCGCCAGTGGAATTTCACGAAGGTGGACTTGCCGCTGGCATTGACCAGCCGGAAGGTGTGGACGCCGAACCCCTCCATCATGCGGTACGAGCGCGGGATGGCGCGGTCCGACATGGCCCACATCAGCATGTGCATGCTCTCCGGCGTCAGCGAGACGAAGTCCCAGAACGTGTCGTGGGCCGAGGCCGCCTGCGGGAAGCCGCGGTCGGGCTCCATCTTCACGGAATGGATCAGGTCGGGAAACTTCATCGCGTCCTGGATGAAGAAGACCGGAATATTGTTGCCGACGAGGTCGAAATTGCCTTCCTCGGTATAAAACTTGGTGGCGAAGCCGCGCACGTCGCGCACAGTATCGGCCGAGCCGGCGCCACCGGCGACAGTGGAGAAGCGCACGAACACGCGGGTCTTCGCCTTCGGGTCGTTCAGGAAGGCCGCCGAGGTGAGCGACGAAAGGGGCTCGTAGACCTGGAAATAGCCGTGCGCGGCGGAACCGCGGGCATGGACGACGCGCTCGGGGATGCGCTCGTGGTCGAAGGCAGTGATCTTCTCGCGGAGGACGAAATCCTCCAGCAGGGTCGGCCCGCGGTTACCGGCACGCAGCGAATTCTGGTTGTCGGCGACGACCACGCCCTGGTTGGTGGTGAGGCTGTTGTCACCACTGGCGTTCTGGTGCGTCTCGCCGCCATTGCCGCGCGTCGCGACCGTCGAGGGTTTCTTGGCCATTGCTGCCTCCCGGAATGAATTGGACAGGGCGGCAACGCGAGGATTTTATAATCGTTCCAAAAAAGATCGTGACAACTGCTTCAGGTGGAACGACCGCGTTCCCTTTCGGCAATTGTCCCCACGGCCAGTCTGGGCGACAGTCGGCGCAAGCGGGAGGAAACAAAGCATGCGCTTCGGCATCACCATCACGGCCGGTTACTACAACTACGATTCAACGCCGGCGGACTTCGTGCGCATGATCCGCGAACGCATCGACTGGGCCAAGGCGGCGCGGGATGCCGGCTTCACCTTCGTGTCGATCGGCCAGCACGTGCTGGGGCACGAGCCGCGCCACATGCTGCCACAGGTCATGCCCATGCTGGCGCGCCTGTCGGGCGAGGTGCCGGAAATGCACCTGCTAACCTCGATCCTGATCGCGCCGCTGCACAACCCGGTCATGCTGGCCGAGGAAGTGGCGACGCTGGACGGCCTCAGTGACGGCAAGATGATCCTGTGCCTGGGCCTGGGCTATCGCGACCACGAATACCCGCCATTCGGCACCACCAAGCAGGAGCGCGTGCCGCGTACCGAGGAACTGATCCACGTCATGAAGCAGATGTGGACGCAGAAGGAAGTGAACCACGAGGGGCGCTTCTTCAAGGTGCAGGGGCCGGGCTGCCCGCACCGCGTCGTCCACAAGCCCTATCCCACCCTGTGGCTGGGGACCGGCGCGGATGCCGGCACCCGCCGCGCGGCGCGCATGGCCGATGGCGTCTATCGCGCCGGCTTCACGCCGCTGGCCGAGCTGACCCATCAGCTCAACGTCTACAACGAAGCGCTGAAGGCGGAGGGCAAGGCGCCGGCACCCAAGGGCGGCACCTTCGCCATGCAGCGCGAGGTCTATCTGGGTGAGAGCCGCGCCAAGGTGGCGGCACGGGTTCTGCCGGAATTCCAGAAGACGCTGGCGTCGTACAAGGCGGCCGGCGTCGAGGACACGATGATTCCGGCAGGCCTGGTCGGCGAAAAGGACCCCGGCGCCGAGCAGGTGCCATTTCTTATGGGCAGCCCGACCGAGTGCGCCGAGCAGCTGGCGATGTACCGCGACCGGCTGGGCGTGGAATGGATGAACCTGGGCTTCACCGCCTCGGGCATTCCGCACGAGCAGATCATGCGCAACATCCAGACCTTCGGGCGGGAAGTATTGCCACAGTTGAAGCACCCGTAAAGCGGGCGCATGCTACCCCTCGCGAAGCCGGATCAACCGGCCGCATCGAGGGAGATACAACCGATGAAGCGCCACATCCTGGCGGCCTGCGCCGCCGCGGCCCTGTTCGCGCCTGCGGCGCACGCCCAGTACACCGACAACGCCATCAAGATCGGCCTGCTGTCGAACTTCACTGCCGGCGGCAGCGAGATCACCGGCGAAAACTCCCTGATCGCGGTGCGCATGGCCATCGAGGATCCCGGCGGCAAGATCGGCAGCACGCCCATTGAACTGGTCTATGCCGACCACCAGGGCAAGGCCGATATCGGCGCGACCATCGTGCGCAAGTGGTTCGACGTCGATGGCGTCGACGTGGTGGTCGAGGCGCCGTTCTCGCCCATCACGCTGGCGGTGCACGAAATCGTGCGCGAGAAGAACAAGGTGTTCCTGGCCTCGGGCGGCGCCAGCACGCGTCTGACCGGCGACCTGTGTTCACCCAACACGGTGCACTGGTTCCCCGACAGCTATTCCTTCGTCAAGGCGACTGGCGAAGCCATCGTGAAAGAATACGGCGCGGTGCCGTGGTTCATCCTGACCCGCGACGATGCCTTTGGCAGCGACGTGGAAAAGCAGATCCGCGATTTCCTCGAGGCGAACGGCACCAAGCCCGCCGGCGTGGTGAAACATCCGCTGAACAATGCCGACTTATCGTCCTTCATCCTGCAGGCCCAGGCGTCGAAGGCGAAGATCATCGCGGTGGCCAACGGTTCGCAGGACTTCGTCAACACGCTGAAACAGGCGGCGGAGTTCAACGTACTGAAGGACCAGAAGGTCGTGGCGCTCAGCACCTTCATCGAGGACATCCATGGCGTCGGTCCGAAGCTGACCCAGGGCGTGCTGGTGGCCAACGACTTCTACTGGGACCTGAACGACGACACCCGGAAGTTCTCGAAGCGGCTGATGGAGAAGAACGGGGGCAAGAAGCCGCCGAGCGTCAACAATGCCGAGGCCTATTCCGAGGTCACCCACTACCTGAAGGCGGTGAAGGCGTTGGGCCGCGACACCGACGGCAAGGCGGTTGTGGCCAAGATGAAGGAACTGCCAACCGACGACCTGGCCAAGGGCAAGGGTTCGATCCGCGAGGATGGCCGCGTCCTGTTCCCGGTCTACCTGTTCCAGGTAAAGTCGCCGGCAGAGTCGAAGAACGAGTGGGACCTGTTCAAACTCGTCAGCACCGTGCCCGGCGACAAGGCGTTCCGCCCCCTGTCGCAGAGCGACTGCCCGATGATCAAGAAATGGGTCCCTGCCCCTCTCGTCCGGGCTGGATGGGAGGGGCGACCTAGGGTGATTCGGCCGCCCGGCACGTTCCGGGCGGACCCACGGCGGTCCAAATGGGTCGAAAAACTGGGTGTGGCATAAAGTCCACATTTCGAGTCATTTCCGTGGCAGATCAAAGGCTTACAAAGACCCCGCGGGCACCTGCCAAGGCCCTGAAAAACCGGGCCTTTTCGCCTTGACACTCACCTACCCTCCCCCTAGGTTGCGCGCGCTTGCGGCGGGTTTTCCGGCCTTTTCGGTCGGCGGTCCTGTCGCCCCGATGGGGGCTGAATGAGCCAGGGTGATCAAGAACCCAAAGGCGAACGGTCCGCATCGTCCGACCAGCGGGGGTTGCCGGTACAACCCACCTCGCTCTCCGATCTCGGCGCCCGCCTCGACGCGGTTCGCCAGCGCGAGCGGGATGAGGCCCGGCAAAATCCGAAATTGCCGCTGGAAACGGGCGCGTATGGGGCGGCATGGCGACTGTCGATGGAGATGGTTGCGGGCCTGGTAGGCGGCGGCGGCTTCGGCTGGTTGCTGGACTACTGGCTGGGAACCAAGCCGTGGTTCATGATCGTGTTCTTCGTTCTTGGCGCGGTTGCCGGAATGAACAGCGCGATCAGGGCCGCCCGGCAGATGAATGCCGCGGCAGAGCGCGACGATGGGGGCCCCAAGGGCCGCGACTGAGGCGACAGGTGTAGAGTGGCGGAAAAGACCGGCATCGATCCCATCCACCAGTTCATCATCCATGAACATGTGCCGCTGCATGTCGGCGGCGTGGACATCTCGTTCACCAATTCGTCGCTCTGGATGGCCATCATTTTCCTCGTCGTCACCGCGATCATGGTGCTGGGCATGCGCCCCAAGGCCATGGTGCCTGGCCGGCTGCAGTCGGTTGCCGAGCTGTCCTACACGTTCATCGCCGGCATGGTGCGCGACAACGTGGGCAAGGAAGGCATGGCCTTCTTCCCGTTCATCTTCACCCTTTTCATGTTCATCCTGACCGCGAACCTGCTAGGCATGATCCCCTACAGCTTCACGATCACCAGCCACATCATCGTGACCTTCGCGATGGCCTTCGTGGTGTTCATCGGTGTCACCATCATCGGCTTCGCCCGCCACGGCCTGAAGTTCCTGGGCTATTTCGTGCCGCACGGCGCGCCGGGCTGGCTGCTGCCGCTGATCGTCCTGATCGAGGTGATCTCGTATTTCGTCCGCCCGATCAGCCTGTCGGTGCGTCTGTTCGCCAACATGCTGGCCGGCCACACCATGATGAAGGTGTTCGCGGGCTTCATCATGCTGCTGTCGGCGGGCCTCGGCGCGGTCGGCCTGATGATCGGCATCCTGCCACTGATCTTCGTCGTGGCGCTGACCGGTCTCGAAATTCTCGTCGCGGTGCTGCAGGCCTATGTGTTCGCGATCCTGACCTGCATCTATCTCAACGACGCGATCCACCTCCACCACTAACCCCTTCCAACCAACCCACCTAACTCCTCGAAAGGAATCATCATGGGTCCCGAAGCAGCGAAGCTCCTTGGCGCCGGTATCGCCACCCTCGCCCTCGCCGGTGTCGGCATCGGCCTCGGCAACATTTTCGGCTCGTTCCTCGCGGCGGCCGTGCGCAACCCGTCGGCCGCGCCGAAGGTGTTCGGCAACCTGCTGCTGGGCTTCGCCCTGACGGAAGCCGTCGCGCTGTTCGCGCTGGTCGTCGCGCTGCTGCTCCTGTTCGTGTTCTGAGCAGCCGGACCTCGTCCGACAACATGCGCGCACTTGCCGCCTTCCTGACGCTGCTGGCCCCGGCGACGGCTTCCGCCGCCGAGGCCGGCCTGCCGCAGCTCAACCCCGCGACGTGGGCCTCCCAGCTTTTCTGGCTGGTGGTCACCTTCGTGCTGCTCTACTTGGTCCTGTCCAAGGTGGCGCTGCCAAAGGTTCGCGTCGTCCTGGACGAGCGCGAGGGGCGGCTGCGCCGCGACCTCGACGAGGCGCAGCGCCTGAAGACGGAAACCGACAAGGCCATCGCCGACTACGAGGCCGCGCTCGCCGCGGCCCGGACCAAGGCGCAGGTCACCGCGGACCAGACCCGCGCCCGGGTGAACGCCGAATCGGCGGCTGCCAAGGCAAAGGTCGAGGCCGAACTCGCGGAGAAGCTGAAGGCGGCGGAAGCGTCGATCCAGGCGACCAAGGCCCGCGCGCTGGGCAATGTCGATGCCGTGGCGACCGAAACCGCCGCGGTCATCGTCAGCCGCCTGAGCGGTTCGCCGGCCAGCGAGAGCGACATCAAGGCCGCCGTCGCGGCCGTAAAATCGGCCTAGGCAGGGAGCACCGTTATGGATGAATCAGCCTGGGTTGGCGTCGCCTTCGTCCTGTTCGTCGGCCTGCTGGGCTATATGGGCGTGTTCGGCAAGCTGACCGCCGCCCTCGATGACCGTGCGGCCAAGATCAAGGCCCAGCTCGAAGAGGCCCAGCGCCTGCGCGACGAGGCGCAGAAGCTGTTCGCCGAGTACCAGCAGAAGCAGCAGGCCGCGCTGAAGGAAGCCGAGGATATCGTCGCCCACGCGCAGGAAGAGGCCAAGCGCATCGCCGCCAAGGCCGAGGCCGACCTGAATGCCAGCCTGGGCCGCCGCCAGGCCATGGCCGAGCAGAAGATTGCCCAGGCCGAGAGCCAGGCCATCCTCGAAGTGCGCGCCGCCGCCGTCGACGTGGCGGTCGCGGCCGCCCGCAAGGTGCTGACCGACCGCATGAAGGGCGACGCAGCCAATACCGCCACTGACAATGCCATCGCGGATGTTCGCGCCCTGATGCACTGAGCCGCGACGACACGCGTTCGATACAAGGCCCGGCGGACCCCCCGCCGGGCTTTTTCGTTCTCCAGTTGCGCCTGCGGCTCCGCGCGGGCCGCACTGGATAGAACGGAAGGACGCAGCGACGGATGGACGGCGACGACCTTCTGGCACGGCTGCGTCAGATGCTGATCTGGCGTACTGGTCCTGTCGCGTTTCGCCGGCGCGGCGGATAAAGATGCGCGGCGCGCTGATTGTCAACCCGTTCGACATTGCGGGCACGGCGGAAAGCCTCGACCGCGCGCTGTCGCTCCCGCTGGAGGAGCGCAAGGAGCGGCACGCCAGCCTGATGGAGCAGCTGCGCCGTTACTCGCTGTCGCACTGGCGCGACCATTTCCTCCGCGATCTCGCGGTCGACGGGCCGGACATGGCGTCCGACCCTGCGCGCGAGACGCTGGAAAACGCCTGACGCCTACTCCGCGGCCTGCGCCGGCGCCGGGGGCTTCCACCGCAGAACCGGCTGGCGGGCGGCGCGGGTCTCGTCCAGACGGCGGCGCGGGGCCAGCAGGGGCGCGGCAGCGAACCGCTCCTTGTCGCCGGCCTTGGCCCGCTCGGCCAGGTGGCGCAACGCACCGACGAAGGTGTCAATCGCGTCCTTCGATTCCGTTTCCGTCGGCTCGATCAGCATGGCGCCGTGCACGACCAGCGGGAAGTACATGGTCATCGGATGATAGCCCTCGTCGATCATCGCCTTCGCGAAGTCGAGCGTGGTGACGCCGGTATCCTTCAGGAAGCGGTCGTCGAACAGGGCCTCGTGCATGCATGGCCCCTCGAACGCCGGGGTCATCACGTCCTTGAGAGACGCCATGACGTAGTTGGCGTTGAGCACCGCATCCTCCGCTACCTGGCGCAGGCCATCGGCGCCGTGGCTGAGCATGTAGGTCAAGGCACGGATGAACATGCCCATCTGGCCGTGGAAACCCTTGAGGCGGCCGAACGAATGGCCGCCCGCGCCTTCATGCTCCACCAGCTGGAAGCCCTTCGCGTCGTGTACGACGTAGGGCACCGGCACGAAGCTGGCCAAGGCCTCGGACAAGACCACGGGGCCGGAGCCCGGTCCGCCGCCGCCGTGCGGCGTCGAGAAGGTCTTGTGCAGGTTGATATGCATGGCGTCGATGCCGAGGTCGCCCGGGCGCACGCGGCCGACAATGGCGTTGAAGTTCGCGCCATCGCAATAGAAGTAGGCGCCGGCCTTGTGCGTCAGCTCCGCCACCTTGATGACGTCGCGTTCGAACAGGCCGCAGGTGTTCGGGTTGGTCAGCATGACCGCCGCGACGTCGGGCCCCAGCGCCCTGGCCAGCGCATCGAGATCGACGCGGCCTTCTTCATTGGCCGGGATCGACTCAACCTCGTAGCCGCAGAAGGCGGCCGTCGCCGGATTGGTGCCGTGCGCCGATTCCGGTACCAGCACCTTTTTGCGCGCGTCGCCGCGGGCACGGTGCGCGGCCCGTATGGCCATCAGGCCGCACAGCTCGCCGTGCGCACCGGCGGCCGGCGACATGGCGACGGCGGGCATGCCGGTCAGCGTCTTGAGCCAATGGGCCAGCGTGTCGATCAGTTCCAGCGCACCCTGCACGGTGGACACCGGCTGCATCGGGTGCAGGTCGCCGAGGCCTGGCAGGCGCGCGGCCTTCTCGTTCAGACGCGGATTGTGCTTCATCGTGCACGAGCCCAGCGGATAGAGGCCGCTGTCGATCGCGTAATTCTTGCGGCTGAGGCGCACAAAGTGGCGGACCACCTGGGGCTCGGACAGGCCAGGCAGGCCGATGGCATCGCGGCGGGCGAGGCCGCCGAGGCGCTCGGTTGTCTTCGGCGGCGCCGGCAGATCGACGCCGCAGCGACCCGGGGCATCCTGCTCGAAACTCAGCAGTTCCTCGTGGTCGAGGCCGCGATTGCCGGTAAAGGTGGTGATGGCCGTGCCGTTGTCGTTGCCCGGCGCGGTGGGGCGGCCCTGGCGGTTCAGCATCACAACACCTCTTTCAGGGCGGCGACGAGGCGGTCCATGTCAGCCTCGGTATTGGTTTCGGTCGCGGCGAGCAACAGCACATTGGCCAGCGACGTATCGCCCGGATAAAGGCGCGACACTGGCACGCCGCCGAGAATGCCCTTTGCGGCCAATGCCTCGACGATCGCGGCGGCGGGCTTGGTCAGGCGAACGGCGAACTCGTTGAAGAACGTCTTGTTCAACGGCGTCACACCCGGCACCGCCGCCAGCTTGTCGGCCAGCTGCCCGGCCTTGGCGTGGTTCAGCCTGGCCAGGCCGGCAAAGCCCGCCTCGCCCAGCAGGGTCAGGTGGATGCAGAAGGCCAACGCGCAGAGCCCGGAATTGGTACAGATGTTTGAGGTCGCCTTTTCGCGGCGGATATGCTGCTCGCGGGTCGAGAGCGTCAACACGAAGCCGCGGCGGCCATCGGCATCGACGGTTTCGCCGCACAGGCGACCCGGCATCTGGCGTACGAACTTCTCGCGCGTCGCGAACAGGCCCACATAGGGCCCGCCGAACGACAACGGCACGCCCAGCGACTGGCCCTCGGCCACCACGATGTCGGCGCCCATCTCACCCGGCGGCGTGATCGCGCCCAGCGACACAATCTCGGCTACCGCGACGACCAGCAGCGCGCCCTTGGCGTGGCAGGCGGCGGCCAGCGGGCGCAGGTCGCGCACATGGCCGAACAGGGTCGGGTTCTGCACCACAACGCAGGCGGTGGTGTCGTCCACCAGCGCGCCCAGGTCCTCGACACCATCGGGATCGGCTGGGGCGAGCACCGCGCTTTCGTCCAGCGTGCGGGTGGCGTCGCGATAATGCGGGTGCAGGCCGCCGGACAAAACCGCCTTCTTGCGGCGCGTCACGCGCTGCGCCATCAGCACCGCCTCGGCGCACGAAGTCGCGCCGTCATACATCGACGCATTCGCCACATCCATGCCGGTGATCAAGGCCACCTGGGTCTGGAATTCGAACAGGTATTGCAGCGTGCCCTGGCTGATCTCGGGCTGGTACGGCGTGTAAGACGTGAGGAATTCCGAGCGCTGGATCAAATGATCGGCGCTGGCCGGAATGTGATGGCGATAGGCGCCGGCGCCGAGGAAGCACGGCGCGGTCGCGGGCGACAGGTTCTTCGCCGCAAAGCCCATAATGACGCGCTCGACCTCGAGCTCACCCTGGTGGAACGGCAAGTCGACGGGTTTGGCCAGTTGCGCCGATGCCGGCACGTCGCGGAACAGCGCGTCGATGTTTTTCACGCCGATGGTGGCGAGCATGGCCCGCCGGTCGGGGTCGGTCAGCGGCAAATAGCGCATGATCAGCCCAGTCCTTTCACGAAGTCGGCATAGGCGGCCTCGTCCATCAGTTCGGCCAGCTCGGCCGGGTTGGACAGTTTCAGTTTCACGAACCAGCCCTCGCCCATCGGGTCGCGGTTGACCAGCGCCGGATCGCCGGACAGCTGATCGTTGGCGCCGATCACCTCGCCGCCCACGGGCGCGTAGACCTCGCTGGCGGCCTTGACGGATTCAACCACCGCCGCCTCGCCGCCCTTGGCGACCTTCTTGCCGACATCGGGCAGGTCGACGAAGACCACGTCGCCCAGCTGGTTCTGGGCGTAGTCGCTGATGCCCACGGTGGCGGTGTCGCCCTCGACGCGGATCCATTCGTGGTCCTTGGTGTAGCGAATCTCACTCATATTGCGTCCTCTAACTGGCGTAGCGTTTGGCGGTGAAGGGCATGGCGGCGACGCGCGCCGGCAAGGGTTTGCCGCGCACGACGAGCTGAAGCGGCGTGTCGGTTTTGGCGAGCGCCGTGGGCACGTAGCCCATGGCAATCGGGCCGTTGACGGTCGGTCCGAAACCGCCTGACGTGATCTCGCCCACTATCGCGCCGGCAGCATCAGTAATGGGCGTGTGTTCGCGGGCGGGCGCACGCCCCTCGGGCCGAATGCCAACGCGCTTGCGCGTCGGCCCCTCGGCCAATTGCTTCTGGATAACCGCCGCGCCGGGAAAGCCGCCCTCGGCACGGCGGCGCTTGCCGATGCTCCACGCAATGGCCGCTTCGACCGGCGTGGTCGTGGTATCGATGTCGTGACCGTAGAGGCAGAGGCCGGCTTCGAGCCGGAGCGAATCCCGCGCACCGAGGCCGATGGGCTTCACTTCGGGTTCGGCCAGAAGCAGGCGGGCCAGGCGCTCGGCCGCATCGTTCGGCACCGAGATTTCGAAGCCATCCTCGCCGGTATAACCCGAGCGCGTCACGAAGCAGCGCACACCGGCAATATCGACCTCGGCATAGGACATGAACGCCACGGCCGAAACGGCAGGCGCATAACGCGCCAGGGCAGTGACCGCGGCGGGTCCCTGCAGCGCCAGCAGCGCGCGGTCGAGGATCGGCTCGACGGCGCAGTCCCGCAGGCCGGTGGCGAGCAGCGCGAAATCCTGCTCCTTGCAGCCGGCATTGACGACGAGGAACAGGTCGCCCGCGCGGCGCGTGACCATCAGGTCATCAAGGATGCCGCCTGTCTCGTTGGTGAATTGCGTGTAGCGCGTGCGGCCTGGTTCGAGGCCCATAATGTCGCCGGGCACCAGGCGTTCCAGCGACCTCGCCGGATCGGCACCGGAAATGCGCACCTGCCCCATATGCGAGACATCGAACAGGCCAGCCTGGGCGCGTGTCTGCAGATGTTCGGCGAGGATGCCTGCCGGATACTGCACCGGCATCGCATAGCCCGCGAACGGCACCATGCGGGCGCCCAGCGCCACGTGCAGGTCATTCAGCGGGGTGGTCTTGAGGTCGCCGGCAGCGGCCGAGTTATCCACAGGTTACTCCATCCAGAATCCGAACGTCGTTGCCACCGGCATCGACGCCCCGCTCTGTCTGGGGACCTGAGAGATTTCGCCATCCAGCACCAGCGGCCGGCGGCTTACTCCTTCGGTGAGGCTAGCGCCTCACGGCGCCGCCTGCTTTCCAGAGTTCCATCACCTCGCGGTCCGGGTGCCTGAGAGTTTCCGGGGCGGTTGCTCCTTCGGCGCCGCTGGCCGGTTGTGCCGGCCTGGCGGTCTCTCCCGCGAGGGTCTCGTGTATGGCCTATCGGCTTGCGCCAGTGGTCGTGGGCGATACTAGTTGGGGTGCCCCACGAGTCAACGATTCCCGGCCGCAGGCCACAAACGCGGGAGAATCCTCGTGTAATTGGTGACAAACAGGATTGCGCTCCTCAGCGCCGGAGCGTGCCGCAAACGACTCGGGGGCGCCGACGCACCCCCGAGGTTTAACTGCGATGCGGGTCTAGTTGACCTTGACCGCGCCGGCCCCCGAACCGGAACCCGAAATGGTCGGCGGATGCGGCTGCGGCACGGTTACCGAGCCGGAGCCGCTGGTGCCGCCCGAACCGGACGCACCGCTGCCATACGCGCCGGAATTGGTGCGCGCCCTGGTACGCTGGTTAGTGGTGGCACTGCCCGAGGCGCTGGTGCCCGTGGAGGCGCCGTTGCCACCGGCCGATGCGCCAGCCCCGGCGCCGACACCCACGCCCACACCCGGAACGTTCACAGTCGCGCCGGTACCAGTACCCACGCCAACGTTCTGGGCCAGGGCCGGACCTGCGATCAGCAGCGCGCCAATGGCCGCCGCGCCAATCTTGTTGATACTCATGATGTAGCTCCTTGGTTCTTGTTCAGCTCTGCTTCCACAGCAAAGAAACGGAGGGCCATCTGGGCAGGTTCCGGCCTTTCATTTGCCGCGATTGACCGACCCCGGTACGATTTGGGCAATACAGGGGCACCGGGAGGCAGGCATGAACCCGTTCTTCATCGACCAGATGGCGATGTACTCCGCCTATCACCGCAACGGCCGCAACCGGGCGACACACTTTGTCGGCATACCGCTGATCGTGTTCGCGATCTTCGTGCCGCTGGCGATGGTGCGGGTATGGGACCAGGTGTCGCTGGGCATGGTGCTGTTCGTGCTGGCCGGCCTGTTCTATCTCTGGCTCGACCGAACGCTGGGCGCACTGATGGCGCTGGTCCTGCTGTTGCTGCTGGTACTGGGCGAATGGGTCGCGGCCCAGGGCACCACGACAGCGTGGAGCGTGTTTGCCATCGCCTTCGTCGGCGGCTGGGCCTTCCAGCTGGTCGGCCATGTCTACGAGCGCCGCCGGCCCGCTCTGGCCGACAACCTGCTACAGGCGCTGATCGGCCCGATGTTCCTGGTGGCGGAGACCGCATTCGCGCTCGGCTTCAAACGTCCGATGCACGATGCGGTCGAGGCGCGGTGGAGCCGCTACGCGGCAGCCTGACGGTTCAGGGCGTGCCGCGCTGCTGGCGGTTGAACTGCAACTGCTCTTCGCTGAGTTGCAGGCCGACCAGGATTTCGATTTCCGACGAGCGCTTCCCGTTGAGCGGAATGCGCTGCACGGTCTCCTCGACGACGCCGGCGCGACGGCGGCCGGCCGGCAGGTCGATGCGGGATTCGAACGCCTCCCTGACCAGGATCTGCTGAGTGGAATCGACGACAGCGACAAAGTAGGAAATGGTCGAGACGACGTCGCCCTGCGAGGCCGGCCCGCGCGTGGCGGCAACGCCCAGCGTCGTGGTCACAACGACATTGGCATTCTTGTCCTTGAATTCGCAGACGGCGTCGAGACCGACCACATCGACCTGGAAGGCGACGTCGGTGGCGTCACGGCCCGTACCCTGGCGGAACTGGGTCAGCTTGTTGGCGTCGCCCAACAGGCGCACCTTCGGGCAGGGAGGCGGAACTTCCTTGCTGGTGCCCATCATGCCGCAGCCGGCCAGGGCCGACACCAAAAGGGCCGCCGAAACAACGCGCCAGAATTTCATCGAAACAGGTTCCCGAAAGGCAAGGTCACATAAGCAGGGCGGCGGCGCACCGGTCGCCGGCCCCGGAGTATAGGGATGCCCTTGCGCGCGTCCAAGCGAGGCTTTATCGACAGTATCCAAGCCGCCTGCCTGGGACAATTCGCCCTACATATACGCCATGACCAAGCCCCCCCTCACCATCCTGCTGGCCGCCCCGCGCGGCTTTTGCGCCGGCGTCGACCGGGCCGTGCAGATTGTCGAGCTGGCTTTGGCCAAGTTCGGGCCGCCGGTCTATGTCCGCCACGAGATCGTGCACAACCGCTTCGTGGTCGAGGGGCTGGAGCGCGCCGGCGCGGTGTTCGTCGACGAGCTGGACCAGGTGCCGGCTGGCGCGCCGGTCATCTTCTCCGCCCATGGCGTGCCGAAATCGGTCCCCGCCGAGGCCGAACGCCGCAATCTCGTTTATCTCGACGCCACCTGCCCGCTGGTCAGCAAGGTGCACCGCGAGGCCGAGCGCCACGACGCCGATGGCCGCCAGATCGTCCTGGTCGGCCATGCCGGCCACCCGGAAGTGATCGGCACGATGGGACAATTGCCCGAAGGCAATGTGGTGCTGGTCGAAACGCTGGCCGATGTCGAGCGGCTTGTGGTGCGCGACCCCGACAACGTGGCCTATGCCACGCAGACGACGCTGTCGGTCGATGACACGGCCGAGATCATGGCGGCGCTCAAGGCGCGCTTCCCCAACATCACCGGACCGCGCAAGGAAGACATCTGCTACGCCACCACCAACCGCCAGGCGGCGGTAAAGGCCATTGCGGCGCAGTGCGATGCGCTGCTGGTGATCGGCGCGCCGAACTCGTCCAATTCGCGCCGGCTGGTCGAGGTGGCGACGCGGGCCGGCTGCGCCAATGCGTTCCTGGTCCAGCGCGCCCGCGATATCGACTGGATGGCCCTGGGCACGCCAATGGTGCTGGGCATCACCGCCGGTGCCAGCGCGCCTGATGTGCTGGTCGACGAGGTGATCGCAACATGCGAGGAGCGGTTCCAGGTGACGCGCCGTGAAGTGGCGGTGACGACCGAGGACGTGCACTTCAAGCTGCCGCGCGCACTGGAAACGGCCTGAACCGTGGCGGTCTATACCGAAGTCGATGACGACGACCTGGGTGCGCTGCTGGCGCACTACGACATCGGCACGGCGGTGGCGTGCAAGGGCATTGCCGAGGGCGTCGAGAATTCGAACTACCTGCTGTCGACGACGACGGGCAACTTCATCCTGACCCTGTACGAGAAACGGGTGAAGGTTGAGGACCTGCCGTATTTCGTCGGCCTGATGGAACATCTGGCAGCGAAGGGCGTCGCCTGCCCCACGCCGGTCAAGGATCGCAGCGGCAATGTGCTGCACCAGGTTGCAGGACGGCCGGCGGCGATCGTCAGTTTCCTGCAGGGCGTTTCGCCGCGCCGGGCCAGCGCGCAGCATTGCGCGGGCGTCGGCGGCGCGCTGGCAAAGCTGCATGTGGCCAGCGCCGATTTTCCGTTGTGGCGCGAGAATGCGCTGTCGGTCGCCGGCTGGCGGCCGCTGTTCGAGTCCTGCCGCGCGCGCGCCGACGAGGTTAAGCCGGGCCTGGCCGCCGAACTGTCGCGCGAACTGGACAGCCTTGAGGCGTCATGGCCGCGGCTGGGCGAAAGCCGCTCGCTGCCGGCCGGCGTCATCCATGCTGACCTGTTTCCCGACAACGTGTTCTTTCTCGACGGCCGGGTCAGCGGCATCATCGACTTCTACTTCGCGTGCAACGACTACTTTGTCTATGACCTGGCCATCGCGCTGAACGCCTGGTGCTTCGAGGCTGACGGCGCGTTCAACGTGACGAAGGCGCGGCTGTTGCTGCAGCACTATCGCGCCGGACGCACGGTGACGGAATCCGAACTGTTCAGCCTGCCGCTGTTCGCGCGCGGCGCGGCGTTGCGCTTCCTGCTGACGCGGCTGTACGACTGGCTGAACCAGGTGCCGGGCGCCCTGGTGAAGCCAAAGGACCCGCTGGAATATCTGCGCAAGCTGAAGTTCCACCAGCAGGTTCTGGGGCCGAGCGCGTACGGCCTCGAACTGTGAGCGAGATCGATATCTATACGGATGGCGCGTGCAGCGGCAATCCGGGTCCGGGTGGCTGGGGCGCGCTGCTGGTGTGGAACGGCACCGAGCGCGAAATGTCGGGCGGCGAGCCGGCGACCACCAACAACCGCATGGAGATGATGGCCGCGATCTCGGCGCTTGAGGCGCTGAAGCGGCCCAGCATCGTGCGGCTGCATACAGACAGCCAGTATCTGCGTGACGGCATCACCAAGTGGATCGCCGGCTGGAAGCGCAAGGGGTGGCTCACCGCCGACAAGAAGCCGGTGAAGAACGTCGACCTGTGGCAGCGGCTGGAAGCCGCGGCGGCGATCCACAAGATCGAGTGGCTGTGGGTGCGTGGCCATGATGGCCATCCCGAGAACGAGCGCGCCGATGCCCTGGCGCGCGGCGGCATCCCCGGAGCCAAACGTTGAGCATCGCGCTGCTGACGCGCCTGCCCGCCGCGGAAGCCGCGCGGTGGCGCGGCCTGCTGGAAGAGGCGCTGGGCGAGGCCATTCCGGCCAAGCCGGACCCTGCGACTGTCGATATTGCGCTGGTCGCCAACCCGCCGGCGGGGTCGTTCGAGGCCCTGCCGAACCTGAAGTTCATCCAGAGCCTGTGGGCCGGCGTAGACAGCCTGCTGGCAGATGCATCGCGTCCGCGCAACGTCCCGCTGGCGCGCCTGATTGACCCCGCCATGGCGGACACGATGGCCGAGGCGGTCGCGGCCTATGTGCTGGACCTGCACCGGCAGGGCCCGCTGTACCGCCAGCAACAGGCGAAGCGCGTGTGGAAGCAGCACCTGCAGCCGCGCCCGGCGGAACGGCGCATCGGCATCCTGGGCATGGGCGCGATGGGGCAAAGGTCGGCGGAGGTGCTGCGCGCGTTGGGCTTCACCGTGTCGGGCTGGAGCCGCACGGGCGCCACGGTCGAAGGCGTCACCATGCAAGCGGGCGATGACGGGCTGGAGGCTCTGCTTACCGACACCGACATCCTGGTCAACCTGCTGCCGCTGACAAAGGAAACGCGCGGCCTGCTGGACCGGCTGCTGTTCGGGCAATTGCCGAGGGGGGCATCGGTCATCAACTTCGCCCGCGGTGGACACCTGGTTGCGGCCGACCTGCTGGCGGCGCTGGACGACGGCCACCTGGATCACGCGGTGCTGGACGTGTTCGAAACCGAGCCCCTGCCCGCCGACGATCCGCTGTGGCGGCACGCCAAGGTGACGCTGCTGCCGCACGTGGCGGCCTCGACCGATCCGCGCACGGCGGCGGCGTTCGTCGCCGCCAACGTCAGGGCGTGGCGGGCCGGAGAACCGGTCAAGGGCCTGGTCGCCGCCGAGCGCGGCTACTGACGAAAAAGGGGGCCAGAGGCCCCCTTCGTCTCAAGCGAACCGGTAAGGCCTAGAGCTGCTTCAGCATCGTGCCCGCATCGGACACTTCGAACGCGCCGGGCGCCTCGACGTTCAGCTTGGTAACGCTGCCGTCCTTGACCAGCATCGAGAAGCGCTGCGAGCGGCTGCCGAGGTTGAACTTCGAGCCGTCCATTTCGAGGCCCAGCGCCTTGGTGAACTCGCCATTGCCATCGGCCAGCATGACGACCTTGCCATCGACGTTCTGCGCCTTGCCCCACGCGCCCATGACGAACGGGTCGTTGACCGCCATGCAGGCGATGACATCGACGCCCTTGTCCTTGAGTACCGCGGCCTGCTCGACATAACCCGGTAGGTGCTTGGCCGAGCAGGTCGGCGTGAAGGCGCCCGGCACGGCGAACAGGGCGACGGTCTTGCCCTTGAAGAACTCCGAGACCTGCACCGGGCCGGGGCCCTTGTCGGTCATGGTGAACAGCTTTACGTCGGGCAGCTTGTCGCCAACCTTGATGGTCATGGCTCGAATTCCTTCTCTGAAAAACGGATGACGGACCTTAGCGATTCATCCGCGCTTTGCAAGTTACGGACTGGTCACTTCTCCGCGACAAAGCCGTGCGCCTCCAGCGCGGCGGGGCCGTCGATCAGGGTCAGGGTGATGGGCGCGCCGGGCAGGTCGACCGCCCCCCGCGCCGGCAGGACCGGCAGGCGCCAGCGGGCCTCCAGGCCGTCCGCCAACAGGACCGGTTGGGCAGCGCCAAAGGACACCCCTTCCGGCCCCTCGATCAACAAGTCCATGCCGGGCCGGAACGCGGAGGGTGCGCTGAGACGGATTTCGAGGGCGGAACCGACGACGCTGATCTGCTCGATCTCGACCCCGGCCGTGGACGCGTCGGCCGGCACCCGGGCCGCATAGCGGGCCAACAGGTCGGCATAGGGCGTTGGCGCGCTTTTTCCCGGCCGCAACGCCAAGGCCAGATCATGCTCGTAGGGGATGCAGATCTCGCGGCACACGCCGTAGGAGAGGCGCAGGCGCAGATCCGCGCTTTGGCCCTTGTTTTCCAGCGTCACGTTGATCGGCAGCACCACCTCGTCGTGATAGACGAACGAGGTCAGGCCCGCCTCGACCGTCCGTTCAGGCGTCGGCCAGCGCACCTCGATGCCGCCAACATTGCGCGAATTCGACCAGTCGAAATCGGGTGTCACGCCGGCATCGCCCGGGGTGCGCCAGTAGAACTTCCAGCCTGGCTCGAGCCGGACATGCAGGCCAAAGGCGAGTGCATCCGTGCCCTTGGCCACAGCGGATTCCGCGGCCACCAGCCGCAACTGGATTTCACGCTGGCTGGCCCAGGGCGAGGCCGCGGCGGTGGGGTCCGGGGGCGGCGCCGGCTGCTTTTTCTTCTGGGCGTGAGCGCCGGCCAGCGGCACAAGACATAAGGTTGCCACCAGCAAAACCCATCGGCAAAGCCGGCGCGCCGGGCTAGACTGGCGATAATGGCGAATACTTCCTCCACCGGCGGCTATCTGCAGGGGCACCTGCTGATTGCCATGCCCAGCATCGGCGACCCGCGCTTCGACCGCACCGTCATTTACCTGTGCGCGCACAGCGCCACCGGCGCCATGGGCATCGTGCTGAACAAGCTGCTCGACAATATCGCGTTCCCCGACCTGCTGGACCAGTTGAACATCAAGGCCGGGCCCGCGAACGCGCAGATCCGCGTCCACTACGGCGGACCGGTGGAAAGCAATCGCGGCTTCGTGCTGCACAGCGCCGACTTCGTCCGCGAAGGCACCGCGCTGGTCGGCCAGAACATCGGCCTGACCGGCACGCTGGACGTGCTGCGCGCCATGGCGCTGGGCCAGGGGCCGAAGCGCGCATTGCTGGCCCTCGGCTGTGCCGGCTGGGCGCCGGGGCAGCTGGATTCCGAAATCCAGGCCAATGGCTGGCTGACCGCACCGGCCGACCCGGACCTGATCTTCTCGCCCGACATCGGCGACACCTATGGCCGCGCCTTCGCCAAGATCGGCATCGACCTTGGCGCGCTGCACAGCACCGCAGGGCACGCCTGACCTAGCGCCGCGGATCATTGGCCAGGAGACCATGCAGCACATGGTCACGCCACACGCCGTCGATGCAGAGATATTCCCGCGCCACCCCTTCCTCGGTGAAGCCGAGGCCACGCAGCAGTTTCCGGCTGCGCGTGTTCTCGGGCAGGCAGGCGGCCTCGAGCCGGTGCAGGCGCAACTGGCCGAAGCTGAAACCGATCACCGCGCGCACCGCATCCTGCATGTAACCGCGGCCGACGAACGGCCGCCCCATCCAGTAGCCGACGGTGGCGGTCTGTGCGACGCCGCGGCGGATCTGCGCCAGGGTCACACCGCCCAGCAAGGCATCGTCGATCTGGCGGAAGACAAGGAAGGAGAAGCCGGTTTCCTCGCGCGCCTCGCGGGCATGCTGGCGCAGCCGGCGGCGGAAGGAACTGCGGTTCAGGGCGTCGACGGGCCAGGTCGGCTCCCACGGTTTCAGGTGTTCGCGGCTTTCGGCGCGGAGCCGCGCCCAGGCCGGCCAGTCGCCGGGCTGGGCCGTGCGCAGCACGACCTTCGCACCCCGGACCATCGGGCCGCTGCCGCCAAGCGCAAACCGTTCGAGCACCCCGCCTCCTGCATGGTACACGCGACCCGTCAGGCGAATTGTGCGGCGATCTTGTCATAGGGCGCAAGCGCGCCGATAGGGCCGATGGCGGCTATTGTGGGCGCCCCGGCGGCAAGGACGCGCTGTGCCACTTTGGTAATCCGGGCGGCGTCGATCTGCTCGACCTTCGCAATGATCTCCTCGGTCGACAAGACGCGGCCATGGATCAGCATCTGGCGGCCGAACTGCTCGGCGCGGGACGACGGGCTTTCCAGCGACATCAGCAGGCCGGCCTTGAGCTGGGCGCGGGCGCGGGCGACCTCGGCGTCGCCGACGGACTGCGATGTCTTGAACATCTGCTCGGCGACGACGGGCACCAGTTCCTTCAGGTCCCCGGCGCTGGTGCCGGCATAGACCGAGAACATGCCGCCGTCGCGATACGAGGTGGAAAACGAGAAGACCGAGTAAGCAAGGCCGCGCTTCTCGCGCACCTCCTGGAACAGGCGGGACGACATGCCGCCGCCCAGCAGGGTCGAATAGACCTGCATCGCATAGAAATCCGGGTCGCCAAACGGTACGCCGTGAAAACCCAGCGCCAGGTGCGCCTGGTCAAGGTCGCGGTCCTCGCGCAGCTCGCCGCCATCGTAGCGCGCCACTTCAAACATCGGTGCGGGCTGCGCCGGCAGGCCGGACAACAGGCGCGTAGCCTGTTCGACCAGCGCGTCGTGGTCGATGCGGCCAGCGGCCGACAGGATCATGTCGTGCGCCTGGTAGTTGCGCTTCATGAAGCCGGAAAGTTCGTCGCGGCTCATGTCCTCGATGTGCTTTTCGGTGCCGAGGATCGAGCGGCCCATGGCCTGGCCGGGATAGGCGGCGGCCTGCAGGTTGTCGAACACCAGGTCATCGGGCGTGTCGCGGGTCTGCCCGATCTCCTGCAGGATCACGCCGCGCTCGCGCTCCAGCTCGTCGGGCGCGAAGGTCGAGTTCTGCAGGATGTCGGCAATGATATCGGTCGCCAGCGGCACGTCTTCCGCGAGCGTGCGGGCGAAATAGGCGGTCTGCTCGCGCGAGGTATAGGCGTTCAGGTGGCCGCCGACCGCCTCGATCTGCTCGGCGATGTCGAGCGCGGTGCGCTTCTCGGTCCCCTTGAAGGCCATGTGCTCGAGCATGTGGGCGACGCCATTGTTGGCGGCGGTTTCGTGTCGGGCGCCGACGCCGATCCAGATGCCGACGGAGGCCGTGGCCAGGTGCGGCATGTCCTCGGTGACGATGCGCAGGCCGTTGTTGAGCGTCGAGGTCTTGAGGGTCATGGATTCCTGACATCAGGCCGGGGTCAGACCGGGCGGGCGTGCTTTTCTATATGGGCACGGATCGCGCCAAAGTCATTGGGCAGGACGGTAAAGCGTTCCTTGCGGTCCAGCAGGTCGGCAAGGCGCGCGGGCAGCGCCGGGCGCTGGCCGGTGGCCTTCTCGACCGCGTCGGGAAACTTGGCCGGATGGGCAGTGGCGAGCGTCACCACCGGCACCTCGGCCGGGAGCACGCCGCTGCGCCGCATCATGCGCGCCACATGCAGGCCGACGGCGCTGTGCGGATCGACCTGCATGCCGCTCTCGGCATAGACGGCGCGCATAACCGCCAGTGTCTCGCCCTCGTCGGCGCGGCCGGCGCCGAACAGCAGTTTGGCCGCCTTCAGCCGGTCGGCCTTCACGGCGAAGGCCTTGCGGGTGCCGAGGTCGTCCATGAATTGCGAGATGACGGCGCCGTCGCGCTCCTCAAGTTCAAACAGCAGGCGTTCGAAATTCGACGAGATCTGGATGTCCATGCTGGGGCTGATGGTCGGCTCGACGCCGGCCATGCGGTATTCGCCGCCCTTGAAGAAGCGGGTGAGGATGTCGTTGCGGTTGGTGGCGATGACCAGCTTCTCGACCGGCAGGCCCATGCGGTGGGCCGCATAGCCGGCATAGATGTCACCGAAATTGCCGGTCGGCACCACGAAGGCCAGGCGGCGCTGGCGCATGCCGCGCAGCGTCTTGGTCTGGGTCGCGCCGAGCGCGATGGCCGCCGTCACGTAATAGACGATCTGCGCCAGCACGCGGGCCCAGTTGATGGAGTTCACCGCCGAGAGGTTGAGCTTGGCGCGCGCCTCGACGTCGTTGAACAGCGACTTCACCAGCGCCTGGCAATCGTCGAACGTGCCCTCGACCGCGAGGCAGTGGACATTGGCATCGGCCACCGTGGTCATCTGCCGGCGCTGCACGTCTGACACGCGCCCATGCGGATAGAGGATGAACACATCCATCGCGTCGCGACCGCGGCAGCCCTCGATGGCGGCGGAGCCGGTGTCGCCCGATGTCGCGCCGACAATGGTGATTCGCCGGTTCTCGCGCTTCAGCACGTCGTCGAACAGCCGGCCAAGCAGTTGCAGCGCCACGTCCTTGAACGCGAGGGTCGGGCCGTGGAACAGCTCCATCAGCCAGTCGTTCGGACCGGTCTGGCGCAGCGGCGCGACGGCAGGGTGGCCGAACTTGCCGTAGACGTCGGTGACCATGTGCTCGAACGCCTTGGGCGACACGCTCTCGCCCACGAAGGGGCGCATCACGGCGAGCGCGACCTCGGCATAGGACTTGCCTTCAAGGGCGGCGAAATCGTTGGCGGTGAGCTGCGGCCAGGTCTCGGGCACATAAAGGCCGCCGTCGCTGGCAAGGCCGGCGAGCAGGACGCCGCTGAACGGCAGGGTGGGCGCGCGGCCGCGGGTGGAGACGTAGTTCACGGGTGACTGATCCTTAAAGGGCGGCGGGAGATATAGCCGCCGGGGGCGGCAGCGTCGATAGCGGGCCGTCCGGCTTATTTAGGCTTATTCGCGCTTGTTCTGGCTTGTTTGGGCTTATTTCGGCTTGTTTGAGCTTATTTAGGCTTATCTGAAGCAATTGAATTCAGTTAAGTCACTGAAATGATTGACTGGTCCAGCCCGGCACCCGGTTTTCCCCGTGCGGCACAGGAGGACCAAAAAGAAAATGGTGGGAATTTTGTCTTTATCAAGAGCGCCTGCGCTTGCAAGGGAATGCTAGAGTGAGCGCAACACAAAGGACACGGCCATGGACCTGAGCAAGATACCGGTGGGGCGGAACCCGCCCGACGACGTGAACGCGGTGATCGAGATTCCGCAGGGCGGCCTGCCGGTGAAGTACGAGGTCGACAAGAAGTCGGGCGCGCTGTTCGTCGACCGTTTCCTGCACACGGCGATGTTCTATCCGGCCAATTACGGGTTCATCCCCCACACCCTGTCGGAAGACGGCGACCCGTGCGACGTGCTGGTCATCAGCCAGATTCCGGTAGTGCCGGGCGCGGTCATCCGCTGCCGCCCCATTGGCGCGCTGCTGATGCAGGACGAAGCCGGACCTGACGAGAAGATCATTGCGGTGCCGGTGGACCACCTGCACCCGTTCTATCGCGGCGTCACGTCATATACCGACCTGCCGGAAATCCTGCGCGCGCAGATCACGCACTTCTTCGAGCACTACAAGGATCTCGAAAAAGGGAAATGGGTGACGGTGGCGAAATGGATCGATGCCGCCGAGGCGCGCGAGCTGATCCTGCAGGGCATGGCCCGCGCGAAGGCGGCCTAGCGCGCGGCGACCGGGCCCGTGAAGGCGGGGTAATCCGAATCGTGCGGCAGCGCGCATTGTGAACCGGCCACCGTCGGGAACGCCTGTTCGGCCGGCACGGTCGCGATCTGGACGAACTGGTCCCACGGCCCCCTGGACTCGCGCGGCGACTTGATCCGCACCAGCTGCATGTCATGCACCAGGCGGCCATTGGCCTGCAGGTGCGCATTGCGGGCAAAGGCGTCGTCGATCTTCATCGTGCGCAACTGGGCGGCGACGAATTCCGGCTTCTTGCGGCCCGCGGCATCGACGGCGGCGAGATAGTTCAGCACCGACGAATAGACGCCGGCCTGGGCCATGTTCGGCTTGCGGCCGGTGCGTTCGTGAAACCGCTTCGACCACAGGCGGCTGCGCTCGTCCATGTTCCAGTAGAACGGCGTCGCCAGTTCGACGCCCTGCATGGTGTCGAGCCCGACGGCCGAAATATCGGTGTCGAAAGCGTAGAGGATGGCGATCTTCTGGCCATTGGCGGTGAAGTTGATATCGCGCGCGCGGTTCAGCAAGGCCACGAGGTCGGCGCCGGCCGAGGTAATCAGCACGACCTTCGCATTGCTGTTGCGCGCGGCCTGGAACACGGCGTCATACTCGGTCGCGCCGACCGCATGGCGCGCGGCGCCGATGAACCTGCCGCCCACCTCGGCGACGGTCTTGCGCGCGGCGTCTTCCCACATATGGCCGGCGCGGTAGTCGGCGCCGATGACGAACCATGAATCGGCGCCCTGCGCCTTCTGGCCGTACACGGCGGCGCGCACCAGCGACTGCATGCTCCACGTCCAGCTGAACGCGACACCATTGCAGTCACTTCCGGCGAGGCGGTCGGACAGCGGGCTGCTGAACAGGGCGATGCGGTTGCGCTGACGGGCGACATTGTTCACGGCCATCGCGATGCCGGAGTTCGGCACGTCGGCAATGGCGTCGACGCCATCGCGGTCGTACCACTGGCGAACCAGGGTGAGCGCGACATCGGCGCGGTTCTGGTGATCGCCGACAATCAGTTCGACCGGCTGGCCGAGGGCAACGCCGTTGCGGTCCTCGATGGCGAGGCGGGCGGCCACGGCCGAGCCGGCGCCGGCAATGTCGGCCATCGGCGACGACATGTCGGTCAGCACACCGATTTTGACCTGTCCCAGCGCGGCAGACCCCAACGTGGTCGCCAGCGCCAGGCCCAACACGGCCCGCAACATTCGGATTCGTCTCCGTCCCCCAGGGGCGCGGAGTGTCAGCGGAGGTCAGAAACGAGTCAAGCTGTTGATCTATAAAGAAAATTTTGCAGTGCAGCAAAGATTGGGCTTAGCTTTTGCCTAAGTACCGCTCCCGCAAGTGTTTTTTGAATGCTGCCGTGCCGAGGGGCGCGCCCGTGGCCCGCCGAACCAGGTCATCAGTGGCCATTTCGCAGCCCAGCGAATGCACATTGGCGCGCAGCCAGCGCAGCAAATGGCTGAAATCGCCCTGCTCGATCCCGGGGACGATGGCGGCATCCTGGGTGCGGGCGGCGGCAAAGAGCTGCGCCGCGGTCAGCGCGCCCAGCGTATAGGTCGGGAAGTAGCCGAAGCTGCCGCTGGGCCAGTGGATGTCCTGCAGGCAGCCGTCGCGGTCCGTTGGCACGGTAACCCCCAGCAGCTCCTTCATGCCATCGCGCCAGGTGCCGGGCAGATCGGCAATGCCGAGGTCGCCCGCCAGCAGCGCGCGCTCCAGCCGGTAGCGCAGGATGACATGGGCGGGATAGCAGACCTCGTCGGCATCGACGCGGATCAGGCCCGGGCGCACGCGCTTATAGAGGCGCGCGAGATTGTCCTCGGTCCAGGCCGGCCCCTCGCCGCCAAAGGCGGCGCGCAGGTGCGGCGCGGCGTAGCGGATGAAGGACAGGCCCCGGCACACCTGCATCTCGACCAGCAGGCTCTGGCTCTCGTGCATGACCATGCCGCGCGCCTCGCCGACCGGCTGGCCGGACCATTCGGCCGGCAGGCCCATCTCGTAGAGCGCGTGGCCGGTCTCGTGCAGCACGCCCATCAGCGCGCCGGTGAAATCGTCCTCGCGGTAGCGCGTGGTGATGCGCACGTCCTGCGGCACGCCCCCGGTGAAGGGATGCAGGCTGACATCAAGGCGGCCATGGTGAAAGTCGAAGCCGAGCGCCGTCATGAACTTGAGGCCGAGCTCGCGCTGCGCCGCGACCGGGAACGGCCCCTGCGGCACGATCGCGGCGGGACGCGCTGCCTGGTGCTCCAGCGCCTCGGCGAGGAAGCCCGGCAGGAAGGCGGCAAGGTCGTCGAAAATCACGTCGAACGACGCGGCACTGGCGCCGGGTTCGTATTCCTGGACCAGCGCATCGTAGGGCGCGAGGCCGAACGCCTCGGCCTTCGCCGCCGCCACCTCGCGCGTGAGCCGCAGCACTTCGGTGAAGCTGGGGATGAAGCTCTTGAAGTCGTCGTTGGCGCGCGCCCTGCGCCAGACCATTTCGCACGCGGCCGCCGCGCGCGAGCGCGCCTCGACCAGGTCGGCCGGCAGGGCATTGGCATGGCGCCAGACGCGGCGCATCTCGCGCAGATTGGCGCGCCGCCAGGTGTCGAGCACGCCAGACGCGCGCTCGGCCTCGTTCAGCAGTTCGGCCAGGCGCGGATCGGTCATCAGCTCGTGCTGGATGACGCTGAGCGTCGCGACCTGTTCCGTGCGGGCGTCGGAGCCGCCCTCGGGCATCATCGCCGAACGGTCCCATTCCAGCACCGCCATGGCGCCGCCAATCGCACCGGTGCGGCGAAACCGCTGGGCCAGATCCTCGTAGGCGCTCACAGCCGGCCCTGCCTGCGGTGCCACATGACGTAAATCACCAGCAGCACGATAGTGAAGCCGTACCAGTTCACCGCATAGGCAAGGTGGTTGTTCGGGATGTTGAGGCGGGTCTGTCCACCAATGGGAAAGCCGCCGGGATTGGGCGCGGCATCGGCCTCGACAAACAGGGGCGGCGCGGTGACGCCCATGACCTTCTGCATGGCGGCGGCGTCGCCGAAGAACCACAGGTTCCGGGCGGAATCGTTGTCGGGCACGAACCAGCCCTGGTGCCACGGCTTGCGCACCACGCCGGTCACGGTGACTGGCCCGGCCACCTGTCCCTCGGCGCGGCGTTCGGCGGCCTTTCTCTCCTGCGGCACCCAGCCGCGGTCGACCAGCACGAAGCCGGCGCCATCGGCGCGCTCAAGCGGGGTGATGACGTGATAGCCGGGATTGCCGTTGACGCTGGTGGCGACGAGATGGACCTCGGCCGCATGGCGAAACTGACCGGTCACGCTGACCTTGTGATACTCCATCGCATCGACGTCGATGCCCGAGGCCGGCAGCGGCACGGCCGGCGCGTCGAACCGCGCGGCGATGCGGGCGATGAGGTCGTTCTTCCACTCCAGGCGCTGGATCTGCCAGGTGCCGAGCGCCAGCAGCAGGACGATCGACGGGACGGTGAAGAGCGTCGGCCACAGGGCCGGTCGGAATTTCATGGTCATGTCCGGAACATATAGGGCGCGTTCAATCCAGTTCGATCTCCTGCGACGCCTTGTGGCGGTACTGCAGGGCAATCAGCACGGCCTTGAAGGGCCGCAACATGCCGAAAGAACCGACAATGATCAGCGGAATCCACAGCAGCAGGTGCACCCACATCGGCGGCTCGAACCGGACCTCGACCCACAGAGCCAGGCCGACCACCACGAAGCCGAGAATCAGGATGATTAACACCGCCGGCCCGTCGCCGGAATCGACCCGCGAATAGTCCAGCCCGCAGGCCGGACACTCCTGCCGCACGTCGAGGAAGCCCTTGAACAGGGGCCCCTCGCCGCACCGCGGACAACGCGCGAAGAGACCGGTGCGAAACGGCGACAGCGGCGGGTAATAGGCCGTCGTGCTACTCCGCGGCGTGCGCGACGGCGTGCAGCGAACCCCACCAGTAGATGCAGGCGAACAGGAACAGCCACACCACGTCGACGAAGTGCCAGTACCAGGCCGCGGCCTCGAAGCCGAAATGGTGGTTCGGCTTGAACTGGCCCTTGGCCGCGCGGATCAGGCACACCAGCAGGAAGATGGTGCCGACGAACACATGGAAACCGTGGAAGCCGGTCGCCATGTAGAAGGTCGAGGCATAGATGCCGTCGGTGAAGCCGAAGGCCGCGTGAGAATATTCATAGGCCTGCACGCACGAGAACAGCGCACCGAGGATGACGGTGCAGACCAGGCCGTTGATCAGGCCCTTGCGGTCGTTCTCGAGCAGGGCGTGGTGCGCCCAGGTGACCGTGGTGCCCGAGAGCAGCAGGATCAGCGTGTTGACGAACGGCAGGTGCCAGGGATCGAACACCTCGATGTTCGCCGGCGGCCAGTGGTGGCCGATGGCCTCGGTCGGGTACAGGGCGGCATTGAAATAGGCCCAGAACCAGGCGACGAAGAACATCACTTCGGAAGCGATGAACAGGACCATGCCGTAGCGGTGGTGCAGCTGCACGACCGGGGTGTGGTGCCCCTCGAACTCGGCCTCGCGGACGACATCGCTCCACCAGGCGTACATGACGTAGAGGATCAGCAGGAAGCCCGGCGCGGCCCAGAGCCACGACGCGCCGTGCATCGCCGAAATCGCGCCGATGGCGGCCGCGAAGGCGCCGATCGCGCCGAGGACGGGCCACGGGCTGGGATTGACCAGGTGGTAATCGTGGCCCTTCGCTTCTGCCGACATCGGTCTTGCTCCCTCGTATCTCGCCGGACGGTTTTACCGTGCCACGGGCGCGGATGAAAGCGCGGCCTGCCGGGCCGGCTTCTCGAAAAACGTATAGGACAGGGTGATTTCCTGCACATCCTTGGCATTGGGGTCCTGCAGGATGGCGGGATCGACAAAAAACGACACCGGCAGGTCGGCGGTCTGGCCCGGCTCGAGGCGCTGCTCGTCGAAGCAGAAGCAGGCGATCTTGTCGAAATAGACGCCGGCCTGGTCGGGCACGACGTTGAAGGTCGCGACGCCGACGATCGGCCGGGTACCGGGATTGTGGGCGGTATAGTGGATCAGCGTTTCCTCGCCCAGCTTCACCTTGACCTGGCGCTGCGCCGGCTTGAACTGCCAGGTCATGCCCTGGGCGACGTCGGCATTGAAGCGCACGGTCATGATCCGGTTGACGGTGTTCTGCGGCGCGGACTCGGCGCGCTGCGTGGTGCCGCCGAAGCCGGTCGTCTTGCAGAACAGGTCGTACAGCGGGACCGACGCGAAGCTGAGGCCGACCATGGCGACGACGACGCCGACCGCGCTCCACGCGACGACCTTGTTGCGGCGGTCTTCCGACATGGCCATCAGGCGCCCTTCATCTTCACGATGGTGACGATGAAGAACAGGGCCACCAGGGCCGCGAGTACCCAGGCCATGGCCAGGTTGCGGCCGCGCCGCTCGCGGTGACGGTCACCGATCGGCATCAGACACTCCCGGCCGGGCCGAAGCCCAAGGCGTGTTCGACCAGCAGCAGGGCGAACAGCAGAAACAGGTACAGGATCGAATAGGCGAACAGCTGCATGGCGGGCTTCTCGGCGCGAACGCGCCAGACGCGAATCGCCAGCGCCATGAACAGGCCGCCCAGGACCAGCGCGCCAAAGCCGTAGACCCAGCCGGCCAGGCCCAGCAGGGTCGGCGCCATGGTCAGCGGCCACAGCAGGGCCGAATAGATGACGATCTGGCGGCGGGTCGCCACGTCGCCCGCCACGACCGGCAGCATGGGCACGCCGGCCTTTTCGTATTCGCCGGAGCGGTACAAAGCCAGCGCCCAGAAGTGCGGCGGCGTCCACATGAAGACGATGGCGAACAGCAGCACCGGCAGCAGGCCGATGTCGCCGGTGACCGCCGCCCAGCCGATCATCGGCGGGAAGGCGCCGGCGGCGCCGCCGATGACGATGTTCTGCGGCGTGCGGCGCTTGAGCCACATCGTGTAGACGAAAATGTAGAAGCCGATGGTGAGGGCGAGAAGTGCCGCGGCGGCCCAGTTCACGAACAGGCCCATCATGGCGACCGAGCCGATGGCCAGCACGGTGCCGAAGGCCAAAGCCTCGCCCGCCGTGACGCGACCCGAGGGAATCGGGCGCTGGCGGGTGCGGTTCATGATTGCGTCGATGTCGGCGTCGAACCACATGTTGATCGCGCCCGACGCGCCCGCGCCGATGGCGATGCAGAGCAGGGCGACGGCGGCGATGACCGGGTGCAGGTGGCCCGGCGCCAGCGCCAGGCCGGCAAAGCCGGTGAACACCACCAGCGACATCACGCGCGGCTTCAGCAGGGCGAAGAAATCGGTCGCGACCGCGCCGGGCGACGGCGCCAGGCCTTGCATCATCGGACCCTGGCTCATCGAACCCTGGGTCATCGACATGTCGGAACCGCCTTGCACGCTACTGGGTCTCCTTTAAAGCGATGGGCCGCGACTGCCCCGAGGCTGCCGCGGCCCGCGCCGTTACGCGGCGATCAGTGACCGGCGGCCGGCTTGATCACCGGCAGGGTGTTGTACTGGTGGAACGGCGGCGGCGAGGACAGCGTCCACTCCAGCGTCGTCGCGCCCACGCCCCACTGGTTGTCCGCCACCTTCTTCTTGCGCACGAACGCGTGGATGACCACGCCGATGAAGAAGAGGGTCGCGCCGTACGAGATGTACGAGCCGATCGACGAGACGTAGTTCCAGCCGGCGAACGCATCCGGATAGTCGGGGATACGGCGCGGCATGCCGGCGAGGCCCAGGAAGTGCTGCGGGAAGAACACCAGGTTCACGCCAATGAACGTGAGCCAGAAGTGGATCTTGCCGCCGGCCTCGCTGATCTCGTAGCCCGACATCTTGCCGAACCAGTAGTAGAAGCCGGCGAAGATCGCGAACACGGCGCCCAGCGACAGCACGTAGTGGAAGTGCGCCACGACGTAGTAGGTGTCGTGCAGCACGGTGTCCATGCCGGCATTCGCCAGCACGACGCCGGTGACGCCGCCGACCGTGAACAAAAAGATGAAGCCGATCGCCCATACCATCGGCGTCTTGAACTCGATGGAGCCGCCCCACATGGTCGCGATCCACGAGAAGATCTTCACGCCGGTCGGCACCGCGATGACCATGGTCGCCGCGGTGAAGTACGCCTTGGTGTCGACGTCGAGACCGACCGTGAACATGTGGTGCGCCCACACGACGAAGCCGATGCCGCCGATGGCGACCATGGCGTAGGCCATGCCGAGATAGCCGAACACCGGCTTCTTCGAGAAGGTCGAGACGATGTGGCTGATCATGCCGAAGCCCGGCAGGATCAGGATGTACAC
>CANJGB010000023.1 GCA_947473805.1 Alphaproteobacteria bacterium
GCCGGAAACCATCTTGCCGCGTCCTGTCGGTCCCGCCTACGCTACGCTCCGGCGCGACCGACAGGACGAATCACACGGGCCGAATCTCCCTCAGACCGTGGATCACCGTTAGGGGTCAGACCACCTTAGCCCGCTGGGCCGCTAGCTTGCCGGCAGTCACCGCTTCAACCTTGCGGCTGTACGAACCCGTGATGGTGTCTACATTGGAATCCACTTCTACCAGCCACCGACTGGCCGCCCGCGTCACCCTGATAACCTGCGGAGTCACGCTGTGAGGCAAAAAGTTGCTGAGGGGCCAGTCCGGCACTTTCACACCGTATATTGGAGAAAATAAGGGGGAAGCTGGTACATCCAGCTTTCGAAAAGCCCATTAAGTCTTTGAATTTGCTTGGCGACCCCAGCGGGATTCGAACCCGCGTCTTCACCGTGAAAGGGTGACGTCCTAGGCCTCTAGACGATGGGGTCGAGGCCGGTGGTAACTAATCTGCCGGGCGGGTCAAAGCAAGCCAAATCGGCCGCGGCCGGTTGCCATCCGCCCTGCCCCGCCGCTAATGTCGGCCGGCAGGTGAGGAAATCATCACAAGGCATTGGCAAAAATGAACAATGAAAGCCTGGCGGCGCGCTTCGAACGGCTGGAAGCTTTGGACGAAATCCGTCAGTTGGCGAGCAAATACGCCGTTAGCGTAGATCAGCGGAACCTGGATGCCTTGGCACTCCTTTTCGCCGTGGATATCCGGGTCGGCCGCGACAAACAGGGCCGGCAGGCGGTGAAGGCCTATTTCGACCGGGCGCTGCGCCAGTTCCGCTCGTCGGTGCATCTGGTCGGCAATCACATCATCGAATTCGACGGGCCTGATGCCGCCCACGGCTTGGTCTATTGCCGCTGCGAGCACGAGGTCGGCGATAAGTGGGTGCCGATGATGCTGCACTATATCGACCGCTATGTGCGGGTGGATGGGCGGTGGTACTTCGCCGAGGTCCGTCGGTTGCAGAAGCTTTACGCCCACGACCATCTGGAGCGGCCGCAGGGGCCGAACATGCTGCGCTGGCCTGGGACCGAGCCGGCGGCGGGGGATTGGCACGCCCCCTACCCCTCCTGGGAGCAGTTCTGGCGCGAGCCGGGGGCAGCTGCGCCGGTGCCGGCAGAGCCCGTAGGCGGCTTCATAGACCGGATGCTGGGGCGCTGAAGCACGGTCAGGCCAGTGCACCGTCCTCGATCACGAACTGGATGCGGCGTTCGCCACGCCAGTTGTCAGCCCGCAAATGGCCGGCCAGGTGGAACGGCCGGCCATTGCTGGCCAGGAGCGAGCCGCCCAGCGGATTGTCGCCCAACGACCGGAATGCAATGGCTTTAAGCCGGCCTTGCCCATTGCCATCAGCCAATATGCAACGGACGTGCTTCTCGCCTGCCACGTCGGCACGGATGACCTGGCAGCGCGTCAACACAAAGCGCGGCTCGGGGTTACCGGCGCCGTAGGGCGAAGCCTTTTCCAGCGCGTCCAGGAGAGTGGTATTGGCGCCGGCAAGGCCGACTGCGCCGTCGATGCCGAGTGAGCCAGCCTCGGCGGCGGCACGCACCGACGCGCCGAGACGCTCGTTCATGAAGACACGGAAATCAGGCAGGGCGGAGGTGGCAATGGTCAGGCCCGCCGCCATGGGGTGGCCGCCGCCGTTGACCAGGAGGCCGGCCTGGAGTGCGGCGGTAACAGCCGCCCCGAGATCGACGCCGGTCATCGAACGGCCAGAACCCTTGCCCTTATCGCCGTCCAGGGCCACGACGATGGCCGGACGGCCGGCAGCCTCGCGCACACGGGCGGCGACGATGCCGATCACCCCGGGGTGCCAGCCCTCGCCTGACAGAATGACCACGGAGTCGTTTGCGTGACGGTCGAGCTGGCCCATGGCATCGGCCAGAACCTCCTGCTCGATCATCTGCCGTTCACGGTTGAGTCGGTCGAGCTCGGCGGCAAGCGCCCGAGCCTCCTCGGGGTCTTCGGTGGTCAGCAGGCGAACGCCGAGATCGGACTGACCGACACGACCGCCGGCATTGATGCGCGGCCCCAGCAGAAAGCCAGCGTGGTAGGCACCGGGACGCTCGTTCAGTCCGGCAGCGTCCGCCAGTGCCGACAAGCCCACATTGGTCCGGCCCGCGAGGACCTTCAGACCCTGCACTACCAGCGCACGGTTCAAGCCGGTGAGCGACACCACGTCACAGATCGTGCCGATGGCGACGAGGTCGAGCCATTGCCTCAGGTCGGGCTCCGCACGCTGGGCGAACCAGTTGCGGGCGCGCAGCGCACGGTTAAGCGCGACCGCGAGCAGGAAGGCCATGCCGACGGCTGCGAGTTGACGATGCGCCCCGGACTCGTCCAGGCGATTCGGGTTGATGATGGACAGCGCCTCGGGCAGCGCGGCCTCGGCCAGGTGGTGGTCAACAACGATAACGTCAAGGCCGGCGCCGGTGCCGGCGGCAATGGCCGCATGGGCCATGGTGCCGCAATCGACAGTAATGACGACCGAGATGCCTGACGCGGCAAGCTTGAGCAGCGCCGGAGCATTGGGGCCATAGCCCTCTTTCATGCGGTCCGGGATGTAGGCGATGGCATCAGCACCGACGGCCCGGAACAACCGCATCAACAATGCGGCGGACGTGGCGCCATCGACATCGTAGTCACCGAAGATCGCGATCTTCTCGCCATTCACGACTGCGTTGGCGATGCGGTCGGCGGCGGCATCCATGTCGAGAAACGTCGACGGATCTGGCAGATGGCTGCGCAACGTGGGTTGCAGCCAGGCCTCGGCGCCTTCGAGTTCGACGCCGCGTCCGGCCATGACGCGACCAACGATCTCGGGCAGATTCAGCCGCTGCGCCAAGGCGAGTGCCAAGCGGTCATCGACCGGGCGGGCACGCCAGCGTTTACCGGTCAGCGATCGCTCGACACCGAGAAAGGCGGCGGCGGTCGTCATGCCGCGTTCAGCTGCGCCGGCTCTGCGCCTTGACCCAGCGGGTCGTACCGGTGCGGGAGCGCATGACAAGCGAATGTGTGATTACCTTGTCGCCACGAACCTTCACGCCGTCCAGCATCCAGCCATCGGACACGCCGGTTGCGGCGAAGATCACATCGCCAGCGGCGAGGTCGAGCAGGTTGTACTTCCGGTCGAAATTGGTCAGGCCCAGGCGACGGGCCCGGCTACGCTCGTCGTCGTTACGGAACAGCAAGCGCGCCTGCATGTGGCCGCCGATACAACGCAGCGCTGCCGCGGCGAGCACGCCTTCGGGCGCGCCCCCCGAACCGATATATAGATCGATCCCGGTTTCCGGATCAGTCGTCGCGATGACGCCGGCGACGTCGCCATCGGTGATGAGCTTGATGCGGGCGCCGGTTGCGCGCACGGCCGCAATCAGGTCTGCATGGCGCGGGCGATCAAGAATGCAGGCGGTGAGTTCGGCTACGGCAACGCCTTTGGCCTTCGCCAATTCCTTCAGGTTGTCAGCCGGGCTGGCATCAATATCGATCACGCTCGCCGGCAGGCCGCCGCCAACCGCGATCTTGTCCATGTACACGTCGGGCGCATGCAAGAAGCCGCCATCCTCAGCGAAAGCCAGGACAGCGAGCGCGTTCGCCGCCGATTTGGCCGTCAGCGTGGTGCCCTCGAGCGGATCGAGGGCGATGTCGATCTTCGGGCCGTTGCCGGTGCCAACCTTCTCACCAATGAACAGCATCGGCGCTTCATCGCGTTCGCCCTCGCCGATCACGACCTTGCCGTCCATGTCGATCTGGTTCAGCGCAGTACGCATGGCGTCGACCGCAGCTTGGTCAGCCGCCTTCTCGTCGCCGCGGCCGAGGAGTTTCGACGCCGCGATGGCGGCAGCCTCGGTGACGCGCACGGCCTCCAGCGTCAGGTTGCGGTCGGTGCCGCTGGGTGCCGAGGTTGCGGGTTTCTTGGCCATTTCTGTCTCTCGGTTACCGGTTCAAAGGGCTTCGATGCGGATCATGCGGGGTGATTCTATCACCGCCCGCAGCCGGCCAATGCGTGACAACGCATGACTCATCGATGCCTCACGCGCCTCATGGCTGACCAGGACGACGGGAACCCCCTCATCGCCCTTGGCGCGGCCGTGTTGCAGCATCGATTCGATGGAAATCTTTTCGTCACGCAGGATGGCGGTCAGGTCGGCGATAACGCCAGGCCGGTCCTGCACATGAAGGCGTATGTAGTAACGGCCAACATGATCGCGCATCGGCGCGGCGGGTAGCTTTACCAGTGCATTCGCGGGCACGCCGAACGGCGGCGCAATGCGGCCGGCGGCAATATCGACGAGATCGGCCACGACGGCGGAGGCCGTGGGACCCGCGCCTGCACCGCGCCCCTCGAACACGTTACGTCCGACGAAATCGCCCTCTGACACCACGGCGTTGAAGACGCCGTCCACGTGGGCAATCGGCGTATCGATCGGCACCAAGCAGGGATGAACGCGCTGCTCCAGTCCATTCGGGCCAAGGCTGGCGAGCGCCAGCAACTTGATGCGGAAGCCAAGTTCACCGGCAAACGCAATATCAGCCGCCGATACGTGGCGGATGCCCTCGACATGGACCGCCTTGAAGTTCACGACGCAATTGAACGCCACGCCGGCAAGGACAGCCAGTTTGTGCGCGGCATCGACACCATCGATGTCAAAACTGGGATCGGCCTCGGCATAGCCATGGGCCTGCGCCTCAGCCAACACGTCGCCGAAAGCGCGGCCGGTCGCGCGCATTTCCGACAGTATGTAATTGCAGGTGCCGTTCAGAATGCCGTAGACGCGGCTGAACCGGTTGCCGGCCAGGCCCTCGCGGAGTGCCTTCAATACCGGAATGCCACCGGCCACCGCCGCCTCGAAAGCAAGAGCTACCCCAGCCCGCTCCGCGCGTCGCGCCAGATCGGCACCATGATGGGCGAGCAGCGCCTTGTTTGCGGTCACTACGTGTTTGCCGGCAGACAAAGCAGCATGCACCAGATCTGATGCCGCACCTTCACTGCCACCGATCACTTCGACGACGACATCGACGTCAGCGGCAGTGGCGAGGTTGAGCACATCGCTCTCCCAACGCGCGCGGCCGAGCGGAATCTTCCGTTTTTTCTTTTTGCTGCGCGCGCCGACGGCGACCACCTTGAGCGGCCGGCCTGCGCGCGCCGTCAGAATGTCGGCCTGGTCATGAAGGAGCTTCACGACGCCGGCGCCGACCGTGCCGAGGCCGGCTACGGCGATGCGGAGGGGCTGCATCAGCCGGCCAAGGCCGTCGGTTCGACGGTATCCGGCTGGTTGCTGGGCGAGCCCAGCAACTTCTTGATGCTGCGACAGGCCTGGCGGATGCGCTGTTCGTTCTCGACCAAACCGATACGGACGTGACTGTCGCCATATTCACCGAAGCCGATGCCCGGAGAGACCGCGACCTTGGCCTCACGCAGCAGCAGCTTGGAGAACTCGACGCTACCCAGATGGGCATAGCGGTCGGGGATCGGCGCCCAGGCGAACATGCTGGCCGCGGGGCTCGGCACGTTCCAATTGGCCTGTTCCAATCCCTTGATCAGGACATCGCGCCGCGACTTGTACATCTGGCGGATTTCCTCGACGCAATCCTGCGGGCCATTCAGCGCCGCGGTCGCCGCAACCTGGATCGGCGTGAACGCGCCGTAATCAAGGTATGACTTGATACGGCCGAGGGCTGCGATAAGCCGCGGCGAACCCGCGCCGAAACCGATGCGCCAGCCGGGCATGTTGTAGGTCTTGGACATCGAGGTGAACTCGATGACCACGTCCTTGGCGCCGGGGATCTGCAGCATCGACGGCGGCGGCACGCCATCGAAATAGATTTCCGAATAGGCAAGATCGGAAATGACGAAAATCCCCTCGCGCCGGGCGAAGGCGACGATCTCGCGATAGAGATCAAGATCGGCGGTCATCGCTGTCGGGTTCGACGGGAAATTGACGACCAGCGCGACCGGCTTCGGCACGCAGTGGCGCGTCGCGCGTTCGACCGCAGCCATGAAGTCGCCGCCCGGACCAAACGGGAAATGACGAATGTTGGCGCCCGAGATGATGAAGCCGAACGGATGGATCGGATAGCTGGGGTTCGGCACCAGGATGGCGTCGCCCGGCGCGGTGATCGCCTGGGCAAGATTGGCCAGGCCTTCCTTCGAACCCAGCGTGACGATGCACTCGGTCTCAGGGTTCAGATCGACGCCGAACCGGCGGCTGTAATAACTCGCCAGGGCCTTGCGCAGGCCGGGCACGCCGCGGCTCATGGAATAGCGGTGGGCGCGAGGATTTCGGGCCGCCTCGACCAGTTTCTCGACGATGTGCGGCGGAGTTGGCATGTCAGGGTTGCCCATGCCGAAATCGATGATGTCTTCGCCTGCCGCCCGCGCGCGCGCCTTCATACGGTTCACTTCTTCGAACACGTAGGGCGGTAGTCGCTTCAGGCGGTAAAATTCGTCGCTCATGATGGTGGCTTGGCCGATCTCCTGCCGGCCTTGATATCCGCAGCCGGCGGTTGGTTACCCCCGGTGTCTAGCCGATCCCGGGTCAATTTTCGAGGTAGATTTCCGCTTTCGTTCCGTCGGCGCCTGCGGCCGCATCAGGTTTTGCTTCCACTACAATCAAAGCCGGATTGACGCCGAGCCGGACCAGTTCTCGGGCCACCGCCTCCGCCCGGTCCATAGACATGTTGAAATTGGCGAGTTTAAGGCGCTCAAGCCCCGCCTGCCGGCCGCCGGCCGAGGCATAGCCGACCACCTTGAGGCGGGCGTTCCTGGACTGGGCCAGTTGAGCCGCCTGTTCCAGCGACGCCCGCTCATCGCCCGAAATACGGGCCGAGCCATCGGCAAACCTGATCGTCGCCACGCGCGAGCCCGGCAGGACCGTCATGGCGAGTCGGGCCGGTTGCGCCATGGAGGTCGCACCGGCTGCCGCAGCGGCAGGTGTGGGCTGGTACAAGGGCACCATGGTCGGCTGGCCGAAGGGTCCGCCGCCCGCGAGGGCCATGGTGCTGCCGCCCGCAGCAGCTGGGGCAAATGCCGGGGCCCGGGGCGGCGCGGCCACAACGGGGGCAGGCGCCACGGGCTGAACCGCCGCATATTGCGGTCCGCCGACGAGCGTCTGGCGGGACGATGCGTTCAACTGCTGCTGAAACACCTCGGCAAGGGATTGCGGTGCGGAAACGCTCGGGGTCGGCGCGCTCGGCACCGGGGCTGCCGTCAGGGGCACAGGTGCGGGCGGCGCTACAGGCTGCTGGACGATCGACGGCACTGGCCGGCTGGCAGCAGAGGAAGGCGGGGCTGCCGCCGTCTGCACAGGGGCGGCCGGTGCTGGCGGCGCGACCTCGGTACGGGCAACAGGCGTCCGCGGCACCGCAACGGGCACCTCTGACGAGGCAACGGGCGGCGCCGGAATGCGGTTTGCCGGCGGCGGGGTTGCGGCAACGGAGCTGGAGGTGCGCCCGCGCAACTGTTCATCGGTGTAACGGGCATTGTCCCGGTCCGCGGCCAGGGCGGCCTCGACCCTACGCCGTTCGGACGCGCTACTGGATGGTTCGGGGCGCGACGGCACGCTGGCAAGGTTCGGAACGCCATTTGGCGTCGCAGGGCGATCCGGTTGGGCAGATGCTGGCTGTCGGGGTGTTGTCGGCAAGGGCTTGATCGAACGGGTCTGACGCGAGTCGCCAAACCAGTCGCCGGGATGGGACCACATCCAGTCTTCCGACATCGAGCAGCCCGAAGCGCCAACCACGGCGAGCAGAGAGAAGACGATCCGGCCGCGGCGCCACCTACTGGAACAGGTCATTGCTCGATTCGCCCTTAATACCTTCGCACTGCAGCAAGTCCCTGGCGGCTGCGGGCCAAGGCTTAATATAACACGCGGCAGCCGGCCATGGTCGGACACCGTGTGGCTGTGTATTCTGGAGCCAGTTTAAAGTAGGCGGCCATGACCGATCAACCGACGACTGACGACACGAAGTACCCGGATCCCGCAGAATTCTCAAAGAATCTGGTCAAAATAGCCGCCCAGAGCCAGCAAATCGTCGCGGACTTCCTGAAACACAACGACGTCAGCGAAGGGCCTCAGGACCCGCTGAACATCGGCAGCGCCTTCATGGAGTTCGCCCAGAAGCTGGCCGACAATCCGGAGAAGCTGTTCGAGGCGCAGATCGACCTCTGGCAGTCCTACATCAACCTCTGGAACAACGCAGCGCAGCGCTTCCTCGGCAAGGAAGGCATGCCAGTCGTTGCGCCCGATGCTGGCGACAAGCGCTTTCGCGACGCGGCATGGAGTGACGGGCGCGTCTTCGACTTCATCAAGCAGTCGTACCTGCTGACCGCCAATTGGTTACAGAAGACGGTGCACAGCATCGATGGCCTGGACCCGAAGACTGCACAAAAGGTGCGATTCTATACGCGGCAGTTCGTCGATGCGATGGCGCCATCAAACTTCCTCGTCACCAATCCGGAAGTGCTGCGAGTCACCCTGGAGAGCAACGGTGACAACCTCGTCCGCGGGTTGAAGAACCTTCTGGAAGACCTCGAGCGCGGGAAGGGGAAGGTCGCGGTCAAGATGACCGACATGCAGGCGTTCGAGATCGGTCGCAATATCGCGACCACGCCAGGCAAGGTGGTCTTCCAGAACGACCTGATGCAGTTGATCCAGTATAACCCGTCGACGGAGAAGGTGTTCCGCCGGCCGTTGCTGGTCGTGCCGCCGTGGATCAATAAGTACTACATCCTCGACTTGCGGCCCGAGAACTCGTTCGTGCGCTGGGCGGTTGAGCAAGGTCACACGGTTTTCATCGTGTCATGGGTCAATCCCGACGAGCGGCATGCCAGCAAGACATTCGAGGACTATGGCTTCGAGGGCATTGTCGGCGCGCTGGATGCGATCAAGCGCGCCACCGGCGAAAACGAGATCAACGCGATCGGCTATTGCATCGGCGGCACGCTGATGGCGGCCATGCTCGCCTACATGGCGGCAACGAACGTGCACCGGATCAAGACGGTGACATTCCTGACCGCGCAGGTCGACTTCACCGAGGCCGGGGAGCTGCAGGTCTTCATCGACGAGGAGCAGATCAAGCACCTGGAAACCCTGATGAACCGCAAGGGTTTCCTGGAAGCCGGCGAGATGAGCGCGACATTCAACATGCTGCGCGAGAACGACCTGATCTGGACGTTCGTCATCAACAACTACCTGCTGGGCAAGGACCCCTTCCCGTTCGATCTGCTGTACTGGAATTGCGATCCCACGCGCATGCCGGCGCAAATGCACAGCTACTACCTGCGCAACATGTACCAGCGGAACCTGCTGGTGCAGCCAGGTGCCCTGTCATTCAAGGGAGTGCCGCTGGACCTGCGCAAGATCGATATCCCGGTCTTCATCCAGGGTGGGCGCGAGGACCATATCGCGCCGGCGCGCTCGGTCTACAAGGCGACGCAGATTTACACGGGACCGGTCGAATTCGTGCTGGCGGGCTCCGGTCACGTCGCGGGCGTGGTCAACCATCCCGCCGCCAAGAAGTACAACCACTGGACCAGCACGGAACGTCCCTACCCGCCCAACCTCGACGAATGGCTCAAAGGTGCGACTAGCAATCCCGGTTCGTGGTGGACGGCCTGGGAAAAATGGATTTCAACGAAGGCAGGCGAGATGGTTCCGGCCCGCAAGCCGGGCGGCAAGCACAAGCCGATCGAGGACGCCCCCGGCAGTTATGTGAAGGTGCAGACCTTGGCCTAGCCGCGTCCGGTTTCGCTGCCGAGTTCGCGCAGGTACTCCTGCGCATTCTCTGCATAGCGGATGGCGGCCATGCGCTGGCGCTCGAAATCGCGCTCCTCCAGTTTCCGCATAAACTTTGCCGGACGCCCGGCCCAGATTTCGCCGCGCCGGATGATGGTTCCGGGCGTAACCAGCGCGCCGGCGGCAACCATCGCATCAGGCTCGACCACGCAGCCATCCATTACGACGGCGCCCATGCCGACGAACGACGTGTCCTGCAACTCGCAGCCGTGGATGATGCAGGTATGACCGATCAGGATGTCGTTACCGATGACGGTCCGGAACCTGTCCGACGAGACATGAACGACAGTACCATCCTGCAGGTTCGTGCCGGTGCCGATGTCGATCGTATTGATGTCTCCGCGCAGCACGCAGTTGAACCAGATGCTCGAGCGCGATCCAATCGTCACATTTCCGATGATACGCGCGCCAGGGGCGATCCAAGCGTCGGGTGCTATGACGGGCAGCTTGCCGCGAAACGGATAGGTACTCACGCTTAAAGCCCCAGCATCAACTGGATGTTCTGTACCGCGGCGCCCGAGGCGCCCTTGCCGAGATTGTCCAGCCTCGCGACCAGCACCGCCTGGCGGTACTTCTCGTTCGCGTAGACCGAAAGCTCAAGCTTGTTCGTGTCGTTCAGCCCTTCGGGTTCCAGCCGTCCGTTGGCTACCGGCGGCACGACAGAGACATACTGGCTACCGGCATAATGGGCCTTCAATGCCGCCTCGAGGTCGGCCGCCTTGGGCTTGCCCGGCAAGGTGTCGAGATGCAACGGCACGCTGACCAGCATGCCCTTGTAATAGTTACTAACCGACGGCACGAAGATCGGCCGCCGCGACAGGTTGGAATAGGCATGCAGCTCGGGCAGGTGCTTGTGCTCCAGCGACAGGCCATAGAGTTCGAACGCTGGCGCGGTGCCGGCGTCGTACGCCTCGATCATCGACTTGCCGCCGCCGGAATAGCCGCTGACCCCGTTAACGGTAACGGGATAATCCTTGGGCAAAAGGCCGGCATCGACCAGCGGACGCACCAGCGCGATGCCGCCGGTCGGATAGCAGCCAGGATTCGAGACACGCCGCGCCGTGCGCACGGCATCGGCCTGGTCGGGTGACAGTTCGGGAAAGCCATAGGTCCAACCCGGCGAAACCCGATGCGCGCTGGATGCATCGATGACGCGCGGGCCTTTGTCGCCAAGGCCATCGATCAGCTCGACTGCTTCCTTTGCCGCGTCGTCGGGCAGGCACAGGACCACGAGGTCGACGCTGGCGAACATGTCGCGCCGCGCGACAGGATCTTTGCGCCGTTCCGGATCGATGCTGCGCACGACGACGCCGGCCGTCTGCGCCAGCCGGCCGCGAATGCCGAGGCCGGTCGTGCCTGCCTCGCCGTCGATGAAGATGCTCCGCGCCTGAACCACATTGTCCATGTCGGCGGTCCTCGGAAAATAAAAAGGGGCCTGGCTTGCGCCAGGCCCCGATGTAACCGGAATACCGGTATTGAGCCTAGCGCTTCGAGAACTGGAAGCTGCGGCGGGCCTTGGCCTTGCCGTACTTCTTACGTTCGACGACGCGGCTGTCGCGGGTCAGGAAGCCGCCCGCCTTGAGCACCGGCCGCAGGTCGGGCTCGCGGAAGGTCAGCGCCTTGCTGATGCCGTGACGAACGGCGCCGGCCTGGCCGGACAGACCGCCACCCTTCACCGACACCCACACGTCGAACTGGCCGACGCGGTTGGAGGCGACGAGCGGCTGCTGGATCAGCATGCGAAGAACCGGACGCGCAAAATAGATGCCGCTGTCACGGCCGTTGACGATCATCTTGCCGGCGCCAGGCTTCAGCCAGACACGGGCAATGGCGTTCTTGCGCTTGCCGGTCGCGTAAGAGCGGCCCTGCACGTCGATCTTGGCCTCGGCCGGCTCGGCCTTGGCGGGGGCAGCACGACCGCGCAGATCGGCCAGGGTACGGGATTCGGCCATGATCAGTCGTTCCTCTTGTTCTTCGGGTTCATCGCGCCGACGTCGAGCGCGACGGGGGCCTGGGCCTCATGCGGATGAACCGCTCCGGCATAGACGCGGAGATTGCTGAGCTGACGGCGAGCCAAGGGGCTCTCCTTCGGCAGCATGCGTTCAACGGCCTTCTCGATAACGCGGCCCGGAAACTTGCTTTCCAGGCGCTGCGCCACGGTGCGGCCCTTGATGCCACCCGGCCAACCGGTGTGCCAGTAGAACACCTTGTCGGTGAGCTTTTTGCCCGTGACCTTCACCTTTTCGGCATTGATCACGATGACATTGTCACCGGTGTCGATGTGCGGGGTGTAACCCGGCTTGTGCTTGCCACGCAGGCGCATGGCGATGACGCTGGCGAGGCGGCCGAGAACGACGCCCTCGGCGTCGATCAGCAGCCACTTCTTCGTCACGTCGGACGGCTTGGCCGAATAGGTCTTCATGGATTATCCCAACAAACATTGCGCCGCCCGGCTGGGCGTCACAGAAGGCCCGCAATATCGCAGCGAAAAGGGCGCTGTCAACTGCAAATGCGCTGGCTTGTCAGAGTGTTAGCGAGTGGTATTATAGTATGTATTAACTAACTTATTGATTCTCATGCACTTTGGGGAATGGAATAGGTCATCGTCACATGAGCGGCGGGCTGCTGGTTCTCGCCGGAGAACAGGCTCACCTCCCCGACCGCCAATTTTTTCCCGAGTTTCAGCAGGCGGGCGACTGCGCGCAAATCCTTGTCGGCGCCGGCTTTGCTCAGGAAATTGATGTTGAGGCTGGTCGTAACCGCCAACGGCACTGGGCCAATCCGCGACAGCAGCAGCATGTAGAAAGCCACGTCGGCCAAGCCCATCAGCGTAGGCCCCGACACGGTGCCGCCTGGGCGCAGATGCTCGGGCTTCACTGTCTGGCGCACGTCTATGCCGTCGTCATCGAGACGATGCACACGCAAGCCAAGCGGTGCGACCTGCGGGAAGATCTGGCCGACATAGTCCTGCAGTTCGGCGATGCCGAGCTTTGTCATTCCGGCCACGCTGGCAACCTCCACATCCCGAACCTATATAAAGCAGAACACACAATTACCGGCAGCAGGTCCATGACCGACCAGGAAAACGAGATACGCACGATCTTCAAGGACACCAGGACCATTGCAGTGGTTGGCGCCAGCAGCAACTCGTTCCGCGCCAGTCACGGGGTCATGGCGTTCCTGCAGCGCCAGGGCTATCGAACCATTCCGGTGAACCCGCAGGAGTCCGGTGAGATCCTGGGCGAGAAAGTCTATGCCTCGCTGCGCGATATTCCCGAACCGGTAGATATGGTGGATTGCTTCCGGCGCTCCGAGTTCATTACGCCGCTGGCCGAAGACGCGGTCGCTATCGGTGCCAAGGTGCTGTGGATGCAATTGGGCATCGTCAGTGAGGAAGCAGCCGCCATTGCCCGCAAGGGCGGCCTCAAGGTGGTGATGAACCGCTGCCCCGCCATCGATATTCCGGGCCTCGGCATCCCGCCGAAATAGACTCTATTCTGCGGCGGAGCCGACTGGTCCGGCAGACGCGCCCTTGGCCCTGCCCTCGCCCGGCAGCAGAAACGTGCAGGCACCGCCGATTGCCGCAACCCCCAGCAGCACAATGAACAGGGTATCCAGCGAACCGGTCAGCCGGTGGATCACCGGCACCAGCGCCACGCCAATGGTGCTGACGCCCAGCGTCAGCACGAACTTCGCGCCGAACGCCCGCCCGCGCCACTTCGCAGGCGTGTAGCGCGTAAGCAGCGCATTCTCTGCCGGCTGGCCCACGGCGTTGAGCCCGATGAGAAACGCGGCCACGCCGACGAGTGCCGGGCTGTAAAGCACCAGTGCGAGGGCCATGAGCGGCACCTGGACGATCTGCGCGGCCGCATAGACTGTGCGGAGCGAGAAGCGGTCGGCCAGCTCGCCGCCAACGATCTGCATGATCGCACCCGCAGCATAGACAATGGTCACCATGCCGCCGACGCCCACGATACTGTCGTTCAGGAAACCGCTGAGGCGTTCGTCGAAAATCTTCGGCAAGGCCACCGACAGGGTCTGGAACATCAGGCCGGTGCACAGCATCGTAGCGGACATAACGAAGAAGGCGCGCTTCACGTCGGCAGCGCGCGGCGCCGGTTGCGGCGCGACATCCTCGCTGGCCTCGACGATAAAACCGCCACGCAGCGCCGCGATGAATGCAAGACCCGTCACGAGGCAGATCGCGCCTGGCACGAAGAAGGCGGCGCGCCAGCCTAAATAGTCGGCGAGGACGCCGGCGATAAGCGCGGCAGCTGCAGTGCCGACTGAACCGAAAATACCGTTGATGCCAAACGCCCGGCCGCGGTTTACCGCATGCTTCGCGAGCCAGGGAATGCCAACAGGATGGTAGATCGCCGCGAAAGACCCGATGACGGCGAGCGCCAGCAGCATGGCGAACGGGGTGGATGCGAGGCCGGCCAGAATGGAGCCGCCACCGACACCGAAATAGAACACGATCATCAGCGGTGTCGCGCCCCAGCGATCGGCGGCCCAGCCGGCGGCCAGCGCCGCCGCACCGAACATCACATTCATCGGCAGGCTGAGGGCGATCAACTCCGCGTAGGACAAATGCCACTCGCGCTCAAGCACCAGGACGATGGTGGCGTAAAGCAAGGTAAACAGGTGCGAATAGGCATGTGCCACGCACGAGAAACCGAGGGTCAGGCCATTGCCGCGGATTTTGTCCATGGCCGGCATGATAGCAGCGGCGGACGCGCCAGAACCGGCGAAATTGTCAGGCTACAAGGGGCGGGTTTCGGTTTCGATCCAGCGCAGGAAATCGGGATTTCCACCGGTCAGCGGCAGCACGACGATACAGGGCACGTTGTAGTTGTGGAGGCGCTTGATCTCCTCCACAAGCGAGCTTGTCCGTTGGTCGGTGGTCTTCAGGAGGAGCACCGTCTCATCCCCCGTTTCCATGCGCCCTTCCCACCAATAGACCGACTTCATGCCGGGAATGATGTTGGCACAGGCAGCCAGGCGGCGGCTAACCACCTCTCGCGCAATCCGATCGGCCTCCGCTGCATTGGCGGTGGTGATGTAGATCAGCGAATGGCCGGGCATGCAGACGTCCGCGAGAAATGCTCGCAGGCAAGGAGGAATGTGATCAGCGCGACCGCGCCAAGCTGGTGCAAGACGGCAAGGCCGATGGGCACGACGTACAGCAGCGTCGCAATGCCGAGCCCAGCCTGCAGCAGCACTGCGACAAGACTCACATCGGCCCAACGACGCCCCTGCCCGCCCTGCGCGCGCCACCACAGCCACGCCACGGCCGCAACGACGACATAGGCCATCATGCGGTGCTGGAACTGCGCGGTCGCGACATTCTCGAACGGGTCGAGCCAAAGTGGCTGGTACGTGCCCATCAGGTACAGGGGCGCGATGCGCCCATCCATCAGTGGCCACGTATTGTAAATCAGGCCGGCATCAAGCCCGGCTACGAGTGCGCCGAACAGAATCTGGATGAAGGTGAGTACGAGCGCGACCCGCGCCGCACGCGTCGCAGGTGCAGGTGTCGCGATAACCGGCTGCCAAAGCTGCAACGCCGTGCGAATCACGAGAATATAGAGCAGGACGGCAAGGCCAAGATGTGCCGCGAGGCGGAACGGACTAACGTCCGGCCGATCGACCAGTCCGCTTTTTACCATCCACCATCCCAGTGCGCCCTGGGTCCCACCGAGTACAAGAATCGCAATAAGGCGCGGCACCAGGCTGCGCTGGATCATGCCCATGAAAAGGAAGATGGCGAGCGGCACCGCGAAGACGAGGCCCACCACCCGCCCCAGAACGCGGTGGCCGAACTCGAGCCAGAAGATGCTCTTGAACCCGGCGAGGTCCATGCCGCGGTTGATCTTCTGATACTCGGGAAACTGCTTGTACTTGTCGAACTCGGCCTGCCATGCCGCTTCGGACAAGGGTGGGATCCAGCCAGTAGCCGGCTTCCATTCTACAATCGATAGGCCGGAATCGGTCAGGCGGGTCAACCCGCCAACCAAGACCATGGCGACGATCAGCACCGCAATGGCGAAGAGCCACAATGCCACCGGGCGGGCGCCGCGATGGGGCGCGGTCATAGCCCCCAATTCAGCGACTACAGTCATGGGAAACCTCAAAAACCATAGGCGCAATATGGCGTCACGGGCGGGTCATGGCCAGAGGCGGAATATCGCACCGGAAGGATTACCGCAGGGGCGGCGCGGCGGGTATGCTGCGGACATGGCCCCCGTAGATGCATCCCCCGCAACCCCGCCCTCCGTCCTCCGCAATCGCAACTTCCTGTTCCTGTTGTCAGGCCGGGTGCTGAACACCGCCGCGATGCTGATGCAGAGCGTGGCCATCGGCTGGCAGGTCTATGCGATTACCGGCGATCCGCTGTACTTGGGCCTGGTCGGATTGGCGGAATTCACGCCGATGATCGCCTTGGCCCTGGTGACTGGCGCGGTCGCTGACCGATACGAGCGCAAGCGCGTGGTCGCCATCGCGGTGGTGCTGGAAACCTTGGCCGCCGGATGCCTGCTGATATTGACCCTGCGCGGACTGACCTCGCCCTGGCCGATCTTTGCGATTGCTGTGGCATTTGGAACCGGCCGGGCCTTCGCCATGCCCGCACAACAGGCCCTGCTTGCCAATATCGTTCCCCAGGCGCAGTTTTCCCAGGCAGTGGCCTGGGGTTCATCGGCTTTTCAAGTCGCAGTCATTGCCAGCCCTGCTTTGGGCGGCCTGCTGTTCATCTTTGGCGCAGGTGCGGTCTATGCCACCAGCACAACCTTGCTGGCGATAGCCGCCGTTCTCGCCCTGATGATCAAGCCGCCGCCGCGCGAGCCCTCGAAGCAAGAGCCGACCTCGTGGGCCACCCTGATCGCTGGCTTCAAGTTCGTAAAGTCGCACCAGGTCGTCCTTGGCGCCATTTCACTGGACTTGTTCGCTGTGCTGTTCGGCGGCGCGACTGCGTTGCTGCCAATTTACGCCAAGGACATTCTCGCGACCGGGCCGCAGGGCCTGGGAATTTTGCGCAGCGCGCCCGCAGTGGGCGCGGCACTTGTTGCTTTCTGGCTGGCTCGCTGGCCGCTGCGCAACAATGTCGGATACATCATGTTCGGCGCTGTCGCACTATTCGGCGTGGCAACAATCGTGTTCGCTTTCTCCACCGTCTTCTGGTTATCACTCGTCGCGCTCGCCGTTCTGGGTGCTTCTGACCAGATCAGCGTCGTCGTGCGCTCCACCCTTGTCCAGCTTTCCACCCCGGACGACATGCGCGGGCGGGTCTCGGCGGTCAACTCGATCTTTATCGGCGCGTCGAACCAGTTGGGTGAGTTTGAATCCGGCGTCACCGCGAAACTGTTCGGTACGGTTCCAGCAGTGGTCATCGGTGGTATTGGCACTTTACTGGTAACCGTCCTGTGGATGGGCTGGTTTCCGATGCTGCGCAAGGCGGACACCTTCGCGAAGATAACCGAGGAAGCAAATAGCCATACGAAACGCTGATTTAATCGCCCCATAAAATCAGCGATACTGATGCCATGCGAGTTACCCTGAAACAATTGGCGGTGTTCGATGCCGTCGCACGCGCCGGTAGCGTCAGCCTGGCGGCCCAGGAGGTGGCGCTGACGCAGTCCGCCGCCAGCATGTCGCTGCAGGAGCTGGAAAACAGCCTAGGCGTCGAACTGTTCCACCGCCACAGACGCAAGCTGACGCTCAACGAGAACGGCCGCCGCCTGCACCCCAAGGCCCGCTCGATCCTGAGCCAGGTCGGGGATCTTGAGACGGCAGCCACTACCGGCACCCTACAGGGTTCGCTGCGGGTCGGTGCCGGCAGTTCCATTGGCAACTACATGATCCCGGAAGTCTGCGCTGACTTCGTTGCCCTGCACCCCTCCGCACGGATCGATTTGAGAGTCATGCCCTCTACCCAAATCATGAATGCGATTGAGGGACTAACGTTGGACGTCGGTTTCGTCGAAGGTCCGCAGAACCGGCCGAAGCTGGACACCATGGCCTGGGCCAAGGATCGACTGGTTATCGTAGCCGCAGCCGACGCCCCAATTGCCAAACGGAAGAAACTGAAGATCGACGACCTCAAGGGACAAACCTGGTTTCTGCAGAACACGGAATCATCAGCGCGGGTGTCGATGTCCACGGTGCTGTTCATGCATACGGAGAGCATGACCATCGGGCTGGAATCCAGCAGCATCGAGGCCATCAAGCGCGCGGTCGCGACCGGCAAGGGCATCGGTTGCTTGTCACGCCGCGCGGTCGAGCCAGAATTGGCGTCTGGCATACTGGTCGAACTGGACGTGCGCGATTTCGACCTGACCCGCCCCTACTCCGTCGTGACCCGCAAGCAGGCGTACAAGAGCGAGTTGCAGGTGGCCTTCATCCGCCATGCCATGCAATACGCAGAGCGGGACTTGCCGAAATGAAAACGGCCCGCGGATCGCTCCGCGGGCCGCCCCACATCAGAACCTTGAATCAGGCCTTCTGATCGAGCTTGTAGAGTTCGACGGCATTGCCGCACACCATCGCGTAATGCTCTTCGGCTGGCACGCCGGCAAGGGTCTCGGCAATAACACGACGGCTGTACGGCCAGTCGTGGCGGTGATGCGGGTAATCCGAAGACCACATCATGTTCTTCACGCCGATGTCGTAGCGGTTTCGGACCGCGAACGGCTCACGGATGAAGGTGCAGAAGAAGTTCCGGCGGAAGTAGTCCGACGGCAGCATCTTCAGCGTGGAATCCGCGTGGACGCGGTTGCGCCACCAATGGTCGTCCATGTTCTCGAGGAAGTGCGGGATCCACCCCGCGCCGCACTCGACAAGGCCAACCTTCAGGTGCGGGAACCGATCGAACAGGCCCGAGAAGATCATCTGGCTGGTGAGCGTCGAAGCCTGGCCGATGGTGCCACCCGAGAGCTGCAGGTGCGCCTTGCCGCCCGTGGCGGTGAGCACGACCGACTTGCCTACCGAGGCATTGGTTGCGGCCTTGCGCTTGCCGGCCTGGTTCACGCCCGAGTGGATGTGGACGGGCATCTGCTCTTCTTCGGCAACCTTGAAGAACGGATCGTCCGCTTCGGAGAACTCGTCATTGCCCGACGGGAAGGCCGAGATGATGACACCCTTGAAACCGATCCGCTTGGCTTCCTTCAGGGCACGGACGGCGGCATCGATCCCGACACCGGGCATCTGCGCCATGCCAATCAGGCGATCGCGGTTCGGCGCCGTAAACTCGTCGTACAGCCAAGTGTTGTAGGCCTCGACCCCGGCAACGTGGAACTGGTCATCAGGCTGGGCCATGAACACGGCCATGGTGCGCTGAGACGGATAAAGGACTTCGGCGTCCAGACCGTCGATGTCCTGCTCGATCAGACGCTCCTTGCCATCGAACGCACCCTTGCGGATGGTGTCATAGGTGAAGCCCGTCCACTTGTTGTCTTCGTAACGACGGCCCCATTTTCCGGAGTTCGTGACCAGGCCCAGCGTCATCGGGGGCTGGCCGCGCATGAGCTCCCAGGCGTCGCCGCCCTCGGCGTCCTTCACCAGCCGCGGCGCGCGGTCGGCAAATTTCTTCGGCAGGTATTTATCCCAGATGTGCGGGGCTTCGACCGTGTGGCCGTCCGCGGAAATGATGCGGTAATTGTAACCCATTGGAGTTTCTCCCTAGAGGCAGCAAACATCGGTAAGCAATTGGGCGGTCGTGGTCCTTGCTGGCCTGTCGACCGAGGCGCGCAGTCTATCGGGTGCTTATATATCCATGTAAATGATTTTTTGCATATTTGAAATCAGCAGGACTGATGGATGATCAGGTGGGAGTGCCAGCCGCCATTTCCCGCAATTTCTGCTTCCAGACCTTGCCCGTCGGCCCGATGGGCAGGCTGGCGAGGATGACAAGTTCCTCCGGGCGCTTGTACGGTGCCAGACGTTCAACCAGATGGCGGCGCAACTCGTCCTCGCCGATCGTCGTCTCCCCCGCAGAGAGCTGCACATAGGCGACCACAGCCTCATTGCCATCAGTCGCCGGGCGACTAACGACGGCAGACTGCACAACGGAGGGATGGGCGTTAATGGCCGCCTCGACCTCGGCCGGATAGACATTGAAGCCCGAGCGGATAATCATCTCCTTGGCCCGCCCGACGATAGCTACCTGCCCATCCGGCAAATATCTGGCCAAGTCGCCGGTCGTGTACCAGACGCCGTCGCGTATGACCTTGGCGGTTTCATCCGGCTGCTCGAAATAGCCCAGCATGTTTGCCGGGCTGCGGATCCAGATCTCGCCTGACTCGCCCGGCGCGACATCTTTACCTTCTGCGTTCACGATGCGGACATCAACGCCCTGATACGGATAGCCGACGCTCTCTGCCGGCGCGTCAGGACCATCAACCCGCGTGGTGAGTACCGGGGTGGATTCGGTAAGTCCGTAACCATTGGACAGGCGCCGCGCGAAGGCGGTCTCGACGCGAACCTTTAGATTCGGGTCGAGGGGCGCACCGCCTGACACGAGCATACGAATGCCGTTGTCCGACAAATTGAACTTCTGTGATGCCGCGTAATCAAGCAGGCGCGAATAAACTGTCGGCACACAGGTGATGTAGCTGATGCTGTGGTCGCGGATCGATGCCGCCAGGTCAGCCAGTTCCAGGCGCGGCACCAGCTTCAGTCGTGCGCCGCTGAGGACCACCATCATCAGCACGAGAATGCCCATGACATGCGCCATGGGTGGCGTGCCGTAGAATGCATCTGCCGCGGTGGCGCCACGGGTGCGCGCCGTAGTGCGCCCCATGAACAGCAGGCCGCGGTGACCCAGCATCGCAGCCTTGGGCTTTCCGGTCGTGCCGGAGGTGAAGATCATCGCCGCCACTGGCAGCGGCACCGCAGGCGGTGGACGCGTGGCCCGGTCGGCGCGGCCCACCAGAATGCCGCCCCAGGCTGGGCTCGCCTCTTCCGTCACCGGTTCAAGTGCAGCATGGCCCGCCGCCGCGTCGGAATGTTCGATGGTGAAAACGACCAGACGGGCGCCCACGGTGGCGCGCATGACGCCAATCTCGTGCGCCGTCATGCGGGCATTGGTGATCGCCGGCCAGGCGTCGATATACTCGGCGGCGAAGAAACAGATAACGGTCGCGACCGTGTTTTCGCCCACGATCAAGATGCGGTCGCCCGCGCGTACCCCGTGATGCTGCAGGCGCGCGGCCGCGTCGGCAATGGCGTCCGCGAACTGGCGGTAGGTCAGCGTATGATCGGGGTCGACCAGCGCGACCGCCTCGGGCGCCTTTTCAGCCCAGCGGAAAACCGGCTGCCAGGCGCGATCCAGCGCATCGGAATCCACTCCGTCGAGTGGCGGTACGGACTCCATACGGAACCCTCTCCCTATGACTGCGCTTTGACCCCGCCGCGCAATTCGAATTTCTGTACCTTGCCCATGGCGGTGAGCGGCAGTGTTTCGACGATGTCGATGTAGCGAGGCACCTTGTAATTGGCCATCTGTTCGCGACACCAGGCGATGATTTCCTCTGACGTAATCTGCACGCCGGGACGCGGCACGACGTAGGCCTTGCCAACCTCGCCCATGCGGTGGTCCGGCACACCAACGACGGCCACCTGTGACACGCCGGTATTGGACATCATGATCTTCTCGATCTCTGCGGGGTAACAATTGAAGCCGCCGACGATGAACATGTCCTTCTTGCGATCGGTGATCTTCAGGTAGCCGTCGGCGTCGAAAATCCCGACATCACCGGTGTGCAGCCAGCCGTCGGCGTCCATCGCCTCGGCAGTCGCCTTGGCATCCTCGAAATAGCCCTGCATGACGTTGAAGCCACGGACGACAATCTCGCCCGCCGAACCGGTCGGCACCTGGTTGTTGGCCTCGTCGACGCACTTGACCTCAATGCCGATCAGCGGCCGGCCGCAGGTATAGGCAACACGTTCAGCGCTGTCATCGCCCGCCGTCATTGACACAGTGCCACACGTCTCGGTCAGACCGTAGCCCGCCATGACCGAGCGGATGCCGAGTTCATTGCGCATGCGCTCGATCAATGCCGGCGCGATGGCCGACGCACCTGTGACAGAGAGGCGCAGCGATTTCAGGTCACCCGTTTTGTGCACGCCGGAATCCAGGATGCTCTGGAAGACTGCCGGCGAACCGGGCAGTACCGTGATCCGCTCGCGCGCGATGGTCTCCGCCATCGCGGGCACGTCGAATATCGCTTGCGGATAGATAGTCGCACCCATGATGAGGCACGAAAGAATACCTGCGCCGTAACCGAAGGTGTGGAAGAACGGATTGACGATGAGGTAGCGGTCGCCGGGCCGTACGCCAACGCTTTCTGCCCACAGACGGTAGACCTCGAGGCACTGGCCGTGCCCGGCCATCACCCCCTTCGGGTTACCTGTGGTCCCCGAGGTGAAGATGATGAAGCAGGTATCGGTAGCCGCGATAGTGTCGATCGCCTTGGCCGCGGCGGCACGGTCGGCATCGGTGACCGGTGCAACGAAACTGTCCCAGGACTCATCACCGGTCCCGCCGATCACGATACGGCGCTCCAAGGTTGGCAGATCGATGTCCTTGAGCAGTTCGGGATAGCGGGTTCCCAGGAACTCGCCCGCCATGACGAGGAAGCGGGCGCGGCTCTTGTTAAGGATATACTGCGCCTCGCGTCCCTTGAGGCGGGTGTTGAGCGGCACGATGATGCCGCCGGCACTCTGCACACCCAGCGCGGCGATCAGCCATTCAAGCGAATTCTGCGCCCAGATGCCGACACGGTCGCGTTTCTTCAACCCGGCGCGCAGATAGGCCGCCGAGGCGTTAAGGACGAGGTCGTAGAACTCTTCGAATGTGACGCGGCGCTGCCCGTCGACGACCGCCAGAAACTGCCCGATGCTGGCTGCATTGGAGCGCAACAAAGCGGGGATCGACGGCGGAAGCTGCCGGGGTGACGCCATCGTAAAAGCCTGCCCGATCAATGTAGAACGTGTGCGGAAGTCTATATATATTGCCCCTCCCCACGTCAAACAGCAGCCGGGAAATAGCGATGTCTACAGCGACCGTTCGTCTCGATGGCCAAGTCGTACTGGTGACCGGCGGCGGCCGCGGCATTGGGCGCGGGATCGCCGCGGCATTCCTGACAACAGGGGCGACGGTCGTCATTTGCGGTCGCAACAAACCCGAAGATCTGCCCACCCACGACAGCCAGACGGTCGATTTCGTCGCCTGCGACGTGCGCGACGCGGCGGCGGTCTCCGCCATGGTCGAGGAAATCGTCAAGCGCTACGGCCGGCTGGACGTGCTGGTCAACAATGCGGGCGGCTCGCCAAGCGCGGCAGCCGCCACGGCGTCGCCGCGCTTCTCGGAGCGGATTATCGCCCTGAACCTGCTGGCGCCGCTGCACTGTTCGCAAGCGGCCTACAAGGTGATGGAAGGGCAAGCGGAGGGCGGTTCGATCATCAACATCGCCAGCGTGTCTGGCGTGCGGCCTTCGCCACAGAGCGTCGCCTATGGCGCCGCCAAGGCCGGCTTGTTGAACATGACCACCAGCCTGGCCCAGGAATGGGGCCCGAAGGTGCGGGTCAACGCCATCATCGTCGGGCTGATCGCGACCGACCTCGCTGCCAGCGAGTTCTATGGCGATACCGAGGGCCTGGCCCGTATCGCGGCCGCCCTGCCCGCCCGCCGCATGGGCAAGCCGGAAGACGTCGCCGGCGCGTGCCTGTTCCTGGCCTCGCCGCTGGCCGCGTATGTCAGCGGCGCCCAGCTCGAGGTGCACGGCGGCGGTGAACCGCCGGCATTCCTCGACCTGGCGAAGAAGTAATCAGTAGATTTCGAACAGGCCGGCGGCACCCATGCCGCCGCCCACGCACATGGTGACCACGGCATACTTGACGCCGCGACGCTGACCCTCAATCAGCGCGTGGCCTGACGTGCGCAGGCCGGTCATGCCGAACGGGTGGCCTACCGCAATGGCGCCGCCGTTAACATTCAGCAGGTCGTTGTCGATGCCCAGCTTGTCGCGGCAATAGATCACCTGGCTGGCGAAAGCTTCGTTCAGCTCCCACAGGCCGATGTCCTTGATCTTCAGGCCGTTCTTTTCCAGAAGCTTCGGCACCGCGAATACCGGGCCGATGCCCATTTCCTCCGGCCCGCAACCGGCGACGGCCATTCCACGATAAGCACCGAGCGGTTTGAGGCCCAGTGACGCGGCGACCTTGGCTTCCATGATCACGCAGGCGCCGGCGCCGTCGGAGAGCTGCGAGGCGTTGCCGGCAGTGATGAACTCGCCCTTCTTGACCACTTCGCCATCGGCGAACACCGGCGGCAGCTTCTGCAGCGCTTCCAGCGTTGTATCGGCGCGCGGGCCTTCGTCGGCCTTGAGCGTGACCTCCTCGTATTTCGTTTCGTTTGTAGCCTTGTCGAACACCGACTTGCGGGTCGTCATGGGCGCCATCTCGGTGTCGAACTTGCCTGCCTTCTGGGCGGCGGCGACGCGCTGCTGGCTCTGCAGCGAATAGACGTCCTGCGCCTCGCGCGAAACACCATACTTCTTGGCGACGATCTCGGCCGTTTCGATCATCTGCATGTACATGTGCGGCGATGCCTTCAGCACCGCCTCCGAACGGGCGCGATGGCCGTTCTTGAACTTGTTCTGCACCAGGCTGATGGATTCCACGCCGGCGGCGACCACGACATCCATGCCATCGTACATCACCTGTTTGGCCGCGGTGGCGATGGCCATCAGCCCGGAAGAGCACATGCGGTCGATTGCCATGCCGGCGACGTTGTCACCAAGGCCGGCCGCGACGGCCGTCAGACGGCCAATATTGTAGCCCTGCGTGCCCTGCTGTGCCGAGCAGCCGACCACCACGTCCTCGATGCGGCCGGCTTCGATGCCGGCGCGCTTCACCGCCTCGCGTACGACGTGGCCCGACATGGCCGGCGCCTCGGTGTCGTTGAAGGCGCCGCGAAATGCCTTGCCGATGGGCGTACGGGCGACGGAAACGATTACTGCCTCGCGCATGATCGCAGGCTCCCTAGATGAAATAACGGCCGATAGTGTCGACCACACAGGCAGGCTTTTCGCTGCCCTCGATTTCGACGGTCATGCGGATGACCACCTGATAGGAGCCCTTGACCTCTTCGGCCTTGACCAGCAGGCCGCTGCCACGCACGCGATCGCCGACCTTCACCACGTTGATGAAGCGCACTTTCTCACAGCCGTAGTTGAGGCCCATGGAAAAGCCGTGCAGGTCGAATATCTGCGGCAGGAACAGCGAGGCGAGCGATAGCGTGAGGTAGCCGTGGGCAATGCAGACGCCGTAGGGGCCGTCCTTGGCGCGGACAGGATCGACATGAATCCACTGGTGGTCGCCGGTCGCATTGGCGAACATGTCGATGCGCGACTGCTCCATGGTGATCCACTCGCTGACGCCGAGCGGCTCATTCTCAAGCTTCAGCAAGTCGCGGGGAGAGTCGAAACGGCGCGACACGGCTACGCCCTCTGGCTCGAGACGGAAACCACTTCGCCGGTCATGTAGCTGGACAGGTCGCTGGCCAGGAACACCGCGACGTTGCCGACTTCCCACGGCTCGGCCGAACGGCCGAAGGCTTCCTGCGAGACGAGGCTGGCGAGCAGTGCCGGGTCGGCGACTTTGGCAAGGAAGGCGTGCATGGCGATGCTGGGGGCGATGCAGTTGATGCGCACGCCGTGCGCCGCCGCTTCCATGGCCGCGCAGCGCGTAAAGGCCATGACGCCGGCCTTGGCCGCGGCATAGTGGGTCTGCTGCGCCTGCGCGCGCCACGCAACGACGGACGCGAGATTGATGATCGCGCCCTTCTTGCGCGCATACATGCCCGGCAGCGTGGCGCGGCACATGCGGAACACGCTATTGAGCGACACGTCGATGACCGAGTTCCACTGGTCGTCGGTCATATCGACGACGTCGGTGGAACCGCCCAGACCCGCATTGTTGACGAGGATGTCGATGCCGCCGAGATGGTCGTCTGCCGCCCTGACCAATGCGCGGACTTCTTCTTCCTTGGTCACGTTGCAGAGCTTCGTGCCGGGGCGCTTGCCGGTCGCCTTTTCGATGCGGTCGGCGGCATCGCCCAGGCGCTTCTCGTGGATGTCGCTGATGAACAGCCGCGCGCCTTCTTCGGCAAAGCGCAACGCGGTGGCAAAGCCCAGGCCGGTGCCGGCAGCAGCCGTCACGAGGGCACCCTTGCCCGCGAGCAGGTTGTTCGACTTGGTCGGATATGGCGGGATGGGCTGGCTCATGAACGCTCCACGGGTGCGGGTGACGGGGTGTCCAGGCCCATGGCCTGGGCTACGATTTCACGATGATAGGTAGGATCGCCCAGCAGGTTTGCCGAGGCGCGCGCACGCTTGAAATAGAGATGGGCGTCGTGCTCCCAAGTGAACCCGATGCCGCCATGCAGTTGGATCGCGTCCGCCGCGCAGCGGTACAGCGCATCCGAGCAATAGGCGCGGGCCATGGAAGCGGCCTCGGCCGCCTCTTCCTCGATCTCGCCGATTGCACAGGCCGCATAATAGGCAATCGACTTGGACGCCTCGACAAGCACCATCATGTCGGCCAGGGAGTGCTTCACTGCCTGGAACGAGCCGATGATGCGGCCGAACTGCGTCCGCGTCTTGCTGTACTCCACGGTCATCTCGAGACACTTCTCTGCGCCGCCAACTTGCTCCGCAGCCAGCATCGCTGCAGCAACCGAAAGGGTCTTATCGAAGGCTCCGCCTGCGGCACCCGGCACGCCAAGGACGGCATCGGCCTGCAGCGCAACGCTACTGAAACGAACACTGGCGAGCGGTCGCGTCGTATCGAGCACCGAGAGGCGCTCAATCTCAACACCCGGTGTTGTTGCCGACACGACGGCGAGGCTCAGGCCATCGCCGTGGCGCGCCGCGACGACCAGAAGATCAGCGGCGTGTCCGAACGGCACGAACGACGCCTCGCCGCTCAGCCGGAAACCATTGCCGGAAGCGGTTAAAACCGCATCGACGCCGTCCTGGCCGGGCTTCCCCTCGGCACCGGTGAAGCAGAGTGTCGCGGTGGTCTCGCCTGAAGCAATGCCGGGCAGCAGCGCCTGCTTCTGCGCCTCGGTGCCAGCCTGAAGAATGGCCTCGGCGGCGAGAACCACGCTGGCGAAAAACGGCGAGACGCACAGCGTGCGGCCCATCTCTTCCATCACAATGGCCAGCGCGACGTAACCCATACCGCTGCCGCCATAGGCCTCGGGAATGGAAATTCCCGTCCAACCGAGTCCGGTCCCGATACGCGACCACAAGGTGGCATCCCAGCCCTGGTCTAAATCCATGGCGGCGCGGACTTTGGCAGAGTCCGACGCCTCGGCAAGGAAAGCGCGTGCCGAATCCCTGACCATGACCTGGTCTTCGGTGAACGAGAAGTTCATGGCGTGACCCGCGGGAGCGTGATCAGCTCCCGTAAACCGGCTTCGGCGGCACGCGGCGCTTCAGCAGATCGTCGACGACCGGGCCGAGTTCGGACGGCGCCCACTGCGCGCCCTTGTCCTGGAACGGACCGTCGCGCCAGCCATCGGCAATCATCAGCTTGCCGCCGAACACTTCGAACATGCAGCCAGTGACGTGCTTCGACTGCGGGCTGCCGAGCCAGATAACAATCGGCGACACGTTGTCGGGATTGTTCGCATCGAAGCCCTTTTCCGGTGCCTTTACCTGTTCGGCAAACCCGGACGTTTCGGTCATGCGCGTGCGCGCCGCCGGGGCCAATGCGTTGGCAGTGACGCCGTAGCGGCCAAGCTCTGCCGCCTGCACGAGCGTCAGGCTGGCAATGCCGCCCTTGGCCGCGCCATAGGCCGACTGGCTGATACTGCCCTGCAGGCCGGCTCCCGAACTGGTGTTGATGATGCGGGCATCGACGGGCTTGCCCTGCTTCGACTGATCGCGCCAGTAGCGGGCAGCCTGGTTCGATACGCAGAAGTGTCCGCGCAGGTGGACGCGCATCACCGCATCCCACTCGTCAGGGGTGCAGTTCACGAACATGCGGTCGCGCACAAACCCGGCATTGTTGACGACGACATCGAGCCCGCCAAAGGTCTTGATCGCGGTGTCGACGACACGATGCGCCGCCTCGAAATCGGTGATGTCGTCGAAATTGGCGACGGCCTCGCCACCCATGGCCTGGATTTCGCGCACAACATCATTGGCCGGGCTGGCATCGTTGCCCTCACCCGCCAGGCTGACGCCCAGATCGTTGACCACCACCTTCGCACCCTCGCGCGCGAAAGCCAGCGCGTGCGAACGGCCCAGGCCGCGGCCCGCGCCGGTAATGACGACAACGCGGCCCTTGCACAGATCACCCATGACGAAACTCTCCGCTCAAATCCTAAAGGCGTTCGACGATGGTGACGTTGGCCTGACCGCCGCCTTCGCACATCGACTGCAGACCGTAACGGCCGCCGCGACGCTCCAACTCGTACAGCATGGTCGTCATCAGGCGCGCGCCCGTCGCCGAAAGCGGGTGGCCAAGGGCGATGGCACCGCCGTTGACGTTCAGCTTCGCCGGATCGGCGCCGAGATCCTTGAGCCAGGCCATGGGCACCGAGGCGAAGGCCTCGTTGATTTCGAACAGGTCGATGTCGGAGATCTTCATGCCGGCGCGCTCCAGCGCCCGCTTGGTCGCCGGGATCGGCGCGGTCAGCATCATGATTGGGTCATCGCCCATCACCGACAGGTGGTGGATGCGCGCGCGCGGTTTCAGGTTGTGACGCTTCAGCGCATCCTCGCTGGCGATCAGCATCGCGGCCGAGGCATCGGCGTTCTGGCTGGCGACGCCGGCGTGGACGCGGCCGCCTTCACGCAGCGTCTTCAGCGACGCCATCTTTTCCTTGGTCGTGTCGCCGCGCATGGTCTCATCGACGGCGAAGTCGCCAACCGGCTCGATCTCGGCCTTGAAGCGGCCCTGCTGCGTCGCCTCGATGGAACGACGATGACTCTGCAGCGCAAACTCTTCCATCTCGTCGCGGCTGATCTGCCACTTCTCGGCGATCATGTCGGCAGAGCGATACTGGTTGAGTTCTTCCTTGCCATAACGGGCGATCCAGCCCGGCGAGGTCGTAAATGGGTCAGGAATTCCAAACGGCTGCGCAGCCAGCATGGCAGAACCGATCGGGATCATGTTCATGTTCTGCACGCCGCCGACCACAACCAGGTCCTGCGTCCCGCTCATGACGCCCTGGGCGGCAAAATGCACGGCCTGCTGGGCCGAGCCGCACTGGCGATCCACCGCGGTGCCAGGCACATGCTGCGGCAGGCCGGCCACCAGCCATGCGGTACGGGCAATGTCGCCCGCTTGGCTGCCGATGGCATCGACGCCGCCAAACACCACGTCGTCTACCGCGCCGGGATCGATCTTGGTGCGGCGCATTAGCGCCTTGATCACATGGGCACCGAGATCGGCAGAATGCATCGTGGCCAGGCTGCCCTTCTTCTTGCCGATAGGGGAGCGGACGGCATCAACGATATAGGCTTCAGCGCGCATGGGCGGTGCCTCCAGGAAAGGTTGCGGCCGGACCGAGAGGCATGCCCGAGTTCAGGACGCAGTCGGCGACGCGGGCCAGATGCATATTGCGGTCGCCCCATGCGCCGGCAAGACCCAGCGCCCGCTTCAGGAAGAAGTGGACATCAACCTCCCACGAATAACCCATGGCACCGTGCACCTGCACGCCGGTACGGGCGGCGAAGTCCGCAGCCTCGACAGCGGAGAGCTTTGCATTGGACACGAGGGCGCGTACCTCCGGCCCCGGCGTCTCGATCGTCGCGGCGGCGGCGTACACGGCCGGTCGGGCATACTCGATCTTCACCTGGCAGTTTGCGAGGTGGTGCTTGATCGCCTGGTACGAACCGATGGCCTTGCCGAACTGCGTGCGGTCCTTGGCATAGGCGACGGCGATCTCGACAATCCGCTGCCCCATGCCCAGGCACTGCGCAGCCGCATAGAGCGCGCCGCGGTCGAGCGCGAGTGCCCACAGCGCCTTCCCCTTCGCAGCGTCGGCGACCTTCGTCTTGGCGGACGGCATCCACTCAACACGGAACAGGCGACGGAACGAATCAATACTGGGCTGTCGAACCAGCTTCACGTCGTCCACCGAAACGAGATGGACCTCGTCGTTGTGCCACAACAGCAGGGCAGCAGCAGTATCGGCGGCATCGACGAACAGGTTGGCCGGATGACCAACCGCAACACGCCCCTCGCCCGTTGCCGCGGCCTCCAGAACCTTACGAACCGCCGGATTGTCGATCAGCGCGGCCAGCATGGGAACGGCAATGCCGGCGTGTTCGACCAAGGGCTCGGGCAAAGCTGCACGGCCGCATTCCTCGGCGACCAGGACGAAGTCCTCGTCCTTCAGCGCCAGGCCGCCAGCCTCTTCCGGCGCCATGATGCCCGGCAGGCCCATTTCGCACAGTTTGGTCCAGCGCGCCTCGTCAAGGCCCTCGCCGGCCGTCATCATCTTGCGCAGGTCGGCCGACGAACATTGGTCGGTCAACAGGTCGCGGACGGTCTGGGCGACCATCTGCTGTTCTTCGGAGAACGAAAAGTCCACGTCAGCCTCTCGGCAGGCCGAGCAGGCGCTCGGCGATGATGTTCCGTTGGATCTCGTTGGTGCCGGCATAGATCGGCCCGGCCAGCGAGAAGATGTAGCCGTCCAGCCAGCTGCCAATATCGCCGGCATCCGGCGCCGCATGCAGCAGTTCGGCGCGCACGCCGAGCATCTGCAGCGCGATGCGGTGCATGTTGACGTCCATTTCGGACCAGAAAATCTTGGTCAAACTGGCCTCGACGCCGATATGGCCGCCATTGATCAGGCGGCTGGCCATCATGTAGGTCGACATCGCAAAGGACTGCGCATCCATCCACATCTGCGCGACTTGCGAGCGCAGGCCCGGATCGAGCTTATCGGCGACCTTCTTGTACAGCTCGACCAGGCGTTCGGCGGTAACCTGGAAGCGCGCCGGGCTGCGCAGCATCATGCCCCGCTCAAAACCGGCGGTCGCCATAGCGATCTTCCAGCCATCGCCTTCTTCGCCCAGGCGATTGGCGACGGGGACACGGGCGTCTTCGAAGAAGATTTCCGCGAAGCCCGCCTCGCCGTCGATCTGGCGGATGCCATTCACGCGAATACCAGGCGTATTGAGCGGCACAAGAATGAACGAAATGCCCCGGTGCTTCTCCGACTTCGGATCGGTGCGGAACATCCCGAAGCACCAGTGCGCGAAAACGGCGCGCGACGACCAGATCTTGTGGCCGCGCAGCACATACTCGTCGCCATCACGGGTGGCAGTCGAACGCAAGGCCGCGAGATCGCTGCCGGCCTGCGGCTCGGACCAGGCTTGCGCCCAGATCTCGTCGCCCGCCGCCATGGCTGGCAGAAAGCGCGCCTTTTGTTCCGGGCTACCAAACTCCATCAGCGTCGGACCAAGCAGGAAGATACCGTTCTGGTTGACGCGGCCCGGCGCCTGGGCGCGGTAATATTCTTCCTCGAAGATCAGCCACTGGATCAAGTCGCAGCCGCGACCGCCATACTCCTTCGGCCAGGTGACCATCCCCCACTGCCCTTTGGCGAGTGTCTTCTCCCACTCCCAGTGCGGCGTGAAACCCTCAACCGTGTCATGCGAAGCCAGCGTCTCCTTCGGCACGTTGGCCTTCATCCATGCGCGCACTTCGGCGCGGAAGGCTTCCTGTTCAGGCGTGTAGGTCAGCTTCATGACGGGATCAGAACTTTGCCGGCGCCTTGCCGGCCACGAAGGCGTCGCGCGCCTTCTGGGAATCCTCATTCATATACAGTTCGAGGGTGAAGCCCTGTTCGAAGCGGTAGTTGCGGTCCACATCCACCGGCTCGATGCCATTCAATGCTTCCTTGGCGAGCAGCAGCGCCTTGCGGCTCTTGCTAGCGATGATCGAGGCGTAGGCGCGGACTTCCTTTTCGAGGTCCGCGCGAGGCACGACCGACTTGATGCCACCGAACCCCATGACTTCCTTGGCGCCGATACGGCCGCCAGAGAAAAACAGGTCGCGAACGACATGCAGCGGCAGCATGCGCGACAGGTGCGCCGCGCCACCCATGGCGCCACGGTCGATCTCGGGCAGAGAGAAGAAGCAGTCGTCGGAGGCGATCACCACGTCGGCAGCACCACACATGCCGATGCCGCCGCCGATAACGAAGCCATGCGTGCCAATCACGACCGGCACCGGGCATGAGCGGATCGCCTTGAAGGTCAGGAAATTGCCGCGGTTGAGCAGCGTAATGCGCTCCGGGTGAGCGGCCATTTCCTTGATATCGACGCCCGCGCAGAAGCCCTTGGCCTCGGCGCGGATCAGGACGCATCGAACGTCCTCATTGTGGCCCAACTTGGTGATGTGCTCGGGCAGTTCGTTCCAGAACACGCTGTCGAAAGCGTTAACCGGGGGATGAGCCAGGACGAGCTCGCCGATATGGTCCTTGATCTCGATGCGAACGGGCATGGTCTTCCTCTAGACGGCGGCATCGAGCGGTACACCGAGCGCGGTAAAGCGCGCGCGGGCTTCGCTCATGATCCGCTGGATCAGTTCGTTGCAGGTCGGCAGTTCGCGAATGGTGCCGGCCACCTGGCCACTGCCCATCAGGCCGCTTTCCGGATCGCCGCCCAGCATCGCCCGCTGATAGAGCGCGGGCGCGTTGGCCGACATAAGCAGCTGCCAGACCGTCGTCTCGCCACCATGGGCCATGGCCTTGGCCGACTTGATGAGATCGAAGTAAGACGCACCTGACATTTTCTTGAATTCGAGGCCGCTCTGGATCGACTGCCAGATCAGACCAAGCGTGCTGGCCTTCTCCATGGCGTCGATGCGCTTGTTGCGCACCACGCGCTGCGGCAGGCCATCGATCTTGGTCGTGACGATGATGTCATCGACATTCGCCTTCAGATATTGCTGCTTGGTCACCTCGGGCACCGGACAATCCTTGGTCAGCAAAAAGCGCGTGCCCATGGCGATGCCGACCGCACCGACGGTAATCGCGGCCGCCAGGCCACGGCCGTCGGAATAGCCGCCGGCCGCGACGACCGGGACCTTCACCGCATCGAGCACCTGCGGCAGCAGGATATTTGACGCTACGGCGCCGGTATGGCCGCCACCTTCCGAGCCCTGAACGACAACCATGTCGACGCCGAGTTCGACCATTTTCTGCGCGTGGCGAACGGCGCCGACGGTTGGCACGCAAAGAATGCCGGCCTTCCGGAAGCGCGCGACCATGTCCTTGTTCGGGCCGCGGCCGAAGCTGACAGCGCGCACGCGCTCATTGATCAGCGTCTCGACGATCTGCTCCGCGCCCGGCTGGAACATGTGGAAGTTCACGCCAAACGGCTTGTCCGTCATATCGCGCACGCGGCGAATGGCGGGGCCGACCTCGTCGGCGCGCATCACACCGGCAGCAAGAAAGCCGAAGCCGCCTGCGTTACAGGTACCCGCAACAAGTTCCGGACGCGCCACCCAGCCCATCGCGGTCTGGATGATCGGGTAACGCGAACCGAGCCGGTCGCACAGCTCGGTGTGAAGCGGATTGGTCATGTTCTAGGCGTTCTTCTTGTTCGCTGCCGCCATCGACTTGGCATCCTGCCCGGCCAGATGGTTCGTGCTGATGAGGTCGTTGTGGGCGTGCGCCAGGTGATGCATGTGGAATACAGCATCCATGGCCGTGCGCTTGCCACGCAGATCCTCGACGTGGTTGATCGCCTGCTTGGTCAGCGCCAGGCCCATGCGCGGGAACTCTGCCAGCTTGGCCGCCCAGGCGTAGGTCGCCTCTTCGAGCTTGTCACGCGGCACGATCTTGTTGACCATGCCGAGGTCGTAGGCGCGCTGCGCGCTCATACGTTCGCCCAGCAGCAGGAACTCCTTGGCGACGCGCGGCGGCAGTTCGAACGGGTGGGCGAAATATTCAACGCCCGGAATGCCCATGCGAATAACCGGATCGGCAAAGAACGCGTCGTCCGATGCCACGATCAGGTCGCACACCCAGGCCAGCATCAGGCCGCCAGCGATGCAGGCACCCTGCACCATCGCGATGGTCGGCTTCGGGATGTCGCGCCAGCGGCGGCTGAGGCCCAGATAGACCTCCTGCTCGCGGGCATAGTTGAACTCGGCGCCGGGCTTGTTGGCATGATCCCACCACGGCATCTTGCGGTCGGGCCAGGACTTCACAACGTCACGACCCGGGCTGCCAATGTCGTGGCCCGAGGAGAAGTGTTTGCCGTTGCCGCGCAGCACGATGACACGCACCGCATCGTCGTTGACCGCCTTCATGAACGCATCGTCCAGGGCATAGGTCATCTGCGAGTTCTGCGTGTTGCCGTACTTCGGCCGATCCATAGTGATGGACGCGATACCGTTTTCGACCGAATACAGGATCGGGTTCTCGGTCTCATAGACGATATCCGCCTTGCGCGGCTCGACCAGATCAGACATCGAAATGCCTCCTTTAGCGGCGGTCGCCCGCCGGATTATCCTTGAACACAGTGGCGCGCAGGTTGTGCGGATCCAGCCGTTCGCGGATCAGCTTGAGCTGCTCCGCGGTCGGCGCCGGCGTGGTGCCCATATTGGCGGCCTTCAGCAGCGGGAAGCCGGTGTTTTCCTGCACCTTCTCGAACGTCACGCCTGGGTGCAGCGAGCGCACCTGGATGCCGTGGTTCGCGCCGCCAAAATCCATCACCGCGAGATCGGTAACGATCATCCGGAGGTCCAGACCCTTCGGATAGCCCTTGGGGAAACGGGCCGGGTTGTAGCCGATGCCAGCCACGACATCGACCTCGCCCGCCACAAAACTGCGCGTGTTGTGCGTCGGCACGAACATGCTGTTGGGGTGGCTTGCGGTGTTACCGGGAAAACCGCGCACGCCGAGCAGCGCCGCCTTCGGCTTTTTGTAGTCGCCGATGACACTGATGTTGGTCTGGCCAAAACGGTCGACCTGGACCGGCCCCACCATCGCGTGACGGTTACCCGACCACAGCAGCGAGAAGACGCGGTCATAGGGAAGCCAGTTCTCGAACTTCGGCTTGTAACCCTTGCGCGGGCCGACCGGGATCGGTTCGGAGACGAGCATGTTTTCGCTGTCGGACATCATCAGGTCCGGGCTGAACGTCAGCACGGCCAGGCCGACGGCCAGACGCGGCAACAGGCCGATGCCTGTCGCCAGGGTTTCGCCTTCGCCACGCCACGCCTCGGCGGCAGCGGCGATGCACAGTTCGGCCAGCGTGTATTCGCTTTCGGTCGTCACTGTCCGCTCCTCAATAAATGGGGGCCGGGAGCGCAGAGATGTGCTCCTTGCCGCCAACGGCCGCGATGTAGGCGGCATGATCCTTAAGGTCCACGTACTTCTGGCGATAGGCCGCCCACGCTTCGGGCGTGCCGCCGCCGGCGTATTCCTTCAGGTGGCCCATGTCGATGCCGTAGTCCGGCGAGCTGCCTGTCGGGTGCGCACCGAACGGCGCCTCGACAATACCGGTCACGAGGCTGCGCTCGAACGGGGTGAAGCGCGTGTTCTCGGGAATGTTCAGCTCTTCCGTCGAAACGATCTTTTCGGCGCTGACGAACACCTGCTTCGCCGCACGGCTCATTATCTCGTCGAAGAACGGATCCGGGCTCTTGACGATGCAGTTACCGCGCTGGTCGGCGGCGTGCACGTGGATCAGCGCGGCATCAAGCTTGAGCGGCGGCATCGCCACGAATTCCTCGCCATCCGCGTACGGCGAAGTTACCAGCTTGATATCCGGATTGTTCTTCAGCACATCGGAACCGATGCCGACGCGGGTCGGCAGGAACGGCATGCCCATGGCGGCCGTGCGCAGGCCCCAATAAACCATGCCCTCGTCCAGCTCCATCACCTCGAGCGCCGCCGCCTGGCGGGCGGCCCGGAAATACGGATCGAGCGGGAAATGGTCGAGCGAAACGAAGCCGAACACCAGCTTCTTGAGCTTTCCCGACGCGGCCAACATGCCGACCTCGGGCCCGCCGTAACTTACGACGGTAAGGTCCTTCAGCGACGAGCGCACCAGCGCACGCACCAGCGCCATCGGCTTGCGCCGCGTGGCCCAGCCGCCAATGCCGATCGTCATGCCGTCGGACAGACGGCCGATCACTGAGTCGATATCAAGACGTTTGTTCAGCATGTTTCCTTCTCACCGCTACGGGTGGCGAACGTTTCCATCCCTGCCTGGCCCGAAGGCCAGATCGTTATGGCCGGATTGTCGCTTTCGGTTCCTGGCGGCGCAAGCTTGGCCGTCGCCGGAAAACTAAGCCTCGTCACGAAAATTCGAACAAGCGTTCTAATATCTAATGGACGGCCCCGGGGGAGTCAACGCCGGAGCGCCAAAATTCTAACGCCCGTTCGACACCTTACGCGGCACCGCGTGCCTCCTTCGGCAGGCCCAAAGCACGTTCTGCGATGATGTTCCGCTGGATCTGGTCGGTGCCCGCATAGATCGTGTCGGACCGCGACATCAGGAACATGTGAACCAACGGGTCGAAGTGCCCGTCTTCATGGGCCAATTCTGCGGCAGGACCAAGGATGTCCATGGCCAGTTCACCGAGTTGCTGCCGCCAATTGGCCCAGTAGATTTTGTAGGTATAGGCCGCGTTGCTGAGGCTGCCGGCGTCGCCACTGAGCATGCGGAGCGACGAGTAGCGCATGATCCGAAGGCCGATTTCCGCCTTGGCCAGGCGCTGACGGAAAATGGGGTCCTGCGCCTTGCCGTTGCGCTTGGCCGCCGCGATGACGTCGTTCAATTCGTTGCGGAAATCCATCTGCTGCGCCAGCGTCGAGGCGCCCCGCTCGAACGCCAGGGTACCCATGGCAACTGCCCAGCCCTCGCCCGGCTTGCCGACGATGTTGTCCGCGGCCGTGACCGCGCCGTCGAAAAACACTTCGTTGAACTCGGCGTCGCCGGTCATCTGCTTGATCGGGCGAATTGTGACGCCAGGCTGGTCCATCGGCACCAGAAGGCAGGATAAGCCCTTGGCGCCCTTGGTGTCGGGCTCGGTACGGCAGATGACAAAGATCCAGTTGCTGAACTGCGCCAGCGATGTCCAGATCTTGTGGCCCTCAATCACCCAATGCGGGCCGTTCGGCCCTTGCTCCAGCCGCGCCCTGGTCCGCACATTTGCAAGGTCGGAGCCGGCGCCAGGCTCGGAATAGCCCTGACACCAAATGTCCTGGCCGCTGGCAATACGCGGCAGAAAGCTCCGCTTCTGCGCGTCGGTGCCAAAATGCAGAATTGTCGGTGCCGTCAGTTCGACGCCGATGTGCCCCAAACGAGCCGGTGCGCCGGCACGCGCATATTCCTCGGCAAAGATGACCTGCTGATTCAGCGTCGCGTCACGACCGCCATAAGCCTCAGGCATGCCAATGCAGCTCCACCGCGCCTCACCCAGCGCCTTCTCCCAAACCCGCCGCTCTTCCGACTGGCCCGTGTGGCTGCGGCTACCGCGCAAATGCCGGAACGGGCCGGACAGCTGAGCCTCAAGCCAGTTTGCAGCCTCCTGACGGAAACGTTCGTCCTCGGGGGAAAATTTGATGTGCATGGTATCGCTCTTCTCGTCAGCTCCCCGCAGGCTTGCGGCGCAGGCCGGCATAACCATCGTCGACAATGATCGGATTGTGGGTCCAACCACCGCCCGGCATTTGATAATAGCCACAGGCCGCGAACACGCCGCCATCCAAATGAATAGTCGTGCCGGTCACCCAGGCCGACAATTCCGTCGCCAGAAACACGGTGCAGCCGGCAACATCGCTGGGCTTGCCAAAACGGCCGAGTGGAATCCAGTTCTTGATGTGCGGCTTGTATTCCGGCGGCACCCACTGCGAAACCTTGACCTGCTCGCTCTCGGTGGTCTCCGGCGCGATCTCGTTGACGCGAATGCCGTCTGGCGCCAGTTCCAGCGCCATTGTCTTGGTAAAGCCGGTAATGGCGGCCTTGAAGGCGGAATAGAGCGCCGCCTTGGGAATGCCGCGGAACGCCTCGATGGTCGAGATGTTGACGATACTTCCACCATCGCCGCTCCGCTGCATCAGCGGCACCGCGGCGCGAGTGACCAGGAAAATATGACGCAAGTTGATTTCGTAGAGACGCTGCCACTCGTCCTCGGTGGTCTCGACAAACGGCTTCTTGATGCCGAGGAAGTCGCCGACATTGTTCACCAGCACGTCGAGGCGACCATAGGTCTGCTCGGTTGCGGCGATCAGGGCGTTCACGTCTTTCGACTTGGTAACATCGGCGATTACCGCCAGGCACTCCGCGCCCGACGCGACCAATGCCGCGCGCGTTGCTTCGGCGCGGGCAGGATCGATTTCACCGATAACGATCTTGGCGCCGATTTCTGCCAGCGATTCCGCAATGGCCCGACCGATGCCGGCACCACCGCCAGTGACCAGAGCAACCTTGCCCTTCAACGAGATCATGCGCTTCTCCCGCTCATTTGATGTTTTTTGCGAGTGGAGGCGTCATCCGACGGGACTGGCGCTTCGGCTCGAGGGAATTGGTCGGAACGACAGGATTTGAACCTGCGACCCCTTGTCCCCCAGACAAGTGCGCTACCAGGCTGCGCCACGCTCCGACCGAGGCGGCGGAATATACTCGGCGTCTCCCGGGGGAGCAATGTCAGGTTCGACTAAAGCCCGAACTCTTTCAGGGCCGCGCGGACCGCGGCAAGTTCGTCGAGCGCCTGGCGCAAGGCAGCCTTCTGCCGTTCGCCCATATCGTCACCGCTTGGGGGCAGACGGACAGCGGCTTCAATGGATGAATTGCGTGCCTGGGGTAGCGCAACGACCTCGGCGCCGTTTCCGGTTACCGGGACGGGATGAAGTTCGGGCGGAGGCAGCTTACCACCCGTTTCACGCAGGACCTTCTGCACACCCTTGATGGTGTAGCCCTCGCTGTACAGCAGCGAGCGGATACGGCGGAGCAATTCGACGTCGTCAGGGCGGTAGTAACGGCGGCCGCCGCCCCGCTTCAAGGGACGTATCTGGGTGAATTTGGTTTCCCAGAAGCGCAGGACGTGCTGCGGCACGTTGAGGTCGGCGGCGACCTCGGAAATGGTCCGGAACGCGTCCGGGGATTTCAGCATCCTCCGGCCCAGCCCTTCCGGGTTCGACGCCGCATCGGTCATGACTGGGGTTTGACCGCCCTAATCGAGGTCAGGGCGGCATTGATCCGCTCCTTTAGAACGTGGCTGGCGCGAAAGATCAGCACTTTGCGCGGCTGAATCGGTACTTCCTCGCCAGTCTTCGGGTTGCGGCCGATACGGCCCCCCTTGGAACGGACATGGAAACTGCCGAATGAAGAGATTTTGACCGAATCGCCTTTGGAAAGGCTTTCGACGATGTGTCCCAGCACGCTTTCCACCAAGTCGGCGGATTCGTTGCGTGACAACCCCACCTCTTGGTAGACGGCTTCGCTCAACTGGGCCCTCGTAACTGTATTCCCAGCCATGCCCCCTCCTGTCGCCTGGACTTACCGAACGGTAATCCTTTGCCAGAAAGCGGTCAATATCAGAGGGATAGGGCGAACTCTTTAAGTATCGGGGTGGAAAAGCAGGAACAACCACCTGAATTTGGCCGAGAGCCTACCAGCGTGCGAGGGCGCTACCCCAGGTGAACCCGCCGCCCATGGCCTCCATGAGCACAATATTGCCCGGCTTGATGCGGCCGTCCCGGGTCGCCTCGGTCAGCGCGAGGGGGACCGATGCCGCTGACGTATTGCCGTGACGATCTACCGTAACAACAACGCGTGCCGGATCGATGTTCAGCTTGCGTGCCGTGCCGTCCAGAATTCGTTTATTGGCCTGGTGAGGCACCAACCAATCGATGTCGGACTGGCTCAGGCCTGCCGCTTCCAGTGCCTCGTTCACCACTTGCGCCAGGTTGACGACGGCATGGCGGAAGACTTCGCGCCCGGCCATGCGCAGGTGCCCGACAGTCTTGGTCGATGACGGGCCGCCGTCGACATAAAGCAGGTCGCGGAAACGACCGTCTGCATGCAAATGAGTTGTCAGGATGCCGCGGTCCGCGTTGGTGCCCTGCCCCTGTTCGGCCTTGAGGACCACTGCGCCGGCCCCGTCGCCGAACAGTACGCAGGTGCCGCGGTCGGTCCAGTCGAGCAGGCGCGAGAATGTTTCCGCACCGATGACGAGAGCTGTCTTGGCCTGTCCGGCCTTGATGAAATTGTCGGCAGTCGCCAACGCGTAGATGAAGCCCGAGCAGACGGCCTGGATATCGAATGCAGCGCCCTGAGTGACCCCCAGTTCCGCCTGCACGCGGCAGGCCGTCGCGGGGAACGTGTCATCCGGGGTCGCTGTCGCCAAAACGATGAGGTCGACGTCTGACGCTTTGACGCCCGCGTGCTCAAGTGCATTGGCTGCAGCGCGGAGCGCCAGGTCGGATGTCTTCTGACCGTCGGCCGCGATGTGCCGCTCCACAATGCCCGTGCGTTCGCGAATCCACTCGTCCGACGTGTCGACCATCTTCGCCAGCTCGACATTGGTCAGCACGCGGTCCGGCAGATAAGAGCCACAGCCCGCGACGACGGAACGGATCATGATGCCTCCAGGGGCGCCACGGCGGCTGCCGCGACCTCGGCAGAAAAGCGCTCGAACTCGACCGCAATCCGGCGTGTGAGATTGTCACGCGCCATATCCACCGCCAGCGTCAGTGCGTTGGCAAAGGCGACCGCGTCGGAACCACCATGGCTTTTGACCACGATGCCGTTGAGGCCGAGGAAGACGCCGCCATTGTAAAATCGCGGGTCGATCCGGTCCCGTAGCGCAACGAGCGCCGAACGGGCCAGCAAATAGCCCAACTTTGCCATGATCGAACTGCGGAACGCCGCGCGAAGAAAACCGGACACGAGCCGGGCCGTACCCTCGGCGGTCTTCAGTGCAACATTTCCGGTAAAGCCATCGGTCACCACCACGTCGACAGTGCCATGGGCGATATCGTCGCCTTCAACGAAGCCATGGAAATCGAAGGCAAGCTTCGAATGACGGCGCAGAATATCTGCCGCGCCGCGCACCGCATCGTTGCCCTTCACATCCTCGGTGCCGACATTCAGCAGCCCGACGGTCGGGCGCGAACGACCCAGCACGCTGTGGGCGAAGTTCGCCCCCATTACGGCAAACTGGACCAGGTTGTTCGCATCGCACTCGATATTGGCGCCGAGGTCGAGCAAAACGCACTCGCCGGTTTCCGACGGGAAGAACGATGCGATGGCCGGGCGATCGATCCCTGGCAGCGTACGCAGGACGAATTTCGCGAGCGCCATCAGCGCGCCTGTATTGCCGGCGGAAACGACGGCGCTGGCCTCGCCTGCCGCAACGGCGTCGATGGCCAGGCGCATGCTGCTGCCGCGTCCCTTGCGGAGCGCGACGCCGGGCTTCTCGTCAGACGAGATTGTTTCCGTGGTGTGGCGGATTTCGGTCAGCGTCGTCAGGGCCGCATGCTGGCGCAGCAGCGGCTCCAGGCGAGCGCGATCGCCAAAAAGCAGATATCGGACCTGGGGATGGCGCTCGGCTACGGCGGCGGCACCGCGTATGACCATGGCAGGTGCGTTGTCCCCGCCCATGGCATCAAGGGCAATGACCCACTCCGCACTCAAAGCCGGCGTCCCTGCCTCGCCGACCCCTCTCAGGCCGCGGGCTCACCACTCGTGGCGACGACTTCACGGCCGTCATAGTGACCGCAAGCTGTGCAGACATGGTGCGGACGCTTCAGTTCGCCGCAATTCGAGCACTCGATGTACGACGACGGCGCCAGCGCGTCGTGCGAACGACGGTTGTTGCGGCGCGCCGGAGACTTCTTCTTTTTGGGAACAGCCATGATCTCGCTCTTTTCCTAGGGGCTACCGATTCCGGCAACCGGTTTCTTACGTTCAATGCGCCTGCTTAAGTCGTTGCAGGACCGCAAAGGGATTCTCCTTCTCGTCACCCGGCGCCCCCGCAGCATAGGCCGCAGGCACCTCGGTATCCGGCTTCCGGGGATACGGATCGAGCGACAGCAAAAGCTGCTCAACCGCCACCTCGCCCACGTCGATTCCGTCCTCCGGGATCGGCTCAGGCGGCTCATCCTCGTCGGCCGCAAACTCCCCATCGGCCGCATCCCGCCGTCCAGCAGACCCGGGCGTATAAAGCCGGGCAAATGAAACGTCAACCTCGACGTCCATCGGCTCCAGCGAGACGACGCAATTCTGGCTTACGACCGCGCTCGCCGAACCCGTCACCTCGATCAGTGTGCGGCGTGCGTTCCACCCCAGCGTGGCCCGGATTGACAGGCGGCTGACCGCAAGCACGTCCAGGCGCGGCGCAAGAGCCGCGCATTCTTCGGCGGTGGCCACGGCCTCGATATGAATCGGGGCATCGCCTATCCGCGCAATTTCAATTTTCCGGCTGAATTCCGGTTCCGGGATATGCAATCCGGTCGCCATGGCACGATCGCTGGTTCGACGGCCTGCTCGGCGGCCGAAGCGCGGAAAATAGGCTGCCGGGTCGCAATGGTCAACGGATTTGGCTGGCCCGCTCCGGCACCGCTCCGAACGCCAGAGACCCGGCCAAAAGCTGGGCCGGCGGCGCAGATTTCTGCCGTTCCGCCTCACCCCGTACATATTCGGCCATAGCTCTTACGGTATCGTCGTCCACGGGTGACGTTCCATAAAGGTTTCGGCGCAGTGCCTCCTCCAGTACCCCGGGCTCCCCAGCCAGGCCGGCATCATAAGCGGCAATACGCCCGTAAAACGAGGATGCCATCATCTTTACTCTCTTCCCGACGCCTAGGTCTCCTACTCCCATTTCACGGAGTGTTTGATCCATATCCGCGAACATGACCTCGACCACCCGTTCGGCCAGTTCCTGGACCGGTTCGCCCGCCTTGCCCTTTAGGGCGCGAAGTACCAGAAAAGCATGGATGGCGACCATTTCGAATCGGCCATCCAGGGTGTCGGGAACGCCCAAATACTCATAGAATCCCGGGCGGCGCGACTGCTCGACCAGAGAGCGGTAAAGGTTGTGCGCCGGCGCGGCTGCCGGGCGCTTCAGGAGACGGGAAAAAAACTTCACTTGATCGCCCTTATTTTCCGGCGCGGCCGCCAATTTTCTGCCACGTGGTTTTCCTATATACTCCACAGATGGGCAGCCCGCCGAGGTAGCCGATTTTAGCGCAGCTTGGGCCCGGGAATTTCCAATGAAATCACATCATCTTTTGCTCGCCGGACTTCTTCTGGCCACGGCCTGCACCCCGCGCGAGAATTTTCGCGGCGCGGTGCTGGAGGAAAGTCGTCTTGCCCAGGTCGCCCCGGGCAAGACGCAGGGAGAAGTGACGCAGTTGCTGGGCTCACCCTCCGCGACCTCGACGTTCGCCGACAAAGGCAACACCTGGTATTACATCTCGCGCGGCACCGAGGCCCTCGCCTTCCTCGCCGAGAAGGTTGTCACCCAGCGTGTAATCGCCGTCGATTTCGACGGCAGTGGCAAGGTTCAGGAAGTTCGCAAGTTCGACCTCAAAGATGGCGAGCAGGTCGCCTATGTCGAGCGCGAGACACCGTCGAAGGGCAAGGAACTGAGCATCGTTGAGCAGTTCCTCGGCAACCTCGGCAAGTTCAACAACAACGACACCAAGCGCTGAACCGGTTCGGCGTGAACCGCCGGCGCCTGTGCGGCCTGTGGGCCACGCTCTTCGTCGCATCCTCTGCGGCTGCCGCGGAGCCCGGCCGGGTGGCATCGATAAACCTGTGCACCGATCAGCTGGCGCTGGCGCTGCTGCCGCCGGAACGGATCGTCTCGCTCAGCTACCTCGCGACTGACCCGAACGTTTCCTACTTCCATGCGCGGGCGCGTGCCTTCCCCACCAATCGGGCCACCGCAGAGGAATTGCTGCAGACAAAGCCTGATCTGGTACTGGCCGACAGGTATGCGGCACGCCCCACCGTCGCGATGCTGGAGCGCTTCGGGATCGACGTCTGGCGCTTCGACCAGCCTGCCGGCGTTGACGGCATCGTGGCCGAGCTGGAGCGCCTTGGCGCTGCCCTGGGTGTCGAGGATCGGGCAAGGCAACTTGCCGCTGACATGCGGACCCGGATTGCCACTGCCCGGCAACAGGTGACGCCGGGCGCGACCATTGCCTTCTTCCACCCGAATTCCTGGGCAAGTGGCGCGGGCACCCTGGCTGACGCGGCCCTGGCCGAACTTGGACTGTCGAACGCTGTCGGCTCCGCCGGCTACCAGTCGTTCTCTCTGGAACGGCTGCTGGCCACCCGCGCCGATTTCCTGGCCATCCCGACGGACCAGAGCGCGGCATTCTCGCAGGCAGCAGCCGTGCTGAACCACCCCGCCATCGTCGCCCGCTGGCCCAGCAACCGGCGCATTGAACTGGCCGGCAACAACCTCATCTGCGGCGGCCCGTTCTTCGCCGAAGCCGTTGAGAAAATCGCGGTCGCGACGGCGCTAAAATAAAAAGGCCCCGCACAAAGCGGGGCCTTTCACGGATCCAGCCGTTTTAGTGCGCGAGCACCGCGAGCAGCAGCAACGCGACGATGTTGCTGATCTTGATCATCGGGTTGACCGCCGGACCAGCAGTGTCCTTGTACGGATCGCCGACAGTGTCACCGGTCACGGCCGCCTTGTGGGCTTCGGAGCCCTTCATGTGGCGGACGCCCGCGGCGTCAACGAAGCCATCCTCGAACGACTTCTTGGCGTTGTCCCAGGCGCCGCCGCCAGCCGTCATCGAGATCGCCACAAACAGGCCGGTCACGATGATACCGAGCAGCATGGCGCCGACCGAGGCCAGGGCGTCGGCCTGCGTCGCGATCGCGTTGATCACGAAGTACAGGACGACCGGCGACAGCACGGGCAGCAGCGACGGGATGATCATCTCCTTGATCGCCGCCTTGGTCAGCATGTCGACCGCCCGGGCATAATCGGGCTTCGCCGTGCCGGCCATGATGCCGGGGATTTCCTTGAACTGACGACGGACTTCAACGACGACCGACCCGGCCGCACGTCCCACCGCCGTCATGCCCATGGCGCCGAACAGGTACGGCTGCATGCCGCCGATCAGAAGGCCGATGACCACGAACGGGTTGGTGAGCGAGAAGTCGATGTTCCCGAGGCTGTAGAACTTGATGTCCTCGGTGAACGCCGCGAACAGCACCAGGGCGCCGAGACCGGCCGAGCCGATGGCGTAGCCCTTGGTCACCGCCTTGGTGGTGTTGCCGACCGCATCCAGCGCGTCTGTGGTCTTGCGGACCTCCTTCGGCATTTCGGCCATTTCGGCAATGCCGCCGGCGTTGTCCGTCACCGGACCGTAGGCGTCGAGCGCCACGATCATGCCGGCAAGCGAAAGCATCGAGGTCACCGCGATGGCGATGCCATAGAGGCCGCCCAGCTTGTCGCTGACCAGGATGCCGGCGCAGATGATCAGCGCCGGGATCGCGGTCGCTTCCATCGAGACGGCCAGACCCTGGATCACGTTCGTGCCGTGGCCCGTGGTGGAAGCCTGGGCCACGCTGCGCACCGGGCGATAGTTGGTGCCGGTGTAGTACTCGGTGATCCAGACAATGGCCGCGGTGACCAGCAGGCCGACAATGCCGCACCAGAACAGCGACATCGGGGTAAACGTCTTGCCCGCAACCGTCATGACCGGAGCGTCCATCGCTGCGAACACCCAGTTGGTGATCGGGTACAGCGCAATCGCCGACAGCACGCCTGTGACGATCAGGCCCTTGTACAGCGCGCCCATGATGTTCGTGCCGCCGCCGAGGCGGACAAAGTACGTACCGATGATGGAGGTCACGATGCCGGCCGCGCCAATCGCCAGCGGATACAGCATCGCCGCATCGACCATGGCGGTCTTCGCAAAGAAGATCGACGCCAGGACCATGGTGGCCACAATCGACACCACATAGGTCTCGAACAGGTCGGCGGCCATGCCGGCGCAATCGCCGACGTTGTCGCCGACATTGTCCGCGATCACGGCCGGGTTGCGCGGATCATCTTCCGGGATGCCAGCTTCAACCTTGCCGACCAGATCGGCGCCGACGTCGGCGCCCTTGGTGAAGATACCGCCGCCGAGGCGGGCGAAGATCGAGATCAGCGAGGCACCGAAGCCGAGCGCCACCAGCGCATCGACGGTCGCGCGACCCTCAAGACCAAGGACCGTGCGCAGAATGACGAAATAGACGGCGACGGCCAGCAAGGCGAGGCCCACGACCAGCATGCCGGTGATCGCGCCAGATTTGAACGAGAGGTCGAGGCCGCGGGCCAGGCTCTGGCGGGCGCCTTCGGCCGTGCGGACGTTGGCCCGCACCGAGACGTTCATGCCGATAAAGCCGGCCGCGCCTGACAGGATCGCGCCGATGGCGAAGCCGACGGCGGCGTACCAGTTAAGAGCAAAGAACAGGATGATGAAGACGACCACGCCGACGGCGGCAATGGTGGTGTACTGGCGGTTCAGATAGGCGGAGGCGCCGGCCTGGATCGCGGCGGCGATCTCCTGCATCCGGGCATTACCCGGGCTGGCCTTGAGCACAGACATCGACGTGACGATGCCATAGAGAATTGCCAGCACACCGCAGGCGATGGTGAACCACAGTACGTTCATGGGAATGGCCCCTCGATCTTTCTTGGTCTTTGGTCCGTCCCGGGCTCGGGAAAGCGCGGGAACGGGCCGATTTCCGCGTTACGCGGCAGGGAAAAAATCCGGCGGTATATGCCAGACTTGACCCATGGACGCAACACCTAGCGGTAGGGGGAAGTACCGCTGCGGGGTTCGGCTAGCCGCCGATACGGACGGCCTGGACGACAAGGACCTCGGAGAGGACTCCGGGGCCGGTGATCCGTTCGGCCTGGGCCAGGAGGCGGCGCTTGACCGCCTCGATGTCGTCCTGCTCCCAGCCGTTCGCCGTTCCGATGGGATTGGCCACCAATTCTACGATAAAAGTGTCGCGGATTCGCGGCACCAGCGCCTGCACCTTTGGCAGGTTGTCCTTCGCCGCCACTTCCAGTTCGAAGAGCACCATCATCTGCCGGCGGCCTCCCTTGGCACCTGGCGGCAGCGGAGCGCTCATCGGCTCCAGCTTTACATACACACCCTTGGGAGCCGCGACCGGGGCCGGCGGCGGCGGTTCAGGCTCGGCTGCGTGTTTCGGGGCCTCCGCGGCGGCTTGCTTCGGCATCAGTAGAAAAGCGGCGCCGCCGCCGCCTGCGGCCAGCAGGAAGACAACGCCTCCGATAATCAGAATGAGCTTTTTGTTCATGGCGACGGTCCCGATTGCGGGTCGAGTCTAAGCAGGGACAGTTAGCAAAGCGTTATCGGGCCTAGAAGTGGCGAAACCCCTGGCGTTCGAACAGGACAGGCTGGCCCTGCTTGCCAAGGACTGTCACCCCCCGTCCTGCCCTGCAGTGACCGATGCGCGTAATCGGGGTCCACAGTTCCCGCGACAACGATGCGATCATGCCCGCAGCAGCCACTGGCGCCGTAAACAGCAGTTCATAGTCGTCACCACCGGTCACCATTTCGCGCAACCAGCCAGCATCATTTTCAACGCAGGCCTGCGCCTCAACCGACTGCGGGAACGTGTCGAGTTCCAGCGTAATCGCCACGTGCGAATAGTCGGCGATGTGCCCAGCATCCTGGATAAGTCCGTCCGATACATCCAGCCCCGACGTTGCGAATTCGCGCAAGCGTTGACCGAGTTCAATCCGGGGTTCGGGGTAGCGCAACCGCTTGAGCAAAAAGTCGGGCTGCTGTGCAGCGAGGCCCTTCAGCTTGCCCAGTTTCATAGCTAGGCCCAGAGCGGCGTCGCCGATGGTGCCGGAAACATACAGATCGTCGCCAACCTTCGCGCCGTTGCGGCGCAGCATCTTTCCGGGCGGCACTTCACCGAAAATCGTGATGGTCGCCACCAGCGGGCCGCCGGTCGCGGTTGTGTCTCCGCCGACAAGATGGATGCCGTACGTTTTTTGGTCTGCGGCAAGGCCACCGGAGAATCCGGCCAGCCATGCCTCGTCTACTTGTCGCGGCAGGGCGAGTGCCAGGACATAAGACACCGGGCGCGCGCCCATCGCGGCGAGGTCGGACAGGTTGACGCGCAGTAGCTTGCGCGCAATCGCGTCTGGACCGTCATCGTCAGTGAAATGAACGCCCGAGACCACGCAATCGGTGGATACCACCAGGTCCTGGCGATTGTCGTGGCGAATGAGTGCGGCGTCGTCGGTGAGGTCGAACGCGCCGGGATCATTTTCGGTCAGCGGCGCGAAATATCGGGCGATCAGCCCGAATTCATCCGGTCTGGGCATCACCGCCAACGGACGCGCGCGCCAGGTCCTCGGCACGATAGCGCTGGGCTATCCGGTCCAGCACCCCGTTTACCAGACGCGGTTCGGTGCCGCTGAAAAACGCATTTGCAAGTTCGACATACTCGTTAATCGCTGAACGCGGCGGCACGTCGGTACGGACCATGACTTCGTAGGCACCGGCCCTGACAATCGCCCGTAAGGTCGTCTCCAGACGCTCGACCTTGCGTTCCTTGTCGAGCATCTCGTTCAGGGCCGCATCGATCTCGACCTGTCGCGCCGACGTGCCGCGCACCAGATCAGCAAACCAGTTTGCATCGGCCGGACGTGCAGCCTCACCCTCGACCTTCTTGCCCAGGCGATGGCGTACGAATTCGGCAATGGTCAGTTCCGGATCGGCCTGGGCCAGATCGATCTGATACAGCGCCTGCACCGCCGCAAGTCTCGCAGCCCGCCGGCGGCCACCGCCAGACTTGAGGGGCACATCACTCACGCGTCGAGCCCGTACTGCCGACGCAGCGCAATCAGCGACAAAGCCGCGCGCGCCGCGCCGCCGCCCTTGTCTTCGCCGGACCGGCGCGCCCGCGCCCAGGCCTGGTCCTCGTTTTCCACGGTCAGGATGCCGTTGCCGATGGCCAGCCCCTCGCCCACACCGAGGTCCATGATGCCGCGCGCGCTCTCGTTCGACACCGTATCGTAGTGGGTGGTCTCGCCACGGATGACACAACCAAGCGCCACATAACCATCGAAGCGATCCGTTTCCGCCGCAATACCAATGGCCAGTGGAATCTCCAGCGCGCCGGGAACATTGACGCGCTCGTACGTCGCCTGAGCCGCATCGAGCGCAGCGATACAGCCTTCCGCCAGTGCATCGGAGATGTCGTCGTAGAAGCGCGCCTCGACGACGAGAAGATGCAGACGCCGTGCCATTTAATCGCCCTCGGCGCGCGGCGTGGCGCGCCGCTCGGCGACCTTGAGGCCGTAACCTTCGAGGCCCACCAGGTCGCGCTGATTGTTCGACAGCAGGATCATGTCCTTGACGCCAAGGTCGAGCAGGATCTGGGCACCCACGCCGTAGTCGCGCAACACACCCATATCAACCGGTTTGCCTTCGAGGTAACGGCGAAGGTTGTTCGCCAGTGGGGTTTCGCCGGCCTCGCGGATGAGGATGACAACACCCCGCTCCGCCTCACCGATCAGTTTCATGGCGCCGTGCAGACTGGACGACGAACGTCCGACCACACCCAGCACATCATAGAAAACCTGCAGCGCATGGACGCGCACCAGCACCGGTTCGCCATCTGCCACGTCGCCCTTAACCAGGGCGATATGTTCCGAACCATCGACCACGTTGCGATAGATGATGACGTTGTACTTGCCGCCCCACCGGCTCTCCATCGGGATCTCGATCTCGCGGCGCACCAGATTGTCGTTGATGCGGCGATAGGCGATCAGGTCCGCGATGGTCGCGATCTTCAGGTTGTGAAACTGGGCGAACTGCACGAGGTCAGGCAAGCGCGCCATGCTGCCATCATCGTTCATGATCTCGCAAATCACGCCGGCAGGGTTCAACCCGGCCAGGCGGGCAATATCCACCGCGGCCTCGGTGTGGCCGGCACGCACCAGGGTGCCGCCGTCACGGGCCATGAGCGGAAATACGTGGCCAGGCGAACCAATATCGCGCGGACCCTTGGTAGGATCGATGGCGACCTGGATGGTGTGCGAGCGGTCGGCCGCCGAAATTCCGGTCGTCACGCCTTCGCGTGCCTCGATCGACACGGTGAAGGCGGTCTGGTGACGGGTCGAATTGTCGCGGGCCATCAGGGGCAGGCCGAGCTGTTCGACGCGTTCGCGGGTAATTGCCGCGCAGATCAGGCCACGGCCATAGCGGGCCATGAAGTTGATCGCCTCGGGCGTGCATTTTTCCGCGGGAATGTAGAGGTCGCCCTCATTCTCGCGGTCCTCGTCATCGACAAGGATGACCATCTTGCCGGCACGCGCGTCAGCGATGATCTCTTCGATATGGGATAGGTAACGGCGGTACATTATTTGCCTTCGGTTTCTGCCAGCCGCGCAACGTAGCGGGCCAGCACATCGATTTCGATATTCACGCGGTCGCCAACCTTGATGTCTTGAAAGGACGTCACCTGCCGCGTGTGGGGGATCAGGTTCACGCCGAAGCGTCGGCCCTCGACCTCGTTCACCGTCAGCGATACGCCGTTGATCGCGACTGAACCCTTCGAGGCGACGAACCGCTGCAGCCGTTCCGGTAGTTCGAACGTCGCCCGCAGCGAATCACCCTCCGCCCTCAACGCGACGACACTGGCAATGCCATCCACATGACCGGAAACGATGTGACCGCCAAGTTCGTCGCCGACCCGCAGGCTGCGCTCGAGATTGATCGCACGTCCTTCGCGCCAGTCGCCGAGGGTCGAAAGATTTAGCGACTCCGCCGAAACATCGACCGAAAACCAATCGGGTCCCTTGGCAACAACGGTCAGGCACACGCCATCGCAACAGATCGATGCACCCATGTCGATGCCGCTGGTGTCGTATGACGTCTGAAGGACAAAGCGGGTGTCGCCACGCTTTTCGACCGCGCGCACGGCGCCGACGTCGGTGATGATACCGGTGAACATGGCCCCTTCTTAATGCTTGCGGGCGAAGGTTTCCAGAACGTCGTCGCCCAATGCCTCAGTCTCCAGATGGTGCCACTGCAGGGCCTGATCAAGCCGGTCCACCCCGAACGCGGCCACGGCGGGGACGCCATCGCCGCCCATAACCTTGGCCGCCCGGAACCAGGCCAGCCGGTCGACCAGGCCCAGACGCAGAAGGGCCCCGATCAGACCACCCCCGCCTTCCACAAGGATGGAGGTCAGGCCGCGATGGCCCAGGGCGGCAAAGGCCTCTCCGAGATCAAGGGCGCTGTCAGGTCCCGTGCCGACTGGAATGACCTCGATACCAGCCTGTTCATAGGCCTTAAGCCGGGTTCTGTCGGCGTCACGGCGAGTTACGAGCCACGTCGGAATCTGCCGCGCACCAGATACCAGTTTCGCCGTCAACGGCAGGCGAAGACGGCCATCAATGACGACACGCACCCGCGGGCGACCGCCGAAACCGGGCAGCCGACAAGTCAGTTCAGGATTGTCCACCGCGGCGGTCACCGCGCCCACCATCACCGCATCATTTTGCGCGCGCAGCGCGTGGGCGTGCTGCAACGCCCGCGGCCCGGTAATCCATTTGCTTTCGCCGGCATGGGTGGCGATCCGCCCGTCCAGGGTTGAGGCGATCTTGGCGACGACCAGCGGCCGGCCAGCCTCGATCCGCATCAGGAAGCCGGCAGTAATCGCCGTAGCGTCGACCGACAGCACCCCTTCCGTTACGTCAATGCCGGCTTCCCGCAGCCTGGCCAGACCACCGCCGGACACGCGCGGATCTGGATCTCGAATGGCGACAACGCAGCGGGCAATGCCGGCCGCGACAAGCGCATCTGCGCAGGGCGGCGTCTTGCCGTGGTGTGAACAGGGTTCCAGGGTGACATAGGCCGTGGCGCCCTGGGCCGCAGCCCCCGCACGCTGCAGGGCCTCGGCCTCGGCATGCGGTCGACCGCCGGGCTGGGTCCAGCCCCGACCGACCACCCGGCTATCGGCCACAATGACGCAACCGACAGCCGGGTTTGGCCACGTCTCTCCCAAGCCCCGCCGCGCCAGGGCGAGGGCCTGGCGCATGTACCGGGCGTCCAGCGACGGATCAGTCGTTTTCGGGGCGTTCACCGAGCTTGCCGACGAAGTCCTCGAAGTCCTTCGCCTCGCGGAAGTTGCGGTACACGGACGCAAAGCGGACATACGCCACGGGGTCGATCGCCGCGAGGCCCTCCATGACGAGGGCGCCGATCTGGTCGGAATTCACCTCGCTCTCACCCGAACTTTCCAGGCGACGCACGATCGAGTTGATCATGCGCTCCATGCGCTCGGGCTCGACTGGTCGCTTGCGCAGCGCGACGGCAATGGAACGCGCCAGCTTGTCACGGTCGAATGGCACCCGCTGGTTGTTCTTCTTCAGCACCGTCAGTTCGCGCAACTGGATGCGCTCGAACGTGGTGAAGCGCGCACCGCAGCTCGGGCAATAGCGCCGCCGGCGGATCGACGTATTGTCTTCCGTCGGCCGCGAATCCTTTACCTGCGTGTCATCGTGACCGCAAAACGGACAACGCATCTACTCTCCCCCTCCCCGCACGCCGGCTCAGTTCAGGCCGGCGTAAATCGGAAACCGATGGCACAGCGCCAGGACCTTCTCGCGCACCGCCGCCTCGGCCTTCAGGTTCTCACCCGAATTCGACGCAACAAGACCATCCAGCACCTCGGCGATCAGTTCGCCGACCTGCCGGAACTCGGCGGTGCCGAAACCGCGCGTGGTGCCGGCCGGGCTGCCGAGACGGATGCCCGACGTGACCGCCGGCTTTTCCGGATCGAACGGAATGCCGTTCTTGTTGCAGGTGATGTTGGCGCGATCCAGCGCTTTCTCGGAAATATTGCCCTTCAGGTTCTTCGGGCGCAGGTCAACCAGCATCAGGTGCGTGTCCGTACCGCCGGTCGTCACTGCGAAGCCACGCTCGACCATTGTTGCCGCCAGGACCTTCGCGTTCTCGACCACGTTGCGCGCGTAGTCGCGGAAGCCCGGACGCAGCGCCTCGCCGAACGCCACCGCCTTGGCGGCGATGACATGCATCAGCGGACCGCCCTGCAGGCCGGGGAACATCGCGGAGTTGATCTTCTTCGCAATGGCCTCGTCGTTGGTCAGGATCATGCCGCCGCGCGGGCCGCGCAGCGTCTTGTGGGTCGTCGTGGTGACGACGTGCGCGTGCGGCACCGGGCTGGGATGCACGCCGCCCGCGACGAGGCCGGCGAAGTGCGCCATATCGACCATGAAATAGGCGCCGATGCTGTCGGCGATCTTGCGGAAGCGGGCAAAGTCGATGTGGCGCGGATAGGCGGAACCGCCGGCGATGATCAGGCGCGGCTTATGCTCGTTCGCCAGCTTCTCGACCTCGTCCATGTCGATGCGCTGGTCTTCCGGGCGCACCTTGTAGGCCACCGGGGTGAACCACTTGCCCGACATGTTGACCGGCGACCCGTGCGTCAGGTGGCCGCCGCAGGCCAGATCGAGGCCCATGAACTTGTCGCCCGGTTGCAGCAGCGCGAAGAACACGCCCTGGTTCGCCTGCGCGCCGGAATGCGGCTGCACGTTGGCGTACTTGGCGTCGAACAGCTTGCAGGCGCGGCTGATCGCCAGGCTCTCGGCGATGTCCACGAACTCGCAGCCGCCGTAGTAGCGCTTGCCCGGATAGCCTTCGGCATACTTGTTGGTCAGAATCGAACCCTGCGCCTCGAGCACCGCACGGCTGACGATGTTCTCGGACGCGATCAGTTCGATGAAGTCGCGCTGCCGGGTCAGTTCCTTGCCGACGGCGTCGAACAGTTCAGGATCGCTCTCCGCCAGCCCGGCGGAAAAGAAGTCGGCGTAGGAGTTGGAACGGGGGGAAGTCAGCGACATGGACGCCTCTCGAAGCGAAAAATCAGGAAGCCGTAACAGGGCCTTTGGTGAGTTTGGCGACGCGGCCGGCGTGGCGACCGCCCTCGAACGGGGTGGACATGAAAATCCGGACCATGTCGCGCGCCGTCTCGATGCCGGTCGTGCGGCTGCCAATGGCCAGGATGTTCGCGTCGTTGTGCTGCCGTGCCAGGCGCGCGGTCAGGCCATCGTGGCACAGGGCGGCGCGCGCCTCGGGCACGCGGTTGGCGGCGATGGAAATGCCGATGCCGCTGCCACACACGATGACGCCACGGCTGGCCTTGCCGCTGGCGATCGCCTGGCCGGCAAGAAAGCCGAAATCGGGATAATCGACCGAGGCCAGACTGTCGGTGCCCAGGTCGAGGACGGCCAGGCCCATGCTCTCAAGTTCGTCCTTCAGCAGGACCTTGAGCTCATAGCCGGCATGATCTGATGCGAGCGCGACGAGGTCAGCGGGCATGCCTGACGGACTTTTCCCAAGAGGTGAGCGGGCCAGACCAATACCATATCTGGCTTTCGCCTGTCACTTAACGCACTAGCGCTCGAAAAGAAACGGCCCGGCGAAATCGCCGGGCCGTGGAGCCAGAAAAGGACTTCAGTCTTACATCGCGGCGTCGGCGTAGTCGTAGGAACCCTTCGACCACTTGTAGACCTTGTAGGCCGGCGACTTCACGTCACCCTTGGCGTCGAACTCGGTGGTGCCCAGCACGGTCGCGAACTTGGTGCTGCGCATCGCCTTCTCGACGTCGGCGGTCTTGGTCGACTTCGCCTTCTCGACGGCCTGCTTGTAAACTTGGAATGCGGCGTAGGTGTACAGGGTGTAGCCCTCGGGGTCGTAGCCCTGCGCCTTGAACTTGGCGACCAGGTCCTTGGCGCCCGGGTTTTTGCGCGGATCGGCGTCGAAGGTCATCATCGTGCCCTCGCCCGCGTCGCCGGCAATCGACCAGAACTGCTTGTCGACCAGCGCATCGCCCGAGATCAGGGTCGCCTTCAGGCCCTGCTCGCGCGCCTGGCGGATGATCAGGCCGGCCTCGGGGTGGTAACCGCCGAGATAGATCACGTCGATGTTGGCCGCCTTCATCTTGCTGACCAGCGCCGAGTAATCCTTGTCGCCCGGGGTGACCGCCTCGAACAACGCTTCCTTGGTGCCCTTGCTGTTCAGGCGCTTCTGGGTCTCTTCGGCCAGGCCCTGGCCATAGGCGGTCTTGTCGTGCAGGACGGCAACCTTCTTGCCCTTGAACTTGGACATGATGTAGTCGGCCGCCACCATACCCTGCTGGTCATCGCGACCGCAGACGCGGAACACGTTCTTGTAGCCGCGCTCGGTGAACTTCGGATTGGTCGAGGCCGGCGAGATCTGGATGATGTTCTCTTCCTTGTAGATGTCCGATGCCGGGATCGACGAGCCTGAGCATGGTCTGACCCCTAACGGTGATCCACGGTCTGAGGGAGATTCGGCCCGTGTGATGCGTCCTGTCGGTCGCGCCGGAGCGTAGCGTAGGCGGGACCGACAGGACGCGGCA
>CANJGB010000024.1 GCA_947473805.1 Alphaproteobacteria bacterium
CCGCGCCGGTCAGCTGCGCGGCGGTGTTCGGGCGTCCACATCGGGCATCTCCCACATCCGATTCGGATGCCCGTAAGCGAATCACAACTGATTCCTCCGACTCAACAACTTTCCGGAACGGCTCTTAGTTTTGTGGCTGGCCTCACCTGGGGGCTCGGCGCCGCCTACGTGCTGCAATACGCCTCGTCGTTCGAGGCTGGCATCGTTACCGCGATCATGGGCGGCACAGTGGCAGGCGGCGTGGCGAACGGCATCTACATGCCGGTCTTCCTCGCCTACATGCTGCCGGCCCTGCTGCCGTTCGCGGTGGTCCAGTTCTCGAAACTGACGCCTGGCGACGCGCTGGTCGGACTGTTGTCCCTCGTCTTCATGGCGGTCACCACCTGGATCGCCTTCCGCACCGGCCGGTCGATTTCCGACGCCCTGCGCCTCAAGAACGAGCGCGCTTCACTGGTTGAATACCTGACCCAGGCCCGTCTGGTGGCGGAACAGGCCCGCGAGGAGGCGGAGCGTGCCAATCGGGCGAAGAGCGAGTTCCTGGCGAATATGAGCCATGAGCTGCGGACGCCGCTGAATGCGATCATCGGTTTTTCAGCCCTGCTCCAGACCCTGCCCGCCGCCGCCGCCAACCCGGAGAAAGTGGTCGAATACGCCGACGACATTCAGGCCAGCGGCCAGCACCTGCTGAGCCTGATCAACGACGTGCTCGACATGGCGAAAATCGAATCCGGCCGGTTCGATCTTCAGGAGGCCGAACTGGCGATCAGCCCGATTGCCGAGTCCTGCTTCTCGATGCTGGCCACCAAGGCGAGGGTCGGCGAGGTCACCCTGGAGCGGTACCTGCCCACGAACCTGCCCGGACTGCGGGCGGACGAACGCGCCGTGAAGCAGATCCTGCTCAACGTCCTGTCCAACGCGGTGAAGTTCACTCCGCCCGGCGGCCGGGTGACCCTCAAAGGGGACTGCGACAAGGGCAACGAACTGGTCCTGACGGTAACCGACACCGGGATCGGGATCGAGCCGGAAGCCCTGCAGCGGATATTCCGCCCGTTCGAACAGGCCGAGAGTGGCATGGCCCGCCACTACGAGGGCACGGGCCTAGGCCTGTCGATCACCCGCAACCTGATGGAAATGCACGGCGGCACGATCGACGTCGTGAGTGAAATTGGCCGGGGTACAATGGTGCGCATAGGATTTCCGGCCAGCCGTGTAGTACAAGAGAAATCCGCCGCCTGAACCATCCGTAGCGGAATGACCGACCCCAAACTCACCCACTTCGACGCGGCCGGAAATGCCGCCATGGTCGATATCGGCGCCAAGGCGCCGACGCTTCGCATCGCCGTGGCCGAGGGCCGGGTCGTTATGCTGCCGGCGACCCTCGCCGTCATCCGGGGCGGCACGGCAGCCAAGGGCGACGTCATCGGCACCGCCCGCCTGGCCGGGATCATGGCCGCCAAGCGGACCCACGAACTGATCCCGTTGTGTCACCAATTGGCGCTGGACCAGATGGCGATGGACTTTGAGTTCGATGAGGCCGTTTCGGCAGTGACCGTCCGCGCCACCTGCCGCCTGACCGCCCGTACCGGCGCGGAGATGGAGGCCCTGACCGCGGTCTCGGTAGCAGCACTGACCATCTACGACATGTGCAAGGCCATTGACCGCGGAATGCGCATCGATGGCATCCACCTGGTTCATAAATCTGGTGGAAAATCAGGTAGTTATAACGCGACATGATTACGGTTTCCGAAGCCGTCGGGCGCATCTCAGGCGCTTTCTCGGCCGGCCCCGTAGAGGTGGTCGCCCTGTCGGATGCTGCCGGCCGCGTTCTGGCCGAAGACCTTGCCGCGCGCCGTACCCAGCCGCCGGTTGCGGTATCGGCCATGGACGGCTGGGCGGTGCGCTGTGCCGACGTCAACAAGGCTCCAGTAAAACTTAAGATCGCCGGCCAATCTGTTGCGGGGAAAGGATTTTCTGGCAATGTGGGGCCGGGCCACGCCGTGCGCATCTTCACCGGTGCGCCGGTGCCGGACGGTGCCGACGGCATCGTCATTCAGGAGGACGCCAGCGCCGACCCGGAGGGGGTAATCCTGCGCGAAGCTCCTACGCCGGGGCGCTGGATTCGCGCCGCCGGGCTGGACTTCGCCACCGGGAAGATTGGCCTCACCGCCGGTCGGCGGCTGACCACCCGCGACGTGGCGCTGGCCGCCGCAATGAACATCCCCTGGCTGCCGGTGCGCCGCGCGCCGCGCATTGCCCTGCTAGCCACCGGCGATGAACTGGTGCGCCCCGGCGAACCCTTGGGCCCGGCACAGATCGTCAACTCGAACAGCCATGGCCTGGCCGCCATGATCCGGGCCTGGGGCGGCCAGCCAGTCGATTTGGGCATCGCGCCGGACCGGCCCGATATCCTGGCCGCCATGGCCGCCAACGCCGTGGGCTGCGACCTGCTGGTAACCTTGGGCGGGGCCAGCGTCGGCGAGCACGACCTGGTGCAGAAGGTGCTGGCTGATGGCGGTGCCTCGCTCGACTTCTGGCGCATCGCCATGCGCCCCGGGAAGCCGCTGATGTTCGGCCGCACCGGCAGCGGTCTGCCCCTGCTCGGTCTGCCGGGCAATCCGGTATCGGCACTGGTTTGTGGCGTGCTTTTCCTTCGCCCGGCCATCGCGGCCATGCTGGGCGCCAATGAGGGGGATCCGACCGAACGCGCGGTACTGGGCTGCGACCTGGTTGCCAACGATTCGCGGCAGGACTATTTGCGATCGAAATTATCCACAGATTCGGACGGCAGGCTGGTCGCGACGCCGTTTCCGAAGCAGGATTCATCCATGCTTTCCCTGCTGGCAGCCGCGGATTGCCTGGCTATCCGCCCGATCCACGCGCCGGCAGCGAAGGCCGGCGAGCCTGTGGATATTTTACGCTTGGCCCCTTGACGCCCCCTGAGAACCAACGTAGAACGCTAGAAGTTGTTGCCAATTCGTTCCGTAGCCACAACGGAGCGGAATCAGGGGAATCCGTCATGCTGACCAAAAAACAGCACGAACTGTTGATGTACATCCACCGGCACCTTGAGCGGACCGGTGTGTCGCCGTCGTTCGACGAGATGAAGGACGCCCTCGACCTGAAATCGAAGTCGGGCATCCACCGCCTGATTACCGGCCTGGAGGAGCGCGGCTTCATCCGCCGCCTCGCCCACCGCGCCCGCGCGCTGGAGGTGGTCAAGCTGCCGGACGCCGCGGTACCCAAGCGGGCCGACCTTGGAGGCGCGACAGCGCTGCGTCCGAAATTCTCGCCCAATGTCATCGAGGGCAAGTTCCTCGGCGGCTCGGCCCCGCCCCCGCCCAGCACCCGCGAGAACTTCAGTCTGCCGCTGTACGGCCGCATCGCTGCCGGCACCCCGATTGAGGCCCTGCGCGACCATTCCAACCATATCGATGTCCCGGCTTCGCTGATCGGGAATGGCGATCACTACGCCCTGGAAGTGGCCGGCGATTCCATGGTCGACGCCGGCATTCAGGACGGTGACACCGTCATCATCCAGCGCTGCGACACCGCCGACAACGGCGCCATCGTGGTTGCCCTCGTGGACGAGCAGGAAGCGACCCTGAAGCGCATCCGCAAGAAGGGTAATTCCATCGCGCTCGAGGCGGCCAACCCGGCCTATGAGACCCGCATCTTCGGCCCGGACCGCGTGAAGGTGCAGGGCAAACTGGTCGGCCTGCTGCGCCGCTACTGATCGGCAGGCGCGGCGCCCGTCCACAGACGGCGCCCGCGCTGCGCGCCCACGCTTTCCACCCGGATACGATTTTTACCCAGCCACACGGCGTGGGCGCCGTCTCGGTTGAGGTCGCGGCGGTCCACGACCAGCCGTGCCGCCGGGCAACGTCCGCGCACCGGCACGGTCGCAAGGACCAGGTCCGCCGACTGGCAATCCTCCGCCGTCGCGGCCGTATCGCGCGGCAGGGCCACCATCCAGCCGTCAGCGCGGTAGGTGCAGCCGACCACATCGCACCGCAGCCGGCCGTCGGCCGATACGGCCGGGGCCCGTGCGCCACGCCGCGTCAGCCGTCCGGCTTTGTTTTCGACCAGCTCACGATCGCCAGGCCATGGAGATGCGGTGCGTTCGCCGGCGCGGCGCAGCCACGTCTCGGCAACGATGCCGGCCCCGCCACCAATGGCCAGGCTGCCATCGGCCAGGGTCACCGCCATCTGGCCGTCGGGATGGATCAACAGGTCCGGCGGCGGCGACAGGAACGGACTGGCCGCCGCAAAGCACAGCGGCACCAGGCCAAGCAGCCGCCATTTCCGTCGCCACAGGCACAGCCACAGCCCGCCGAGCGCGACTGCCGCCAGCGTCCACTCCGGCATGGCGGGGATCAGGCTCACCGCGCCGGGCCAGGAAGCGACCTTGGCGGCGATCAGGTTCAGCCCCTCGACGCCCCAGCCCATCGGCCACAGGGCCAGCCGCTCCAGCCCGAACGGCATCAGCAGGAAGGCCAGCACGCCCCACGGCATGATCCACAGGGACGCCAGCGGCACGGCCAGTACGTTGGCCACCAGCCCGAAATCCACGAAGCGTCCGAAATGGAAGGCGGCGAAGGGTGCGGTCGCCAGTCCGGCGATGACGGTCGTCGCCGCTGCGCCGGCGAGATAAAGGCCTGCGCGGACAACAATGCCGCGGTCGCCCGAGGCCGAGAGGCGCGTGCCGATCACCTCATATGCCGCGATCAAGGCGGCCACGGCGGCAAACGACATCTGGAAGCCCGCGTTGAGCAGGCTTTCCGGCATCAGCAGCAGGACCGCAAGTGCCGCCCACGCGACCGAGCGCATCGAGATCGCGCTGCGATCCACCAGCACGGCCAGCAGGACCAGGCCGGTCATCAGGAAAGATCTCTGCGTCGGAACGTCCGCGCCCGACAGCATCATGTAGGCGAAAGTCGCCAGCAGCGCAGCGACTGCCGCCCATTTCTTGATCGGGTAGCGCAGCGCCACCCGCTCCCACAGGGCCAGCAGGAACCGCAACGCGGTGAATACGATGCCGGCGACGAGCGCAAGGTGCAGGCCGGAGATCGACAGGATGTGCGCCAGGCCAGAGTCGCGATAGGCGGCATCGACTTCGGGCGGGATGGCGCTGCGCTCGCCGGTCATCAACGCCGCCGCCACCGCGCCGGCCGGACCGGGCACCGCTTGCAGGATGCGCCGGGTCAGTGATTGCCGCGCGCCGTTCAGCCACAGCGTCGCCGAGGTCTGCCAGCCGTCGGTTGCCATACCGTCCGGCGCCTCAACGGGACGCGGGCGCGCCACCGAAAAGCCAACCCCGCCCAATTGCTGGAACCACGCGAAACGCGCGAAGTCGAACGCGCCCGGCGCCGCCGGTGCGGCCGGCGGACTCAGCATGGCGCGCAGGCGCGTCCATGAGCCCACGGCGGGGACATCAACCTGTCCGCGGACCGTGACGCGTACGCGCTCCGGCACCGGATCGGTAAAACGCTCGATCTGCAGACGGTCGAGCGTCAGGCGCAGGCCCCCCTCTTGTGCCTGCGCGTTCAACACCCGCGCCTCCAGCCAGACCGGCCCGGTCTCGCGCTTCAGAACCGGCGCCGCCACGGCGTTGGCGCGCCACTGTGCGGCACCGAAGCCGGAGACCACGAGCGCCGTCACAACAAGGCAAAGAAGACCGAGAGGACGCGCCTTGAGAAGCAAGGCCAGCGGCGCCAGCAGAACCAGCGCACCCATCGCCCACCAGGCGGACGGTTCGGCCGGGAGCAGGAAGTAGATCGCGATGCCCAGGCCGAACCAGACCGGCGCCCAGAGCGCCCAGCGGTCACGCTCGGCCAGCGCTTGTGCGGCAAGCCAAAGCATGGCCTGTGGCACGGTCAGGCGACCGGCCTGCGCAATGCCCTGTCCAATGCCGCGTGCGATACGTCCCGCCATATCCGGCGCCCGGATGGATTTATCCGGCCGCCATGCTACAACGCCGCCACATCTCCCCGCCCCCTGAACAAAACGGCACCGCGATGACCGTCATTACCCGCTTTGCCCCGTCGCCAACCGGCTATCTCCACATCGGAGGGGCGCGTACCGCCCTGTTCAACTGGCTGTTCGCCCGCCACAACAAGGGCACCTATCGCCTGCGTATCGAGGACACTGACCGCCAGCGCAGCACCGATGCCGCCATTGCGGCGATCTTCGAGGGCTTGAAGTGGCTTGGTCTCGACTGGGATGGCGAGCCGGTAATGCAGTTTGCCCGCGCCGCCCGCCATGCGGAGATCGCCCATAAACTAATGGCTGCGGGTAACGCCTACCATTGCTACGCGACGCCCGAAGAGCTGGACGAGATGCGCAAGACGGCGATGGCCGAGAAGCGCTCGCCCCGCTACGACGGACGCTGGCGTGACCGCGACCCGAAGGATGCGCCGCCAGGCGTTAAGCCGGTCGTTCGCCTCCGTGCGCCGCAGACCGGCCGGACCGTCATCAAGGACCTGGTCCAGGGCGATGTGGTGTTCGAGAACGAGCAGATGGACGACATGGTCCTGCTGCGCGCCGACGGCACGCCCACCTATATGCTGTCGGTCGTGGTCGATGACCACGATATGGAAATCACCCACATCATCCGCGGCGACGACCACCTGACCAACGCCGCGCGCCAGACCCAGCTCTATCTCACGGCGGGGTTCAAGGTGCCGGATTTCGCGCACATTCCGCTGATCCACGGTCCGGATGGCGCGAAACTGTCGAAGCGCCACGGCGCGTTGGGCGTCGAGGCCTATCGCGACATGGGCTACCTGCCCGAGGCGATGCGCAACTACCTGCTGCGCCTTGGCTGGGGCCATGGCGACGACGAGATCATCTCGACGGTGCAGGCGATTGACTGGTTCACGCTGGATAATGTCGGCCGTTCGGCCTCGCGGTTTGATTTCACCAAGCTGGCGAACCTGAACGGCATCTATATCCGCCAGAGTGCCGACGCCGACCTGGCCACGGCGGTGACGCCGATCCTGGCGCAGAAGACCGGCCGCGCCCTGAGCGATGGCGAGGTTGGACGGCTTCAGGCGGCTATGCCCGGCCTTAAGGAGCGCGCCAAGACGCTGATCGAGCTGGCCGAGGGAGCGCTGTTCATCACCGCCACCCGTCCGTTACAGCCGGATGAAGCGGCCAAGAAGCTTTTGGAGGGACCGGGCCGCGACATGCTGGCTCGGATCCTTGCCGCGCTGCGCAGCGTCGACGACTGGACGGTGGCTGCGACCGAGGCCGCGGTTCGCGATCTCGCGACTAAAGCTGGCGTAAAACTGGGTCAGGTAGCCCAGCCCTTGCGGGCCGCGTTGACCGGCCGCGCCACCTCGCCGCCGATTTTCGACGTACTGGTCGTATTGGGGCGTGAAGAAAGCCTGGGCCGCATTAACGATGCTGCAACAAGTTGACGTATCAATAAGGGACAGTCGCTTCCTGCGATTCAACGTTTTACCGCAACTGCGAACAAGCGATATATTGGTGCGATGCAGCGGGCCGTCCGGTCCAGTTTCCTTTTGATCCCGTCGAGGTAGCAGCATGTCGGCAAATCCCTCCGCCACCCTGAATGTTCCCGAAGTCTCAAAGCCGGTCACGCTGCCGACCATGCCCGGATCGCTCGGTCCGAAGGTGCTCGACATCCGCAAGCTCTATGCGGAAACCGGGATGTTCACCTACGACCCCGGCTTTACCTCGACGGCGTCGTGCGAAAGCAAGATCACCTTCATCGACGGCGACGAGGGCGTGCTGCTGCATCGCGGCTATCCGATCGAGGAACTGGCGCAGAAAAGCGACTTCATGGAAGTCTGCTACCTGCTGATGAACGGTGAACTGCCGAACAAGGTCGAGAAGACCGAGTTCGTCAAGAACATCACCTATCACACGATGGTGCACGAGCAGATCAGCAGCTTCTTCCACGGCTTCAGGAGGGATGCGCATCCGATGGCCGTGATGGTCGGGGTGGTCGGCGCGCTGGCCGCGTTCTACCATGACAGCACCGACATCAACGATCCGCACCAGCGCCTGATCGCCAGCCACCGCCTGATCGCCAAGATGCCGACCATCGCGGCCATGGCTTACAAATATTCGGTCGGCCAGCCCTTCGTGTTCCCGCAGAACAGGTTCGATTACGCCGAGAACTTCCTGCAGATGATGTTCTCGGTGCCGTGCGAGGAGTACAAGGTCAACCCGATCCTCGCCAAGGCGATGGACCGCATCTTCATCCTGCACGCCGATCACGAGCAGAATGCCTCGACCTCGACCGTGCGCCTTGCCGGTTCGTCGGGCGCGAACCCCTTCGCATGTATCGCCGCCGGCATTGCCTGCCTGTGGGGCCCTGCCCATGGCGGCGCCAACGAAGCCGTGCTGAAGATGCTCGAGGAGATCGGTTCGCCCGACAAGGTCGGCGAAGTGGTCAAGGCGGCCAAGGACAAGAATTCCGGCTTCCGCCTGATGGGCTTCGGCCACCGCGTCTACAAGAACTATGACCCGCGCGCCAAAGTGATGCGCGAGACCTGCAACGAGGTGCTGGACGTCCTCGGCAAGCGCGACGAGCCGTTGCTGAAGCTGGCCATGGCACTGGAGAAGGTCGCGCTCGAGGACGACTACTTCGTCCAGAAGAAGCTGTATCCGAACGTCGATTTCTATTCGGGCATCATCCTCAAGGCGATGGGCTTCCCCATGTCGATGTTCACCGTGCTGTTCGCGGTCGCCCGTACGGTCGGCTGGATCGCCCAGTGGAACGAGATGATCGAGGACCCGTCGCAGAAGATCGGCCGTCCGCGCCAGCTCTACACCGGCGCGGGAAAACGCTCCTTCGTTTCGCTCGACAAGCGCTAGAGGGCGCTGTCGCCGTGGGAGGAACGGCAAAGAAAAAAGAGACCGCGGCGATGCAGGGCATCGCTGCGCACGTGCGCCGGCCGCCATTCGTGCGGCCGGCCAACGACAACATTGGGCCCTGGCACCGCCCGCTGCTGCGCATCTGCTTCTGGGGCCTGGCGATTGCGGCTATTGCGGCCGCCATCATGGCGCTGCGTCAGTGAGAAAAATCGGCGCGCTGGCCCTGGCGCTTGCGGCGCTGGCGGTCACGCCGCAGGCTCGCGCCGAATATCCTGACCGCCCGGTCCATATCGTGGTCCCGTTCACGCCGGGCGGCGTGACGGACATCTGCGCGCGCATCGTGGCCAGCGGTCTGGAAAAGGCGCTGGGCCAGCCATTCGTCATCGATAATCGCGGTGGGGCCGGCGGCCTGACGGGCACGCAGCAGGTCGCGCAAGCCACGCCCGATGGCTACACGCTGCTGTTCCAGGCCACCACCCTGCCCGACTATCCGGTGTTCACTAAGAACCCGGGGATCGACGTGGTGAAGGACCTGGCGCCCGTCTCGCTGATCGTCGATGGCGTGTTCGTCATGGCAGCCACGCCCAACGTGCCGTTCGATACGTTCAAGGACTTCGTCGCCTATGCGAAGGCCAATCCCGGCAAACTAAACTACGGCACCACGGGCCCCGGCGCGCTGATGGTCTATTTCGAAGCCATCAAGCAGAAGCTGGGCCTCGACATCGTGCAGATCAGCTATCGCAGTGCGGCCGCCGCGAACCAGGCGCTGCTGGCTGGCGAGGTGCAGTTGCAGTTCCCCGGCCTCGGCCGCCTGCTGGCCCAGGTGAAGGAAGGCCAGGCCAAGCCCCTGGCGGTCTCCGCCACCGCGCGCCTGCCGGAACTGCCGAACGTGCCGACGTTCCGCGAACTCGGCATCGAGGGCATCGAGAATTACTGGCTGGGCCTGCTGGCGCCATCGGCGACGCCGCGCCCCGTTATCGACAAGCTGCGCGCCACGCTGGTGAAGGTCATCGCCGAGCCCGAGGTCAGGGCCGCACTTGAGAAACAGGAATTCCGCCCGGTGGTCTCCACGCCCGATGAATACGGCGCGCGCATCGCATCGGACGTGCGCTCGTGGACCGCGACGGCGCGCACCGCCGGCATCCAGCCGGAGTGAGTCGCTAGACGATTCCCGCCGCGCGCAGCCGCGCGATCTCGGCTGCATCCAGGCCCAATTCGTCGCGCAGCACCTCGTCGGTATGCTGGCCCATCGTCGGCGGCGCGGCATAGTCGGTGATCGGCGTCTCCGACAGCCGGATCGGATTGCGCACCAGCCGCAGGTCGTCGGCCTTGGCGTGCTCGACCTTCACCACCATCTCGCGCGCCAGCACCTGCTCGTCCTCGAACACCTGCGCGAGGTTGTTAACCGGCGAACAGACAATATTCGCGGCCTCGCACGTTTCGACCCAGTGCTTCATCGATTGCGCCTGCATCAACGGGTTGAGGATCCCGATCAGTGCGGGCTTGTTGTGGAAGCGGTCGAGCCTAGTGCGAAAGCGTGGATCGTCCAGCAGCCCGGGCCGGCCGATCACCTTGTGGCACAGCCGCTCGAACTGCGGGTCCGTCGCCGCCGAGAGAAATACATCGCCATCCGAACATGGAAAGGTCTGCGACGGCACCGATGCCGGCGTGCCGGTGCCGACGCGCTTGGGCACCTGACCTGAAACAAAGTAGTGCAGCGCCCGGTGCGACAGCATGGCGACCTGCACGTCGAGCAGCGCCATGTCGATATACTGTCCCTGCCCGCCCTGCGCATCGCGATGGTACAGCGCGGAAAGAATGGCCACGGCCGAATACATCGCGGTGGTGAAATCAGCGGCGACAATGCCGACGCGCTGCGGCGGACCATCGGGATCGCCAGTCAGGCTCATCATGCCACCCATAGCCTGGATGGTGCCGTCCAGCCCCGGCCGCTGCTTGTATGGGCCGGTCTGGCCAAACCCCGTAACCGAGCAATAGACGATGCCGGGATTCACCGCCTTCAGATCCGTGTAACCCAGACCATAGCGCGCGAGGTCGCCCACCTTGTAGTTCTCGACCAGCACATCAGCACGCTTCGCCAGCTTGAGAATCAGGTCGCGGCCCTCGGCTTGCGAGAAATCGATGGTAATGCCCTTCTTGTTGCGATTGGCGGCCAGATAGTAAGAAGACTCACTGGTGTCCTTGCCCTCGCGGTCCTTGAGGAAAGGCGGGCCGTAGCCGCGCATGTCATCGCCCTGCCTCGGACGCTCGACCTTGATCACCTCGGCGCCAAGGTCGGCCAGAAGCTGTGTCGTATAAGGGCCGGCAAACACGCGGCTGAGGTCGAGTACGCGGATGTTGGAAAGCGGCGGCATCGGCTACGATCCTGCTGCACGGTGAAGCGGGCGCCGCTATCGTATAGTCTGGGCCGAGCGCGAAACAAAGAACGTCGGGGGAAACATGCCGGGCCAGAAATTCGTCGTCCTGTTGAAGGCGTCAGGGGATCGCCCCGCGTTCCGTCGCTGGGTCCTGGAACAATATGCACCAGGCCTGGTCAGTGCTCCCGATCTCACCGGCCTGACCGTCAACCTTGTCGATGTCACGCCCAATCTCGGCCAGCCCATGTCCACCGCCGGCGCAAAGCCGGCCGATGATGACACGGCGTGCGATGCCACGCTGGAACTCTGGGCCAATGGCCGGCCGGCCACGCTCGACAAGCTGCTGAAGGATCGCACGCTCGCGGACAAGGCGAATATTGTCGGCGCCTATCGCCTGTCGGAACATCCCAAGTTCGACCACCAGCCGGTAGCGAAGCCGGGCGCGCGCACCGTCGGCTTCAAGTTCCAGCCGCTGATCCAGTGGCGCGACGACGTCTCGGTGGCGGACGCGCGCCGCATCTGGGGCGAGCACATCTCCATCGTCCACGCCGTTCACCAGTACATGAGCAAGTACGTGCAGAACTGGGTCGAGGAGGAAATCGTCGCGGGTGACGTGCCGCGTAACGGCATGGCGCAGATCTGGTACAGCAACCTCGCCGACTTCGAGCAGCGCCACTACGGCAATGACCAGGGTCTCGCCATCGTCCGCGCCGACACCACGCGTTTCATCAAGGGGGCGACACCGCTGTTCACCAGCGAATACGTGCTGAAGCGCCGGCCGCGCTAGGCCGTCTTCTGCGCCGACATCACCTCGACGAAGCGGGCGAGCGCCGGCGACTGGTTGTCGCGCCGCCATACGAGGTCAAGGTCCATCGGCATGGCGAAGTCCGTCACCTTTTTCAGCACAACACCATCGGGCTTCTGGCTTTTCAGGGTTTCCAGCACGAAGTAGATGCCCATGCCCGCGGCGACGAGGTTGAGGATCAGCCCCTCCTCCACCGCCTCCTGCACCACCCGCGGCACGAAGCCGGCCGCCACGCAGCGCTCCATCCAGCGGTCGTACCAGTCGACCGAGACCGAACGTGGAAACCACAGGAAGTCCTCGTCGCGCAGGTCCGACATGACGATCTTGGCCCGCCGGGCAAGGCGATGGTGGCGCGGCACAGCCAACAGCCAGTCATCGACGCAGATGCGCTCGCTGGCCAGTTCCGGGTGGTCGGCCGGCAGGTAGAGCAGACCGGCATCCACCTCGCCTGAGCGCACTGCCTCCAGTTGCGGCGTCGTGGTCATCGGCAGCAGCTTCAGTTCAACGAACGGGAATTTGCGGCGAAAGGCGTTGAAAGCGGCAGGGATTTCCTTGTGGCGGGCAACCACCGGCTGGAAGCCGATCCGCAGCGTGCCGTGGTGCCCCGCCGCTGCCCGGCGGACCCGCTCGCTGGCCCGTTCGACATCCGACAGGATGCGCCGCGCCTCTTCAAGGAACAGGGTGCCCATGACCGACAGGCGGACCCGCTGGCGGCTGCGCTCAAACAGCTGCACGCCCAGCTCCCGCTCCAGGTGGCGAATCTGGTGCGACAGCGCCGACTGCACCAGGTTCAGCCGTTCGGCCGCCCGGTGGAAGTTCTCCAGTTCGGCGACGGCAACGAAATATCGAAGGTGGCGGAGTTCCATGACCCTAGTGATGAATTATAATAATCATCTTCTGCGTTTTATAACATTGGACGGTACGCACCGCCTAGCCATAACCTCTCCACCAATTAACAACGGCGCGGTTTTGATCCGCCGCGCCGTGTCAGGGAGGATCGACATCCGCTACGGTGTTCCTCCCTCGTTTGCGGGTAGCGTCTGGAGGAAACAGCAATGTCGGTTGAACAGATCAACGTCGATCTGCCCCATGGCCGTGTGAACGTCTTGGCTTCCGGCAGCGGCCCCACTCTTGTCGTGCTCCACCGCGACAACGGCCGTTTCGGGTTCGGCAAGTTGCATGAACGGCTGGCAAAGTCGCTCCGCGTTGTTGCCCCCGCCCTGCCCGGCTACGACGAATCTGACCGCCCGACCTGGCTGCGCAATGTCCCCGATCTCGCCGCCCTGACCGGCTTCGCCCTCGACAAGATGAACATCGGCCCGGTCGCGGTTCTGGGCTTGGGCTTCGGCGGCTGGGTCGCCGCTGAGCTGGCGGTCCACAGCCCGAAACGGGTCAACCAGTTGCTGCTGCACTCGCCGATGGGCGTGAAGCCGACCGAGGGCGAGATCGCCGACCAGTTCCTGTTCGAGCCGGAGAACTACGTGAAGCGGGGCTTTACGTCGATCGAAGCCCATGAGCGCAGCTTCCCCGGTGGCGATGCGAAGTACATGGAGCAGTGGGACAAGAACCGGGAAATGACCACCCGCATCGCCTACAAGCCGTACATGTTCGACCTGGCCCTGCCGCACCTGCTGAAGAGCCTGAACGTGCCGGCCCTGGTGTCTTGGAGCACCGGCGACAAGATCGTCCCGAAGTCCTGCGCCACCATCTACAAGGACGCGATTCCGGGCGCCAAATATGTCGAGCTGCCGAATACCGGCCACAACGCCGACTTCGAGACGCCCGACGCGGTCGCCGACATGGTGCTGCGCCACCTCGAGGCTACCGGCTACCTCAAGTCCGCTGGCAACCGCGCCGCCAGCTAACCTCAACCTCTTAATTTCGCTGCGACGGAGACGCCGATGTTCGTGTCGTACTTCACCGAACAGCCTTATTCGCCCCTGACACAGGACAAGGCGGATCAGCACTATCCCTGGGATCATCCGGCCCGGCGGCTGGGCGATAACGTCCTGCTGCACTCGAACCGGTTCGTGGACCCGAACGAACTCGCGAAGATCTACGCCGATCATATCGCGGAGTACCAGCTCGCCGACGAACTCGGCTTCGACGGCATTATGCTGAACGAGCACCACAACGCCTGTTATTGCACGCAGGCGCGCATCTCGATCATGTCGACCGTGGTCGCGGCCAAGACCAAGAACACCAAGATCGTGCAGCTGGGCAATCCGCTGCCGCTGTGGGAGAACCCGGTACAGCTGGCCGAAGACACCAGCATGATCGACCTGATTTCCGGCGGCCGCCTGGTCGCCGGCATCGTCCGCGGCGGCGGGCCGGAGCAGTTGTCGAACAACGTCAACCCCGCCTTCAACCGCGACCGCTTCCAGGAAGCGCACGACCTGCTGCTCCACGCCTGGACGGTGCCGGGCCCCACCCGCTGGGAAGGCGAGCACTATCAGGTCCGCGTCGTCAATCCGTGGGCCAAGCCGCTGCAGCAGCCGCATCCGCGCGTCTGGGTGCCGGGCATCGCGAGCAAGGAAACGGTCGAGTTCGCGGCACGCCATGCCTATCCCTATGTCTGCCTGAACACGACACTGGAAGACACCAAGCGCATCTGGGGCCTGTACGACAAGGTAGCCAAGGAAACCGGCTTCGAGGCCGGGCCGCAGCACCGAGGCTACCTGATGCGCTGCCACGTGGCAGACACCGAGGAAAAGGCGCTGCGCCAGGCGCGCGAGTTCATGTGGCTCGCCGGCCAGTTCACCGGCTACGGCTCGCCGGCTTGGCTGGCGCCTTCTGGTTACAGCTCATGGGAGGCCCGCCAGGGCCGCCTCAACCTGGAAAAGACGCAGAACTCGTTCGAATCTCAGGTCGCGAACGGCACGATCATCGCCGGCACGCCGGACCAGGTGACCAAGAAGATCCGCTGGTGGCTGGAGAATACCCGCCCCGGCATGCTAATGCTGTGGGTCTATGACGGCCGCCTCGATCGCAGGCTCGGCATGGAGAGCCTGAACTTGTTCGGCAAGGAAGTTCTGCCCGCCGTTCATGCAATGGGCAAGGAACTGGGTCTGCACGACCCGTTCCAAATCAACGCGCCGGTCAGCTGGGACTATGCCAGCGGCAAGAAAAAGGTCGCCGCGTAACGTTTGTTTGCGTTGCTACGTGTATCCACCTGGGAGGACAAAATGAAGTCTGTAAAATTGCTTTCGTCTTTGGCGTTCGGCGCTTCCGCGCTGGCGCTGGTGCTCGCCGCCCCGGCCAGTGCCCAGACCAAGGAGCCGCTCAAGGTCGGCGCACTGATGTCGATGACCGGCAGCGGTGCATCGGTCGGCGCGGCCTCGCTGCTCGGCCTGCGCATGGCCATGTCCGAGATCAACGCGGCCGGCGGTATCCTCGGCCGCCAGGTGCAGATCGTCCAAGGCGATGATGCCACCGACACCACCAACGCAGTGACCGAGGCCAAGCGCCTGCTGTTCCAAGAGAAGGTGCAGATCATGTACGGGCCGCAGTTCAGCCCGCCAAGTCTCGCCGTCGCCAATGCGGTCGCCAAGACCGAAACCGGCATCACGTACTGGAGCTTGGCCACTGCTTCGGCGTTCACCCCCGAGGTTGCGCGCACCGCCTTCTCGTTCGGCCCGTCCGGCGACGCGCTGGCGGAAGCGATGGTCGATTATGCTATCAACACCCGCAAGGCGAAGTCGATCGGCTTCCTGTATGACGACGCGCAGCAGTCGGCTCTGATCTACGAAACGATCAAGGGCCTGATGAAGGCAGCGAACCGCGAGCTCGCCGGCGTCGACCAGTACCAGCTCAACGCGCCCGACGTTACCCCGCAGCTGCTGAACCTGCGCCGCAAGGGCGTGGACTTCGTGCTGTTGCAGGCACAGAGCCCGATCGATACCGCCACGGTGATGAAGAACACCGAGCAGATCGGCTGGGACATCAAGTACGCCGGCAACAACGGCGCCGTGGTGAACTTCCCGGTCATGGCCAAGAACGCGGGCCCGACCGCGATCAAGGCCCTCGTCGCCGGTGTCAGCGTCAAGGCCTTCTCGGCTTGCGCGGCCGACCCGCTCGGCCAGTCGGAATACGTGAAGTACACCGAGCGTCTGAAGAAGTTCGAGCCGAACCTCAATCCGCAGATCGGTCTCACCACCGTCGTGCAGTACTACGACATGGCCTACCTGTCGAAGGCGGTTGCGGAAGCTGTCGGTTCCACCGACGGCATGAAGATGACCGAAATGCTCGAGCAGAACTCGGGCAAGTTCAAGACCATCGTCGCGCCCGAACTGCGCATCACCCGCACCAACCACTTCCTCGCCACGGCCGCCGCGCTGACCATGGCCGAGGACATGGGCAATACACGTGCGGACGGCCTGTACAAGCGGGCTGGCTGCTAAAGACGGAGCTGGCGCCGCGCGCAACCCGCGCGGCGCCTCTTTCGCAGACAATCGCGGTTCGGATCACGCCGGCCGCCAGCCGGTCGGGGTTTCCACTGTCGCCGAACGGCAGGGAGGTTGAAGATGGATCTGGCTCAACGTCTCGAAGCGGTGGAAAAGCGCCTGCGCTACCTGGAAGACCAGGAAAAGATCCGCGAGTGCCTGCACACCTACGGCTTCAATGCCGATCTCGGCCGGTCCGAGAAGTGGGCAGATGGCTGGACGCCCGACGGCGTCTACGACCTCGAAGACCAGAAATGGCGCGGCCGGGACGACCTGCTCGACCTGATCGGCGCGCCGATGAACAATCACAAGCAGATCGAAAACCGCAGCCAGCACGCCATGCTGAACCTGTTCATCCGCATTGAGGGCGACACCGCCTGGGCGGAGGGCTATTCGGCGACCATCGTGCGCAAGACGCCCGAGAAGATCGAACTGTGGACCTGCGCTTACAATCATTTTGAATTCGTCCGCTCAGGCGAACGCTGGCTGCTCAAATACCGGACCCGCCGAAACATCGGCGGCGACGAATGGGGCGGCAAGGCGATCCGGAAATACTTGGACGACGACGGCTCACATACCTCCGCGACCTGAATTCAGCCAAGGAAGACCAATATGTTTCTCTCCTATTTCACGGAACAGCCCTACTCGGCCCTGGACCACGAGGAGTCGAACAAGCTTTATCCATTCGACCATCCGGCCCGCCGTGCCGGCGATAACGTGCTGGTCCACTCGAACAAGTTCTTCAATCCCGTCGAAGGCGCCCGCCTCTACAACGAACGCCTGACCGAGTACGAGCTGGCCGACAAGGTCGGCTTCGACGGCATCATGCTGAACGAGCACCACAATTCGGCGTTCTGCATGCAGCCGCGCCTGACGGTCATGTCCTCGATGGTTGCGGCGCGCACCAAGCACGCCAAGATCGTGCAACTCGGCAACCCGCTGCCGGTCTGGGACAACCCGGTGCAGTTGGCCGAAGACACCGCCATGATCGACATGATCTCGGGCGGCCGCCTGGTCGCCGGCGTGGTGCGCGGTGGCGGCGCCGAGCAATTGGCCAACAACGTCAACCCCGCCTACAACCGCGACCGCTTCGCCGAGGCGCACGACCTGCTGATTGATGCCTGGACGAAGCCCGGTCCGTTCCGCTGGGAAGGCGAGCATTATCAGGTGCGCGTCGTCAATCCGTGGGCCACGCCGCTGCAGAAGCCCCATCCCCGCGTCTGGGTTCCGGGCCTCGTCAGCAAGGAGACGATCGAATTCGCCGCCGCGCACGGCTACCCGTATGTGTGCCTGAACACGACCGTCGAGGACACCAAACGCATTTGGGCCTTCTATGATTCGCTGGCCGCCAAGGCCGGCTTCGAGGGCGGCCCGGCCTATCGCGGCTACCTGATGCGTGTGCACGTCGCCGAGACCGAGGAAAAGGCCAAGCAGAACGCGCGCGAGTTCCTGTGGCTGGCCGGTTCGTTCGCGGGCTACGGCAGCCCGACCTGGATCTCGCCCACCGGCTATACCAGCTTCGAGGCGCGCAACGCGCGCTCGTCGCACAACAAGGTGATGTCCGACTTCGAGGCCCAGCTGGAAATGGGCACCATTATTGCCGGCACGCCGAAGCAGGTGATCGAGCGCATCGGCTGGTGGCTGAAGGAAACCAAGCCGGGCATGCTGATGCTGTGGCTCAACGACGGCCACATGGACCACCAGACGTCGATGAACTGCATCGGCATGATGGGGGAGTCCGTGCTGCCGGAACTGCGCAAGATCGGCAAGGAACTGGGCCTGCACGATCCGTTCGAGATCAACGCGCCGGTCAGCCTGAAGTATATGAAGCAGAAGAGCCACGCGGCCTGATCCATCCGTGACGTTTAGGGGACTGGCCGGCAAGGTCGCGATCGTCACCGGTGCCGCGGGCGGCATCGGTGGCGCCGTGGTCGAGCGCCTGCTTGACGAGGGCGCGAAGATCGTCGCGGTCGATCTCCGCGCCCCGCAGCACGCCTCCCCCAATGTCCTCGGCGTCGCCGCGGATGTTTCCAACGAACAGGGCTGTAGCGACTATGTCGCTGCCGCGGTCGCAAAATTCGGCTCTGTCGATCTTTTCGTGAACAATGCCGGTATCGTCGGCCATCGCGCGCCGATGGTCGAGATCGAGGTTGCCGAGTTCGACCGCGTCCATGCGGTCAATGTACGTGGCGTGTTCCTCGGCCTGCGCGCCGTCCTGCGCCATATGATCGCGCAGGGCAAGGGTGGCGCCATCGTCAACACGTCGTCAGTTGGTGGCTTGAAATCATTTCCTGGCGCCACCGCCTATGGCAGCGCCAAGCGCGCCGTCATTGCCCTGTCGCAGACTGCGGCACTTGAGAATGGCAGACATGGCATCCGTGTGAATGCGATCTGCCCCGGCCCCATCGCGACGGCGATGCTTGGCCCTGCCCTCGCCAGCGCCACGGGCGGCGATGGCAGCGGCACGTTCTCGCACCTGCCGATCCCGCGCGTCGCCGCACCGGCGGAGGTCGCGGCCTTCATCGCCTATCTGTTGAGTGACGAGGCCAGTTTCCAGACCGGCGGCGTCTATACCGTCGACGGCGGCCTGATGCTGCTCTAGGGCAGCGGCCGCACCTGTCCCAAGACCCGAAGGATCACATCCGCTGCACGCAGGCTGGGCGGATCGCCGCCTTGTCCCAGCATCGCCATCGCCTGGTTCGCTGCTGCCGCCTGCTCGGCGCGCATACGCGGGTCGTTCAGCAGCCGTTCAACGACGTCGGCCAGTTTTACCGGCTCGCAATCGTCCATGATCAGTTCCGGCACGACCAGCCGGTCGAGCAGGATGTTGACCAGATTGGCAAAGCGCACGGTGATGAACCGCCGCGCCAGCCATGCGGTGATCGGATTGACCCGGTAAGCCACTGCCGACGGCACGCCGGCCAAAGCCAGTTCCAGCGCAACGGTACCCGATGCCGCGAGCGCCGCACTACTGGCGGCGAAAGCATCGTACTTCTCGCTTTGCCCGGTAATAACCAGGACCGGACCGGGCCAGTCCGCCACGCCCGCCCGGACCTGTGCGACGACGCCTGTCACGGTCGGGATCACCGTGTGAAACGGGCCGATCTTTTCCTGCAACCGCGCCATGGCGTCGCGGAAGACCGGCAGATGCCGCCGCACCTCGCCCTCGCGGCTGCCCGGCAGGACGGTGACGATGCGCGCATCTGCAGCAATGCCATGCTTCTGGCGGAACAGGCCGCCATTGCCGTTGGCTGCGCCGGACTCCACCACCGGATGGCCGACGAAATCGGTCGCCAGGCCTTCGCGGGTGAACCAGTCCGGCTCAAACGGCAGCAGGCACAGCAGGCGGTCAAACAATTGCGCCGTGGTCTTCGCGCGTTTCGGCTTCCACGCCCACACTTGCGGCGCGACAAAATGGATCAGGCGGATGCCCTGCCCCTTCAAACGTCGCGCGAGGCGGAAGTTGAAGCCCGGGCTGTCGATAGTCACCACCGCATCGGGCCGCTCGGCCACAGCAAATGCCACGGTCTGCTTGACGCGGCCCAGGATGCGCCGCGCCCGCGGCAGCACCTCGAGGAAGCCCATGACCGAGAGTTCTTCCATCGGGAAAAGGCTGGTCAGGCCTTGCGCCGCCATCTGCTCGCCGCCGACGCCGATGAAATCGACGCCGCCCAGGCTGTGCAGTTTCAGCGCCGCCATCAGGCGCGCGCCCAGCAGATCGCCCGACGGCTCGCCCGCAATCAGCATGATGCGCAACCGGCTCACGCGGGAAACTCCGCGCCGTCGAAGCCGAACAGGAACAGGCCTGCCGCATCGGCCGCCGCCACGACACCGGCGCGGTCGAGGATCAGGGCGCTGCCGGCCTCCACCGCCACGCCGGCCAGCCGCGCCGCATGCACATTGTTGATGGTGCGGACGCCGATGGTCGGCAGATCGACCCGGCGCTCCTGGCCCGGCTTCACCAGCTTCACCAATACGCCGCCACGTCCGGCGCCATTCAGGCCGGCACAGCGCGCCAGCAGCGCATCCGTGCCGTCCGCCGCCTCAACGTCCAGCACCTGTCCGTCACGCACGACAGCGGCCTGGCCGACGTCCAGCCGGCCCAGCTCGCGCGCCGCGGCTATGGCGCGGGCGATGTCTGCCTTGTCGGCGTCGCCGGGGCGCACCCGTCCCAGCACGCCGGCGGACGCCAGCAGGCCGGCGGCGACCTGGTCTGCGCCGATCACGCGGAAACCCTGTTCCTCGAAATATGCGACCAGCGTTTTTAGCAGCGCGTCGTCACCCTGCCCCGCGGCGCGGATCACCCGGGGCAGCAGCTTGATGCCCTGCCAGTCGGGACGTAGCCGGGCAAAGTCGGGCCGGCCGATGCGACCGGCCATGACAACCTCGCCGCAATCATTCTGGCGCAGGTTTTCGATCACGCCGCCGACGGCGGCTATGTCCAGCCAGGCATGCGCCCGCCCCGCCACCGTGGCAGGGTCGCACTCACCGTTGATCGCGATGGTAAAGGTCCGGCGACCCTGTGCCTCGGCCGCCTGCAGCACTGCCGCCGGCAGCGTCCCGCCACCGGCCACGACCCCCAGGGCCGTGTCAGTCACCGGCGAGGACGGCGTCGGGCTTCGGCGTGCAGATGCCGCGCGACGACGCCTTGCGGATGAAATCGACGACTTCCATGACCAGCGTGTTCGAGGCGAACAGTTGCGCCACGTCCTCCAGCCGCTCCTGCAGCGTGCCTTCCTCGGCGAACATCAGGCGGTAGGCCGTGCGCAGCTGATGGATCGCATCGCGCTCGAAGCCGCGGCGCTTCAGGCCCACGAGGTTCAGTCCCGAAAGGTGCGCGCGGTTGCCGATCACGGTGCCGTACGGAATGATGTCGTTCTCGACCGCCGACATGCCGCCGATCATCGCGTGGCGGCCGATGCGGACGAACTGATGCACCGCCGCCGCGCCGCCGATGATCGCGAAATCGCCGATCTCGATATGGCCACCCAGCAGGACGTTGTTCACCACCACGACGTTGTTGCCGATATGGCAGTCATGCGCCACGTGGGCGCAGGCCATGAACAGGCAGTTGTCGCCGGTGGAGGTCAGCATGCCGCCGCCCTCGGTGCCGGGATTCATCGTCACGAACTCGCGGATCGTGTTGCGCTTGCCGATGGTCAGCTGCGACGGCTCGCCCTTGTACTTCAGATCCTGCGGCTGGTGGCCGATAGAGGCGAACGGAAAGATGCGCGTCGCCTCGCCCACGGTCGTGTGACCGGTCACGACCACGTGCGAGTGCAGATGCACGCCGTCATGCAACGAAACATTGGCGCCCACCGTGCAGAATGGGCCGATCTCGACATCGCTGCCGAGCTTCGCGCCGTCTTCGACCACGGCGGAGGGATGAATCTTGGCCATGCGCCCTGCTACTCGTCGAGGATCATGGCCGAGAACGTGGCCTCGGCGGCAAGCTTGCCCTCGACGGTCACCTCGCCCACGAACTTCCAGACATTGCCGCGACGGCGGTCGCGTGTCACCTTGATGTGCAACTGGTCACCCGGCACGATTGGCCGGCGGAAGCGCGCATTGTCGACGCCCATGAAGTAGACCAGCTTGCCTTCGGACGAGGCGCCAAGCGTATAGACCACCAGTACCGCGGCGGTCTGCGCCATGCTCTCGATGACCATCACGCCCGGGAATACAGGGCGCTGGGGGAAGTGACCCTGGAAGAACGGCTCGTTGATCGTGACATTCTTGATGCCGATGGCGCTGTGATCGGCGCGCAGCTCGATGACCTTGTCGACCAGCAGCATCGGATAGCGATGCGGGATCATCTGCATGACCCGGTTGATGTCGGCCGTCCCGAGCGCGCCTTCCGTCGCGATCACGTTCATGATTGTCGTCCCTTGTTTTCCGCCAGCCGTTTTACCGTGGCCACTTCCCTGAAGAACTGCTTGATCGGCATTGCCGGCGAGCCGCACCAGATTTCGCCGCCTGGAATGTCGGTCATTACGCCGCTCTTGGCCGCGACCTGGGCGCCATCGCCGATCCGCAGGTGACCGGCTATGCCACCCTGGGCGCCGAGAGCGACGAAATTCCCCAGCTTCGAGGAGCCCGCCACCCCGGACTGCGCCACGATGATGCATCCCCGGCCGAGCGTCACGTTGTGCCCGATCTGCACCAGATTATCAATCCAGCAGCCCGGCCCGATGACGGTGTCCGGTCCGGACCCGCGGTCGATCGTACTGTTCGCGCCGACGTCGCAACCGTCACCGATCACGACCCGGCCCAGCTGCGGCACCTTCACATGGCCGGCCGGATCGGGCGCAAAGCCGAACCCGTCCTGGCCGATCCGCACGCCGGCATGCAAGGTGACCCGGTCGCCGATGTCGCAATGACTGACCGACACCAGGGCGCCGATCCGGCAGTCGCGGCCGATCCCCACATTGGCGCCGATCACGCTGTTGACACCGATACTGGTGCCCGCACCGATCTTGGCGCCCGCCTCGACCACAGCGCCGGCGGCAATGCTGACGCCTTCGCCCAGAACAGCCGTAGGGTCTACAATCGCACGGGCGTGGATGCCCGCGGCCGGCTGCGCAACCGGATAGAACGCCTGGGCCGCCAGGGCATAGGCGCGATAGGGCCGGTCGCTGAGCAGCAGGGCCACGCCGGGGGGCGCCGACTTCGCGTGCCTGGGCGCCACGATGCACGCCGCCGCAGACGTCGCCTTGAAGGCATCGACATACTTTGCGTTGTCGAAGAAGCTCAACTGGCCGGGGCCAGCCCCTTCCAGAGGCGCGACATCGACGATCTCGATGTCGGGGTCTACGCCGGGGCCGAGGGTCGCGCCGCCACGTGCAGCCAGATCGCCGAGACGGAACGGGCCCTGGCGCGCGAAGAAGCGCGGATCCGCCATCCCGCCGCTACTGGACCGCCGGGGCAGGCATCTTGACGGTCGGCATGCGCTGGTCGAGACGCTTCAGCACCTCGGCGGTGATGTCGAGCTGATCGCTCGCAAACTGCACCTGGGCCTTGTCGATCACGACAGTAATGCCCCGCTCGTTGCCAATGTCGTTGATGATCTGCTGCACGGCGCCCGCAATCGTGGCGCGGCCGGTGTTGACCGCGGTCTCGAGCGCGCGGCTGCGCTCCTGCACCTTGCGCTGCACGTCGCCGACACGGCGTTCGAAATCGCGGCGGCGCTGGTCGAACGCGTCCGGCGCCAGGATGGCACGCTGGCGCACCAGTTCCTGGTCCTCGCCACGCAACCGCTCCTCGTCCTTCTGGGCGTCGCCCTGATACTGCAGGCGATACTGCTCGAACTGCTGGCGCAGGCTCTTGAACGAGGCGGCGTCACGGAAAATGCGCTGGTTGTCGATGATGCCAATAACGGCCGGGGGAAGCTTCTGGGCGAAAGCCGGCAGCGCGCCGCCGACGACTGCAAATACAAGGGCCATTGAAAACAGCAAACGGCGTGTGGACGTCATGTCAGAACCTGGTGCCAAAATTGAAACGGAAGTATTCGGTCTGGTCGAAGTCCTGCTTCATCACAGGAAGACTGAAGTCGAGCTTGATCGGGCCCAGCGGGCTGCGCCACGACAGACCAACACCGACGGTGGCGCGCAATGCACTGCTTTCCAGCAGGCCGATCGCCGGCTCGTCCACATCGTGGGCCGAACCGACCAGGCCGAACACACGGCCCAGCATGCCGAATTCCTGCGGCAGACCCAGCGGGAACTGCGCCTCGGCCGTGGCGGTGTAGTAGATGTTCGCACCCAGGGCATCGCCGCTGGTCGCATCGCGGGCGCCGACGCCGCCGGCTTTGAAACCGCGGAAATTGTCGCCACCGACATAGAAGCGGTTGGTCAGGCGGACATCGTCGGAGAGACCAAAGATATGGCCACCTTCCAGAGCGCCGCTCAACACCACCTGGTCGAAGATCGGGAAGTAGTGCGCGTATGAACCGGTGTGACGCACGAAATATTCCGTGCCGCCGACGCCGCCATACTCCTCGCCGAACTTGACGAGGTAGCCGTCGCTCGGATTGCTGCGGTCGTCCAGGCGGTCATAGACCAGCGTATAGCCCACGGTCGACGTGACGCTGCTGCCCTGTTGCCGGATCACCGCCGCCGAGGCTCCGGGCTTCACGTTGTCGATGATGTCGCGACGGATGCGGTAGGCCGGGTTTGCAAATAGGTGCTCGGTAACCGGGAAGCCAAGGCGCAGGCCGCCACCGGTCGAGGTCTGGTCGTAGTTGCTGCGGTTCTGGAAGTCGTACTTCGTGTGGAACACGTCGTAACCGGCCAGCAGTTCGCGGTCGAGGAAGTAAGGTTCGGTAAAGCTGTGGTCGATCTGCTGGCGCGACTTCGACACCGACAGGTTCAGCTTCACGTCCTGGCCGCGGCCGAGGAAGTTGCGCTCGCGAAGGCCGATGTTGCCCAGGATCGCCTCGCTGGTCGAGAAGCCGGCGCCGACGGTCAGTTCGCCGGTCGACTTATCCTGGACGTTGACGTCGAGGACAATCTTGTCCGCCTCCGAGCCGCGGGTTTCGGCGATATTGACCTTCTCGAAGAAGGCCAGGCCGCGCAGACGGGTCCGCGACCGGTCCAGCTTGGCGCGGTTATAGGCGTCGCCCTCGGAGAGACGGAATTCGCGCCGGATAACCTTGTCGAGGGTACGGACGTTGCCCGTCACGTTGATGCGCTCAACATAGACGCGCGGACCTTCGTCGATCTGGAATGTGACGTCGATGATCCGCGTGTCGCGATTCTTGCGGACGTCAGGCTTCACATCGACAAAGGCATAACCCAGTTCGCCGAGGCGCGCGGTGATGTTCTGGATCGTGCGGTCCAGCTCGCCGGCATCGAAAGTATCGCCGGGGTCTAAGGTGACGGCGGGCTTGAACGCGGCAGTATCGGTCAGGCCCGGAATCGACGATTTCACATCGACAGTGCCGAACTTGTAGGCGTCACCTTCCTCGACCGTGAAGGTGATGAAAAACGCCTCGCGCGATGGCGTCAGTTCCGCCACGGCCGAGACAACGCGGAAATCGGCATAGCCATGCGACAGGTAGAACTTGCGCAGCTGCTCGCGGTCGTAATTCACGCGGTCGGGATCGTAGGTGTCGTCGTTCGACAGAAAGCGCCACCAGGCGGTTTCCTTGGTCGACAGCACCTCGCGCAGGCGGCCGTCGGAATACTTGCCATTGCCGATAAAGCGGATGCGCTCGATCCGGGTCGCCGCGCCCTCGGTGATCTCGAACACGAGATCGACGCGGTTCTGCGGCAGCTGGATAACTTTCGGCTCGACGGTGGCGGCAAACCGGCCGGACCGGCGATAGAGCTGCAGGATGCGCTGCAGATCGGACTGAACCTTGCTGCGGCTGTAAACCTGCCGTGGGCGCAGCTGGACTTCCTTGAGTAGGACCTCTTCGGTCAGGCGCTGGTTGCCTTCGAAGGCCAGGCGGTTGATGATCGGGTTCTCGACCACGCGGACCATCAGGTTGTTGCCCTGGCGGCTGGCGGTTACGTCGGCAAACAGGCCGGTGGCGAACAAAGCCTTCAGCGAGCGGTCGATCTTTTCGTCGTCAAAGGGATCGCCAGGCGCAATCAACATGTACGAGCGGACCGTGTCCGCCTCGATACGCTGGTTGCCCTCGACATTGATGTCGCGCAGCGAACCGCCGAACTGGGCAAAAGCCGGCTGGGACAGGCCCAACAGGCCGGCGGTGGCCAACATCAGCAAAATGGATCGGATCGCTCGCCGCACTACCGCTCGCCTCACTCTACCGGTCGGGTTTGCCCCGAATGCCGCGCCAGAGGCAGCAGCATCAGGAGAACAACCCGGCAACGAATTTTATCACCCCGTTCCGTCCCAGATCGTTCCAGGTGGCAAAAAGGAACAACGACAAAACGAAGGTCAACCCGATCCTGAATCCAACCTCTTGGGCGCGCTCGCCCAACGGCCGTCCCCGAATAGCTTCAAGGGCATAGAACAATAAATGCCCGCCGTCCAGCATGGGGATGGGAAACAGGTTGATGAAGCCGATGGCGACCGAAAGTGTCGCCATAAGCGAGACCAGCGCCAACAGACTCAACCGGGCGACGTCGCCGGTAATTTTCGCAATTCCGATGGGCCCCGAAATCTGGTCGCCCGATTCGGCGCCGGTCACCAACCGCTTGATATAGGTCAGGTTGGTCGAGACCACCGCGCCGGTTTCCCGCACCCCCTGCCAGACCGCCGATAGCGGGTCGAGCTGGATGAATTCCGGCTTGCCGCCACCGATGCCCAGCTGGCCGACCTTGTGGCTGCCGCCGAAGCCATCCGGCACGTCCTTGCGGGCGGGTGTGACGGTCAGGGTCAGCGGCTGGCTGTCGCGCTCTAGGTCGACCTTGAGCGGCGTATCGGCATTGACCATGACGATGGCGCGCAGTTCTTCGAAGCGCTGAATCGTCGAGCCGTCGATGCGCAGGATGCGGTCGCCGGCCCGCAGGCCTGCCGTTTCTGCCGCGCTGCCCTCGGCAACGCTGCCAACAACGGGGGGCGTAAACGGCTGCCCAAAGAACGTGAACAACAGGGCGTAAATAGCTATTGCAAAAAGGAAATTCGCCGCCGGTCCCGCCGCAACCACGGCGCTGCGCTGCAATACCGACTTGCCGTGCAGCGAGCGGCTGCGCTCCTCCGGCGTCATCTGTGCCAGGGCCTCGGCAGGGTTCGAGGCGGCCGAGGCATCGCCGTAGAACTTGACGTAGCCGCCCAGCGGCAGGGCGCTGATCTTCCAGCGGGTTCCGTGGCGATTGGTCCAGCCGAACAGTTCAGGGCCGAAACCGATGGAGAAGGTTTCGACCTGCACCCCGTTCCAGCGGCCCACCCAGTAGTGGCCCAGTTCGTGGACATAGACGATAGCGGTCAGGACCGCGAGGAACGGGACGACGTAGAGGACAACTGAAAGCACTTCGCTCATGCCTGAATCCTAATTCAGCGGGTCCCGACTAGGACAGCGGCAATACGGCGCGCCTCCTCGTCGGTGGCGCGTACTTCGTCCAGGGTCGATACCGGCGTGCGGGGCAACTGTTCGAGAGTTCGCTCCACAATTCGGGCAATATCGAGGAAGCCGATCCGGTTGGCCAAAAAAGCCTCGACGGCAACTTCGTTCGCCGCGTTCAGGGTGGTGGGCACGGAACCGCCCGACCGCAGTGCGTGGCGGGCCAGGGTCAAAGCCGGAAACCTAGCCGGATCAGGCGTTTCGAAGCTCAAGCTACCAAGTACGGCGAGGTCCAGGCGCGGTGACGGTGCGGCCATGCGGCCCGGCCAAGCCAAGGCATGGGCGATCGGCGTCCGCATGTCGGGTGATCCCAATTGGGCCAGGACCGAGCCGTCGATATAAGCGACCATGGAATGTATTACGGACTGTGGGTGGATCAGGATCTCCAGCCGCGGCTCGGGCACCGGGAACAGGAAACTGGCCTCGATCAGTTCCAGCCCCTTGTTCATAAGTGTCGCGGAATCGACCGAAATCTTGGCCCCCATGCTCCACACCGGATGGGCCACGGCCTGGGCTGGAGTGACATCGCGCATTTCCGCAAGGCTGAGCTTGCGGAACGGCCCGCCCGAAGCGGTCAGGATGATCTTTTCCACCGCCTCGATGCGGTCGAAGTCGAACACCTGGAAAATGGCGTTGTGCTCGGAATCCACCGGAAGCAGGGTCGCACCGTGCTCACGCACCGCGGCCATGACCACATCGCCGGCACAGACCAGCGTCTCCTTGTTGGCGATGGCGACGACACCGCCCCGCCGGATGGCCGCGAGCGTCGGTTCCAGGCCGGCAGCGCCGACAATGGCCGCCATTGTCCAGTCGGCCGGGCGGGCAGCGGCCTCCACCATGCCGCTCGGGCCGGCCATGACCTCGATTCCGGTGCCAGCCAGCGCCTCTTTCAGCGCCCCGTAGGCCTGCGCGTCACCAATGGCGACGCAGCGGGGACGCAGTTTGCGGGCCTGGGCCGCGAGGGCCTCGGCATTTGTATTGGCGGTTAGCACTTCGACGGTAAAGGCGTCGCCGCCCCGTTCGATCAGGTCGATGGTGTTGCGCCCGACCGAGCCGGTGGCGCCCAGGATGCTGATCCGACGCCGGTTACCGGCGCTCTGCGGCCGCTTGTGGTCGCGGAGGTTCGTGACTATTGGCGCCAAGACACGACCAGAACGATGATCGCCACGACCGGCGCCGCCAGCAGGAGAGAGTCGAGACGGTCCAGCAGCCCGCCGTGCCCCGGAATCAGACTGCCGGTATCCTTTACCGTAAAGCGGCGTTTCAGCATGCTTTCGATCAGGTCGCCGATTTCGGCCGTGAGGGCGGTGCCGATACTGAGCAGGACGGCGGAGAGGATGCTTACCTTGGTCGACCACTGGGCAAACGCGACGCCGACGAGGATCGCCGCGATCAGGCCGCCAATGGCGCCCGACCAGGTCTTGTTCGGACTCCAGCGTGGTGCCAGTTTTGGGCCGCCGACCAGCCGGCCGACGAAATAGGCGCCGATGTCGGTGGCCCAGACCACGAGTAACAGGGCCAGGACAACGTCACGCCCGACATGGGGCTTGTCGCGCAGCCACAGCATCGCCAGACAGGGAATGCCGATGTACAGGGTGCCGAGCGCCGGCCACAGGCGCACGCCATCGCGCGGGTGTCCGATCACACTGGTTACCACCGCGAGAACCAGCAGCAGCAGCAATCCCTGCGCCCAGCCGCCAATCGCGCCCAGCGCCAGCGCGCCGATCAGCACGACGATTCGTACCCATTCCAGCGCCTTCAACCCGCCCGTTTCCGAAATCCTGATCCATTCAGCCTGCATCAGGACCGCAGCGAGCGCGATCAGGCACGGGAAAAACGGATCGCCAAACCAGACCGCCGCCAGGACAAGCGGTGCCATGACCATTGCCGAGCCGATGCGGAGCGCGAGTTCGCGGGAAAAAACTGCCATGCGGTGGGGTCCGGGTTCCTATTCGCCGCTGGCGCCGTAGCGGCGCTCACGGCGCTGGAACTCGGCCACGGCCGCCTGAAGCTGCGCCCGCCCAAAGTCCGGCCACAACGTATCGACAAACACCAGTTCGGCATAGGCCGCCTGCCACAGCAGGAAGTTCGACAGGCGCTGCTCGCCCGAGGTGCGGATCAACAGGTCGGGATCGGGAATGTCGGCGGTGTGGAGGTGCTGGCGGAACAGGTTTTCGTCGATGGCTGCGGGGTCCAGGGTCCCCGCCGCGGCTTCCGTCGCCAGACGCCGGCACGCGGCCAGGATTTCATTGTGGCTGCCATAGTTCAGCGCGATCACCAGCGTCAGTCCACGATTGCCGGCGGTGCGTTGCTGCGTTGAATCGATCAGTTCGATGATGTCGGGCGCCAGGCGCTCGCGGTCGCCGATAATGCGGATGCGCACGCCTTTCTTTTGAAGCTGCTCCAGTTCACGCCGGATGAAGAACCGCAGCAGGTCCATCAGGTCGCCCACCTCGGTGGCCGGCCGCTTCCAGTTCTCCGAGGAAAATGCGTACAGGGTCAGGTAGCCGATCCCCATGTCGCGACAGGTGACAACCACTTCGCGCACGGCTTCGGCGCCGCGCTGGTGGCCGACGAGCCGCGGCAGGCTGCGCGCCTTCGCCCAGCGGCCATTGCCATCCATGATGATGGCAATGTGCCGCGGCAGGGTCTGCGCGACGGGTTGGGGCGAGGCGACCGGCATGTCAGACCTGCATGATCTCCTTTTGCTTGGACGCCAGCGCGTCGTCGACCTTCTTGATGTGCGCGTCGGTCAACGACTGGATTTCCTCCTGATAGAGGGTCTGGTCGTCCTCGCTCAGGTCGCCGTCCTTGAGCATCTTCTTCACGTCGTCCATGCCTTCGCGGCGGACGTTGCGAATTGCCACCTTGGCATGTTCCGCGTACTGGCCGGCGACCTTCGATAGCTCCTTGCGGCGCTGCTCGGTCAGCTCCGGGATCGGGATGCGGATAAGCGAGCCCTCGCCCTGGGGGTTCAACCCCAGATTGGCGTCGCGGATCGCCTTTTCCACTGCCTTGGTATTGGCCTTGTCCCACACCTGCACGCTGAGCATGCGCGGCTCGGGGACGCTAATGGTCGCCACCTGGTTCAGCGGCATGCTGCCGCCATAGGCCATGACCTGGACCGGATCGAGCATGCTGCTCGATGCACGGCCGGTGCGCAGCCCGCCAAATTCGTGACGTAGAACCTCCAGCGCCTTGTCCATGCGGCGCGCAAGGTCGTCGGTATCGAGATCAGCCACTCGAAGGTCTCCCGCCGGCGATGCCCTGAAACGGGCGATTACCCTTTTGATTCAGTCTTGTACCACGGTACAGCGGGCCTCGCCCGTCATTATCTTGGCGAACGCCCCGGGTTCGTGCAACGAGAACACGACGATCGGGATGGCGCTTTCGCGCGCCAGGCTGATCGCAGCGGCATCCATGACCTTCAGGTCACGGGACAAAACCTCCAGATAGCCCAGCGTCTCGAAGCGCACCGCGTTGGGATCTTTCTTGGGGTCGGCGCTGTATACGCCGTCGACCTGGGTTCCCTTCAGCAGCGCATCGCACTTCATCTCGGCCGCGCGCAGGGCGGCCGCCGTATCGGTCGTGAAGAACGGATTGCCGGTGCCGGCGGCGAAAATCACCACCCGCCCCTTCTCCAGATGGCGGATCGCCCGCCGCCGGATATATGGCTCGCAGACCGTCGTCATGGGAATGGCCGACTGGACGCGGGTCTCGATGCCCATGGTTTCAAGCGCGTGCTGCACGGCGATGGAGTTCATCACCGTCGCCAGCATGCCCATGTAGTCGGCCGAGGCCCGGGCCATGCCCTGGGTCGCGCCCGACATGCCGCGAAAGATGTTGCCACCGCCAATGACCAGGCAAACCTGGACGCCCAGTTCGTGCACCGCCTTGATGTCCTTGGCGATGCGGTCGACGGTCGCGAAATCAATGCCGTAGGCCTGGTCGCCCATCAGCGCCTCGCCCGAGCATTTCAGAAGGACGCGGCGATATTTAACCTGCTTGGACATGCAAACCCGGGGCGGAAGACGGTTGGCGTGGAGTCGCCCCCACTATAGCCGACCCCGGCGCCAAAAGCGCCAGTTTGGCACAGGTCAGCCGGCGGCCTTTGGCGGCTTCGGCGCCTTTTCCTCGACCGGCCCGCCCGCCGCCTTCCAGGCGCCAAACCCGCCGTCGAAATGCGCCACACGGTCCAGCCCCATGTCCTTGAGGGTTTTGGTGGTCAGGGCCGAGCGCCAGCCGGCCGCGCAGTACAGGACGAAGCGCTTGCCCGACGCGAATATCGGCTTGTGATAGGGGCTTTCAGGATCGACCCAGAACTCGATCATGCCGCGCGGCGCGTGGAACGCGCCGGGCACCAGCCCCTCCCGCTCCAGTTCGCGCGGATCGCGCAGGTCGACGAACACGACATCCGGATCGCCATGCAGCTTGACCGCTTCCGCGACAGGCAGGGTCTCGATCTGACCCATCGCCTCGTCGAGCAGCGCCTTGTAGCCCTTCTTCATCGCCATGCCGCACTCCGTTGCTAACGCCGCCGTGTCTTTACCTCATACTGGCGGCCAAGAGCCTTGGCCAGCGCCTCGAGCCGGCGATTGACCACATCGCCCATCAGCGGCAGCGCGGCCTCGCCAACTTCGAGCACCAGGCTCGCCCCGCCCGTCCGCAGGCGCAGCGCTTCCAGGGGGGCTTTGGTCCCCCCGCTGAACGTTTGCGCCAGACGCAAGGCGAGGCCCAGCACCGCCGCCCACTCCCGCCCCGCATCGCCCGCCAGCTGCCGCACAACGACCGTATCGTCGCTTGCAACTTCGCCGGTATAGCGGACGTACAAAGCCAGGGCGAGCGCGGCCCGTTCAGGATGATCAATGCCGGTGAACGGTTCATTGAGCACCCGGCTCAGCACATGCTCGCCGCGATGATCAGGATGCATGCGCCACGCGGTGTCGGACAGGTAGCAGGCCGCCAGGCGCAGCCGGCGACGGGCCGGTGTCTCGCCCTCGAACAGTGGCGAGGTAATGGCGAACAGCGCCTCGCCCTGGTTGCCGAAGCGACCGACTTGCTGCGCGATGTCGCGACACGCCGTCAGCAGCGGATCCTCGCGCTTGCCATGGTCCGACAGGGCGGCATGGCACAGGCCTTCGCGCAGGCCGTGCGCCGAGAAGATCACGCTCTTCGGATCGGCCGCGCGCACAAGGCGGCGCAGCACCAGCGCCGCGGCGGGAATGCCATCCAGCCGGCGGCGCGACACACCGGCAATACGGGCAAGCGAGTCCTTGCTCTGCCGCGACAGCAGGCGGGTGATGTCGTCCGCTTCCGACGCCGAGATGCGGTAATGGTGAATGATGCGCAGCGGATAGTTGGTATGAGCCATGTGGATGCGGGCAATGCCGCGCCACGCGCCGCCAACAAGGTACAGCGACCGGCCCTTCGCCTTGCCGAGCCATTTCACCTTGTCCAGGTGGTTGTCCACGTGATCGCGCAGTAGATCGTTGTCGCGGATCCCGGCCAGGCGCAACGGACCCAGTGGCAAGGTCACGCTGTCGCCGGTCGCGCCCTTGTTCAGCGCCACCAGCTCCAAGCTGCCGCCACCCAGGTCGCCCATGACGCCATCGGCCTCGGGAATGCCGCTCAACACGCCCTGCGCCGACAGCAAGGCCTCCTCGTTGCCGGAGATGACCTGGATCGGCAGGTTGCACTCGCGCTCGGCCTCGGCCACGAACGCTGCGCCGTTGCTGGCGTCGCGCACGGCTGCCGTCGCGACCGCCACGATTTCGCGAACCTCCATAAGGCGCGCAAGGCCCACGAAGCGTCGCAGCGCCGCGATCGTCAGCTTCATCCCGTCTTCGTCGAGCTTGCCGGAATCCTCGAGGCCGCGGCCGAGGGCACACAGCATCTTCTCGTTGAACATCGGCACCGGCGCGCGCGGCGGGCCGGTGAATACGACAAGACGAACCGAGTTGGACCCGATGTCGATAACGGCGGCAGGCGCGCCCGGACCAGGACGCACCGCCAGAACGCGGTCTGTTGAACGCATAAGGGGGACTTTACGAGTTACTCAGTACAAGACGGGGAATGGCGTCGCCACCCTTGAGGGCCTTGCCGCGGCCCGAAAGGCTGGGATTGGTCATGAAATAGGTGTGCGCGCTGAAGGCGCCGTCGCCGGCCGGCACGCGATGGTATTTGCCCTCGCCGTCCAGCCGCCAGCTCTGCGCCTCGTCCTTCAGGTTGGCGACCATGATCTGGTCCAGCACCTGCTCGTGCACGGTGGGATTCTCGATCGGCACCAGCACCTCGACGCGACGGTCGAAATTGCGGCCCATCCAGTCGGCGGAGGAAATGAACACCTTCGCCTTGGCCGACGGCAGGCCATGGCCGGCGCCGAAGCACACGATGCGCGCATGTTCGAGGAAGCGCCCGACGATGCTCTTGACCCGGATGTTCTCGCTAAGGCCCGGCACGCCCGGTCGCAGGCAGCAGATGCCGCGCACGACAAGGTCGATCTGCACCCCGGCCTGGCTGGCGCGGTACAGCGCATCGATCGCCGCGACATCGACCAGGCTGTTCAGCTTCACCCAGATCGCCGCCGGCCGACCGGCGCGCGCATGTTCGATCTCCTCGTCGATCAGGCGCAGCAGGGTCGGCCGCAAGGTCGAGGGCGACATCGGAATGCGCTGCAGCGCTTCTGGCGCCGCATAGCCGGTCAGGAAGTTGAATACCCGCGCCACGTCGTGGGCAATTTCCTGGTCGTCGGTGAAGTAGCTGAGGTCGGTGTAAACCTTCGCCGTGATCGGGTGGTAGTTGCCGGTGCCGAGATGGACGTAGGTCCGCAACTGGCCGCCCTCGCGCCGCACCACCAGCGACAGCTTGGCGTGCGTCTTCAGCTCGATGAAGCCATAAACGACCTGTACGCCCGCACGCTCCAGGTCGCGCGCCCAGCGGATGTTCGCCGCTTCGTCAAAGCGCGCCTTCAGTTCGACCAATGCCGTCACCGACTTGCCGGCCTCGGCCGCCTCGATCAGCGCCTTGATGATCGGACTGTCGTGCGAGGTGCGGTACAGCGTCTGCTTGATGGCGACCACGTTCGGGTCGGCCGTCGCCTGGCGCAGGAACTGCACCACCACATCAAAGCTTTCGTACGGGTGGTGCACGATAAAGTCCTTGGCGCGGATCGCCGCGAACGCATCGCCGCCGTAATCGCGGATACGCTCCGGCAGGCGCGCGGTGAACGGCGGGAACTGCAGGTCCGGGCGCTCGTCCACGATCAGCTGCTTGGTGTCGGCCAGGCCCAGCAGGCCATCGACCAGCACCACCGTGCCGGCCTCGGCCTCGACCTCGTCCTGCACGAATTTGCGCAGTTCGGCCGGCATGGCCGCGTCGATTTTCAGCCGGATCACGCTGCCCAGGCGGCGACGCTTCAGCGCCGTCTCGAACAGGCGGACCAGATCCTCGGCCTCTTCCATCACCTCGATGTCGCTGTCGCGGGTGATGCGGAACAGGCCGTGGCCGGTGCCGGCATATCCCGGGAACAGGCGCGGCAGGTAAAGGCCGACCAGGTTCTCGAGCGACAGGAAACGGATCGCCTCGCCCGGCAGCCGCACGAACCGCCCGATCTGGGTCGGCAGCGGCAGTAGCGCGTTCAGCTGCTTGCCGTCCCGGTCGCGCCGCAACTGCAGCATCATGGCCAGGCCGAGATTGGGAATGAACGGGAACGGATGCGCCGGGTCAATGGCCAGCGGCGTCAGCACCGGGAACACCTGCTGAAGGAAATAGCTCTCCAGCCACACATGGTCTTCGGTCGTCAGTTCGGCGACATCGACCACGGCAATGCCCGCGGCGCGCAATTCGACCAGCAGGGTGTTCCAGCAGCGCTGCTGTTCGGCCATCAGCACGCTCGACGCCTCGGCGATCAGGGCCAGCTGCTGAACCGGGCTCAGGCCATCCTGGCTCTGGGCGGTAATGCCGGCCCGCTTCTGGCCATGAAGGCCGGCGACCCGCACCATGAAGAATTCGTCGAGGTTGTTGGCCGAAATCGACAGGAAGCGGAGCCTCTCAAGCAGCGGATGGCGGGGATTGTTGGATTCCTCCATGACCCGCTGGTTGAAGGCCAGCCACGAAATTTCCCGGTTGATGAACCGCGAGCGGTCCTCGGGATCGAACGCCATAGGCTTGACCTCAGCCGCCGGAATCGGGTTGCTCGCCATTGTTTCGATCCTGTTTGTCGCCGCGCGACAGAAACGTGATTTTGGTAGCTATAATACCCCTTCGTGTCAAAGCCATGTCGGGGGAAACCGGGGGCGAATGAAGAAAATCCTGTACCTGCTGCGCCACGCCAAGTCGAGCTGGGCGGACGCGGCCTCGGCCGATCATCAGCGGCCCCTCAATGCCCGCGGCCGCGAGGCCTGCCGCCTGCTGGCGCGGCACATGGACGGGCGCGGCATCCGCCCCGCCCGGGTCCTTTGTTCCTCGGCCGCCCGGACCCGGGAAACGCTGCAGCGGATCGGCGCCGAAATGGACTGGATGCCGTCGGTCGAGTTCATCGACATGCTCTATCTCGCCCCCATCCGGGTGGTCCTGCGCGAGATCGCGGCCCGCGGTGGCTCCGCCCCATCGCTGATGGTCGTCGGCCACAATCCGGGCCTTGAGGAACTGGCCGAACGGCTGACCGGCGAGCGGCTTATCGAGCTCCGCACCGACATGGCGCGGAAATTCCCGACCGGCGCGCTGGCCACCCTCAGCTTCGACATCCACGACTGGCGTGAGATCGCCCAAGGCGGCGGCACGCTGGAACATTTCGTCGTACCGGCCCAGCTGGCCGTATCCTGAAAGTCACGTAACCATGGATTTTTCCGCGAACCCCGACCACGAGGCGCTGCGCGAAGGCGTCCGCGCCATCACCAACCGCTTCGGCGACGACTACTGGCTGGCACGCGACCGCGACGCGGTCTATCCGCACGAATTCTACGAGGCCGTGGCCGCCGGCGGCTGGCTGGGCATCACCATGCCGAAGGAATATGGCGGCGCCGGCCTCGGCCTGGTCGAGGCGTGCGTGATGATGCACGAATTCTCGTCGCACGGCGGCGGCATGACCGCCGCCTCGGTCGTTCACGTCAACCTGTTCGGGCCGCACCCCATCGTGGTCTATGGCACGCCGGAACAGAAGCAGCGCTGGCTGCCGCCGCTGATCGAGGGCCGCGACAAGAGCTGCTTCGGCTTCACCGAGCCCGATGTCGGCCTCGACACCACGCGCATCAAGACCTTCGCCCGCAAGGTCGATGGCGGCTATCTGGTGAAGGGGCAGAAGGTCTGGACCTCGACCGCGCAGGTCGCCAACAAGATCATGCTGCTGACGCGCACCACGAAATACGAGGACTGCGCCAAGCCGACAGACGGCATGACGATCTTCTACACCGACATGGATCGCAACACGGTCAAGGCGCACCGGCTCGAGAAGATGGGCTGCACGGCGATGGATGCCAATTCGGTATTCATCGACGACCTGTTCATCCCCGACGCCGACCGCATCGGCGAGGAAGGCCGCGGCTTCCGCTACATTCTCGACAGTCTTAACCCCGAGCGCATCCTGATCGGGTTCGAGACCGTCGCCACCGGGCAGGACGCCCTGCGCCGCGCGGTGAAGTACGCCAAGGAGCGGATCGTCTTCAATCGCCCCATCGGCATGAACCAGGGCATCCAGCATCCGCTGGCCGAATGCTGGATGGAGCTGGAGGCTGCCTACAACATGTCGATGAAGGCGGCGTGGCTGTACGACCAGAAGCTGCAGTGCGGACCCGAGGCGAACGCCGCGAAGCTGTTGGGCTCACGCGCCGGCTTCAACGCCTGCCAGCAGGCAATCATGACCCATGGCGGTTTCGGCTACGCCAAGGAGTACCACGTGGAGCGACTGCTGCGTGACGTGATGATGATGCGGATCACTCCTGTGTCGGACCAGCTCATCCTGTCGCACGTGGCCGAGCGCGTGCTGGGTTTGCCCAAATCGTATTGACGGATTGCCTTTCGCGCATGTGACCGCATCAGGAATTTAATGTAGGACGCTGGCCTCAAATAAGTGTAATTAACTAACCAATTCCAACGAGCCGAAACGGGGAGGTTCGATGAGTTTCATGACTCGCGCGCGGGGTTGCTCCATGCCTGTTGGGCAGGGAAAATGACCATGCACGGCACGGCCTCCTCCGCCCCCAAAATCGAAATCCGCGGCGTCGCCAAGCAGTATCACTCGGCGCGCACGGTGCAGGCCCTCTCGAAGGTCGACCTGACGATTGCCGATGGCGAATTCGTCTGCCTGCTCGGCCCCTCGGGCTGCGGCAAATCCACCATCCTTCGCATGCTGGCTCGCCTGCACAAGCCGAGTGACGGCGAGATCATCATCAACACTGCCGGCGGCCGCGTCACGCCTACCGCCATGGTGTTCCAGGACTATGCCGTCTTCCCGTGGAAGACCATCGAGCAGAACGTCCGCTTCGGCCTCGAAATGGCCGGCGTGCCGATGCCCGAGGCCAACGAGCGCACGCACCGCTGGCTCAAGAAGATGGGCCTCTCCGACTTCGCGAAGAACTATCCGCCGACGCTGTCGGGCGGCATGCAGCAGCGCGTCTCGATCGCGCGCGCACTGGCGACCGAGCCGGAAATCCTGCTGATGGACGAGCCGTTCGCCGCGCTCGACGCGCAGCATCGCCGCATCATGCAGGAGGAACTGCTCCAGCTCTGGCAGGAAGACCGCCGCACCGTGGTGTTCGTCACCCACAGCATCGAGGAAGCCATCCTGCTGGGCGACCGCATCGTCGTGATGTCGGCGCGCCCCGGCCGCATCATGGCCGAGTTCAACGTGCCTTTCGCCCGTCCGCGCTCGCCGGAAATCCGCACCGATCCGCACTTCGCCCAGCTGGAACAGGAAATCTGGAACATGCTGCGCGACGAAGTCGAGCGCGCCTATGGAGAGGGTGGCCACAAATGACCAGCCAGACCGAAACCTCCCCGACCGCGCTGCGCATCGAGCCGGGCATGGCCGAGCGCGATCCCAGCACGTTCCTGCGCCGGCGTGGCCGGGTGGAATTCGCCCTGTCGCTCGCCACGCCGATCATCTTCGTGCTGGCCTGGGAATTCGCCTCGCGCATGGGATGGATGGACAAGCGCTTCTTCCCGGCGCCGACCAACATCTTCGACTCCGCCGTCAACATGTACCAGACCGGCCTGCTGGAAAAGGACCTGATCGCCAGCACGCTCCGCATCCTCGCGGGCTTCGCGTTGGGCGTGGTGTCGGGCCTTATCGCCGCGCTGGCGCTCGGCCTGTCGCGCAAGACACGCGCGGCGCTCGAACCGTTTCTGTCGGCGCTCTACACGGTGCCGAAGCTGGCGCTGCTGCCGCTCCTGTTGCTGATCTTCGGCCTCGGCGAATTTCCCAAGGTGCTGCTGGTCGCGATGACGGTGTTCTTCCAGGTCTGGATCAGCTGCATGGAAGCCATCCTGACCATACCGGAGACCTACAAGGAGGCGGCCCGCTCGTTCGGCGCGAAGGGCTGGAGCATGTTCCGCCACGTCACCTGGCCGGCACTGCTGCCCCAGCTATTCATCAACATGCGCATCTCCATCGGCATCGCGGTGCTGGTCATCGTCGGCGTCGAGTTTGTGCAGGCCAGCGAAGGCATCGGCTACCGCATCTGGCACTCCTGGTCGCTGTTCCAGGCGAACCGCATGTATGTCGGCATCTGCGTCGTCGCCATCATGGGCTACGTGTTCGGCTACGCCGTGCGCTGGGTCGGCATCTGGGCGCTGCCCTGGACGCGGGCCCGCACCAAGGTCTGAGGGCCTTCACCGCCAAACAAAACAAACGTCGCTAGGGAGGACAAAACGATGACAAGGAAATGGTTCACGCTGTCCGCGATTGTCGCGGGCCTCACGATGACGGCCGGTGTCGCGCTGGCCCAGGCCAACATGCCGGCGCCGCAGCCGCTGCCGAAGCGTGAGAAGGTCAAGGTCATCCTGGCCGCGAAGTTCGAGGCGTTCGCCCCCGTCTATGTCGCCGACAAGAAGGGCGAACTGGCGAAGGAAAACCTCGAGGTCGAGTACGTCATCGCCAAGACCGCCGACCAGTTCCTGCTGCTGACCACCGGCCAGGGCGATGTGGGCTTCACGTCCGCCTCCGCCGGCTTCTTCAACGCCGTCGCCAGCGGCGCCGAGATGAAGGTCGTCGGCCCGGGCCAGATCCAGGCACAGGACAACAAGCAGGGCCTCTACATCTCCAAGGCCTATCTCAACGGCCGCCCCTACTCCCCCGCTTTGCTCAAGGGCACCACGATCGGCTCCACCGTGGGCGTCGGTTCGACCGTCACCCACTGGATCCAGAAGGAACTGCAGAAGGGCGGGCTTAGCCTGGCCGACGTGAAGTTCCGTCAGACCGGCGCGGCCGACATCCTGATCGCCGTCGAGAACGGGGCGCTCGAGGCCGGCTTCATCAGCGACCCGTTCTGGACCAAGGCCGACCCCAACAAGGTGCAGTTCGTCACCGGCCTGTATGGTGAGTTCGCCAGCGGCTGCTTCATCTATGGCAAATCGTTCCTGGAGCCGCAGCGTCGCGCCGCCGCCGAGGCCTTCATGCGGGCCATCGTCCGCACCACCCGCACCTACCTGCAGGGCGACATCCACAAGAACGAGGATATCCTGCAGCTGATCGCCAGCGAAGTCGGCGTGCCGGCCGACGTGCTGCGGCCGAACGTGGCGCCGATCTTCACGCCGAATCTCGACATCGGACCCGAGGTCGCGATCGAACTGCAGAAGACCTACCGCATCGTCCCGGGCGTCCTGAGCTACGACAAGGACCTGCCGGCGGACAAGGTCATGGACCTCAGCTTCGTGGAAAAGGCCCGCAAGGGCTAGGCGTACCCGGCCGGCGTCCATCGCGCGACGCCGGCCGTTTTATTTCAGATCGGATATTTCGGAGCGAGCCGATGGCGAAGAAGAACGAGCGCGTCTACCTGCACGAATATATCGACATCATCCTTCACCATCGCGCTGACTATTTCGAGCACATGACGGTGGGCTGGAAGGAAGCCGCCGCCGAGCGCGGCAGCCGCACCGTCGGCATCTGGGGCAGCTTCGGCAGCACCGGCCGGTGGCCCGAGGTGGTCAACCTCTGGGAATACGACAACTGGGAGATGGTCGCGAAGATCTTCGCCCATGAGAGCGGCGGCAAGAACATGCAGGACCCCACGCTCAAGGAGTGGTGGGCCAAGGCGCAGGCGTTCCGCAGCGGCGGCTGGGACCGTCTCCTGCTGCCGACCGACTACACGCCGGGCATCGAGGAGATCTGCCAGAAGGGCATGATCAAGCATCGCGTCTATTGCCAGGAACGCATCAACATCACGCCGGGCCAGTCGGAAACCTATCTCGACATGCTGGGCGAGCATTTCCTGCCCATCGCCAAGGAGCTGGGTATGGACCTGATCGGCGCCTACAACACGGCGCTGCGCAACGATTCCGAAGCCTTCGTCATCTGGGGCATCAAGACCTGGGAAGACTGGGCGCGGATCGAACAGGCCTACCAGAAGTCTGACAAGATCAAGGCGTGGCGCGCACGCACCAGCGGCATCGCCCTCGACTGGGTGAACCTGCTGATGTGCAACGCGCCGCAATCGCCGCTGGAGACCGGGCGCCAGCCCTGATCTTCACCCTGCCGATATTTTGAGGAGTTCGACCGTGGGCAAGAACAAGAAAGTCTACCTGCACGAATACATCGACATCATCCTGCACAATCGCGGGAATTATTTCGAGCACATGACCATCGGCTGGAAGAAGGCGCAGGCCGAGCGCAAGCAGCGCACCTTCGGCATCTGGGGCACGTTCGGCAGCACCGGCCGCTGGCCCGAAGTGGTGAACCTGTGGGAGTTCGACAGCCTCGAGGACATGGCGTTCGACTACAGCCACGAAACCGGCGGCAAGAACATGCAGGACCCGTCGCTGTTCGAGTGGTGGGCCAAGGCGCAGACGATGCGCAGCGGCGGCTATGACCGCATCCTGTATCCGACGGATTACTCCATGGGCATCCAGGAGATCTGCCAGAAGGGCCTGATCAAGGACCGCGTCTACTACCAGCAGCGCATCGCCATCACGCCCGGCCAGGCCGACACGTATCTTGAAATGCTCGGCGACCACTGGATGGACACCGCGAAGAAGGATTTCGGCATGAACCTGCTCGGCGCCTACAAGACGGCGCTGCGCAACGATTCCGAGGTCTTCGTCCTGTGGTCGTTCAAGACCTGGGAGGAATGGGCGGCCATGGAGAAGGCCACCCGCACGTCGGACAAGATCAAGGCGTGGAACGCCCGCACGCAAGGCATCGCCATCGACTGGCTGAACACCTGTTTGTGCAACGCGCCGCAATCCCCGCTGGAAACCGGCCACGCCCCCTGATGGGGTGCGGCGGCGGCTACATGGTGTAGCTGCCGCCGATCTCGATATCCTTGGCGGTTACCGTTCTGGTGGCTGACTAAAGCAGTCCCGGATTTTGCATCCGTTCCAGCACGCGCCGCGCCAGCGGCAGGCCGATCTCGCTGCGCTCCGCCAGTGCGGCACTATCGAGTGCCGCGACTAGGTTACGCGCCGCCGCAAACGAGCGCTCCATCCGCGGCACCAGATAGGCAATCAGGTCCGCGCCTGCGCGCAATTGCCGGTCGGAAAAATGCTTGGCCAGCACCGCGGCCAGCAGTTCGTCGTCCGGTGCCGCGATCCCTGCCCCGGGCGCGGCGATCAGGCGCGAACGCAGGTCCGGCAGGTCGACCTTCCATTGCGCCGGCGCACTGCTGGCGGTCAGCAGCAGCCAGCCGCCGCTTTGCTGCACAACGTTGTGAAGATGCAGCAATGTCGCCTCGGGCACGTCGCGGTCGGCGTCATCCAGCAGCACGGCCTGGCCGTTCGCAGCAGCCGGATCAATGGAGCGCTCCAGCCGCGTGGCATTGGCCCGCACCCGCCAGATTTCGCCCAGGTGGGTCTTGCCCGATCCTGCCGGCCCCCACAGGACCAGCACCCGGCCCTGCCAGTCCGGCCACCGTTCGATGGCGGCCAGCGCCTGGCGGTTGCTGTCGGCGACAACGAAGTCCTGCCGGGTCAGCGCCGGCGTCAGCCCCATGGCCAGGGCGAATTGCGCTGTGGTCATGGCAGCGGCGGCGATGTCTCGTCGGCGTCGCGATAGAACGAACTGGCCAGATAGCGCATCAGACCGAAACGGATCGCGACCCCGACGACCGCTACGATCGGCACCGCGATCAGTACGCCGACAAAGCCGAACAGCGCGCCACCGGCCATCAGGCCGAAGATCACCCAAACCGGATGCAGGCCGACCTTCTCGCCGACCAGCTTGGGTACCAGGACATAGCCCTCGATCATCTGGCCGATGACATAGATGGCCGCGATGACGCCGATCATCGTGTAGTCGGGCCAGAACTGGACCAGCGCGATGCCAACCGAGGCGACGAAGCCAAAGATGGTGCCGACATACGGGATGAAGGTCAGCACGCCCGAAATGATGCCGATGACCAACCCGAATTGCAGGCCCGCCAGCGACAGGCCGATGCCGTAGAACAGCGACAGGCTGAGGCACACCAGCGACTGGCCGCGCACAAAGCCCGCCAGCACACGGTCCACCTCCCGCGCCTGCGCCCTAATCGTTTCCGCATGGCGGCGCGGCAGCCATGAGTCGACCTTGTCGACAATCAGGTCCCAGTCGCGCAGCAGATAAAACGCCACGACCGGCGTGATGACTGCCAGCGACACCAGGTCAATCAGGAACAGGCCGCCGCCCAGCACGCCGTTCAGTAAACTGCCGGCCATGTTCGCGGCCCTCTCGGCCAGACCGCCCAAAGCTGCTTTCACATCCTGCCCGCCCGCCTGGTCGGCGAGCGAAATCAGCCGGCGGATATGCGGCAGCATCACGTTGCGCAGCGTCTCGATATAGCCAGGCAGGCGCTGGACGAAGCCGTCGAACTGGTCAATCAGGGCCGGCACCAGCAGGATCAGGCCCAGGGCGACGATGGCGAAGAAGCCGAACACGATGACCGCCGTCGCCGCGCTGCGTGAAATGCCCCAGCGCTGCATCCGGTCGGCGGCCGGATCCAGAAAATAGGCCACCGCCATGCCCGCCACGAAGGGCAGCAGCATCGATCGCAGCAGCCAGATGGTCAGCAGCGCGATGACCGCCGTGACCAGCCAGAAGCGCAGATGGGTTGGCGGCTGATCGGTCATGTCGTCGTCCCCGTTCCGTGCATGCGCGTCCAGTTGACCAGATAGCCGGCGCCGGATGCCACGGTGGTTATCGCCACCGCGTAGACGAGAATTTGCAGCAGATCGGGCGGCAGGGGCAAGCCGGCGAGGAAACCCAGCGCCGTGCCCGCCAGGGCGATCTGCACCACCGTGTTGACCTTTCCGGGCAGCGAGGGCGCGATCCTCAGCTCAATGCCCATGGCCAGCGACAACAATATGCCGCCGACGATCAGCAGGTCGCGCGACACCACCATGATGACCAGCCACAGCGGCAGATGGCCGTGGAAACCGAGAACGAGGTAAATGCTGACCAGCAGCGTCTTGTCTGCCAGCGGGTCGAGAAACGCGCCCAGTTCCGTCTTCATGTCGTGGTGCTTGGCCAGATAGCCGTCCAGCGCATCCGACAGGCCGGCGGCGATGAATAGCGCAAGGGCCGGCAGCCAGCGTTCCTCGAAGATCAGCCAGACAGTGACGGGCACCGAAAGCAGGCGTGCCAGGGTAATGAGGTTGGCGGCATTCACGGCCGCGACGACGACGCCAGCTGCAGGGTCCAGAAGCCGTTGCGTTCCGCCAGCGCCAGGCCATGTCCCCGCAAAGCCAGGGAGAGCCGGCGGGGATCGCCGAAATACCTGATGATAAGGCGGGCCTCGCGGCTCGTCAGGCCGACGATCTCATAGCCGCCGATCTCGGCCGTTTCGCCCAGCTTCTGCCGCACCGCGACCCAGTCGGCCAGGCCGCCCAGCGGAACCGTGGCGGCCAGCGTCGCCGGCGTGTCGCGGCGCAGGACGGTCTGGCGCTTCCAGTCGTCCTCCATCCTGACGGCGACCTCGCGCACCGCGTTGGCATAAGATGCCGCCGCCGTGGCCGGGCCCGTCAGGTTGTAGCTGTCCACCGTATTGCTGCCGTCGCCGCGCAGGACCGAAACGCCGATAGCATCGCCCGTCGGCGTCAGGGTGGCCTGGACCACCAGGGCGTCGCCGCCGTAGCGGTCGCCGACCTGTTTCAGGGCATTCATGTCGCCCGCAACCGCCTGTTCCGCGGTCAGGGACTGCACGTCCTGCAGGTCACCGACCGGGATGGTGAAGCGGACCGTGCTCTCTCCTTGGTCGCCCCGCGCGGCCCAGGCGTCACGCCACGGATTGGGATCGTTCCACAGCGCCTTGCCCTGCTCGCCATCCAGCACCGCCAGCACGACCAGGGGGGAACTCTGGGTTTCACTATAGAGGATGCCGTTCTGACGCAGCAGGCCGCGCACCGCATTGGGGCGGAAACTGGCTGTCAGCTTGGCGATATAGCGCGTCGCCGAGGTCCGCTCGTCGGCGATTTCCACCCCCTGGACCAGGTCGGTCAGCAGGGCGTCGGTCACTGCCGGCAGGCGGCGCTGGTCCTCCCGCAAGGTCAGGCGCTGCATCAGGGTGCGATAGGCGGTGCGCTGCCCGGCCGCCAGGGCGGCGTTCCGGGCTTCCGAGGCCGAGGCGGCGGTCTGGTCCATCGGCACGGCGGCGACCGTAAACAGGTCGGCCGCCGAAACCGGGCCCGAAAGAGCCAGGACGACCAGCGCGAGAAGCCATTTCAGGGAGTGGCGCATCGTTGCAAACCCGAACAAATCCAGTATGTTGCGCCGGCGGCCGACGGGCGCGCATCATGCGGCAGGAGGCCGCCATCAGCAACAGCCAAACATACAAGGATGCAGGCGTCGATATCGACGCTGGCGATGCCCTCGTCGAAGCGATCAAGCCGCTGGCCGCCGCCACGCGCCGCCGCGGCGCCGACGCTGCGCTTGGCGGGTTCGGTGCATTGTTCGACCTTAAGGCCGCCGGCTTCAAGGACCCCGTCCTCGTCGCCTCGACCGACGGTGTCGGCACCAAGCTGAAGGTCGCCATCGAAACCGGCCTGCATGACGGCGTCGGCATCGACCTGGTCGCCATGTGCGTCAACGACATCGTGGTCCAGGGCGCCGAGCCGCTGTTCTTCCTCGACTATTTCGCGACCTCACGCCTCGACGTGACGATGGGCAAGGCCGTCGTCGCCGGCATCGCCAAGGGCTGCGAGATTGCCGGCTGCGCACTGATCGGCGGCGAGACCGCCGAAATGCCCGGCATGTACGCCAAGGGCGATTACGACCTTGCCGGCTTCTCGGTGGGTGCGGTGGAACGCGACCGCCTGCTCACCGGCAGCAACATCAAGGTCGGCGACGTGCTGCTGGGCCTCGCCTCGTCCGGCGTGCATTCCAACGGCTTCTCGCTGGTCCGCCATCTCGTCACCCGCTCGGGCCTGTCGTATGACGCACCGGCGCCGTTCGCGCCGGGCAAGACGCTGGGCCAGGCGCTGCTGGAGCCCACGCGCATCTACGTGAAGCCCTGCATAGCCGCCATCAATGCCGGCCTGATCAAGGGCCTGGCGCATATCACGGGCGGCGGCCTGGTCGAGAACATTCCCCGCGTCCTGCCCAAGGGCACCGTCGCCGCCATCGACGCCACCAAGTGGGAGCGGCCGAAGGTGTTCGACTGGCTGCAGGAGATCGGCCAGGTCACCGACCACGAAATGGCCCGCACGTTCAACTGCGGTATCGGCATGGTCCTCGTCGTCCCCGCCGTGCATGCCGGCAAGGCGAAGGGCATGCTCGAGGGCGAAGGCGAGACCGTGTTCGAGATTGGCCGCCTTGAGGCCGGCGCCAGCGACACTGCCGAGGCGGAAACTCGCCTCACCGGCACGGAGCGCGCGTGGCACGGCTGAAGGTCGGGGTGCTGATATCGGGCCGGGGCAGCAATATGGGCGCGCTGCTTGAGGCCTGCGCCAACCCGGCCTTCCCGGCCGAAATTGTCACCGTCATTTCGAACAAGGCCGACGCCGCCGGCCTCGCCACCGCGCACGCCGCGGGCGTGCCCACTGCAATTGTCGATCACCGCAACCGCAGCCGCGAGGATTTCGAGGCCGAGCTCAATGCCGCGCTGAAAAGTGCCGGCGTCGAACTGATCTGCCTCGCCGGCTTCATGCGCCTGCTCACCGCCGGTTTCGTCACCCCGTGGTACGGCCGCCTGATCAACATCCATCCCAGCCTGCTGCCCGCCTTCCAGGGCATCAACGTGCACGCGCGCGCGCTGGCCGCCGGTGTCCGCTTCACCGGCTGCACCGTGCATTTCGTGCGGCCGGAAATGGATGACGGCCCGATCATCATACAGGCCGCCGTGCCCGTCGCGCCGGGCGACACGCCCGAGACGCTGGCCGCCCGCATCCTCGTCGCCGAGCATCGCATCTATCCGCAGGCGCTGCGCTGGATCGCCGAGGCGCGCGTGCAAATCGACGGGAACATTGTCCACCTTGCCGGCGCCCGCGCCGTGGAGGAGGCTGTTATCAACCCGCAATAAGCTTGCCGTAACCGGGAGGAAAGAAAATGGCCGACATCAACGCACGGCTCGACGCACTGGAACGCCGCGTCCGCGAACAGGACGACATCCTCGCCGTCTACCAGGTTGTCGCCGCCTATGGCCCCTGCGTCGACAGCCTGAACGCCGACGCCGCCGCCGACCTGTGGACCGACTCTGGCATCTACGACACGATGCGCGAGGCCAAGGGCCACGCGGACATCGCGTCCCTGTTCAAGAATCCGCCACACACCAACATTGTCGCCACCGGCGCCGCCCACGTCATGTCGCTGCCGCTGGTGCAGATCGACGGCGACACGGCCGTCGCCACCGGCTACTCGACCGTGTTTACCCACAAGGAAGGATCGTACCGGCCATGGCGCGTGTCCGCCAATCGCTGGGAGCTAGTCCGCACGCCAAAGGGCTGGAAGGTGCAGCACCGCATGAACCGCGTGCTGGACGGCGACGAACTGGCCCGCAAGATCCTGCATGACGGCATCGCTCCGGGCGTCCGGTCGTGACCCTGCGCGTCGGGCTGCAGATCGTCGGCGCCGAGAAATTCTTCGGCGGCGATGTAAAGGGCCTGCTCGACATCGCCAAGCGCGCCGACGCCCGTGGCATCGACGTCATCTCCATCGGCGACCACGTGGTGATGAGCGGTACCGACGTCGCCACCTACAAGACCGCGCCAAAATTCCCGCTGCCGCTCGACCAGCCATTCTTCGAAGTCATCTCGCTGATGAGCGCGATTGCCGTGCTGACCAAGCGCATCCGCCTCTCGGCCAATGTCCTGCTTTCGCCGCTGCGCCCGGCGGTGCTGATGGCCAAGCAGCTCGCCACCCTCGACGTGCTGTCCGATGGGCGCGTCGAGATGGCGCTCGGCACAGGCTGGCAGAAGGCAGAGTACGATGCTTCCGGTATCGACTTCGCTTCCCGCAACGGCCATCTCGCCGAACAGGTCGAGGCCTTTCGCGTGCTGTGGAGCGGCGGTCCGGCCAGCTACCACGGCAAGCACGTCAACTTCGACGATCTCTACTGCTATCCGCTGCCGGTACAGGGGGCGAAGATGCCCGTGTGGCTCGGCGTCTCGGTGCACGGCCGCAATGGCGAGCGCCTGGTGCGGCTCGCCGATGGCTGGGCCGCACCACCCACGAAACCGGACAAGTTCGCCGATGACATGGCCCATCTGCGCAACCTCTGCGCCAGGCAGGGGCGCGCGCCCGCCAGCCTCGGCATCCGCGTCTCGATCATGCCGGCGCGCCATGCGGACGGCACGCCCGACCCGGAGACATCGTTCAAGGATGCCCCGGCATTGATCGCCGCCGGCGCCGACACGATCATGGCGTCGGTCATCAACTTCTGCCCCACCGCCGCCGACATCGACCCGTTCCTCGACCGCATGGTCGAACTGAAACGAACCGGCCGCTAGAGCTTGCGCAGCGCAGGCCCCAGTTCGTCCTTGTAGAACTTGATGAAGGCGTCCTGGTTCGGGCCGATGGCGGTGATCGCCACGTGGTCGAAGCCCGCCTTCACATAGGCCTTGATCGCCTTCAGGTGCGTTTCGACATCCGGGCCGCACGGGATCTCGGCGATGTCTTCTTTGCGCACGCTCTTCACCGCCGCATCGAAACTTCCCGGCGTCGCCAGTTCCGCATTCACTTCCCAGCCCAGCGTGCCGAAGCGAAAGCGTTCGTGCGCAACGGTCAGCGCCTTGTCCACGCTGGCCGCGTAGCTGATCGCCACCTCACCATAGCGGCTACCCTTGCCGCCTGATTTACGCCAGGCATCGATCAGCTTCTTCTCGGGCTCGGTGCCCATGATGCCGCTGCCCGTCTCCGCCGCCAGCGCAGCCGACTTGTCGCCGCTGATGCCGACGACGATGTCAATCGGCTTGGCCGGCAGGTCGTACAGGCGCGCCCGCTCCAGCTGGTAGTAGCTGCCGAGATACGAACACTGCTCGCCCTGCCACAGCAGCCTGATGATCTCGATCGCCTCGCGCAGGCGCTCGTGCCGCTCATCGACCGCCGGCCAATGCTCGCCGGTAATATGCTCATTCAGCCGCTCACCTGCGCCCAGCGCCAGGGTGAAGCGCCCGTCGCACATCACCGCCACCGTCGCCGCCGCCTGCGCGACGATGGCCGGGTGATAGCGGATCAGCCGACAGGTCAGGCCGGTCGCGATGCCGACCTTCCTGGTCGCCTGCGCCACGCCGCCCAAGACGCTCCACGCAAACGGCGAATGGCCCTGCGCCTCGTGCCACGGCAGGTAATGATCCGAGATAGCGACGAAATCGAAACCGGCCTCCTCGGCCAGCACCGCGTTGCGCACGAGGGCCTTCGGACCGTGCTCCTCGGACATCAGCTTGTAACCGAATTTCGTCATGCCAGACCTCCGCGTTCATCGACGGTGATGTCGATAAACAGCGGGGACCGCCAATCGGTTCCGCGCTCAGGTCAGGCGGGTGGTCACGCTCTTGTCGAACGGCACGAACGGCTCGCCCAGGCGCACGCGGCGGGCGAAGCCCGGGTCAGCCAGCAGCGAGCGGCCAACCGCGACCAGGTCGAAGTCGCCGCGGTTGAACCGTTCCATCACGGCCGGAATGTTGTTCACCGGCGCACTGCCGGCCTTCCACATTTCCGGCAGGGTGTTGTTCAACCCGACACTGCCCACCATCATCGACGGCTTGCCCGTCACCTTCTTTGCCCAGCCGGCGAGGTTCAGCGGCGAGCCATCGAACGCCGGCAGTTCGAACTTGCGGGTGCTGGCGTCGAACACATCGACACCCGCTTCCGCCAGCGGAACCAGGATGTCTTCCAGCGCCCGCGGCGTATCGGCCAGACGTGCGGCATAGTCCTGCGTCTTGTGCTGCGAGAAGCGGTACATGATCGGCATGCTGGGCCCGATGGCGGCGCGGATCGCCTTGACCACCTCGACGCCAAAGCGCGTCCGCCCGCGACGGTCGCCACCCCACTTGTCGGTGCGGGTATTGGTCTCGCCCCAGAAGAAGCTGTCGATCAGGTAGCCGTGGCCGGCATGGATCGCGATGCCGTCGAAGCCCAGCGCCTTGGCATAGCCGGCCGAGCGCGCATAGGTTTCGATCACATGGGCGATCTCCGCCTCGGTCATCGGCACAGTCGGCGCGGCCACGCTTTCGACATAGGCTGGGTCCAGCGAGTTGTGTCCCAGCGGCCCCCACAGGCCCGAGGGACGCCGACCCAGCAATTCCGGATGGGCCGAAATACGCGCATCGCGCAGCACGCCCTGGTGCCACAGCTGCGGGAAGATTTTCGCCCCGCCCGCATGCACCTCGTCGACCACCCGCTTCCAGCCCTTCAGCGGCGCGCCTTCGCGCAGCACAGGAATGCGGAGATTATCGGTCGAGGCGAGGTCCTCGGTGCCGACGCCCTCGGTAATGATCAGGCCGACTTCGCCCTCCGCCCGCCGGCGGTAATAGGCAGCGACATCCTCGCCCGGAACGCCATCGGGCGAATGCGCCCGCGTCATCGGCGACATGACGATGCGGTTCTTCAGCGTGACGTTCTTAACGGTGAACGGCTGGAACAGCGGGGCGACGATGGCGGCCATGTCGGCATTGGTCATGGTGGGAGAACGGCTTTCTAGGTTGAAGGTCGGGTGTCGTACTGGAGGAAAAACTGGCCCATGCCGCAAAGCACCACCAGGAAAAGGGCGGTCGGCAGCAGGGAATGATCGTAGATCATGCTGGTGACCGCCGCGCAAATCCCGCCGATGAACTGCAGCGCCGCCGCGAACAGGCCGGATGCCGTGCCGGCCAGGCGCGGCTCTCCGGCCATCGACACGGCCATCGCATTGGGCATCATCATGCCGTTGCCGGTCAGTAGCAGGGCCGATGCCGCGGTGACAGTGACGACATTCAGGCTGCCCGTCAGATGGACAATCAGCAGCATCGGCCCGGCCGTAAGGCCAACCAGGCTGCCGGCCACCACCATGCTGCGCGGCCCCACCCGGCCGACCAGCCGCAGCGACAGGAAGACGCCGAGGGTAAAGCCCAGCGCCAGGACCAGCAGGCACGCGCCGATCTGCCCGGACGACAGGCCCAGGACCTCCGCGTAGATGAACGGCAGGGTCGCGAGCAGGGTGTAGACGGCACCCACGGCCACCGCGCATCCCAGCATGTAGCCACGGAACTGACGGGTGCGCAGCAGCACGCCGATCCCCTCGATCATGCCGCGCTCCACCGCGCCACCCGGCGCCGGTCGTCGCGTTTCGGGCAGTTTCCAGTAGCAGATCGCCAACATCGACAGGGCGAACCACGCCATGAACTGGAATATCCCGCGCCAACCCGTGAACTCCGCGATCAGACCGCCGATCAGCGGCGCCAAAACCGGTGACCCCGACACGGCGAGACCCAGCACCGCGATCTGGCGCGCCGCGTCGGTCGTATCGGCCGCGCCGTCCTTTGCCATGGCGCGGCCGACGACCGGCGTGGCCGATGCGCCAAGCGCCTGGAACAGTCGCGCAGCAAGAAGGGACCCCATATTGTCCGCGAACGCCGCGCCGAACGACGCCACGACGAACAGCACCAGGCTGGCCAGCATGACCGGGCGACGGCCGAACCGGTCGGACCATGGGCCGACGAACAGATGGCCGACGGCAAGGCCTGCCGCGTAGATGGTGAAGTTGAGCTGCATCGCGCCCGGCGTCACGCCCAGTTCGCGCGCCGCCGCCGGCATGGCGGGGGAAAAGACGTGCGCGCCGAACGAGGCCACGGCGGTCACCGCCATCAGCAGCCCAATGTTCGGCTTCGCATAACTAGTCACGATCCTGCCCCACCCCTCGCCGCACGCGTGCCGTAGTGCAGGATTGCATGTCCGGCCAGCGTCACCAAGATAAGCAGCAGCGCGGTCGGGCGGACCGAGCCATCGTACCAGGCGCTGATCGCCACCGTGCACAGCGCGCCGGTCCCCTGCATCAGGAAACCGAACAGGCCCGATGCCGCCGCCACAAAGCGCAGGTCCACGCTCATCGCCCCGGTCAGCACATTTGGCATCACCATGCCATTGCCGAACACCAGCAGCATCATCGGCAGGGTCACCGTCAGCACATTGACCTCGTGGGTCAGGTCCACCGCCAGCAGCAGGAAGGCGGAGGCCACGCCGCACAGGGCGCCACAGATCGCGCCGCTCCGGTTGCTGATCCGCCCTGCCAGCCGTCCGGCGATGAAACTGCCGGCCGAAAGGCCCAGCATCAGCAGCAGGTAGTACAGGCCGACATGGTCGGCCCGGATTTGCAGCAGGTCGCCATAGATGAATGGCGCCGCGGCGAGAAAGGCATAGGTCGATCCGACCGACAGCGCACCGCCGAAGGCATAGCCGACATAGAGGCGCGAGCGCAGCAAGACACCGATGCCCTCGATCAGACGGGGCTGCTTCGCCGGGAGGTCGCCGGTGCGCCGCGTCTCGGGCAGCACCAGCAGGCACATCAGCAGCATCGCGACGCCGAATACCGTCAGGCCGTAGAAAATCCACCGCCAGCCCAGCAGCGCGGTCACATAGCCGCCGATCACCGGCGACAGCGCCGGCGAACCCGACATGACAAGGCCCAGAAAGGCCAGTTGCCGGGTCGCCCCCTTCGCATCGCTGACGTCGCGGATCATCGCCCGCCCGACGACCGGTCCCGCCGCGCCCGCCAGTGCCTGGCACAGCCGCGCCGCGAGCAGCCCGCCCAGCGAGTCCGCCAGCGCCGAGCCGAGGGCCGCCAGCGTGTACAACGCCAGTGCGCCCAGCACGACCGGCCGCCGGCCAAAGGCATCGGCCAGCGGGCCGTAGAACAGGTGCCCGAAGGCGAAGCCCACGAGATAGATGGTCAGGGTGAGCTGCATCGCACTCGGCGTCACGCCTATATCGCGCGCAGCCTGCGGCATGGCCGGGCCGAAAATGTGCGTGCCGATGGTGCCGACCAGCGTCACCAGCACCAGCAGGGTAAAACTGGGGGCTGCCACGGCCAGCAGCGGTTTGCGGAAAAGGGTCAACGAATGCGCCTGGGACGAAGACTCCGGCGAACGCCGGCGCCCCGATCCTAGCACGTGGCGACGTGCGCGGGGAAACCGGGTCTGGACATTCCTTAGAGCCGTTCCGGAAAGTTTAGATTCCCGTTGAGTGAGTTGGCTTTGCGAGGCGCCTGAGCATGATGCGGATCATGGCGAGGCGGACGAAGGCGGCCACCTTGCGGGCATGGCGTTCGAAGTCGCGGGCAAGCCTGCGGTTGCG
>CANJGB010000025.1 GCA_947473805.1 Alphaproteobacteria bacterium
ATCAGTCGGGTGAACACGCCACCCAGCGTCTCGATGCCCAGCGACAGCGGCGTCACGTCGAGCAGCAGCACGTCCTTGACGTCGCCCTTCAGCACGGCCGCCTGGATGGCGGCGCCGATGGCCACGACTTCGTCCGGGTTCACGCCCTTGTGCGGCTCGCGGCCGAACAACTGCTTCACCGCCTCAACAACCTTCGGCATGCGGGTCATGCCGCCGACGAGGACCACTTCCTGGATGTCGCCCGCCGTCAGGCCCGCATCCTTCAGGGCCTTCTTGCACGGCTCCAGCGTGCGCTCGATCAGGTCATCGACCAGGCTTTCCAGCTTGGCGCGGGTCAGTTTCATCGACAGGTGCAGCGGACCGGCCTGGCCCATCGAGATGAACGGCAGGTTGATGTCATAGGTCGTGGTCGACGACAGCGCGATCTTGGCCTTCTCGGCCTCGTCCTTCAGGCGCTGCAGGGCCAGCTTGTCGGCGCGCAGGTCGACGCTGTTTTCCTTTTTGAATTCGTCGGCCAGATAATTCACGATGCGCAGGTCGAAGTCTTCGCCACCGAGGAACGTATCGCCGTTCGTCGAGCGCACTTCGAACACGCCGTCGCCGATCTCGAGGACCGAGACGTCGAACGTGCCGCCGCCCAAGTCATAGACGGCGATGGTCTTGCCATCCTGCTTGTCGAGACCGTAGGCGAGCGCGGCTGCCGTCGGCTCGTTGATGATGCGCAGCACTTCGAGGCCGGCGATGCGGCCGGCGTCCTTGGTCGCCTGGCGCTGGGCGTCGTTGAAGTATGCGGGGACGGTGATGACCGCCTGGCTGACCTTCTCGCCGAGATAGGCCTCGGCGGTTTCCTTCATCTTCTGCAGAATGAAGGCGGAAATCTGCGACGGGCTGTACTTCTTGCCGTGCGCCTCGACCCACGCGTCGCCGCTCTCGGCCTTGACGATGGGGAACGGCACCATCTGCTTCTCGCGCGCGGTGATCGGATCGTCGTAATTGCGGCCGATCAGGCGCTTCACGGCATAGACGGTGTTGGTCGGGTTCGTGATCGCCTGGCGCTTGGCGGCCTGGCCGACCATGCGTTCGCCATCGGCGGTGAAAGCCACGATGGAGGGCGTCGTGCGTGCGCCTTCCGAGTTCTCGATCACCTTCGGCGTCTTGCCATCCATGATGGCCACGCACGAATTGGTGGTGCCGAGATCGATACCGATTACTTTGGCCATTGGGTCCTCGTTACATCCGGCAGGCGGGAACGGCCACGTTGTGCACCGTTCCGGCCCCCTTGGGGTTACCACATTGGGTTAGCGTGTCGGTTATATAAGTTTGGCCCCATGGGGCCGCAACCAGCGCGCGCCGCTGCTTTGAAACATTTTTGGTCCGGTGCGGGTGCGAGGGTCGATCCATGACCGTGCGCCTGAGTGCGCCGCGTCAAAATGCCGCATATCGTCCATAGGTGCGCGAAATTCTTGAGGAATTCCCGTCGCCCGCAAAACCGGCCATGGTGGGGGCATGACGACCGACAGGACGAGGCTCGACCCTGCAGCAGTGCTGATCGTGGTCGATGTGCAGAACGGTTTCCTCCCGGGCGGCAGCCTTGCGGTACCGGGCGGCGACGAAATCGTGCCGCTGGTGAATCGCATCGCCCGCAAGTTCCACAATGTGGTGTTGACCCAGGACTGGCATACACCCGGCCACATCTCATTCGCCTCGGCTCATGCCGGCCGCCGGCCTTTTGACCTGGCCACCCTGCCCTACGGCGCGCAGGTCCTGTGGCCCGACCACTGCGTCCAGGGCACGGCCAGAGCCGAACTGGCGGCCGAGCTCGACATTCCCCATGCCCAGCTCATTGTGCGCAAGGGCTACCACGCGGGCGTCGACAGCTACTCCGCCTTCTACGAAGCCGACCGGACGACACCGACCGGCCTCGGCGGTTATCTGAAACAGCGCGGACTGGGGCCGGTCTACGTGGTCGGCCTGGCCACCGATTTCTGCGTCGCCTGGTCCGCCATCGATGCCCGGCGCGAGGGGTTCGACACCACGGTGATCGAGGATGCCTGCCGCGCCATCGACGCCAATGGCTCGCTTGCGCAGGCCTGGGCCGACATGGCGGCGGCCGGGGTCAGACGGATCGGCTCGGCCGCGCTGCCGGCGTAACGGTCCGGAACGTCAGGTTGATGCGGGGTCCCTGGACCGCCGCTTCCTTCGGGATTGCGTGCTGCCAGCCGCGCTGCACGCCGGCCCGCATGACCAGCAGCGACCCGTCGGTCAGCGCGATTTCCACTGGTCGGCCACCGGCGGCTTTTGGTTTCAGGCGAAACCGTCGCGTGGCACCCAGGCTGAGCGAGGCGATGACCGGATCGGGCCCCAGCTCCGGTTCGTCGTCGCTGTGCCAGCCCATGGAATCCGTGCCCGAGCGATACAGATTGGCCAGCACCGAATTGAACGGCTGCCCTGCCCGCGCCGATACCCGCGCACGCAGATGGGCCAGTGCCGGTGTCCACGGCAGCGGATCGTGGTGGGTGCCGGAATAGACATAGGCCGTGTCCGGATCGCCATGCCATGCCACCAGGCGCGGTACCGGCATCAGTCTGCCGAAGATGCGGATGCTCTCCGGCGCAAAGGCGATTTCGCGGCTCAGGGAGGCGAACAGGTCCGCCCGCTCTTCTTCGGCAATAAAGGCCGGGTCGAAGAGCAGGTCAGGCTGCACGGCAGTCCTTACGCCTTGGTATCGACCTTCGCGTCGCTGGGGCCGCCCTTGGCGACGCCGACCATGGCCGGGCGCAACAGGCGGTCGGCGACGGTGTAACCGGGCATGACCACCTGAACGACGGTCCCGGCCGGCTGCGACGGATCGGGCACTTCGAACATCGCCTGGTGCAGGTTCGGGTCGAACCGCTGGCCCTCGGCCTGGATGCGCTTGATGCCGTGGCGCTCGAACACGTTGACCAGCTCGCGCTCGGTCGCGGCAACGCCCTCAACCAGGTTGCGCAGGGCGGGGTCAAGGTCGTCCTTCGGTACGGCGGCCAGCGCCCGGCCCAGATTGTCGGCGACCGACAGGATGTCCTTGGCGAACTTGCTGGACGCATATTTCACCGCGTCCTCGCGGTCGCGCTCCAGACGGCGGCGCAGGTTCTCCATCTCGGCGGCGGTGCGCAGCACCTTGTCCTTCAGTTCAGCGCACTCGCTCTGGGCCGCGGCCAAGGCGGCCTCGGTCTGCGCCAATTGCTCGGGCGCCAGTGGCACAGGGCCCAGCGGCTCCTCCGCCGGGGCGTTGACCGGCTCGTTCGCGGTCATCGGTTCGGCATCGGGCCGCAGCGGCTGGTGAGCCTGCGGGCGGGCGCCGCGCGGGGCGCCGACGGGGGGAATGTCGAGAAAGGGATCGTCAGACATGGTCACACTCTACAACGGATGGAACGACGCCGGGTTCACCCCAGCACGCGGCCGACCACCTGGGCGGTGAAATCGACCATCGGAATGATGCGGGCATAGTTCATGCGGGTCGGGCCAATCACGCCGATCGCGCCGACCACTTCCTGCCGCCCATTACGGAACGGCGCGACAATGGTGGTGCAGCCGGTCAGCGAGAAAAGCTTGTTCTCCGAGCCGATGAAGATCTGGACGCCGTCGCCCTTCTGGGTGACCTCGATCAGGTTCAGCAGTTCCTGCTCCTGCTCCAGCTCTTCCATCAGCTGGCGGATGCGCTCCAGGTCGCCGACGGCGCTGACATCTTCCAGCAGGCGGGCCTGGCCGCGCACGATCAGGGTGCCGCGACCGCCCTCGTTGCTCCAGACCGCAAGCCCGGCCTGGACCACCTTCTGGGCCAGTTCGTCCAGTTCGGCCTTGCGCTGGCCCAGTTCGGCCTCGATTTCGGTGCGGGCGTTCGCGATGGTCCGGCCGCGCAGCCGGTCGGTCAGGTAGTTGGTCGCCTGGGCCAGGGCCGATCGCGGCAGGTTCAGCGGCAAGTCGATGACTCGGTTCTCGACCAGGCCGTTCTCCATGACCAGCACGACCAGAGCCTTGCCGGGGCCGAGGTCGACAAACTCGATCTGGCGCAGGGTGGTTTCCTGCTTCGGCGCCACGACCAGGCCGGCGCAATGCGACAGGCCCGACAGCATGGCGGTCGCCTCGGTCAGCACGTCCTGCACGCCACGGCCCTGGGCGGCACAGCGCACCTCGATGGAGCCGCGCTCCTCGGGCGTCAGGTCGCCCAGCTGCAGCAGGCCGTCCACGAACATGCGCAGGCCCGCCTGGGTCGGCAGGCGGCCGGCCGAGGTATGGGGGGCGTACAGCAGCCCGGCGTCTTCCAGGTCGGCCATGACGTTGCGGATCGAGGCCGGGGACAGGCGGCCCTCCAGCTTTTTAGACAGCAGACGGCTGCCGACCGGCTCACCGGTCTGCACATAGGCGTCGACGATCTGCCGGAAGATCTCCCGGCTGCGCTCGTTCAATTCCTGGATCATGGCCCGCGATATGTAGGCAGTGTGGCTTGGCACGTCAACGCGGCGGGGTATGCAGGCGCTCGGCCACCGGGGTGGACGGGTGGGCCGCTGGCCGCTAGAACCTGCCCTCCATCAGGAAAGGAAGTTTCATGCGCCCCTCCGGCCGCACACCCAGCCAGTTGCGCGAGGTCAGCCTCGAACCCGGCTTCTCGAAATATGCCGAGGGGTCCTGCCTGGTGAAGTTCGGCGGCACCCACGTGCTGTGCACCGCCTCGATCGACGAGCGCGTGCCGCCGTTTTTGCGCAATACCGGCAAGGGCTGGGTCACAGCGGAATATGGCATGCTGCCGCGCTCGACCCATACCCGCACCGACCGCGAGGCGGCCAAGGGCAAGCAGTCGGGCCGCACCCAGGAAATCCAGCGCCTGATCGGGCGCTCGCTCCGCGCCGTCACCAACCTGACCGGTTTCGGCGAGCGGCAGATCAAGGTCGATTGCGACGTGCTGCAGGCCGATGGCGGCACCCGCACGGCGTCGATCACCGGCTCATGGGTGGCGCTGCACTTCGCGTTCAAGAAGCTGGTCGAGCAGAAGCTGATCGCGGCCAATCCGCTGACGGGCCTGGTCGCCGCGGTCAGCTGCGGCCTGTACAAGGGCACGCCGGTGTTGGACCTCGACTATGCCGAGGATTCCGATGCCCAGGCGGACGCCAATTTCGTGCTGACCGGCGATGGCCGCATCATCGAGATCCAGGGCACCGCGGAGCAGGAACCCTTCACCGACGCCGAGTTCGCGGCGTTGTTCGCACTGGCGAAGCAGGGCGTGGCCGATCTCAGCGTCCTGCAGCAAAAGGCGGTCGGTCTTTGAGCCGACGTTTCCAGGGCGGCCGGCTGGTCATTGCCAGTCACAACCAGGGCAAGGTGCGCGAGATCGATGACCTGCTGCGGCCGTACCAGGTCGAAGTGGTCAGTGCCGGCGCCCTTGGCCTGCCGGAGCCCGAGGAAACCGGCACGACCTATGTCGAGAACGCGGTGCTGAAGGCGCGTGCCGCGACGATGGCCGCGAACCTGCCGGCTTTGGCCGACGATTCCGGCTTCGCGGTGCTCGCGCTGAACGGCGACCCCGGTCTTTACTCCGCGCGGTGGGCGGGGCCAGCCAAGGACTTCACCTTTGCCATGACCCGCGTGCGCGACGCCATGCTGGCCAGCGGCAGCGATGACAAGCAGGCGGAGTTCGTTTGCGCGCTGGCTTTGGCCTGGCCCGATGGTCATGCCGAGGCTTTCGAAGGCCGCCTGCCTGGCACGGTCGTCTGGCCGCCGCGCGGGACCAAGGGCTTCGGCTATGATCCGATGTTCGTGGCCGCGGGCGGCACGTTGACCTTCGGCGAAATGGACCCGGACGCCAAGCATGCGATCAGCCACCGCGCCATCGCGTTCCGCCAGCTCATCGATGCGTGCTTCCGCGCCTGACGCGCCGCGGCCGGGCTTCGGCATCTACATTCACTGGCCGTTCTGCCTGTCGAAATGCCCGTACTGCGACTTCAACTCGCATGTCCGCGCGCAGGTCGATCATGCGCGCTGGCAGGATGCGCTGCTGCGCGACCTCGCCCATGCCGCGTCGCTCGCACCAGGCCGCACGGTGGACAGCATCTTCTTCGGTGGCGGCACACCGTCTCTGATGCCATCGGCCCTCGTCGCCGCGTTGATCGACGGCGTGCGCCGGCACTGGGCAGTCGCGCCTGATCTCGAGATTACGCTGGAGGCAAATCCGACCTCGGTCGAAGCCGCGAACTTCCGGGACCTCGCCGTGGCCGGCGTGAACCGCGTGTCGCTGGGCGTGCAGGCGCTCGATGACGCCGTGCTGAAATTTCTCGGCCGCGGCCACAGCGCCGATGAGGCGTTGAAGGCTGTGGACCTCGCACGTCGCACCTTCCCGCGCTTCTCGTTCGATCTCATCTATGCGCGGCCGCGCCAGACGCCGGACGCGTGGCGTGAAGAACTGCGCCGCGCACTGGGCTTCGCTGGCGATCACCTGTCGCTCTACACGCTGACCATCGAGCAGAACACCGGCTTTGCCGGCGCGGTAAAGCGTCGCGAGTGGTTGCCGCCGGATGACGAGGCGGTCGCCAGCCTCTACGAGCTGACCCAGGAAGAAATGGAACGCGCCGGCCTGCCGGCGTACGAGATTTCCAATCATGCGCGGCCCGGCAGCGAATGCCGGCACAACCTCGTCTACTGGCGCTATGGCGATTACGCCGGTATCGGCCCCGGCGCACATGGTCGTCTCAACACCGCGCATGGTCGTCGCGCGACGCAGCAATACCGCAAGCCCGAGGCGTGGCTCGAGGCCGTCGAGGCGCGCGGCCACGGTTTCGAGACGGACGACGTCGTCACGCCCGATGACGCGGTCGTGGAATCGCTGATGATGGGCCTGCGCCTGGCCGAGGGAATCTGGTTCGAGAATTTCCGGGCTGCGACGGGGCAGGACCTGATCGCATCGATCCAGTCTGCCGGCCTGCGCCGCATGATCGACGGCGGTTTCCTTGTGCAGGACACGGCACGGCTTGTCGCCACGCCGCGCGGCCGCCACGTTCTGGATGGCGTGCTGAAGGCCCTGCTGGTTTAGTTGACGTTCGCCTGGAAGGTGTTGGGCGCCGGATCGACGACGCGGAAGCCGCGCGGCGCCACCTCGATGACCGCAAGGCCGCGCTGGTTCAGTCCATCGGGCCGCAGGCGGAACAGGCCCTCGTAACCGGCGAAGCCGTCGGGATTGGTCAGGCGGTCCACCGTGAACGGTTGTGCCGACCCGTCACGCGCCAGCACCGCCGCCAGTGCGACGGCGTCGAACGCGATGCTGGAAATGCGCAGCGGCCGGCGGCCATAGGCCTGTTCGAACCGCTTCTGGAACTCGGCTACGCCGCGCGGATCGGCGCTGGCGAACCAGCCCCCCTGCATGGCCGGCTCGGCGCCCACCGTCGGGTCGTCCCACAGGCCGGTACCGAGATAGCGCACCTTCTTGGGGTCCAGTTCAAAGAACGCCAGCATGGTGGCGAGCGAGCGCAAGCGCTGCCCACCCTCGGGCAGGAAAACCGCATCGATACTGCCGTCGCTCAGCGCCTCGAGGCCCTGCAGGCGCTGCAGCGCGGTCTTTGACAGGTCATCGGTCTGGCCTTCCAGCGCCTTGCGCTGTTCCGCCAATTGCTGTTTGCGCTGGTCGTAGTGGGCGAAGGCGCGCGCCGCCGGGGTGATGTCGGTTGCATCGGCGGCGTAGGACTGTACCCGCGCGATTTCACCGCCGCCGGCCTCGACCGCGCGACGCAAGGCGGCCGTCGTAGCGGCGCCGTAGGGCGTATCCGGACCCAGCGCGCCGAACCGGCTAAGCCCCTTGGCGCGGGCAAAGCCGACCACCCGCTCGACCTGCTCCTCCGGGGTCAGGCCCAGCAGCCAGACCCCATTGCCCGCCACGCTGCGGTCGGTCGAGAAGGTCAGGACCGGCACGTTGCTCAGGCGGGCGACACCAGCCACTGCCGGCACGTCCGCCGCAAACACCGGTCCGATGATCAATTGGGCGCCCTCAGCCAGCACCGCCTGGGCGGCCTCGGCGGCGCCTTCCGGCGTGCCCTTGGTGTCTCGCGGCATCAGGCTCAGCTTGTCGTCGCCGAAATCGAACAGCGCGATTTGCGCGGCATCCAGCAGGGCGCTGCCCAGATTGGCATTCGGGCCACTCAGCGGCACCAGCAGCGCCACGGGGATTGCGCCGGCGGCCGGCGCGCGCAGCACAGGCGCGGCCAGGCCTGGCGGGGGAACGATGGCCGGCGGCTCGCTTTCCAGTGGCTTGGTTTCTATAACGACAGGGGGCGCTGTCACGACTGGCGGGCTGGTGACCGATGGGGCGGGCGGTACATTGGCCTGCGGCACGGGCACGGGTGCGGGCGGCGGGGTCTGGGCGGTACGGGCGGCGGGCGGTTGGGGTTTAGACGGGTTAAGGGCCCATCCCACCGGGTTGCGATAGTCGACGCCGCCGCAACCGGCGAGAACGAGCAATGCCACGAGGCACGGCAACAGGTGCAGGACGCTTCTAAAGAATGCCAAGCGAACCACGCGAACCCTCCTCAAGCCTTCCGGCGGCGCACCATAGATTTGCCGGTGTCCCGCCGCAACCGCTCCTGCCCGGCCTCTACCTGGTGGCGACGCCGATCGGCAATCTGGGCGACATTACCCTGCGCGCCCTCGATTGCCTCGCCGGCGTCGACCTGATCGCCTGCGAGGATACCCGCGTTACCGCCAAGCTGCTTGGCCGCTACGGTATAACGACGCAGACGACCGCATATCACGACCACAATGCGGCGAAAGTTCGCCCCGGCCTGTTGCGCCGCCTGGGGGCCGGCCTGCGGGTGGCGCTGGTCTCCGACGCCGGCACGCCCCTCGTTAACGACCCCGGCTACAAACTGGTGCGCGAGGCGGTGGCCGCCGGCATCAGCGTCACTGCCCTTCCCGGACCTTCCGCCGTGCTGGCCGCCCTGTCGCTCGCCGCGGTGCCGACCGACCGCTTCCTGTTCGCCGGCTTCCTGCCGCCCAAGGGCGAGGGGCGCCGCAAGGTACTGGCCGAACTGGCGCGGGTGCCGGCCTCCCTGATCTTTTTCGAAGGCGTCTCCCGTGTCGCCGATGCGGTGGCCGACATGGCGCAGGTGCTGGGCGGCGAACGCAGCGCGGCGGTGGCGCGCGAGCTGACCAAGCTGCACGAGGAAGTGCGGCGCGGCACGCTGGCCGACCTCGCGGCAAGCTATGTCGATACCGACGACCCGCGCGGCGAAGTCGTCATCGTCGTCGGTCCGCCGGTCGAGGCCGCGGCGACCGAGGCCGATATCGACGTGGCGCTGCGCACGGCACTGGCGACGATGAGCGTGCGCGAGGCGGCCGATGCCGTGGCAGGCGCGACGGGTGCGCCGCGCCGCGCCGTCTATGCGCGTGCTTTGGCGCTGAAGGGCGATGGACGCTGAACGCCGTCGCGCGGCAGAGCGCGGCGGCCGGATCGCCGAGACTGTGGCTGTCTGGCTGTTGCGGCTGAAAGGCTATCGCATCGTTGCGCGCAACTGGCGCAGCGCTGTGGGCGAGGTCGACATCATCGCGCGGCGTGGCGACCTGCTGGTTGCGGTGGAGGTGAAGCGGCGGCCCGATGCAACAGGTGCGGCCTTCGCTATTGTCGGCCGCCAGCAGCGGCGCATTGCCGCTGCCGCTGAATTGTTTCGCGCCCGCCAGCCGGATGCCGCCACATTGTCGCTGCGATTCGACGCCATTTTCGTGGTGCCGGGCCGTCTGCCCCATCATCTGCTTGACGCCTGGAGAGCCTAGGCCACAAACTTGGTGCCCGCGATGAAGCCCCTCCTTTCGTTTCTCCTGGCCGCAACGGCCTGTGCATTGCTCGGCGCCTGCGGCCCGATCGGTCTGGCGGTCGGCGGCGCGGCGACGGCGGGTGTTGCCGCCTCGCAGGAACGTGGCGCTGCCCAGGCGGCGCGCGACACCGGCACCCAGGTCGCCATCGGCGAAAAGCTGTTCCAGAAAAACATCGACCTGTTCGGCAAGGTCTCGAGCACGGTGGTCGAGGGCCGCGCGCTACTGACCGGCGTGGTGCCGACCCAGGCCGACAAGGACGAAGCCGCGCGCCAGGCCTGGACCGTCGCAAGCGTGCGTGACGTGATCAACGAAATCCAGGTCACGTCGTCGGGCGGCATCGCCGATTTCGGCCGCGACACGCGGATCACGACCGAACTGCGCAGCAAGATGCTGGGCGACAAGCAGATCATCGACATCAACTACAATATCGAAACCGTCAACGGTACGATCTACCTGATCGGCATCGCCCAGAACCCGGCGGAGGTGGGGCGCGTGGTCGACTATGCCCGCGCCATTTCGGGCGTGCGCCATGTGATCAGCCACGTGATGATGAAGGACGATCCACGCCGCGTCAGGGGCTAGGCATGGCAGGCGATCCTCTCCACCTTTCTGCGACCACCGACTTTCTGCGTGCGGCCGGCGCGCTGCCGGATGAAATGATCGATATCGGCGCGACGGCGCTGGCGTTTGCGGCGCTGGACTGTCCCGATCTGCCGCTTGACCGCTATCAGGCCCACCTGCGTGAACTGGCCGACACGCTCGCCGAGTCGGTTACGGGCCAGTCGCTCGCGGACCGCGCCGCGGCCCTGGGCGAGGTCATGGCGCATCGCTTCGACTACCAGGGCGATGCGCTGACCTACGACGCCCAGGAAAACGCCAACCTCATGCGCGTCATCGACCGGCGAAAGGGCCTGCCGGTCGCGCTTGGCATCCTGTATCTCCACGCGGGACGGGCACAGGGCTGGACGATCGACGGACTGAATTTTCCCGGCCATTTCCTGATCCGGCTGGAAGCCGCGGGCCAGCGCGTGGTCATCGATCCATTCCATGCCGGGCGCCTGGTCGATGTGCACGACATGCGCGACCTGCTGAAGCGCATGGGGTCTAACCGCGAGGTGCGGCCCGAGGACTATGCCGTCGCGGGCAACCGGTCGATCCTGCTGCGCCTGCAGAACAACATCAAGCAGCGCGCGCTCGCGGCCGATGACACCGACCGCGCGGCCGCGGTATTGCGCTCCATGCTCCTGCTGGCGCCGCTGCATGCGGGCGCCTGGCGCGAGCTCGGCGTCGTCGGGGCGCAGGCCGGCAATCTGCAGGAAGCCGCCCGGGCCACCGAGCGTGCCGCGGAGTTGAGCCGCGACGCCCGCGAGCGGCACGACGCACTGGCTTTCCTGCAGCAATTGCGGCAGCGTCTGAACTGACTGGACGCCTGGGGCGTCCGCCATATCTGTACAGTTTTGGGGAAACGCCATGAGTCTCGCCGTCGCGATCCAGATGGATCCGATCGAATCCATCAACATTGACGGCGACAGTACATTCGCCATGGCGCTGGAGGCGCAGGCGCGCGGCCACAGGCTGTGGCACTACCTGCCCATGGACCTCAGCCTGAAGAACCGCCGCGTCGTCGCCAGGGCGCGGCCGCTGCAGGTCCGGCGCGAGAAGGGCAACCACTTCACCTTCGGCCCGGCGGTGGAACTCGACCTTTCGACGGTCGATGTGGTGCTGTTGCGCCAGGATCCGCCGTTCGACATGGCCTACATCACCTCGACCCATTTGCTGGACCACATCCACCCGCGCACGCTGGTCATTAACGATCCCGCCAATGTACGCAACGCGCCCGAAAAGTTGTTCGTGACGCGTTTCGAGGGCGTGATGCCGCCAACCCTCATCAGCAGCAGCCCGGACGAGATCGCGTCGTTCCGGGCCGAGCACCAGGACATCATCGTCAAGCCGCTGTTCGGCAATGGTGGCGCGGGCGTGTTCCACATCAAGCCGGATGACGAGAACCTGAACGCGCTCTTGGAAATGTTCACCGCCCGCTCGCGCGAGCCGTTGATGGTGCAGCGCTACGTGCCCGAGGTGCGCAACGGCGACAAGCGCATCATCCTGGTCGAGGGCGAGCCGCTGGGTGCCGTCAACCGCGTGCCCAAGGCGGGTGAGGCGCGCTCGAACCTGCATGTCGGCGGTACCGCGACGAAGACCGAACTGACCGCGCGCGAACGCGCCATCTGCACCATTATCGGGCCAGAGCTGCGCCGCCTCGGTCTGGTGTTCGTCGGCATCGACGTGATCGGCGAATACCTGACCGAGATCAACGTGACGTCGCCCACCGGCCTGCAGGAAATCGCCCGCCTCGACGGCATCCATATCGAGAAGAACATCTGGGACGCGATCGAGAGGCGCCGCGCCGCCACGCCGCGCTGACGTTACCGCGGCGGCGTGGTGAGGACGCCGCTGTTGGACGACGCGCCGGCCGCCGCCACCGTCACCTGGTAGATGCCGACATCGGCGGCCCGCGTGGCGCCGTTGCGCATGCCAGCCTGCGCGGTGCAGGTAACCGCTGCGCCGCAATTGCCGGCCGTGTTCTCGGTGAGGAAGAAGAACGCGGCGGGCGGCGCGGCATTGTAGCTGGTGGCCGGGATCGTGAGCGTAACGCCGGCCACATTGTTGCCGCCGCCGGCAACGGTGATGTTGCCGAATGTCGCGGCCAGGGTGCGCGCGCCGAAATTGACGGTCATGGTGAAGTCGAAGGTGCCGGTTCCAGTGCCGACAGTAGCGCTTATGATATTGCCGTTCTGCGTGAAGGTGCCGGTGCCGGCCAGGCCGATGATCTCCTGCGGGGTCGTGTTCCCGTTGACCACGAAGGTCGGGACGGTGACGGCCGGTGTCAACGTGAGTTGCCGCTGCATTTCGGCCGCGCGCACATTGTCCACCGTGCCGGCCAGCGCGGCATCGCCCGCCGCCGCCACTAGGCTGTCGAGCGAACCGCCGTCGCCGCCATCGTCGCCGCCGGCCGCCGCGGACTTCTTGCCGCCGCCGCCCGAACCTCCGGAGCCGGAGCCGCCACCGGCGCCACCCGCGCCGGTCCGCTGCGATGCCGCCACCGTCTGCACCGCGTTCAGCGCGCCGAAGATGCGCTGCTGACTGGCGGCATCGAGGGCGCGGAGCTCCGGCGCCGACCCTTGCTGGATGAACGCCGCATAGCCCGAGCGGCGGATGTCCACCGCACCGTTCGGCGTGGCAACGTTGATGGCGCCGATCTTGTCGTTGATGTCGCGGTCGCGCCGGCTACCCGGGCCGCCGAGGGCGACGACCGAACTTGTGCCGTTGGACTCGCCGTACACGATGGTGCCGCGCACGCCGATAATGGCGTTCGGCACCCTGACCTTCATGTTCTCCGGATGGTTCTGGGCAATGCGTCCGCTGACGAAACGGAAAGCGCCGGTGCCGATGCTGGCGGCGATCTTGCCGCGCCCGGTATTGGCATCGAAGCCGAAATCCTCGATCTCGATCTCGCTGTTCGGGCCGATGGTGAACACGCTCTCGTCCAGCAGCATGACCTGCATCGCGCCATCGGGGCCGGAGCCACCCGTTCGCCCACATTGATCGGCTGGCCCGACTTCACCACGACGCCGGCGACGTCGGCCGCGGCGCCCGGCGGCGCCAGGCGAATGTCGCCGCGCACGCCCGCCGCGATGCCGACCTGCTGTATCTGGGCATTGGATGGCGCGGTGCCGGCGAGGCAGGCTGCCACTACTGGCGCGAGGAAAAGCGGGAGACGCATGACCAACTCCCGACAGCCGCGCGCCGCGCGCGGGCGTCCAGATTCAAGGTCCCCAACTGCTGTCATGCTAGCAAATAGTTCTGCCGCCGGCTGTGACTGGCGTCACGTCCCCTGCTCGATCCCCTGCGAACCGAAAGCGATTGAATTTGCGGTTTCGCGACCAAGCCACCCGCCGCCGGCGAATCGGCGGGCGAAGCGATTATAACCTTGCGCGGTCGCGGCGGCGCGAGCCCCTCGTCAAACGCTACGGGCGACTGGCGTTGCCGCTGCCGGTCGAGACGGCGCCGCTCTGGCTGACCGTCACCGAGGTCTGGATGGTCTTGGCGATGGTGCCACCGCTGTTCAACAGCTTGATCTGCCCCGTGCAGGTCACGCCGGAACAGGAGCCCGACCCGTTCTCGAGGAACTGGCCGCTCGGGCTCGGGCCGGCGCCATAGCTGCCGCTGAAGCTCAGGCCACCGCCGCTCGTGCTGTTCGGTCCGCCACTGACGCTGATGCTGCTAATCGAGCCGCTGAACGACCGGCTGCCGAAGTTGAAACTGAAAGAGAACGTGTAGCTGCCGCTGCCGCCCGACGACGGCGTGATCGTGCCGCTGCCGGAAAACGAGCCGGTGCCGCCGATCGTGCGCAAATCCGCATAGGTGGTGAGGTTGCTGGTGGAACTGCTGGAATTAATGATGTCGTTGACGATTTTCCGGCTGATCTCGGACAGTACGACTTGCTTCAGCTGTTTGCTGTGTAGGTGAACCTCGGCGAGTTCGGTATCCGTGTCTTCGTCCGCCGCCGACCTTTCTTGGATCGCGCGGAGGGCGGCATCAAACCTCGGGTCAAGCTGTGCTGGGCTTCGACCACCAAATCCCGTTGTGACCAACTGGAGGTCGGATGGATTTGGCGGGCCGATGGTGACCGGCCGTCCGATTTCCGCCGTGGCCTGCCAGCCGGTACGGGTCAGCAACCCACCCTCGCCCGAGCCGTCGGTCATGGTTATCAGGGCGCTGCCGCGCCGCTCGGCGGCGTTGCTCTCCGCGCCCGGGCCATTGAGGAAGATCGCCGACCGCGTGGCCGTGGTGAAGCCGGACATCATGGTGCCGCGCACGCCGATGGTGGCGATCGGCGTCTTGACGGTCATGCTCTCGGGCCGGACCTGCGCGATCTTGCCGGTGACGAAGCGGAACGCGCCGCGGCCGACGCTGGCGGTCAGCGTGCCGGCGCCCGTGGCCGGGTTGTAGACAAACTCGTCCACGGTAATGTCGCTGTCGGCGCCGATGGTGAACACGGTCTCGTCCAGCAGGACGACCTGCATCGCGGCGGCGTTGCCGGAACGGATGCGGTCGCCGATGAAGATCGCCTCGCCCGAGCGCACCTGACGCCCGATGGCACCGGCCGGCGTCCCTGCCGCCGCCAGTTGGATGCCGCCGGTCACGCCCGCCGGTCACGCCCGCTGCGGTTGTGCCAAGGCGCCGCCAACACCGAAAACAATCGCCACAGCCCCGATGGCGAAGATTGGTCTGCGCATCGATATCCCCCATCCGGCGGTCCGCCGAACCATCCGAATTCTAGCTGAATTCGAGCGGCGACGCCACCGGCAGAGCTTGGCTGCGCGGTGGGGCGGTCCGACCCGGTCCATGAGAACCGGGGCAACATCCGCTCCGCCGTCATGCCCGCTGCCACGCGCAACCTGCCTGGCGCAGACCAAATTGTTGCGCAACTACTGGTAGTTCAAAGACGCTTGCTTTTGTTCTTATTTTGTTCCATTCTGCTATCAGTGATAGCAGGGATGGGGCGATGGCCCAGCTCATCGTACGCAAACTGGACGAGGATCTCGTCCGTCGCCTGAAAATCCGGGCGGCGCGGAACGGCCGCTCCGCCGAGGCCGAGCACCGGGCGATCCTCGCCGCCGCTTTGCCCGCCGTACCGGCCAAGCCCGATGACCGGCGGGTGGCGAAATGACCGCGCGCGTCGGCACTGTCGCCTTCCAGGGCATCGACGTCATGCCGGTCGACGTGCAGGTGCAGATGAGCGCCGGGCTACCGACCTTCACGCTGGTCGGCCTGCCCGACAAGGCGGTGGGGGAAAGCCGCGAACGTGTACGCGCTGCCCTCGGCGCCATCGGCCTGGCTTTGCCGCCGCGCCGCATTACCGTCAACCTGGCGCCCGCCGATCTGCCCAAGGAAGGCAGCCATTACGACCTGCCCATCGCCCTCGGATTGCTGGCCGCCATGGACGTGTTGCCGGCGCACGAACTGGCCGGCTACACCGCGCTCGGCGAACTGGCGCTGGATGGCGCCATCGGCGCGGTGGCGGGCGTCCTGCCCTCGGCGATCGCGGCGCACAGCCAGGGCCGCGGGCTGATCTGCCCGGCGCCGTGTGGGGGCGAGGCCGCCTGGGCGGGCGACGGGCTCAACATCCTCGCACCGGCGTCATTGCTGCAGCTGGTCAACCACTTCAAGGGTACCCAGGTCCTCGCCCGGCCCAGCGCGAAACTGGCCAATGAGGGCGGACCAAGCCCGCCCGACCTGCGGGACATCAAGGGACAGGAAAGCGCCAAGCGCGCGCTCGAGGTTGCCGCCGCCGGCGGCCACAACTTGCTTCTCGTTGGGCCGCCTGGCGCTGGCAAGTCGATGCTGGCCGCTCGCCTGCCCGGCATTCTGCCACCGCTCTCGGCCGCCGAAACGCTCGAGGTCAGCATGATCGCCTCGCTCGCCGGCACGCTGAACGGCGGCCAGCTCACGCGGCGGCGCCCGTTCCGCAACCCGCATCACTCGGCCAGCATGGCGGCTTTGGTGGGGGGCGGCCTGCGCGCGAAGCCGGGCGAGGTTTCACTCGCCCATCTCGGCGTCCTGTTTCTCGATGAACTGGCGGAGTTCCAGCGCCAGGCGCTCGACTCCCTCCGCCAGCCGCTGGAAACCGGCACCGCCGTAGTGGCGCGCGCCAATGCGCACATCACCTATCCGGCGCGGGTGCAACTCGTGGCCGCGATGAATCCGTGCCGCTGCGGCCACATGGCCGACCCGGCCTTGGCTTGCGCGCGCGCACCGAAATGCGGCCAGGACTATCAGGCGAAACTGTCGGGGCCGTTGCTCGACCGCATCGATCTTTACGTCGATGTGCCGGCGGTGCAGGCGGCCGATCTCGCGCTGCCGCCACCGGCCGAGGGTTCGGCCGAAGTGGCGCGTCGCGTCGCGGCCGCACGCGTCCTGCAGGCCGAGCGCTATGACGGCATCAGGCAGGGCGGCGCGCCGGTGCGCACCAATGCCGAGGCCGATGGCGAATTGCTGGAACGGATTGCCGCGCCGGAACCGGCGGGCAAGAAACTGCTGACCGAGGCGGCCAGTGCGCTGCGCCTCTCCGCGCGCGGCTGGCATCGCATGCTGCGCGTCGCCCGCACGCTAGCCGATCTCGATGGCGGCGGCACGGTGAAGCGCATCCACGTCGCCGAGGCGCTCGGCTACCGCCGCTTGTCGCTGGCGCGCTGAACAGGGCGCGCCGGCGTTCGCCGCGCCAGCATCGCGCGCACCGCCTCGATAAAGCGCGCCAATGCGGGCGAGGCGTTGCCGCGCCGCCAGACCAGGTCCAGCCGCATCGGCACCGGCAGGTCGCGCACCAGGCGCAGCACGACATTGTCGGGCAGCTGGTGGCGCATGGTGCGGCTGACAAAGCCCAGGCCAAAACCCTGCGACACCAGGCTGACCTGCATCCACTCATTGGCCACTTCCTGCACGACATTCAGCGGCTGGCCGCGGGCTTCGCACGCCGCCATCAGGCGGGCCATGGGTTGCCAGTTCACGCTGCGCGCGATGCAGACGAATGGCTGGTCCGCGAGATCGGCCAGTCTCAAGTGCGACCGCGCCGCCAGTTTGTGGCTGCGCGGCAGCGCCAGCGTGAAGCGGTCCGCCGCGATGGGATGGTGGTCGAAGACCTTTTCCTCGGCTGGGCAATCGACCAGGAAGCCGGCGTCGAGCCGGCCGTCGCGCAAGGCATCGAGTTGCTGCGACGATGACATGCCGATCATTTCCAGGCCAATGCCCGGGCTGCGGTTGCGAAACTCGCGCACCGCGTCGCGGACCGTGCGGTTGCGCGCCGCGATATCGTTCTGCGCGACATGCAATTGGCCCAGGTCGCCGCGCGCCATGTGCGCCGTCCGCTCCATCACCTGCTGCACGTCGGCCAGGATGCGCCTTGCATCCGTCAGCAGCAGGCGGCCGGCATCGGTCGGCCGTACGCCGCGCGGCAGCCGCTCGAGCAACGCAATGCCGGTCTCGCGTTCCAGTTCGCGGATGTGTCGCGACAGCGCCGATTGCGCCACGCGCAGCTGCTCCGCGGCGCGGTGGAAATTCCCCGCATCCGCCACCGCCACGAAATATCGCAGCCGCCGGAACTCCATCCGCTACCGATATCAAGTTGAGATCGCACCGGTCAAGACACGGTATTGGACGCGCGGGCGTAGCGCGGAAACACTTCGCGCCGGAATCTGGCCGGATCAACCGGCCTGCCTGGGGAGGAAAAGCAATGAAACGGATTGGAATTCTCGGCGTTGCGGTGGCTGCCTTGTGGGCCGGCCAGGCTGCGGCGCAGTCGGGCGAGCCGTTCAAGATCGGCGCGATCCTGCCGATGTCGGGCATTGCCGCGCCGACTGGCGTGGCCAGCGAAGTTGGCGCCCGCATGGCGGTCAAGGAGCTGAACGCCGCCGGCGGCATCATGGGCCGCAAGGTCGAGCTCATCGTGGCCGATGACCAGTTCGATCCGACCCAGTCGGTCACCCTGGCCAAAAAGCTGGCCAGCAGCGACCGCGTCTAGGCTGTGCTCGGTCCGCAGGGCGGCGCGCTGGTCCTGGCGGTCGGTCCGATCCTAGCTGATGCCGACCTCGCCTATTTCTCCGCCGGCACAACCGGCCTGATGACGCCGCAGGCGGCGCCAACCGGATTCAGCATCTCGATCATTCCCGAGGCGCAGGCCGTTTCGGTCATCGACTGGGCCGTCGATGTGCGCAAGGCCAAGAGCATCGCCTATTTCGGCGACAACGGACTTAACTCGAAGACCATGGCCGAGCGTTTCAAGATCCATGCGGCCGAGCGCAAGCTGCCCATCACGGCGATGGAACAGTACGAGGTTGGCGCCACCGAGATGACGTCGCAGCTGCTTAACCTGCGCCGCACCAATCCGGAACTGCTGCTGATTAACGGCCAGACCGCGGCCGACCAGGCCCGCATCCTCAAGCAGATCGACGAACTGGGCTGGAACATTCCGGTTGCCGGCTCGCTCGGCGTGACCGCGTTGTTTGCGCCGATCGCCCAGATCGCCGGCCCGGCGACACGCCTGATTGCCGCCGGCGTGCAGATCAAGACGTTCAGCTACTGCACGGGCGATCCGGAAGGCACGCTGCCCTACGCGAAGTTCCTGCAGCGCCTGAAGGCCGAATCGCCGGCCAATTTCGACAAGCTGCCCTACAACCTGTCGGCCTGGACCTATGACGCGGTGTTCATGATCAAGGCCGCGGCAGAGGGCGCAAAGTCGACCAGCGGTCGCGCCATGACCAAGTGGATCGAGAATAACAAGGCTGGCGTGCTCGGCATTACCGGCGTGATGAAGGCCGACGCGTCGTCGCACTTCCTCGCCCGGCCCGAGACCTTCACCCTGGTCGAGAAGCTGGACCAGATCCGCAGCGACGGCATGATCAAGCGCGCCGGCTGCTGAACCATCGAAGGCCCGCTCCATCCATTTCGGCGGGGCGGGCCGCGCTACAACAACAGGAGAGTACCGTGGCCGAGAACCAGGTAGCCGTCGCCGAAGGCGCAATTTTCACAACCGATGTGCGCGACGCCTTCACGTCGCTGAGCGACCCCAGCATCTGGCGTCAGCTGGCGCTGCCGGGCCAGGCCTGGGCCCGTTTCATCCTCGGCGACCGCAACCAGCCTGATGCGCCGCAGGTATGGATCGTCAAGCTGCCGCCGGGCTTCGTCGTGCCGAAGCACTATCACAAGACCCACCGTCTCGAGATCGTGCTGGAGGGCAGTTACACACTGGGCGGCGCGTCGCGCGGCCCGTGCGAGCTGACCTTCCTCAGCGGCAGCAAGGTCTATGGCCCGATGATTGTCGGCGACGAAGGCGTCATCACCCTGGAAGTGTTTTCCAGTGGCCGCGACATGGAGCCGATTTTCGCCGACGCCATCTCGCCGATCACCCAGGCCAGCCTGGCCTCCATGGGCATGGCGCCGATGGTGGATAACTCGATCAACAGCGGCGCCAAGTAGCGCCGCGCTGGCGGGAACGCGCGCGGCCACGCTAGTCTGGCGCATGGCCGCGCACGACTCCCCCACTGACCTTGGGCTGGCTCCCGGCGAACGCCTGCTGTGGAGCGGTCGTCCTGCCTACGGGATCAGTGCCCGGCGTCGCCGCACAACCGGGCTCTTCTTTTTCCTCACCTGGACTGCCTTCGCCATCTTCTGGACGGTGAAGGTGTGGCAGGCTGTCGACTCACCCGAGCCTGATCTCAGCTGGCTGTTCCCGCTCGTCGGTATCGCTTTCGCATTGGTGGGCGGAGTGCAGTTTGCGCGGCTGGTGGTCAATCCACAGGGCGCGCAGGACCGTCTGTTTGCCGTTTCCGACCGCCGGGTGATCATCGCGGGCATCGGGGTGCTCGGGCGGGCCGAATCCCTCGGTTTCGACCGCATGATCGAACCGCGGCTCGAGCTGCATGCCGACGGCCTCGGCGACATCTCGTTTCCGGAATTGCCCGGCGCTCTTCGCCTTCGCGGCGCCCGGACGCGTCAGCTGGCCTTTACGTCGATAGCGCAGCCCGCCACCGTGTTCGACCTTATCCGCGCGGCGCGCACGGGCACCGTTCCCGATGCGCCGCCAGTGGTCCCGCAGCCGGCCGCGTCACCCCTGCCCAAAATCCCGCGCACTTCACCGCGTCGCTGAGCGACCCGGTCGTGGGTCCGCTACCTAATTTCCGCGACGATTGACGTGTGTATGAGCGGGAGAATTGTCTATCTGGGCGAATCCAGGCCGCGTCAACGTCCTGACCGTAATAATTTAGCCGATTTTGGCCCGGGAATGCACCGGAAGTCGGGAAAATTCATCGGAATGGGGCTGGAAATAGCCTTTTCGGTCGCTTTCCACCCCGAATTCCGCTTATTTGCTCAGCGCACCCACGGCCGTGCCGCCCGCGCCGCCGATCAGGGCGCCGGTAACCCATGAGCCGGTCAGGGCGCCAACCACCGCACCGCCGGCTGCGCCGATGGCACCGCCGCTCAGCGCGCGCTGCTGCTGGCTGGTCATGTTCGAACAGCCAGCCGTACTGGCCAACGCTGTGAACAACACGCCAATCACCAGATACCGCATGATCTTCGACCCCTTTATTGTTACCGGGCACAGGCCGGCAGTCGCACCAGTAACGGTTGGGCGCGCAACCGATCCGGGACAAAGCTGGGGCAAAGCTGTAACAAAACGAGGGTGGTCCACCGATTGCGTGGACCAGGCAAAATGTGGATGATGCGGCGGGCCGCTTGCGGGAGCGTTCCGCCCGGTTCTTGAAGGGGATGTGCGTGCAAATCGGCGAAAGCCGCGAGGGCGAGGTGGTCATCCTGCGCCCGACCGGGCGTATTGACAATGAGACCAGCCCGGCCTTTCAGTCGCGGCTGCTGGCCGCCCTCGCCTCGGCCAAGAACGTGCTGCTCGATCTCGAGGCCGTCGAATATGTCTCGTCCGCAGGTCTCCGGGCGCTGATGGTGGCGTCAAAGCAGAGCAAGTCGGCGGAGGGGCGCATCGGCGTCACCTCGCTGCAGCCTGTCGTGAAGGAAATCTTCGCGATCAGCCGGTTCGCCTTCGTCGTGCCCGTGTTCGACAAGCCGGCCGACGCCATCGCCGCCTGGAAATAGGACCGTTACCGTGAAGATAAAGTTCTGGGGCACCCGCGGGTCGCTTCCCGCGCCGCTCAGCGCGACCGGCGTGCGCGCCAAGGTGCGTGATGCATTGCTGGCCGCGCGCGGACACAAACTGGAAACGCCCGAGGCAATCGACGCCTTTATCGATACGGCTCTGCCCTTCGCGGTGCGCGGCACGTTCGGCGGCAATTCCAGCTGCGTGCAGGTCGCCGCGGGCGACGGCCCCTATTTCATCTGCGATCTTGGCACCGGCGTGCGCGAGTTCGGCGCCCGCATGATGGCCAAGCACGGTGCTGGCAAGCCGCAGGTGTACCACGTCTTTATGTCCCATGTGCACTGGGACCACATCATGGGCTTCCCGTTCTTCACGCCGGCCTACATCCCCGGCAACATCATCCGCATCCACGGCTGTCACAAGGTGCTGGAAGAGGCATTCCTGCGCCAGCAGGCCGATCCCAGCTTCCCGGTGCATTTCGACAAGCTGGCCGCGCAGATCGAGTTCATCACCCTCGAGACTGACCGCGATTACGAGATCGACGGCCTGCGCGTGCGCGTCATGGCGCAGCATCATGCCGGTGAATCCTACGGCTACCGCTTCGAACGAGATGGCCGCTCGATGGTCTATTCGACCGATTCCGAGCACAAGTTCGACGTGCTGGACGAGAGCTATCCGTTCATCGGTTTCTTCCGCGACGCCGACCTTGTCGTGTTCGACGCGATGTACTCCTACGCCGATGCCATTTCGGTGAAGGAGGACTGGGGCCATTCCAGCAACATCGTCGCCGTCGAGATGGCGCAGATGGCCAGGGTGAAGCACCTGGTCCTGTTCCACCACGAGCCGATCTACGACGACTACACGATCGAGACCATGCTGGGCGAAACGATCCGGTTCGAGGAAATCAACCGTGACGGACACCAGGTCCGTGTCAGCACCGCCTATGACGGACTCGAGATCGAGCTCTAGCCCGCAATGGTAACCGCACGCATCGCCGAACGGCTGCGGGCGGCCCTGCTGTTGCCGGGACGGCTGCCGGCGCTGGTGCTTCTCGCCGTCCTCGTGACGCTGCGCCTCGTCGATCCCGCCCCGATCGAGGAACTGCGTCTGCGCGCCTTTGACCTGGCGCAGCTTCTCGCGCCGCGCACGCAGCACGACGACCGCGTCAAGGTCGTGACCATCGACGAGGAAAGTCTGGCGAAACTGGGCCAATGACCGTGGCCGCGCAGCCTGCTGGCCGACGTTGTCAGTCGTATTGCGTCGGGCAAGCCCGCGGCTTTGGGTCTGGACATCCTGTTCGTCGAACCCGACCGGCTGTCGCCCGATCGTGTCGCTGAGTCGCTGCACGATCTGCCACCTGATCTGGCGCGTGCGCTTGCCGCCCTGCCATCCACCGACCGGCAACTGGCCGATGCGCTGCGCCTGGCGCCGACCGTGTCGGGCCTGGGTCCCAGCAACGAGGCGGTGCCGCCGGCGGGGCCCGTGCGCTCCACCGTGGTGCGCGAACTGGGTGCGGACCCGCGTCCCTATCTGCCGGCGTTCGACGGCCTGGTGCCATCGCTCGCGGTCGAATTGCTGCGCATCGCGAACCGGCGTCCGGCGATCGAGATCATCACCGGGCGCAATGGCGTCGAGGCCGTGAAGGTCGGCGACATCGCGCTGCCGACCGATCGCCGCGGTCGCGTCTATCCGCATTTCGCCCGTCCGCGTCCGCAGACGCACATCTCCGCGTCGGCGTTGCTCGATGGCCGCGTCGATCCGGCGTCGCTCGAGGGCAATATCGTCTTGCTCGGCGTCACCGGCCTCGGTCTGACCGACGTGAAGCAGACACCGGTGGGTCTGGTCCACGGCGTCGAGGTCCATGCGCAAATTCTCGAGGCTGCGCTGACGGGCGATCTGCTGCGCCGGACCGGCCTGCTCGACCGGCTGGAACCATTGATCGTGCTGCTGGCCGGGCTGGTCGTGCTCTTCGGCTTCGACTATCGCCGGCCGCTGCAGGCGGCAGTTCTTCAGGGCGCACTGCTTATCGGGCTGGTCGCCTGCGCCTTCGTCGCGTTCCGTTTCGGCAGTCTCCTGGTCGACACCATCTATCCCGCCTACAGCACGACCGGCCTGTTCGCGGTCATGCTGGGCGCTTCGCTGCGCGCCGCCGAGGCGGCAAAGCGCCGCCTGGCCGGCGAGCTACAGCTCGAGCGTGATGCCAAGGCACGGATGGAAGGCGAGCTGAACGCCGCGCGGGCGATCCAGATGGGCCTGGTGCCGCGCCGTTTCCCGCCCTTTCCAGGTCGAACGGATATCGACGTGTTCGCGCTGATCGAGCCGGCGCGCACGGTCGGTGGCGACCTGTACGATTTCGCCCTGCTCGACAACGACCGGCTCTACTTCTCCATCGGCGACGTATCCGGCAAGGGCATGCCGGCCGCCCTGTTCATGGCCATGACGAGGGAGGTGCTGCACTCCTCCGCGTTGCGCCACGACGGCGCGCTGGATCAGGTCCTGGCCGAGGCCAATGCAAAAATCTCAGCCGCCAGTGCCGATATGTTGAGCGAGGGCGGCAACATGATGTTCGCCACTGCCTTTGCCGGCATTCTCGATCTCTCGACCGGCGAACTGGTGTTCGCCAGTGCCGGCCACGATGCGCCGATCCGTCTGCGCGCCGAGAGTGCGCCGGAATCGCTCGAGGTCCTGGGCGGCCCGCCGCTCGGCTGCGTCGATGATTTTCCGTTTCCGCTGGAGCGGGCACGGCTGTTGCCCGGCGATACGCTGTTGCTGTTCACCGATGGCGTGACCGAGGCCGAGGACCCGGCGCGGGCGCTCTATTCGTCGTCGCGCCTGATGGACCTTCTGCACACGGACGCGCCGCGCGACCCCACGGTGCTGGTCCGCGCCGTGCGCGACGACCTGCGCCGCTTCGTGGCCACGGCCGAACAGGCCGACGACATCACCATGCTGGCCATCGCCTGGCCCGGCCCGGCGCCGCGGGTCATCGCACCGTGACTTCGACCCGCCGGTTGCGCGGCTCGTCCACGCCGCGCGCGGTCGGCACGGCCTGGTCCAGCTCACCACGCCCCGCGGTCGTGATGGCCCCTGCCGCTATGCCGTCGCGGACCAGCCGGTCACGCATCGACGCGGCCCGCTGCTGTGACAAATCCTGGTTGCGCGCCGCAACGCCCGTGGTGTCCGTATGGCCGACCACCTCGACCTGGTAGACCGGCCGGCGCCTGATGTCGTCGAACACCGCGCGGTACGCCGCGTCGGACTCGGGCGTCAGGCGGTCGCTGCCGGTCTGGAAGTACAACCGGAAATGCACCGGCAGAATCGGCCGCGCGGCCAGCGCCGCACCGAACACCTGCCGCACCTCGACCTCCGAGGTCTGCACCGGGGCCGTTACACCGCCACGGCTTTCGCTCGCCGCATAGGGGCGGTCCAGCAGGATTTCCCGCTTGCCGTCATTGACTGTGATCGCGCCGATATGGCCATCGTCACCCGGCAAAACGACGAACAGGGCCTGGCGCGGGGCCGGCGTTTGCTGGCAGGCGGCGAGCGCCAGCAGGGCGCCCAGCAGGATAAGGCCGCGCCTCACGGCTTCACCTGCACGGCGAAGGTGGTGCCGCGCACGCCCATGATGGCGGTCGGCGTCTTGACCTTCATGCTGCCCGGCGTGCTGCGGGCAATGTCACCCGACACGACGGTCAGCGTGCCACGCCGGACCTCGCTGGTCATCGCGCCCTTGAAATTGCTCGAATCGAAGCTGAATTCCTCCAGCGACACCTGGCTGTTCGGACCGCTCGAGAAAACCGAATTGTCGATGAACGTGACGCCGATGGCGCCGTCGGCGCCCGTCTCCAAAACGTCCTTTTCCTGCACCGCATCGCCGGGCCTGGCCGCCACCCGGCCGCCGTCGCGCAGCACAAAGGCTTGGCCGGCCACTGTCTTTACCTGCCCAATCACGGCGCCTGCGGCCATGGCTGGCCCGGCAAGGCCAGCCAGAGCCAGCGTCGCGACGCCCGCCCATACGAATTTGTGCATCCCTGTCTCCCTTCGGCGGCGCTGCCGCGCGTGTGAATCTGTCGTCGGCTGCGTCCGACTCGGCTACTATTCTAGCAGCAAAACGCAAAGAGGATGTCCGTGGCGGCTCGCCTGACGGTTGACGCGGATATGGCCGCCTGGCCCGCCTTGGCGCGCTTCGTCGAAGCGTTCGCGGCCGAGCAGCGCCTGCCTGGCGACGAACGGGCGCGGCTCATGGTCGTGCTCGAGGAACTGCTGACCAACCTGGTGAAATACGGCTATGACGCCGGCGCACCGCGCGGCACGGCGCATGTCGGCCTTGCGATCGAGCGTGGCCTTCTGGCCATCGATTTCGAGGATGACGGCCGTCCCTTCGACCCGCTGGGCCGCGCCGTCGATCATCTCGACAAGGCCGTTGAGGACCGCCCCGTAGGAGGCCTGGGCCTGCACCTGATCCGGTCGATGGCCCAGGACGCCAGCTATTCCCGCCACGCTGGTCGCAACCACCTGCGCCTGGTCCGGCGGTTGTCGGCCCCACTCTAGGACCAGACACCAAGGCCGGTGTCTGCCTTTTTCACTTGGCTTCGCCTATAGTTCGCCCATGGCTTCGATCTTTAACTTCGAGAACACCCTCGCGCGCCGGATCCGGAACGCCGGCCTGCTGGTCGTCGTGGTCTGCTGCGTCGGCGTACTGTACGTGCTGTCGGCCGACCTGATCGCGGGCGAGAGCGCCATCAATCTCGGTCCCTATTCGATTGGCGCGGTCGTTGCCCTGCTCTATATCGCGATCGCGGTGCTGATCCAGGACGGTCGCGTCAAGTACAAGCGCCTGGGCCAGCAAAACGCCCAGATCAGCGAACTGGCGGACCGGCTGGGCCAGACCGTCGATACGCTGAACGAGATGAATACCGAGCTGCAGACCGCCCGCGATGCGGCCGAGGCCGCCGCCCGCGCCAAGGCCAGCTTCCTCGCGACCATGAGTCACGAGATCCGCACGCCGATCAACGGCGTGCTGGGCATGAGTCGCCTGCTGCTGGCCACCGACCTGACCCCCGAACAGCGCGCCTATGCCGAGGCGGCGCACCTGTCGGGCGAGGCGCTGCTGACATTGCTCAACGACGTGCTCGACTTCTCGAAGATCGAGGCCGGCCGCATCGAGCTGGAGGAAATTCCGTTCGAGCTGGCGCCTGTCATCGAGGGCGTCGCCGAACTGCTGAGCCCGCGCACCATCGAGAAGAACATCGGCATCAGCACCTATATCGCGCCCGATGTGCCGATGCGCCTGATCGGCGACCCCGGTCGGTTGCGCCAGGTAGTTCTGAACCTGGCCGGCAATGCGGTGAAGTTTACCGAACATGGCGGCGTGGTCATCGAGGTGACGAAGGATGGCGACGAGCGGCTGCACTTCGCCGTGACCGATACCGGCATCGGCATCTCCGAGGACGCGCAGCGTCACCTCTTCGCCGAGTTCAGCCAGGTCGATTCCTCGATTTCGCGGCGCTTCGGCGGTACCGGCCTCGGTCTGGCCATCAGTTCCCGCCTGGTCGAGGCGATGGGCGGCGGCATCGGCGTGCGCAGCGCGGCCGAGCGTGGCTCGGTGTTCTGGTTCGCCATCCCCTGCCGCCCTGCCGGCGACGGCGCGGTCGAACGCGTTGTGCCGATCAACAAGCGCGCAGTGCTCGTGCATCATGACGCCATGCTGCGGTCGGTGTTCGAACGCAAGCTGCGCGACATCGGCGTGGAGTCGGTTGCCCTCGGCGACTGGGCCAGTGCGCGCCCGGTTCTGCAGCCGACGGATGGCACGCCCCCCTTCGATATCCTGGTCATCGACAGCACGCTCAGCGATCCGCCCGCGCTGCAGGTGATCCGCGAGGTGCGGAACGATCCCGCCCTCGCCGGCCTGAAGACTGTCGTGCTGTTGCCGCTGTCCCGCCGCGGCGAGGTCGATGGGCTGCTTGGCGCCGGCTTCGACTCCTACCTGATCAAGCCGGTCCGCCGCTCGTCGCTGTATCGTCGCCTTGCGATCCTGACCGACATGCTGCCGGTCACGGGCGAAGCAACGCCGCCGCCCCGGCGCCTGGCCTCCGCCGTGGCCTCGGGTGAAGAGGTGCTCAAGGTCCTCGTCGCCGAGGACAACAAGATCAACCAGATGCTGGCGCGCTCGCTGCTGCGGCGGGCCGGCCATCGCGTCGAGGTGGTTTCCGATGGCGCCGAAGCGGTCGCCGCCGTGCAGCGCGGCGAGTTCGACGTCGTGCTGATGGACGTCCACATGCCCGAGGTGGATGGCTTCGAGGCGACGCGGCGCATCCGCGCCCTGCCGGGCGACCTGTGCCGCATTCCCATCGTGGCGCTCACCGCCGATGCGCTTGAGGGCGATCGCCGCCGCTGCATCGAGGCCGGCATGGACGACTACCTGTCCAAGCCCATCGACTTCGAGGAGCTGCACGCAACGCTCGAACGCTGGCGTTCCGCACGCTCAAACGCCGCCGCCGCCGCCGCCGCCCAATAGTTCTGCGGGAGCATTTGCATTTTGCCGTCGCGCTGGGTCGCTGCTCTCGCCGTCTATCTTGAACCGCGCCTGCTTGCGGTTCTTTGCCTCGGCTTCGCCTCGGGCCTGCCGCTCGCGCTGACGGGGCAGACCCTCCAGGCGTGGCTGACAGAGGATGGCCTGTCGCTTGGCGCCATCGGCCTGTTCGCCGCCGTCGGCACGCCCTACACGTTGAAATTCCTCTGGGCGCCGCTGGTCGACCAGGCGCGGCTGCCGCTGTTCTCGCGCCTGTTCGGCCGCCGTCGCTCGTGGCTGATCGCGACGCAGATCGTGTTGATCGCCGCCATCCTGCTGCTCGGCGCCGCCGACCCGCGCCACATGATCGCCCTCACCGCCATCGCGGCCCTGCTCGTCGCCATCGCGTCGGCGACCCAGGACATCGTGATCGACGCCTGGCGGGTCGAAATGCTGGACGAGCGCCGGCAGGGCGCCGGTGCGGCGATGATCGTGTTCGGCTATCGCCTCGGCATGCTGGCCTCAGGCGCAGGTGCGCTCTATCTCGCCAGCGCGACGACCTGGTTCTGGACCTATGCGGCCATGGCCGCACTGCTGCTTGTCGGCGTCGCGGTCGCGTTGCTGGGACCCGAGCCCGAGCCGGTCGAGGTTCCACCCGCGGCGCCTGTCGCAGCGGGTGCCGATCACCTGCGCCGCGCGGCGTCGTGGCTCTATACCGCCGCCATCGCGCCCTTCGCGGAATTCCTGCAGCGGCCCGGCTGGCTCGCCATCCTCGCCTTTGCCATGCTGTTCAAGCTGGGCGACAGCCTGGCCGGCGTCATGGCGACCAGCTTTTATCTCAAGCTCGGCTTCAGCAAGATCGACATTGCCAATGTGGCGAAGCTGTACGGCTTCTTCGCCACGCTATTGGGCCTGTTCCTCGGCGGCTGGCTGATGAATGCGGTGGGCCTCGTCCGCGCGCTGTGGGTTTGTGGATTCCTGCAACTCGGCTCGAACCTGTTGTTCGCCGCGCTGGCACAGGTCGGTCCCGACCTCGCCTTCCTGTCGCTCACCGTGGGCATCGAGAATTTGACTGGCGGCATGGGCACCGCGGCGCTGGTCGCCTACCTGTCGTCGCTGTGCAATCTGTCCTACACGGCGACGCAGTACGCCCTGCTGTCGTCGTTCACCGCGGTGGCGCGAACCTGGCTGTCGTCGTTCGCGGGCTATGCCGCGGAATATTTCGACTGGTTCCTGTTCTTCACGCTGACAGCCGTGGCTGCGCTGCCGGGCCTTGCCCTGCTGTGGTGGCTGACCCGATTTACCTTCAGGCCCGCCGCGCCACCAGCTTGATGCCGGGCTTGAACGCCCAGGCGCGGTGCACCACCGTCAGGCCGTGCTTTGCCAGCAATTGCGTCAGGTTGCGCGGATTGAAGTACAGGCAGTGCGACGGCGGGCAGAAGGCATCCCACTTCTCGATGTCGCGCGGCCGCCGCCAGTGGTCGATATCGGGTGTTGTCAGGTACAGCACGCCGCCCGGCCGCAGCGCGCGCGCAATGGCGGCGACAAAGCGATTGGTATCGGGCGCATGCTCGATCACCTCGGAACAATAGGCGGCATCGAACTGTGCCGGGTCCAGGCCGGCCTCCTCCAGAAGGCCGTTGATATAGGTGCTGCGCGGAAAGTGTTCGCGCGCCCACGCCACGGCGGCGGCGTCGGGTTCGATTCCGGTTGCGGCAAAGCCGGCCTCGCGCGCCGCCTCGACCATGAAGCCGCCGTTGCACCCGATGTCGAGAAAGGTGCGGCCCTGTGCATCGCCATCGGGCAGCAGGCGGCGGATACGCTTGATCCGGCCACGACTCCGCCGCAGCTTCGCGTCGACCTTGGTGAAGTAGCTCTCGCTCGCGCCGTGATAGGTATCGTCGTACAGCGCCTTCAGCATGACGGCATCCGGCGGCGGATCCATGAAGACGAAACCGCAGGACGTGCATCGCACGAGCGCGATATTGCCGTGCCGCGCGAAGGGCGCGGGATCGGGCGTGCTGCAGATTTGACAGGTGGTCATGGCGTGTCGGCGGTTATCGCCATCCTCGACCCTCGGCGTCAAGCGGCGACATATTGCCCCGGGATACACGACATATGGGGTTTGTATGGCGAAACCGGCGCTAGCGATAGCGAAAGATCACCCGACCGTCACTTGACTGACTTGGAACTGTAACAGACAATTACTACCTTCGCCGCATGTCACAGGTATCCATGCCTCCCCGACCGCAGCTAAACGCGGCCCAGGCCCCCCGGGCCGAGGGCTGGAAGCTGGTGATGACCGGCAACCGCTTTGAGATCAGCCTCACACGCGATCCGCGTGAGATCGCGCTGGCTCAACGTCTTCGCTATCAGGTCTTCTACGAGGAGATGAATGCCAAGCCGACGCCGGAAATGGCCGCGGCCGGGCGCGACTTCGATGCGTTCGACAAGTTGTGCGACCATCTCATGGTCTATGAACGCAGCCGTCATGGCCTGAACCAGGTCGTCGGCACTTATCGCCTCCTGCCCCAGGCTGTCGCGCGGCAGCACGGTGGATTCTACTCCGCTACGGAATACGATCTTTCACCGTTGCTGGATCAGGTCGGCAGCGATGGCGGCCTGCTGGAGCTGGGCCGGTCCTGCGTCCATGCCGGCTACCGGACATCGGCAACGATCCAGCTGCTGTGGCGCGGCATCGCCACCTACATGGCGGACAATGCCATCACCTTCATGTTCGGTTGCGCCAGCTTTGCCGGCACCGTCCCGGACCAGCATGCGCTGGCCCTGTCCTATTTGCACCAGCATCATCTGGCGCCGGAGGCGTTCCGGGTCACCGCCCTGCCGCACCGGCACGTGGATATGAACCGCATGCCGGCCGGCACCGTCACCCCGCGCGCCGCGATGGCCGCGCTGCCACCGCTGATCAAGGCATATCTGCGGGTCGGCGCGTATATCGGCGACGGCGCGGTGATCGACCACCAGTTCGGCACGACCGACGTCTTCATCATGCTGCCGGTGAACCGCATCGCGCCGAAATACTATTCGCACTACGAGCGCGAAGAGGCCTCGCCCGCCGCCTGATTGTCAGGCCGCCTCCGCCGGCAGCGGCCCGACATAACGTGACTGCGGCCGGATGATGCGGCCCGTCTGCTCCTGCTCCATCACATGCGCGCACCAGCCAGCCGAGCGGCCGATGGCGAACACCGCCGTGAAGGCCGCGCGCGGCAGCTGCAACGCCTCCAGCACCAGCGCGGTGTAGAACTCGACATTGGTGTCCAGCCGGCGGTTTGGCTGCCGTTCGGCCAGGACCGCAATGGCCGCCTGTTCGACCTGCTCGGCAAAGGCGATGCGGTTGCGGCCGCCGGCCAGCCTCGCCGCGACCGGCTTCAGCACATCGGCGCGGGGATCGCGCACGCGGTAGATGCGGTGGCCAAATCCCATCAGGCGCTGGCCGCGATCGATGGCGCTGCGCAACCAGGGCATGATGTTTGCCTCGCTGCCGATATCGTCCAGCATGTCCAGCACCGGCCCCGGCGCGCCGCCGTGCAGCGGCCCCTTCAAGGCGCACAATCCGCCCAGGACGGCTGAGACGAGACCCGCCTGGGTTGACGCGATGACCCGCGCCGTGAAGGTCGAGGCATTCATCCCGTGGTCGGCGACAGTGACGAGATAGGCGTCGAGCGCCGCCACTTCGCTCGCGCTCGCCGGTACCCCGCGCAACATGCGCAGGAAGTCGGCAGCCGTGCCCAGCGACGGATCGGGTTCGACCGGTGCCTTGCCGGCGGCGTGACGCAACAAAGCTGCCGTCATGACAGGCAGGGCGCCGACTGCCCGCAGATGGGCGGGCAGGGCATCGTCGTCCGGCAGCATGCCCAGACCGATGCGCAGCACTTCGACCGGACCCAGGGTTCCGGCTGCGGGCAATAACTGGGGCAGCAGCGCCCAGGCTCTGGAACGCGCGCTTCCAAGGCCGTGCCGCACAACGGCCGGATTGCCACCTTCCGCCGCAAACCCGTCCCAAAGCAGCGCGGCGACGTCCTCGAACGTCGTACCGCTGGCGACGAGGTCTCGCAATTCGTGACCCCGGATCACCAGCCGCCCGGCCTCGCCGTCAACCATGCTCAGGACCGTCTCGGCAGCCACCACACCATCCAGACCGGCAGCCTTCATTTTCTCCTCCATCTCCTGCTTGCCTGGATATGTCGATCAATATATAAATATGGTCAATCTTGAGTATGTAGATCAATATGACTTTCCTCTCAGCCCGCGAAGCGGCCGACCTGTTAGGCATAACGCCGGCCACGCTTTACGCCTATGTCAGCCGGGGCGTTTTACCGGTGGAAAAGGGCGGCGACGGCCGCCACAGCCGCTATCCGCGTGAGGCTGTCATGGCGCTGAAGGCGCGTCGCGATCAGCCGCGCGGCGCCGACGAGGCCGCCCGAACCAGCTTGCAGTTCGGCCGGCCAGTGGCCGAATCCGCCATTACCCTGATCGAGAATGGCCGGCTCTATTACCGGGGCCGTGACATCCAGACCCTGGCCGCGACCGCGACACTCGAGGACGTGGCCGCCCTCATCTGGGGTCAGCGGCTCACCGCGCCGGCCGACGCCATTCCAGACCTTCCGGCCGATCTTCCGTTCATGGAACGGGCGCACGCCCTGCTGGCCTTTGCGGCTGGTGCCGACCTTCGCGCCTTCGACCTGTCGCCGCCCGGCGTCGCCCGCACCGGCAGCCGAATCTTGCGTCTCGTCGCCGCGGCAGCCGGCGCGATTAAGGGTTCACCGCTCGATCCCGTGCATCGGCGTCTCGCCCGCGCCTGGGGGCTGGACGATGATGCGGCAGACCTGCTGCGCGCCGCGCTCGTTGTGTGTGCCGACCACGAATTCAATCCATCGACTTTCACCGTGCGTGTCGTCGCCTCCACCGGGGCCACGCCCTATGGTGCGGTCCAGGCAGGCCTGGCCGCGCTCTCGGGCCCGCGTCACGGCGGCATCACCTTGCGGGTCGACGCGCTGCTGGATGAAATCGGTGACCGCGATGCCAACGAGGTACTGGCCGCCAGGCTACGCCGCGGCGACGATGTGCCGGGCTTCGGCCATCCGCTCTATCCGGAAAATGATCCGCGCGCCCAATATCTGCTGTCGCGTCTGGCAGCGGACACGCGGGCTGCCCGGTCTCTCGCCGTGGCGGAGGCGGGGCGTGCCCTGACGGGGTTGCCGCCGACGATCGACTTCGCGCTGGTGGCGTTGGCCCGCACGCTGGGCCTGCCGCCCGGTGCGCCGCTCGCGCTGTTCACCATCGGCCGCGTCACTGGCTGGATCGGCCACGTGATCGAGCAATATGCCAGCCCGGCCCTGTTCCGGCCGCGCGCGTCCTACACCGGTCCGCGGCCTGTGTCGGCCTAGGTCGCCTTATAGGCGGCCAGCGCTGCCATGTTGACGATGTCGGACACCGTCGCGCCCAGCTGCACGATCTGCACCGGCCGCTCCAGGCCATAAAGCAGCGGACCGATCACGGTGCCGCCGCCCAGTTCCTGCAACAGCTTCGAGCACAGGCTGGCCGAATGCAGGCCGGGCATGACCAGCACGTTGGCGGGACCGCTGAGACGGCAGAACGGATAAAGCTTGCGCACCTCCGCGTTCAGCGCGGTGTCGGCCGCCATCTCGCCGTCATACTCGAAATCGACCTGGCGGCTGTCGAGCAGGCTGACCGCCTCGCGCACCTGCGATGCGACCTGGCCCGTCTGGCTGCCGAAATTGGCGTGGCTCAGCAGCGCGACGCGCGGCTCGTAACCCATCTGGCGCGCCACCATCGCGGCTTGCACCGCAATGTCCGCCATTTGCGGACCCGTCGGCAGTTCGTGCACGCGCGTATCCGCCATGAACACCGTGCGGCCGCGGGCGACGACGATCGACACGCCGATCGGACGCTGGCGCGGCTTGGGATCGATGACGCGGCGGACATATTCGTAAACCGACGAGAAGCTGCGCGTCACGCCGGTTATCATCGCGTCCGCGTCGCTCAATGCCAGCATGCATGAAGCGAAAATGTTGCGGTCCTGGTTGACCATGCGGGCGCAATCGCGGTGCAGGGCCCCGCGCCGTTGCAGACGCCGGTATAGGTACTCGATATAGAGTTCGTTCTTCGCGCTGATGCGCGCGTTGGTGATCTCCAGCCCGCTCATGTTGCTCAGGCCCATGCGCGTCATGGCTTCCTTGATGCGGTCCTCGCGGCCGACCAGGATCGGGGTGCCATAGCCCGCGTCGCGGAAATTGATCGCCGCGCGAATGACCTTTTCCTCTTCGCCCTCGGCGAAGACGACCCGCTTCGGATTCGCCACCACCTGGTCGAAGAACAGCTGCAAGGTGTCCGCCGTCTTGTCCAGGCGGCCGCGCAACTCGGACCGGTACTCGGTCATGTCGGTGATCGGCTTGCGCGCGACCTTCGACTCCATCGCGGCCTTCGCCACGGCGGTCGGCACCTCGACGATCAGGCGCGGGTCGAACGGTACCGGGATGATGTACTTGGGGCCGTATTGCGGACGCTCGCCCTTGTAGGCGGCGGCGACTTCGTCGGGCACGTCCTCGCGCGCCAGCCGCGCAATCGCTTCGGCGGCGGCAATCTTCATCGCGTCGTTGATGGTCGAAGCGCGTACATCCAGGGCGCCGCGGAAGATGTAGGGGAAGCCCAGCACGTTGTTGACCTGGTTCGGATAGTCCGACCGGCCGGTGGCGACGATGGCGTCGGGCCGGGAGGTGGCCACTTCCTCGGGCGTGATTTCGGGATCGGGATTGGCCATGGCGAAGATGATCGGCTTGGGCGCCATCGCCTTGACCATCTCGGCCGTCACCGCGCCCTTGACCGACAGGCCCAGGAACACGTCGGCGCCGACCAGCGCTTCCGACAGGGTGCGCGCCTTGGTATCGACCGCATGCGCCGACTTCCACTGGTTCATGCCGTCAGTTCGGCCCTTGTAGATGACGCCCTTGGTGTCGCACAGGATCGCGTTCTCGTGCGGCAGGCCCATGGCCTTGATCAGTTCAAGGCAGGCAATGCCGGCGGCGCCGGCGCCGTTCACGACAATCCTGGTGTCCTTCATGCTGCGCCCGGTCAGGTGCAGCGCGTTGATCAGGCCGGCGGCGGAGATGATCGCCGTGCCGTGCTGGTCATCGTGAAAAATGGGGATGTTCATCAGCTCGCGCAGGCGCTGCTCGATGATGAAACATTCCGGCGCCTTGATGTCTTCCAGGTTGATGCCGCCAAATGACGGGCCGAGGAAGCGCACGCAATTGACGAACTCGTCGACATCGCGGGTATCGACTTCAAGGTCGATGGAATCGACGTCGGCAAAGCGCTTGAACAGCACCGCCTTGCCCTCCATGACCGGCTTGCCGGCCAGCGCGCCGAGGTCGCCGAGGCCCAGCACCGCGGTGCCGTTCGAAATGACGGCGACCATGTTGCCCTTCGCCGTGTAGTCGTAGGCGAGATCAGGGTCCTTTTCGATCGCCAGGCAGGGTGCCGCGACACCGGGGCTGTACGCGAGCGAGAGATCCCACTGCGTCGCCATCGGCTTGGTCGGGACGATCTCCAGCTTGCCGGGACGTCCTTCTTTATGAAATTTGAGGGCTTCCTCGTAGACGCTTTGTATTTTTTCGTCGCTCATCAATGCCGTATCGGGCCGAGCCCGGATTCCTTCCTTACCGCCGTCATATATGGGAAAATGTTCCCACAAATTGAACTCCAATCATACGGCGAAGTCGGCCAATTCGCGAAGCAATTCCGGGGCATGGGAGGCCGCGCCGCCATGTTATAGAGGCCGGCCATGGCGTCTTCCCCGTCCAGCCCGACTGAAACCAGTGCATCGCCGATGCTGACCCAGTATCTGGGCATCAAGGCTGACCACCCCGACAGCCTGCTGTTCTACCGGATGGGCGATTTCTACGAGCTTTTCTTTGATGACGCCGTGCGCGCATCCAAGGCGCTCGACATCACCCTGACCAAGCGCGGCCATCACCAGGGCGCCGACATCCCGATGTGCGGCGTGCCGGTTCACACCGCCGAGGCCTATCTGGCGCGGCTGATCCGCTCCGGCTTCAAGGTCGCGGTCTGCGAACAGATCGAGGACCCGGCCGCGGCCAAAAAGCGCGGCGGCAAGTCGGTGGTCGAACGCGGCGTGGTGCGCCTGGTCACCCCCGGTACGCTGACCGAAGAGGGCCTGCTCGACGCCCGCACCTATAATTACCTGACCGCTCTGGCCCGGGCCGATGGCGGTCTTGCCCTAGCCTGGATCGACATGTCCACCGGCGACTTCGCGGTCCAGAAGACAACGCCGGCCGCTCTCGCCGCCGACCTCGCCCGCATCGCGCCGGGCGAATTGCTGCTGGCCGACACGCTGGCAGTGGACGATGACCTCGCCCCCCTGCTGCTCGACTGGCGCGCGCGGATCACGCCGCTGCCGGCCGTGCGCTTCGACAGCACGGCTGGCGAGCGCCGCCTCAAGGCAGTGTTCCAGGTCGCGGCGCTGGATGGCTTCGGCGCCTTCGCCCGCGCCGAGATCGCGGCCGCCGGCGCGCTGCTCGACTATCTGGACCTGACGCAGAAGGGCAAGCTGCCGCAGCTCTCGCCGCCGCGACGTCTCGCGCCGGGCGATACCATGTCGATCGACGCCTCGACGCGGCGCAACCTGGAACTGGTGCAGACGCTGCAGGGCGAACGTGCGGGCTCGCTGCTTGCCACCATCGACCGCACCGCCACTTCGGCCGGCGCGCGCCTGCTGGCGGCACGGCTGTCGGCGCCGCTGACCGATCCCGCTGCCATCGCGGCGCGGCACGATGCGGTCGAATGGTTTGTCGCGGACGAAGCGGCGCGCACGCGACTGCGCAAATTGCTGACGTCGATGCCCGACATGGCCCGCGCCCTGTCGCGCCTCACGCTCGGCCGCGGCGGACCGCGCGACCTCGCCGCGTTGCGCGATGGCCTGAAGCTGCTGCCTGATATCGCCGCGCTGCTGCATGGCGTGCTGGTCGCCGATCTTGCCGCCGCGCGTACGGCTTTGGGCGATCATCGCGAACTGGCGGATCGCCTTGCTGCCGCACTCGGGGACGAACTGCCGCTCAACGCGCGCGACGGCGGGTTTGTTGCCGCGGGCTTTGATGCGTCGCTCGACGAGTTGCGCGTGCTGCGCGATGAAAGCCGCCGCCACATTGCCGGCCTGCAGCAGAAATATGTCGATGCTACCCAGGTGCCGGGGCTGAAGATCCGGCACAACAACGTGCTGGGCTATTACATCGAGGTGACGCCGCGCTATGCGGACGCGGTGCGTGCGGCCGATGGCTTCATCCATCGCCAGACCATGGCCAATGCGGCGCGCTTCTCGACCGTCGAACTGGGCGATCTCGAAACCAAGATCGTGCAGGCGGCGGACCGTGCGCTAGCGCTGGAACTGAACATTTTCACCGCGCTTGCCACGGCCGCCATCGATGCCGCCGCCCCTGTCGGGCGCGCGGCCGATGCGGTGGCGCAGCTCGATGTCGCGTCCGCGTCCGCCGATCTGGCATCGGCCGAAAACTGGTGCCGGCCTGTGGTCGAGGGCGGCACGGCCTTCACCATCAAGGGCGGTCGTCATCCGGTGGTCGAGGCCGCGCTGCGCCGCAATGGCGCTGGCGGCTTCGTCGCCAACGACTGCGAACTGGGCGATCCGCGCCTGTGGCTGCTCACCGGCCCGAACATGGCCGGTAAAAGTACTTTCCTGCGCCAGAACGCGGTAATCGCCGTGCTGGCTCAGGCGGGCCTGTACGTGCCGGCGACGTCCGCGCGCATCGGCGTGGTCGATCGCCTGTTCAGTCGCGTCGGTGCGGCGGACGATCTCGCGCGCGGCCGTTCCACCTTCATGGTCGAGATGGTCGAGACCGCGGCCATCCTGAACCAGACCGGTCCCAGCGCGCTGGTCATCCTCGACGAGATCGGCCGCGGCACCGCGACGTTCGACGGTCTTTCAATTGCGTGGGCCGCCGTCGAACATCTGCACGATCTCAACCGCTGCCGCGCCTTGTTCGCCACGCACTATCACGAACTCACCGCGCTTGCCGCGCGGCTGCCCTCGCTCGCGAACCACACCATGCGGGTGAAGGAATGGCAGGGCGACGTGGTGTTCCTGCACGAGGTTGCGTCGGGCGCCGCCGACCGCTCCTACGGCATCCAGGTGGCGAAGCTTGCCGGCCTGCCGCCGGCAGTCATCCACCGCGCCGAGGCCGTGCTGGTGCAGCTGGAAAAATCCGGCCAGTCCGGCGCGGTGGGCAAGCTGGTCGATGATCTGCCGCTGTTCTCCAGCGCGCGTCCGCCGCCCGCGCCGGCAAGGGTGTCCGAGGTCGAGACGTTGTTGCGCTCCACCGGCATCGACGACCTGTCGCCGCGCCAGGCGCTGGACCTGCTCTACCGGCTCAGGGCACTGCTGACGGACTAGGCGCCGGCACGTCCAGGTATTCGGGCTTTTGGTCGGGCCGACCGAAGCGCAGCTTGATGGTCCAGTCCTGCCAGCCGCGCCGGTAGGCCGTCATGTCGGGCAGCACGATGACGGCGCTGCTCTCGATCAGGCTGGCCCGCCGCGGTGCGCCGAACAGCCCGTTTACCGGCAGGCCCATGGACAGGCCGGGGTTAACGCCACTACCCGACGCACCTTCCACATTCACGCCAAAGGCCGGCCGGCCGAACACCGGCGGCCGTGTCGAGAGGCGGTCGGACTGGATGGTCTCGGCGGTGAAGCCGCGGCCATCGGGCGCGATCAGCTCGGCATCGTCCAGCAGGCGGCTGGCGCGCGTACGCACCTCGATCCGTCCTGGCGCGATGAAGTCGGCGGTGGCGACAGGCGGCGGCGTTGGCGCATCGCCGGCGCAGGCGGCGAGCAACAGGAAGGTGAGCAGGATCAGGGAACGGCGCATACGCGGATCATAGCGCCCCGCCCGACAAAAAAGCCGCAAGCCTCGCGCCACCTGTGGCAGAATCACGCGCGGGAGGACATGTTCATGAAGTGCGATTTCACCGGCAAGGTCTGCGTCGTCACCGGCGCCAGCCGCGGCATCGGTTCGGTCATGGCCAGGGACTTCGCGGCCGAGGGCGGCAAGGTCGTCGGCGCCGGCCGCAATACCGGTGCCCTGAAGACACTCGCGGCCGAGATCAAGGCGGCCGGCGGCATCTTCATCCCGGTCGAGGCTGACCTCTCGAAAATGGTGCAGTGCAAAAAGCTGGTCGATACCGCACTGAAGGAATTCGGCCAGATCGACGTGCTGGTCAATAATCTGGGCATTACCGGCGCGCACAAGCCGATCCGCGACCTGCAGCCCGAGGAATGGCAGGAGGCGCTGGATACCAACCTGACCAGCGTCTACGCCTGTATTCACTACGCGGTCGGCTCGATGATGGACCGCAAAACCGGCGCCATCGTCAACGTGTCCTCGGTCGGCACCAAAATACCTTCCCCGATGCGCGTGCCGTATGTGGCCACCAAAATGGGCATGCACGGCATTACCCGCGTCCTCGCCCACGAACTGGGTCCCTACAATATCCGCGTCAACACGGTCAGCCCCGGCTTTGTCGATGGCGAGCGGTCCGACGAAGTGCAGGAGCGCATGGCGAAGAACCGCGGCATTCCGAAGGACGAGATGCGCCACATCATGCTCCAGGCGTCACCGCTGCGGCGCAGCGTGCCGCCGGGCGACATTTCCAACATGGTCCGCTTTCTGGCGTCGGACCTGGGTGCCAGCCTGACCGGGCAGGATATCGACGTCGCCGCCGGACTCGCCTTCAACTAAGGCGGCGCATTAACTGAATTCGGCCGCAAATCGCACTATTATAGGTAAATGGACAAGATAAAGGCCCCTCGCGCGGTGATCGATCGCCGTCGCCTGACCTTGGCGCTCGACGCCCTGGCGGGCGACACCGGTCAGGCTGGCCCGGCCCAGCGGCCGGCGGCGGTGGCGTTGCTGAAACAGGCCCTGGCCGCCGGCCGCGAGGAAATCCAGGCGCGGTTCGAGGCCGGCGCCGGGCCGGTGCCGACCGTGCAGGCGCACAGCTACCTGATCGACCAGCTCGTTCGCGCGGTTCACGATTTCACCGTTCACCGTATCTATCGCCTGCCGAACCCGACATCCGGCGAGCGCCTGACCCTCGTTGCCGTCGGCGGCTATGGCCGTGGCGAGATGGCGCCGTTCTCCGATATCGATCTGCTGTTTCTGCTGCCCTACAAGCAGACGCCGTGGGGCGAGCAGGTGGTGGAGTTCATGCTCTACGTCCTGTGGGACCTTGGCCTCAAGGTCGGCCATTCGACGCGCAACGTGCAGGAATGCCTGCGCCAGGCCAAGGCCGACATGACCATCCGCACCGCCCTGCTCGAGGCGCGGTGGATATGGGGTGAGCGCGACCTGTTCGACGACATGCGCGCGCGCTTCGATGCCGAGATCGTCGCCAAGACCGGCCCCGAATTCGTCGAGGCCAAGCTGGCCGAGCGCAATGCACGCCACCAGCGCATGGGCGATTCCCGGTACATGGTCGAGCCGAACCTGAAGGAGGGCAAGGGTGGCCTGCGCGACCTGCACACCCTGTTCTGGATCGCGAAATATCTCTACCGCACCGATGATGTGGGCTCGCTGGTTGCCCGCGGCGTCCTTACCGCCGCCGAACACCGGCGATTCACCGCGGCGCGCAACTTCCTGCTCTCGGTGCGCTGCCATCTGCACTATCTCGCCGGCCGCGCCGAGGAGCGTCTGACGTTTGACGTGCAGGGCGAACTGGCGTCGCGCATGGGCTATGCCGACCATCCGGGCAGCCGCGGCGTCGAGCGGTTCATGAAGCACTACTATCTGACGGCCAAGGACATCGGCGACCTGACGCGCATCTTCGCTGCCGCGCTCGAGGAGCAGTTCAAGAAGAAGCGCAGCCGCTTCGCCATTCTCGGCCGGCCAAAGCGCATTGTCGGCGCGGCCGGTCTGATGCTCGATGGCGCCCGCGTCACCATCGCCGACGAGCATGTGTTCGAGACCGACCCGGTCAAGATGCTGCGCCTGTTCCACCTGGCACAGGAGCGCGAGCTCGACATCCATCCTGACGCGTTGCGCCAGGTGCGGCGCAACCTGAAGCTCATCAACGCCGACGCGCGCGCGGACCCCGAGGCGAACCAGCTGTTCCTGGAAATGCTGACGTCACGCAAGGACCCGGAGACGACGCTGCGCCGGCTCAGCGAGGCCGGTGTGTTCGGTCGCTTCGTGCCCGATTTCGGCCGCGTCGTGGCCCAGGTACAGCACGACATGTACCACGTGTACACGGTCGACGAGCACACCATCCGCGCCATCGGTGTTCTCTCGGCCATCGAGCGCGGCGTGCTGGCCGAGGATCATCCTGTCGCCAACGAGATCATCCACCAGATCGTCTCACGGCGCGTGCTGTACCTCGCCGTCATGCTGCACGACATCGCCAAGGGGCGCGGCGGCGACCATTCCGTGATCGGCGAACAGGTTGCCTACAAGCTGTGTCCGCGCCTCGGCCTCAGCGAGGCGGAAACCGAAACCGTCGCCTGGCTGGTGCGCTGGCACCTCGCCATGTCGGCCACTGCGTTCAAGCGCGACCTGAACGATTCCAAGACCATTTCCGACTTCGTCCAGCTGGTGCAAAGTCCTGAGCGCCTGCGTCTGTTGCTGGTGCTGACGGTGGTTGATATCCGCGCCGTGGGTCCGAACGTGTGGAACGGCTGGAAGGGCCAGCTGCTGCGCGAACTGTACCGCCGCGCGGAATACGTCCTGGCCGGCGGCAATGTCGCGACCGGCCGCCGCGAGCGCGTGGCCGCCGCCAAGGAGCAGGTGCTCAAGCAATTGTCCGAACTGGCGCTGCGCGGCGTCAACACGCTGCTCAAGCGGCATTACGACGCGTACTGGCTGTCGCACGACACCGACACCATTGCCCGGCATGTGCGCCTGATGCGCGACGCCGACAAGGGGGATTCTTCGCTAACGCTCGATTTCCGGCCCGACAAGTTCCGCGCCGTGACCGAGATGACGATGTACGCCACCGACCATCCCGGCCTGTTCGCCCGCGTCGCCGGCGCCATCGCGGTATGCGGCGGCAACATTGTCGATGCCAAGGTGTTCACCACGACCGATGGCATGGCCATCGACACCTTCTACATACAGGACGCCGAGGGCGGCGCGTTCGACAAGCCGGAACGCATCGCCAAGCTGCGCATCGCCATCGAACGCACCCTGTCCGGCGACCTGCGCCCGATGCAGTCCATGGCGCTGGAAAAGCCCAACCTGCCGGCCCGCACCCACGTCTTTACCGTCGTGCGGGTCGTGCTGATCGACAACAACGCGTCTGCCGGCTACACGGTGATCGAGGTGAACGGCCGCGACCGACCCGGTCTTCTGTACGATGTGACCCGCGCACTGTACGGCCTGTCGGTCACCATTGGCTCGGCGCATATCGCCACCTATGGCGAGCGGGCGGTCGACGTCTTTTACGTGAAGGATCTGACCGGCATGAAGGTCGTGCACAAGGCCCGTCTCGCGGCGATCGAGCGCCGCCTGCTCGAGGCCCTGCGCCCGCCCGAGCAGAAGGACCGTCCAAAGGTCGAAGTCGACGAGGCGCCGCGCCGTCGCGCGCCAGCCCGCAGCCGGGCGGCCTAGTCCTCCATGGCGCTGCTGCGCTCCGTCGCCACGGTCGGCGGCTATACCCTGCTCAGCCGCATCTTCGGTTTTGTGCGCGACATGCTGATCGCGGCCTATGCCGGCGCCGGTCCGGTGGCAGACGCCTTCTTCGTCGCCTTCAAGCTGCCGAACTTCTTTCGCGCCCTGTTCGCCGAGGGCGCCTTCAACGCGGCCTTCGTGCCCCTGTTCACCGAAACCAATACCCGGGGCGGCCGCGCGGCGGCGCTCGCCTTTGCCGAGCGCGCGCTCAGCATCCTGCTTGTCGCGCTGTTCCTGTTCATGACGCTGTGCCAGATCTTCATGCCGTGGCTGATGATCGGTCTGGCGCCCGGCTTCAATGACGAACCGGCAAAGTTCGACCTCGCCGTCACCTTCACCCGCATTACCTTTCCCTACCTGCTGTTCATCAGCCTGGTGTCGCTGCTGGGCGGCGTGCTGAATTCCATCGGCCGGTTTGCCGCCGTCGCGGCGACACCGGTTGTTCTCAACATCACCATCATCGTCGTGCTGCTGGCCACGGTGCAGTTCATGCCCAGCGCCGGCCATGCCCTGTCCTGGGGCGTCATGGCCGCCGGCGTGACGCAGTTCCTGTGGCTCGTCTGGGCCTGCCACCGGGCCGGCTTCCTGCTGCGCCTGCCGCGTCCCGCGTTGACGCCCGAGGTGCGCCGCCTGCTGAAGCTGATCATGCCGGCCGCCCTGGGGGCCGGCGTCGTGCAGATCAACCTGGTGATCGGCACCATGCTGGCGTCGCTGCTGCCGTCGGGCGCCATCTCGTACCTGTTCTACGCCGACCGGCTGAACCAGTTTCCCATCGGCGTGGTCGGTGTCGCGGTGGGTACGGCGCTGCTGCCGCTGCTGTCCCGTCACATCGCGTCTGGCGATGCCCGGGCCGCCCACGACAGCCAGAACCGCGCCATCGAGATCACGCTGCTGCTGGGCCTGCCGTCCACCGTGGCCTTCCTTGTGGTGCCGACCGAGCTGATCGGCGCCCTGTTCGAGCGCGGCGCTTTCGGCCCTGCCGCGACGGCGGCGACCGCTGCCGCTCTGATGGCCTATTCGATCGGCTTGCCGGCCTATGTTCTCGTGCGCGCCCTGTCGCCCGGCTTCTACGCCCGCAAGGACACCCGCACGCCGGTCCGCTTCGCCATCATCAGCATCGTGGTGAATATCGGTGTCAGTTTGATCCTGTTGCGCAGCCTGGAACATGCCGGCCTCGCGCTGGCCACGGCGTTGTCGTCCTGGACCAACGCCCTCCTGCTGGCCGGGACGCTCCACCGCCGCGGATACTGGGTTCCCGACCGCCGCCTGAAATCGCGCCTTTGGCGCATTCTGCTGTCATCGCTGCTGATGGCCGCTGCCCTGTTCGGCTTCGCCCGCCTGCTGGCCCCCTGGTTCGCCGGGGATTCGCTCCACCGCCTGGGGGCGCTGGGGCTTGTCGTTGCGGCCGGCATCGCGGTGTACGGGCTCGCCGCCCAGGTCACGGGTGCGGCGCGGCTGGGTGAAATGAAGGCAATGCTCCGGCGGCGCGGTTGACCCCGCCGGGTGCGCGGGCGATAACTCGCGCCTTCCATCCTGATGCGGAAACCTGATGTTCCAGAAGCGAATCTTCTCCGGCGTCCAGCCCAGCGGCAACCTCACGCTCGGCAACTATCTCGGCGCGCTGCGCAACTTCGCGAAGCTGCAGAATGACTTCGAATGCATCTTCTGCATGGTCGACCTGCATGCCATCACGGTGTGGCAGGACCCCAAGGAGATGGCGCGCCAGACGCTCGAGGTCGCGGCCGGCATGATCGCGTCGGGCATCGATCCCACACGCAACATCCTGTTCAACCAGAGCCGCAATCCCGACCACGCCCAGCTGGCGTGGATCTTCAACTGCGTCGCGCGGGTCGGCTGGCTGAACCGCATGACGCAGTTCAAGGAAAAGGCCGGCAAGGACCGCGAAAACGCGTCGGTCGGGCTTTACGTCTATCCGAACCTCATGGCGGCCGACATTCTTGTCTACAAGGCAACCCATGTGCCGGTCGGCGACGACCAGAAGCAGCATCTGGAACTGACGCGCGACATCGCGCAGAAATTCAACAACGACTACGCAGCGGAGCTTTTCCCGATCACCGAGCCGCTGATCTTCGGCGCCGCGACCCGGGTGATGAGCCTGCGCGACGGCACCAAGAAGATGTCGAAGTCGGATCCCTCCGACCAGTCACGCATCAACATGAACGACGGGCCGGACGCCATCGCCGACAAGATCAGGCGTGCCCGCACGGATCCCCATCCGATGCCCGACAACGTTGCGGGTCTTGAAGACCGGCCCGAGGCTGCCAATCTGATTGGTATCTACGCTGCCCTGTCCGACCGCACGCGCGAGGAAATCGTGACCGAATTCGCCGGTGCCCAGTTCAGCGCCTTCAAGACGAAGCTGACCGACCTCGCGGTGTCCGTGCTGGGCCCGATCGGCAGTTCCATGCAGCGTCTGATGGCCGATCCGGCCGAACTCGACCGCATCCTCGACCGTGGCGCTGTGAAAGCGCGTGAATTGTCGGCGCCGGTGCTGGACGAGGTGTATCGAACCGTTGGATTCCTGAAATCATGACCGATCCGGGCGATTCCCTCCTCGAGCCAGTGCCGGGCCGTCGGCGCCGGTGGTGGATTCGCCCGCTGTTGTGGACCCTGGCCTTCATCGTGGTGGTCTACTACCCGCTGGGCATGCTGTGGTTTCACAAGATCGATGACGATACGGACTATGCGCTGCAGGCCGAGGTCGTGCCCAATGGCGGCAGCCGCGCGGTCGCCATGGCGGCCGCGCTCGTCGACCGCGAGGTCGATGGCCACGGCTGGGTCGCAAACGACCCGTTCTTCAAGCCCAGCAGCCTGCTCGACAACATGCCGAACTACCAGATCGGCATGGTCGGCGCGCTGGCGCGCTTTGCCTTCGAACTGACCGACCAGATCGGTCGCAGCCGCGGCTCCAGCCAGACCGACCCCGACCTGCAGCAGGCGGCCGGCCTGCTGCAATATTCCGGCAAGGTCTGGGTGTGGGATCCGACCGTTTCGCTGCTGCCGACAGCAACCACCGAGCAGCAGTATCGCGGCGCCCGCGCCGCGTTGCTGTCCTATAACCGCCGCCTGGGCGATGGCCGCGCGGTGTTCGAACGGCGCGCCGACAATCTGTTATCGACGCTGGACCGTGTGGCGCTTGATCTCGGTTCGTCCTCCGCGGCGATCGACGCCCATATCGCGGAACATTCAGGCGGTGTGATCGACTTTACAGCTGACGACGTGTTCTATGCGGTGAAGGGACAGGTCTATGCCTATTACCTCGTGCTGCGCGAACTGAAGCAGGACTTCGCTCCGGTTATTCGCGAACGCGATGTGGACCGCGTGTACGACCAGATGCTGGCCAGTCTGCGCCAGGCGGCGGGCCTGCATCCGGCCATCGTCTTCGACGGATCGCCCGATGGCTCCTTCGTGCCCAACCATCTCGCGGTCGAGGGCTTCTATCTTCTGCGCGCGCGCATCCAGATGCGCGAGATCACGAACATCCTGGCCAAATAGCCGGTTGCCGGTTCCGCTGCCGAAATGGCAGAGTGGCCGCATGAGCGATCCCAGCCAGAACATGCGCCGCCGCCAGAAATTCCTCTGCGTGGTGGACGATACGTCCGAATGCCGCGTCGCTGTGCGCTTCGCCAGCCGCCGCGCGCGCAATGTCGGCGGTGGCATGGCGCTGCTGCGTGTGACCGAACTGCCCGACGCGCAGGTCTGGTCGTCGGTGCGCGAAGTGATGGCGCAGGAGGCACGCGACGAGGCCGAGCGCCTGATGAGCGATCTGGCGCAGCAGGTGCTCGCCGATTCTGGCCTCAAGCCCGAACTGCTGATTCGCGAAGGCGCGGTGACCGGGGAACTGCTCAGGCTGATCGGCGAGGACGCGGACATCCGCATTCTGGTTCTTGCCGCGGCGCCGGGCTCTTCGGGTCCCGGTCCGCTGGTCTCCGCCTTGGCCGGCCAGATGTCGGGCAACCTCGCGATCCCGGTAATGGTGGTGCCGGGCAGCCTGACCGATGCGCAGATCGATGAACTGACCTGACCTAGCTTTCGCCGCTGATCATGTGCAGCGGTGCGGCGAACAGCTCGCGCGGTTCGCGCATGCCGCGCAGGGCGTGAAAGCCCACGGATTCCATCGTCTTCCGCCGGTCGTTCGCGGCGAAGGCCGCCGTCGCCAGCAGCGGCCGGCCCAGCCGCGCGCACATCGTCTCGGTACGGGCGACCTCGTTGACCGCCGCACCGATGACGGTGAAGTCCAGCCGGTCGGTCGCGCCGATATTGCCGTAGATGACCTCGCCCACATGCAGTGCGATGCCGGTGCGCAGCGGCGCGCCGCCGCCGATCGCACGGCCCTGGTTCAGTTCATGCAGCCGCGCAAAGGCATCGAAGGCCGCATCCAGTGCGCGGGTGCAGGCGGTGGCGTCGTCAGGTTCGCAACGGAAAATCGCCAGCATGCCGTCGCCGACGAATTTCAGAATCTCACCGCCATGCTCCTGCACCGGCCGGGCCATGCATTCGAAATAGTCGTCCAGCGTCGTGACCAGGTCGTGGATCGACATGCGGTCGGCCATGGCGGTAAAGCCGCGCAGATCCGAACTCCAGATCGCGGCGCGGATGCCGGTGCCCGTGCCGCGCTGAACCGCGCCGGCCAGCACGCGCGAGGCCGCGTCGTGGCCCAGATAGGTGTTCAGCATGTCGCGCGCCATGCGCCGCGTCGCCACGATCTCGAAGCGCAATGACAGCGCGGGCATGATGCCCTGCAGCAGTGCGATATCGCGGTCGGTGAAGCCGCCGGGCCGGTCGCTGCCCCAGCCGACAAAGCTCGAGCGCCCTTCGGTGAACTTCAGCGGCAGCGCCAGGTAGTCGGTAACGCCCTCGTCGCGCAGCTCGTGCAGGATGGGAAAGTCCATCTGCGGGTCGGGGATGTCGAGACGCCGCCGCACGAATGGCGCGCCGCGATGTAGTTCGGCAACCGGGCTGTTGATGTAGGTCGACGTGCTCTCGATGCCGTGCTGCCGGATGATCTCTTCAGTACACGCGCCGCGCGACCAGCGCAGGTTGAACGTGAAGGCCTGCGGGTTCAGCGCGGGCAAACCGGTGCTTGCGCGCACCAGGGGAATGTCGGCGGCGAGCAATCGTTCGCACAGGTCGCTGAACAATGTCGCCGCGTCGGTGACATTGCCTTCATGCTCGATCAGCCAGCGTTCGATGGCCGCAGATGACTGAGTCTCGCTTGGTTTATCCACAGGACAATGTGTCCCCTTTTGGGTTTCGGCTTTCCGAATCTTGCGAATTTTCACGCATTCGCTAACCAATTCTTTCTGATTTTGGCGTCTGGCGGCCGCCGCGTATTGACATTCGGGGCCCGCTCTTCAATTTCTCCCGTGAGTTTAGCAAGACGGATACCCGAACGCATGTTCATCCAGACCGAGCCGACGCCAAATCCGGCCACCCTGAAATTTATTCCCGGCGTCGACGTGGTTGCGAACGGTACTGCTGACTTCCGCACGGCGGAAACCGCCTCGACATCGCCGATGGCCCAGCGCCTGTTCGGCGTCGAAGGCGTGCAGGCGGTGTTTCTCGGCAGCGATTTCATTTCCGTCACCAAGACCGATGCCACTGACTGGGCCGCGCTGAAGCCGCGCCTGCTCGGCGCCATCATGGAACATTTCACCAGCGGCCAACCGGTCCTCAATGCCGCAGCCGACGCTTCCGGCGCGGACTCGACCGACCCGATCATCATCCAGATCAAGGAACTGATTGAAACCCGTGTCCGCCCCGCCGTGGCGCAGGACGGTGGCGATATCGTGTTCCGCGGCTTCGAGGACGGCGTCGTCCTGCTACAGATGCAGGGGTCCTGTTCCGGCTGCCCCAGTTCAACCGCAACGCTGAAGCATGGCATCGAGAACATGCTGAAGCATTTCGTACCCGAAGTGGTTGGCGTCCGCGCCGTCTAGGCGTCGGAACCAAAACCCGTCAGTCCCGTTGCTATACGAGTCTTTTTCGTCACGGTGAAGGCCGCCCAGTTGGCCCACCGCGTGCGTTTAGTTCAAACCTGTACGCTGGAGACGAGTCGATGATCAACCGACTTCCGACGCTCGTTGCGTCGAACGCCGATTGGCTCCGGTCGCCACAGGCGCGCGCGGCGCTGTTTGCCCTGCTGCTCCTGTTTGGTGCCGTTCTGTGGTCGGCTGCGCGGCCCGGCGGACTGCAAGGTCCGGCCCGCGCCCTGTCCTGGGTCGTACCCATCGCGACCGAGGCGACGGCCGACCTGGTCGGTTCGCTGTCCGGTGGGCAGGGTGGGGCGGAGGTTGCTTCGGTACGCAGCCTTGCCGGCCATCTGGACACCATCGGCTTCCAGCTCAGCCACGTGCGCGACGGCCGTGCGGAAGTGCCGCGCTGGTTCGTCAGCTCCATTCCTCCCGACATGCCCGATGTCGCGGCCGGCGACCAGCGCAAGAGCATGTTCATCGCCATGCTGTTGCCGCATGTCCTGTACGCCAACGAGCTGATCATGTCGGACCGCGAGCGCCTGCTGCAGGTCGCCGATGCCGTCCACGCCGGCCACAAGCCAGGCCGCGCCGATCAGCACTGGCTCGCCGAGCTGGCCGAGCGTTACGGCACCGTGGCCGATGACATTGCCGAGTTGAAGCGCCGTGTCGACATCGTGCCGCCATCGCTTGCTTTGGCGCAGGCGGCAGAGGAATCGGGCTGGGGCACGTCGCGCTATGCGCTCGACAAGAACGCGGTGTTCGGACAGTACATGCCGGTCGAACGCCCCGGTGCCGCCGCCCAGGTTATTCGCCCGTTCGACGCGCTCGACGCGGCGGTGCAGGGCTACATGCAGAATCTGAATTCGCACAATGCCTATGCCGCGTTCCGCAAGAAGCGCGAGCGGGCGCGGATCGAGGGCCACGATATCGGTGGCCGCCTGCTGGCCCCGGCCCTGACCCGCTATTCCGAACGCGGCGTCGATTACACCCGGGCGATTTCCGGCATCATCCGCTCGAACCAGCTCGAACATTTCGACAAGGCGCGGCTCGGCTACACCGCGCTGCCGTCGCGCCGCGGCTAAACGTCAGGCTGCGCCACTGACCGGCGGCGACATCATTGCGCCGCCCGCGACGCTGTCGGACAATAGCGGGAAGCGTCGCGGATTGAACAACTGGTAATGCCACCACTCGTTTCGATAAAAGTCCCAGCCTGCCGCGGTCATGATGCCCAGCAGCAGGGCGCGGTTGCGCTGCGCGGTCGCATCGACTTCCAGGCTGCCGTGGTGCGATTTCGGCGTGAAGGCGTCGAACGCGGTGCCCATGTCCAGTTCGCGCCCTCCTTCGTCCAGCAGGGTCAGGTCCACTGCCGCGCCGCGCGAGTGCGGCGAACCACGCCGCGGATCGGCCAGGAAATTCGGGTCGGGCGTGTGGCCCCACAACACCCATTGCGCCTCGGCTGGCCGGAAGGCGTCGAAGATGCGCAGGCGCAGGCTCATTGCCGCCGCCAGCTCTATCGCGCGGCGCAGCAATTGCGCGGCCTCCGGATTGAGCAGGGCGCGCGCCTGGGCATAAAGCGGCTTGCCGGTGAAGTTGCGCGGCGTGGCATAGGCAATGTCCAGTTCGACCGGCCATTCCGGCGGCGCGATCTCGACCAGCAGCATCGGAAACTCCTCGTGTCTGTCGGGTTCAGGCTAGCACGGCGCGGCGCGTGATGAAGCTGCTGGCAATCGATACAGCCCTTTCCGCCTGCAGCGTCGCCATCGTCGATGGCGATACCGTGCTGGCGGCGCGGTCGGTCGTCATGGGCAGGGGCCAGGCCGAGGCGCTGATGCCCATGGTCAGCGATGCGATGGGCGCCGCCGGCCTCGCCTTTGCCGAACTCGACCTCCTCGCCGTTACTATCGGGCCCGGCAGTTTCACCGGCCTGCGCACCGGCATAGCCGCCGCCAGGGGCCTGGCTTTGGCCCTCGGCCGGCCGCTGGTCGGCGTGACGACGCTCGAGGTTCTGGCCCGTTGCGCGCGCGCGGACGAGGTGGGCGGCCGCACCATCCTTGCCGTTATCGATGCGCACCGCGGTGAGCTCTACGCGCAGCCCTTTACACACGATCTACGCCCCCTCGCGCCGCCCGCGGCGCAAAGTCCGGCAGAGGTTCTGGCCGCCGCGCCGCCCGGCCCGCTCCACCTGATTGGCAGTGGGGCGTCCCTGGCTTTTGCCATCGCGCCCGGCCGTTGCACGCTGTCGTCTGTCGCCCCGGACCCGGACCCGGCGATACTCGCCCGGCTGGCCTTGCGGCATCATCGCGCCGGTGACGCCCTCGCGGCCTCGCCCCTCTATATTCGCGCGCCCGACGCGAAGTTGCCGGCGGCGTGACCGGCGGAATCACTTCTGTCGGCTTGCCGCACACCGCCCTGCTCGCGGCGCTGCACGGCCAGTGTTTTGACGAGGCCTGGGACGAACCGGCCATGATCGCTCTTCTCGCCATGCCCGGCGCGTTGGCCCTGCTTGCCGCTGACGCAGCGGCGCCGGCGGGCTTTCTCCTGGGTCGTATTGCCGGCGGCGAGGGTGAAATCCTCGCCATCGGCGTCCTGCCCGACAAGCGTCGAAGCGGCGTCGCCGCTGCACTGGTCGGGCAGTTCATCGCGGCGGCACAAGACGCGGCGAATTCACTTTTCCTCGAAGTGGCGGCCGACAATGTCGCGGCGCGCGCGCTATATAACCGCCTCGGCTTCGTCGACGTCGGCCTGCGCAGGCAGTATTACGCCGACCGGCGTAATGCGGTTGTCATGCAGTTGACGATTTCGCCGTCGGACCCCAAGTAATAACGGGGATTTCGACTTGCTGGCGGGACTCTGTCCTGTATAACCGCGCCAAGATCATTGATCGGGTATTCACATGGCCGAGAATAACCAGAGAATTGAATTGCTTTCGCTGACCGCCGAGATCGTTGCCTCAGAGCCGTTCCGGAAAGTTTAGATTCCCGTTGAGTGAGTTGGCTTTGCGAGGCGCCTGAGCATGATGCGGATCATGGCGAGGCGGACGAAGGCGGCCACCTTGCGGGCATGGCGTTCGAAGTCGCGGGCAAGCCTGCGGTTGCGG
>CANJGB010000026.1 GCA_947473805.1 Alphaproteobacteria bacterium
CCAGAACCTTCGTGATCGCTGCCGTCAGCGACGTCTTGCCATGATCGACGTGGCCGATCGTCCCGATGTTGCAGTGCGGCTTGTTCCGCTCAAACTTTGCCTTGGACATCTATCTCCAACCTTTTCCTGCGATCCGAATGTAACTGGCCTGGCCGGCCGACTTTCATCAACTTCAGTCTGGAGCGGGTGGCGGGAATCGAACCCGCGTATCCAGCTTGGAAGGCTGGGGCTCTACCATTGAGCTACACCCGCCGTTTCTCGTTCTTTCTTCCTGCCGTGTCGCGTCAACCGATCCTGTCGATGGTGGTGGAGGGGGCTGGATTCGAACCAGCGTAGGCATAAGCCAACGGATTTACAGTCCGTCCCCTTTAGCCACTCGGGCACCCCTCCGTATCACGACCGAACAAGCGCCGTAGAACGGTGCCGCACTATCGATTTCCGCTGCCACTTGTCAAACCAAAATGTCTCAAAAAGCGTCAACACCGCCGCGACGGGACTGTGGGGCAGCCGCCGAGAGAGCGATGTTGTTGCTTTTCAAGCGCCATCATATAAGGGCAAGCATGAACAGGCGCAAGCAAATCCGGCAGCCCCGCGCAACCTCTGGCGCACCCCTGAAAAAAGGCAAATTTCCGGCGGATTCCCGCCCCCGGAAGGAGGCGCCAAAGGTCGATCCAACCCCATCGCCGGACCCGCGTCCGGTGGCGGTGTCCGAGCGCGCACCGCGGCGCGGCGACCGTTCGGCCGGCGGGCCGTCCGGCGGGCACTGGATTTACGGCACCCACGCCGCCAAGGAAGCCCTGCTGAACCCCGAGCGCCACGCCAAGCGGGTGCTCGCCGTGAAGGAAAGCGAATCCGGCAAGGGACTGAAGGATTCCCCCCTGCCGGTCGAGTGGGTCGACCGCAACCGGCTGGACCAGATCCTGGGCCATCAGGCCGTTCACCAGGGTATTGCCGTCCTGGTCGATGCCCTGCCCGAACCCGATTTCGATGCCGTGTGCGAGCCGGTCGCCGGCCAGAAGAACGTCGTCCTCCTGCTGGACCGGATCACCGATCCGCACAATGTCGGCGCCATCCTGCGCTCGGCGGCGGCGTTCGGCGCCCGCGCCGTGATCATGACCGACCGCCACAGCCCCGAGGCCACCGCGACTTTGGCCAAGGCCGCCTCCGGCGCACTGGAAAAAGTGCCCCTGCTCCGGGTCACCAACCTGGCCCGGGCGCTCGACGACATGGCCGACCTCGGATATTGGCGTATCGGGCTGGACGGCAAGGCCGAGATGACGCTCGACCAGGCAACACATGACATCAACAATGTCGCCTTAGTCCTTGGTGCAGAAGGCGAAGGAATGCGCCGCCTGACCACTGACAAATGTGACCGGATGGCCCGTCTGCCGATCCGGTCTGCGGTGGAAAGCCTGAATGTGTCGAATGCCGCGGCCGTCGCGCTCTATGCGGTTTCGAGCAAATAAGTACTATTTAAATCAGGCATTTACCTTGCCATCCTCGCGTCCGGCCATAACCCGGGCGTAGAGTTCCATATCCAGCTCGTTGGTGCCCCACGAGTGCAGTTCCCGGACCTGCTTGGCCCGAAACGCCATGCTGCCGTTCTCGTGCTTCACGCGGGTCAGCTCCTCGTCCACCTCCATGGGCGGCTTGGGCATATCGCGCATGATGCAGCCGATGGCGGCGATCTGCCCCTGCAGCCCGGCGCCCTGGCTCTGGATCCAGTTGGTCGCATGTTGCGCCCAGCCATCAAGGGCAAACGAGATGCGGATACGCTCCTCGGCGACGCCGCGCAGCAGCGTCTGATGTTCTAATTCACTGGTGTAGCTTTTCTCGTCAAGTACCTGACGACGAAGGATTTCTGCCCGGGCGTGCGCATACAGCATGAAGGTCATCGTATTGGCGCACACCAGGTTGATGTCCTCCTGCAGCTCGATGGGCTGGTCGCGCCCGAAGAAGCGCAGTTCGTCGTGCAGGCCCTCGACCCGGCGGAACTGGCGGCTGAGATAGCCGACCGTGCCCATCTGGTCGCTGGTCACCAGCGAGCAGATCGGTGAGGCGAATTCCGCCGTCCGGTCCAGCCGCACCCGCAGTGTGTCGCCCGAAATTCCGGCATTGCGGGCCACGGCCGTGGCGATGATCCGCACCAGCTGGCGCAATTCGTCGGGCGATTTGTCAGCCAGCGTGAACAGGATATTGCCGGACAGATCGGCAAGCCCCGCCCGTTGTACCCGCTCGGCCACATGCCTGCCGAACAGGGCCACGACCTCAAGCAGGCTGCGCTGCAGATCGCGCTCGGCGGTCGCCAGTTCGAGCGTAGCCGCCTCGCGCTGGTTCGGGTCGCCATGCTCACGATCGGCGGACAGCCGAATTTCGTGCATCAGTATCGGATCGATATAGCCATCATAACGTTCAAACTGGGCCGTGATCAGATCGAACAAAACCCGGTCGTAACCTTCCAGGGGGCACCAGTTCGGCAGCGCCGTCCACGGCATGATCATGTCGTTGTGGGACGACGCGCTCTCGCCGGCCCAGTTCGGTACCAGCGCTTCGAAGCGGGCCCCACCGTCGCGGGACTGCCGGCACCGGACAAAGGTCATCCGCCGGTTCTTAAACCCGGCCAGGACTCCCCGTTCCTCGAAGGTGAGATAGCGGCGACGCATTGATCCACTCTGGGCCAGGCGCCGTAAAATATGTGTTGAGAGATAGGCACGGAATGCGTGCATTCACGTTGAATGGCTCAGGGACTGGCACGCGCAATTTGAAATCTGCAGAAACCGTTTCCCCCGGGTCGAACCAGGAGCTTTGGATGAGGGGCCGCACGTCACGACCAGGGCCGAACCGGCCGAAAGCAGGCGCCTGCCGGCGTATCGGTCGCGCCTTGACCCGGGCCCAGAACACCCTGGAAGCCGCCTTCAACACGTGGGTCAACGCCACCACGCCAGGCGACGCCGACCGCGAACTGCTGGAACTCGATCTGCTCCGCCAGTGGCGTGACGACCTGCGTCGCGGCGTGAACCTTCGCAAGGCGCACTGACAAGCGCGCCATGCCGCTTGGCCACCCCGGCTGAATTTGGTACGTAGCGCGGCCCTTGCCGGGTTAGCTCAGCGGTAGAGCAGCGGTTTTGTAAACCGAAGGTCGGGGGTTCAATCCCCTCACCCGGCACCAGCCCCACCATCCGCGGACTAGTACGGCCGGCCATCCTTGTGGCTGTACACGCGCTTGCCATCGGGTCCCGGCGCGGCAACCAGGTCATCGCGCGGATAAACCGCCTCATCCCCGGCCGTGCGGTCGCCAATCTCCAGGTAGACGACGTCGCGGTCGCTCCGGTTGACCAATTGGTGCGCTGTGCCCTGCGCGGGAAACCCGGCGCACATGCCAGCCGTCAGCACGACCTCGGCGGTCTCCGTGACGAGCGTCGCCTCGCCTTCGAGGATAAAGACCATTTCGTCCTGCCGGCTGTGCCGGTGCATCAGCGCTGATTCGCTGCCCGGGGCCAGCCGGGTCAGGTTCACGCCGAAGTTCTTGATCCCGAACAGTTCGCCCAGCTGGCGCTTCTCCCGCTTCGCCATGCGGGTGAAGAACGGCTCAGGATATGTCGAGGGCTTGGTGCTCAGTGGCGCCGACAAGGCCACGACAGCAATCGGTTTTGGCGCTCTGCTTTCGCTCATCGGTTCTGCCCGCTGGCTGCCTTGGGCGGCAAGCTTGCCATAGGACCGAAGCAACTCAAGCTGAAACGCGGCCTGGCGCCCCGCGCCACCGCCGGCAAGCGATGCTCAGCTTTCGATCAGCTTGAAGCGGGTCTTGTCGAGCAGGACTTCGGCCGACAGGGTTTTCGTGATGCTGGCGTCGCGTGCGTTGACCAGCTGGACGTGGGCGACATGCTCGCCGGGAAACCCGATCAGCCGCACAACCTGCCAGGTAAAGCCGCCGCGCTGGTCAAACTTCTGGCCGGGGACGATGTCGTTAACGGTAAATTTGGCCATGTGAATCTTACTATAAGGTCTCCGTGCGGGCGTCGCCGCGCGGCAAGTCATACAACATTCGTGCCGTAGTACAACATCACTGTATGACGCGCCTCGGCGAAGAACAGCCAACGCTCAACCAGAAGACCTATGAGCGCCGAAAGCGCCGCAATTATGGCGAATGGCGTGACCAGAAATGAGACAAGCAACAGCAGCCCCGGCACGATGGCCCCGAGCAAGAGGGCAAGCCGACGCAACCGTGCCGCATGCTTGCGCGCGATGCGGAACCCCATCTCGCGTTGCAGGTAGTTCTCCTCGGTGTGCGGCGGGTCCAGCGGCCGCACGGTGCCCAGCTTGCCAAGGCCCGTCGCGCTGCCGATATCGGGCCCGGTTTGCGGCCGGTCGATGGAGCGCCAGTAGAACAGCTTGACCGCTGCCCAGGCTGCGAGCGCGACCAGCGCAGCCACGCGTCCCGCAACACCGGCGTCAAGCGCCGCCCAGACCGCCGCTCCCGACGCGAATGCCCCCGCGAGATAGCCGGGTACAACCCACGGATCGCGCCACTGCCGCACCGGTTTGATCGTGGCATAGATCATCGCGGTCGCCACGACCGTTGCGACGGCCAGCAGCAGCGCAACCACGGCGGCAAACATGGCCAGCACCCACTGCCAGTACAGCGCGGCGAAGAACCAAAGGCAGACCGGCACCGTGGCCGCGGCCAGTATCCCCTCACGCGACAGCCATGAGGAACGCCCCTGGCTGAACGCCCGCCATGCGCGCTCCGGCCGGCCGAGATGGAAGGTCGAGCTCAACGTGCCGCCGCCGATCAGCGCCAGCGCAAGTACGCCGGACAGAAGCGATGGCTCCGCCCCCAGCAGCAAGGCGATTGCAGCAATGCCGAGCAAGCCGAAACCCGCGCCGGAGGCGACCGTGAAAAAGATGACTGAATAGGCGGGATGCACGATGGACCGGTCGGTTCAGCGGGTAAGCAGCCGGTCGACCCAGCGCAGGAAGAATCCGGCCTGGTCGATGGCGGCCGTTTCGGTCGCGAGGCTGGCCAGTTTCATCTGCCGTTTCGGCGGCAGGTACTTGTTGACCGGGCGGTAGCCCAGCTCCGGCATCAGGTCGAATCCCTCGCGCTCCTTCACCGTGCGGCTGACATGACTGTCAGGATCGCCCAGGTCGCCGAACAGGCGCGCACTGGTCGGACAGACCTGGACGCAGGCCGGCACGCGGTCGGCGGGCACCATGCTGTCGTTATAGATTCGATCAACGCACAGCGTGCATTTGCGCATGACGCCCTCGACGGCGTCGAACTCGCGCGCGCCATACGGGCACGCCCAGGAGCACAGCTTGCAGCCGATGCACAGATCCTCGTCGACCAGTACGATACCATCCTCGGCCCGCTTGTAGGACGCGCCGGTGGGGCAGACGGTGACGCAGGCCGGCTCGGCGCAATGCAGGCAGGATTTCGGGAAGTGAACCGTGCAGCCATCGGCGCCATCGCCGACCTCGTAGCTGTGCACGCGGTTGAACCACACGCCGGACGGCTTCGCGCCATAGGGATCGGTATCGCTCAGCGGCCCTGACGCGCCGCCATCGTTCCACTCCTTGCACGCCGTCGCGCAGGCATGGCACCCGACGCAGCGGTCGAGATCAATGACGAGGCCGAGTTGCACCTTCGATGGCGGCGGCAGGCTGGTCATGCGCGCACCTTGGCCCGCCGGGGCAGGCCGGGCAGTGCTGGCAGCGCGGGCAGACGATCATCCGTCACTTCGTTGGCGCGGCACTTCACCAGCCGCACCCGCAAGTCGTACCAGGCCGCCTGCCCCGTCACCGGGTCGGCATTGGGCGCTCCATCGCGGTGCGTCGGAATCAGGTGGTTGAGCAGGAAGCCGTTGGTCGCCTCGGGCGCGTCGGGCGCCAGGTTCCACGCGCCGGCCCGCTTGCCGACCGCGTTCCACGTCCACACCGTGTGGGTGTTGCAGCCTTCCATCAGGCGCAGCTGCGCACGCACGCGGCCGGTGGTGCTTTCGATCCACACCCAGTCGCCATCGGCCAGGCCCTGCATCTCGCCGGCGATGCGGCTCATGTACAGGAAATTGCGCGCGAGGATCTGCCGCTGCCAGGCGTTTTGCGAATCCCACGAGTGGTACATGATCATCGGCCGCTGGGTGATCGCGTGCAGCGGAAAGCCCTCGTCACCGTTTTCCGATCCCGGCGGCGCCCAGAACGGCAGCGGGTCGAACGCGGCCGCAACACGATCACGTGCGTCTTGCGGCGGCACCACGTCGCCATGACCTTCGGCGGCCAAACGGAATTTCTGCAGCGGTTCGCTGTAGAGCTGGAAGACAATAGGATCGGCACGGTCGAGAAAACCCATGCGCACCGCCCAGTCGAGATAGGCCTTGTTGGCGTGCTTGAAGTATTGCTGCTCGGGCGCCAGTTCGTGCCGCCAGAAACAGCCATTGGCGATATAGGCGTCGAGCTGCGCCGGGTTCGGCGCGCCCCTGCCCTCACGGTCGCCACGCAGGCCGCGCCAGCCGGCCAGCATGCCGATGCCGGGCCTGCGCTCGTGCCGCACCATGTAGTCAGCAAAGTCAGCGTATAGCGGCGTGCCATTGGCCGCCGTCATGCCGGGCAAGCCAAGCCGCGCGCCGAGGTCGAGCAGCACAGACTGGAACGGCCGCACGTCGCGGTCGAGATCGATCACCGGCTGGCGGATGGAATCCGCGACGCCATCGGCGTCGCTGATCGGCCGGTCCAGCAGCGAGATGCAATCGTGCCGTTCAAGATAAGTCGTGTCCGGCAGGACCAGGTCGGCATAGGCGACGGTCTCGGAGAAAAACGCGTCGGAATAGATAATGTGCGGGATGCGGTAGTCGCCGGTCGCCGGGTCGCGGTCAGTCAGCATTTTTGCCGTCGCCGGCACATCCATGGACGAATTCCAGCCCATGTTCGCCATGTAGAGGAACAGCGTATCGACCGGATAGGGATCGCCCGCCCAGGCATTGGCGATCAGCATGTGCAACTGCCCATGCGCCGCCAGCGGCGCGTCCCACGAGAAGGCCTTGTCGATCCGCACCGGCGTACCATCGCCATCCAGCAGCAGGTCAGCCGGCCCTGTCGGGTAGCCGAGAGGCGGTCCGCCCTTCAGCGCGCGGTTCGGCGCGGTGTCGCCACCCGGCTTTACGGCTGGCGGCGCGGGCTTCGGATAGGGCGGCTTGAAGCGGAATCCGCCCGGACAATCGATGGCGCCCAGCAGCATCTGCAACAGATGCAACGCACGGCAGGTGTGGAAGCCGTTGTCGTGCGCCGCGATGCCGCGCATGGCGTGGAAGCTGACCGGTCGGCCGGTGAACCGCTCGTGCCGGCGGCCGGTCCAGTCGACCCACGGCGTCTCGACCGTGATGGTCTGCTCGAACGCCACACTGGCCAGTTCGCGCGCCAGGCCGCGAATAGTCGCGGCGTCGATGTCGCAGCGCGGCGCGACCGCATCGGTGTCGTACTCCTCGCCGAGATAGCGGGCGGCCATTAACTGGAAGGCCGGAACAACCCGGCGGCCATCCGGCAACGCGGCCTCGCCCGCCAGGCGCGGCGCAACATCGGGCAGCAGCGCGTCCGCCAACCGGCCATTGGCGCCATCGAGGCACAGCGGCCGGCCTTCGGCATCGCGCGCGAACAGCCCATCGTCGGCCGCGCCGGGATCCTGGATCACCAGCCAGTGCGCGTTGGTGTAGCGCACGAGATATTCCGCATCGATCCTGTCGGCCAGCAGCAATTCGCGGATCAGCGCGCCGATCAGCAGGCCATCGGTACCGGGCCGGATGCCCAGCCACTGGTCGGCCACGGCGGAATAGCCGGTGCGGACCGGATTGACCGACACAAAGCGCGCGCCGTTTTTCTTCAGCTTGGCGATGCCCAGCTTTATGGGGTTCGAAGCATGGTCCTCGGCGACGCCGAACATGACGAACAATTTCGTCCGGTCAAAATCAGCCTCGCCGAACTCCCAGAACGAACCGCCGATGGAGTACATGCCGGCTGCGGCCATGTTGACCGAGCAGAAGCCGCCATGCGCTGCATAGTTCGGGGTGCCGAATTGTTCGGCCCACCAGCCGGTCAGCGCCTGGCTCTGGTCGCGGCCGCTGAAGAAGGCCAATCGTTTCGGATCGGTGCGGCGGATGTTCGCCAGCCAGCCGGTGGCGATCTCCAGCGCCTCGTCCCACTCGATCTCGCGGAACTGGTTGCTGCCGCGTTCGCCGGTGCGCAGCAGCGGCTTGTGCAGTTTGGCCGGCGACATCTGTTTCATGATGCCAGAGGCACCCTTGCCGCACAGGACGCCCTTGTTCACCGGGTGGTCCGCATTGCCGGCGATGTAGCGCAGCTTGCCGTCCTTGAAATGGACGTCGATTCCGCAACGGCAGGCGCACATGTAGCAGGTGGTCTGCTTCACGCTGTCGGAAACGGGCGCGGAGAGGTTCAGGTCCCGGGGCGGCATCGGCGGCGATCATACCCAGCACGCGGGCAATTCCACACAAAATTATACGAAATTAAAGCTTGCCTTTCCGCAGGCGGAACGTCAGGACGCCCCCGGCTTCGCTCGCCTCTTCCAGCACATGGCCGGCCTCGCTGCAGAAGCGCGGAAAATCGTCGCGCGCCGCCGGGTCGGTCGCCAGCACCACGATTACCTCGCCCGGGCCCAGCGCCAGCAACGCCTTGCGCGCGCGCAGGACAGGCAGCGGGCATTGCAGACCTTTGAGGTCGAGGATGCGGTCCATCTTTGGGCTGGCCTTTGCAGGGGGTGAATCCTTATATCCGCCCATGGCCATTGCCGACATCACCTATCTGGCTGCCGCGGGCGCGGGCGTCGTCAGCTTTCTCAGCCCCTGTGTCCTGCCGCTGGTGCCGGCCTATCTGTGCTTCGTCGCCGGCGCGACGTTCGAGGAGCTGACCGCCGAGGGCGGCGAGAAGGTGCCGGTCGCGCGGGTCGCGGTGCCGGCTTTGGCCTTCATCCTGGGCTTTGCGACCGTGTTCATGGTCATGGGCGCCTCCGCCTCGGCAATCAACCAACTCGTCTTCCGGCATCTCGACATCATCTCGAAAATCGCCGGCGCGGTGATCGTGCTGTTCGGCCTGAACTATATGGGCCTGTACCGCCTCGCTTTGCTGAACCGTGAGGCGCGCTTCCACCTGCCGGCGCTGGGCAGCGGTCCGGGCAGCGCTTACTTGGTCGGCCTCGCCTTCGCGTTCGGGTGGACGCCGTGCATTGGTCCGATCCTGGCCACCATCCTGACCGTCGCGGCGCGCAGCGATTCCCTTGGCTTCGGCGTTTCGCTGCTCGGCACCTACGCCCTCGGCCTAGGCATCCCGTTCCTTGCCGCAGCCCTGGCCATTCGCCCGTTCATGGCCTTCATGGCCCGCTATCGCCGGCACATGCGCATGGTCGAGATTGCCACCGGCGCGCTTCTGGTGCTCACCGGCGCACTGATCTTTTTCAACGCCTTCAGCCAACTCGGCTTCTGGCTGCTGGAGCTGATGCCCGGACTCGCGACCCTCGGCTGAGCGAAACACTGCCCTTCATTTAGGCAAATGGGCGGTCGTGCGGCGTTTCCCTGCCGCCGCCGGATGCACGAATCGCTGGCGTTCCGGTGCGTTTCCGCTGGAACACCCTTTGCATACATCGCTCCGTGAACTTGATCCGCGGCGCGTGTGCCGCCGGATTGATCGAACGGGGGCAGGCATGACTTTTGACAAGAAGATTTCCCGGCGTCTGGCGCTGGGCGGCATTGCGGCGGGTGCGCTGACAACGGCGCTGCCGATGCGCTCGGCCTTCGCGGCCAAGAAAGTCACCATCGGTTTCATCTATGTCGGCCCGCGCGACGACTACGGCTACAACCAGGCCCATGCGGAGGGCGCCGCCGCGCTCAAGAAAATGGCCGATGTGAAAATCATCGAAGAGGAAAAGGTGCCCGAGACGCTGGCCGTCGAGAAATCGATGGAGAGCATGATCAATCTCGATGGCGCCAGCCTCATCTTCCCGACCTCGTTCGGCTATTTCGACCCGCACATGCTGAAGATGGCGCAGAAATATCCGAAGGTGCAGTTCCGCCACGCCGCCGGCATGTGGGACAAGGCCAAGCACCCGGCCAATGCCGGCTCCTATTTCGGCTATATCGACGAGTGCCAGTACCTCTCGGGCATCGTCGCCGGCCACACCAGCAAGAGCGGCAAGCTGGGCTTCGTCGCCGCCAAGCCGATCCCCCAGGTGGTGCGCAACATCAATGCCTTTGCGCTGGGCGCGCGCAGCGCCAATCCGAACGCCACCGTGCAGGTCGTCTTCACCGGCGACTGGTCGATGCCGGTCAAGGAGGCCGAGGCCACCAACAACATGATCGCGCAGGGTATCGACGTCATCACCTGCCACGTCGACAGCCCCAAGGTGGTGATCGAGACGGCCGAGCGCGGCGGCATCATGACCTGCGGCTACCACGCCAATCAGTCCAAGCTGGCGCCCAAGGGCTACCTCACCGGCGCCGAGTGGAACTGGTCGAAGGTCTATACCGACTTCGCCAACCAGTTGCAGGCCGACAAGCCGCTGCCGAACTTCGTGCGCGGCGGCCTGAAGGACGGCTTCGTCAAGACCTCGCCCTACGGCGCGCTGGTCGGCGCCGAAGCGCGCAAACATGCCGACGAGGTGAAGGCGAAAATGGCCTCGACCGGCGTCGTCATCTTCAAGGGCCCGCTGAAGGACAACAAGGGCAACGAGGTCATCGCGCCGGGCAAGGACTACGACCAGTTCGACCTGTGGCTCGAAGGCATGAACTGGCTGACCCAGGGTGTGATCGGGTCGATCTCCTAACTTGGCCAGCGTCGAAACCGCTGCGGTTCCAGCCGGCGCCGGCCTGGGCGAAAGCCTGCGCCGCGCCGCCGAGGCGGCCAGCGTACCGCTCGGCTCGCTGGTCGTCGCCGGCCTCGTCTTCGCACTGTTCATCTGGGCGGTGGCGGGTGCCAATCCGCTCGAGGTGTACGAGCTGATGTACACCGGCGGCTTCGGTTCGTGGTTCTCGCTGCAGAACACGCTGCAGCGCGCGGCACCTTTGATCCTCACCGCGCTCTGCACCGCCCTGCCCGCGCGGCTTGGCCTCGTCATCATCGGCGGTGAAGGCGCGCTGGTGCTGGGCGGCCTTGCCGCCGCGGCCATGGGCCTCGCGCTGCATGCGGCCTCGCCCCTGATCGTGCAGCTCGGCATGGCGCTGGCTGGCATGGCGGTGGGTGCGATCTGGATCGCGCTGGCCGGCTGGCTGCGCCAGTATCGCGGCGTCAACGAGACGATCTCCAGCCTGTTGCTGACCTATATCGCCATCGCCATCCTGAACCAGCTGGTCGAGGGCGTGATGCGCGATCCGGCCAGCCTGAACAAGCCATCGACCTCGCATATCGGCGACGCCAACATGATCGGCCTCATTCCCGGCACCGACGTGCACTGGGGCCTCGTCTTCGGCGTCGTCGCCTGCGTCGCCTCGTACGTGCTGATGTCGCACACCACGTTCGGCTTCGCCGCGCGCATGGTCGGCGGCAATGTGCGGGCCGCCCGCATGTCGGGCCTGAACGTGGGCCTGTTGACCATCGTGGTCTGCGCGCTAGGCGGCGCGGCAGCGGGCCTGGCCGGCATGGTCGAGGTCGGCGCCGTGCATGGCCGCGCCAACGGCTCGCTCGCCATCGGCTATGGCTATACCGGCATCCTGGTCGCCTTCCTCGCGCGGCAGAACCCGCTGGCAATCATTCCGGTCGCCATATTGCTCGGTGGCATCAACGCCTCCAGCGGCCTGCTGCAGCGCCGGCTCGATCTGCCCAACGCCTCGGTGCTGGTGCTGCAGGGCATCATCTTCGTGCTGATCCTGGCCGGCGAAACCTTCTACGGCCGCATCCGCCTGTTCCGCCGCAAGGAGGCCTAGGCGATGGAGGGCGAACTCGGCCTCTGGGGCATTCCGCTGGCGATCTTCGCCGGCGCGATCCGCGTCTCGACCCCGTTCCTGTTCGTCAGCCTCGGCGAATGCCTCACCGAGAAAAGCGGCCGCATCAATCTCGGCCTCGAAGGCACGCTGATCATGGGCGCCATGAGCGGCTATGCCATCTCCTACCTCTCGGGGTCGCCGTGGCTGGGCGTGCTGGTGGCGGGCATGGCCGGCATGCTGCTGGGCGCGCTGCACGCCTGCATCTGCTCGCTGCCGCGCGTCAACGACATCGCGGTCGGCATCGCGCTGATGCTGTTCGGCACCGGCCTCGCCTTCTATCTCGGCAAGCCGTTCGTGCAGCCCAAGGCCGACATCCTGCCGGCAGTCGAATTCGGCTGGTGGAGTGACATTCCCCAGGTGCGCGCGGCGCTGCAGGTGAATGTGCTGTTCATCATCGGCGTGATACTCGCGCCGGTCATCCTGTGGTTCCTGCGTTCGACCCGCTGGGGCCTGATCCTGCGCACCGTGGGCGACAGCGCCGACGCCGCGCGTGCCATGGGCTACGACGTGCTGTGGGTACGGCTGGTTGCGACCGTGGCCGGCGGCTTCCTGGCCGGCATCGGTGGCGCCTTCCTGTCGCTGTTTTATCCCGGCAGCTGGAACGAAAGCCTGTCCAGCGGCCAGGGCCTGATGGCCATCGCTCTCGTTATTTTCGCCCGCTGGAACCCGATGCGCTGTCTCTGGGCCTCGTTGCTGTTCGGCGGCACTGCCGCCCTTGGCCCCGCGCTGCAATCGGTCGGCGTGACTCAAGGCTATTACATCTTCAACGCCGCGCCGTACGTGCTCACCCTCGCCATCATGATTGCCACCTGCTCGCCGCGCCGCAACCTGGCCGGCGCACCGGGCGAACTCAGCGTGACCAAATGACGACTGTAAACGCCGACCCCTATCCCTGGCCGTTCGACGGCGCGCTGACGCCGGCGAACACCGCTTTGATCGTCATCGACATGCAGACCGACTTCTGCGGTGCCGGCGGCTATGTTGATAGCATGGGCTACGACATCGCCCTGACCCGCGCGCCGATCGAGCCGATCAGGCGCACCATGGCCGCGCTGCGCGCCAAGGGCTACACCGTCATCCATACCCGCGAGGGGCACCGGCCCGATTTGGCCGACCTGCCGGCGAACAAGCGCTGGCGCTCGCGGCGCATCGGCGTGGGCATCGGCGACGCTGGCCCGTGCGGCCGCATCCTGGTGCGCGGCGAGCCGGGCTGGGAGATCATCCCCGAACTGGCGCCACTGCCGGGTGAGGTCATAATCGACAAGCCGGGCAAGGGCTCGTTCTGCGCCACCGACCTGGAACTGGTGCTGCACACCCGTGGCATCCGCAACCTGGTTCTGTCGGGCATCACCACCGACGTCTGCGTGCACACCACCATGCGCGAGGCGAATGACCGCGGCTTCGAGTGCCTGCTGCTGGAAGATTGCTGCGCCGCGACCGATCCGGGCAATCACGCTGCCGCGCTGAAGATGGTCAAGATGCAAGGCGGCGTGTTCGGCGCTGTTGCGACGAGTGACGCGTTCGTGGCGGCCCTGCCATGACCGGCCGCGCCCAGACCATCGAGGCCATCGGCATCACCAAGCGCTTCGGCGCCTTCACCGCCCTCGACAACGTGTCCGCGAAGATCGAGGCCGGCAGTTTCCATGCCCTGCTGGGCGAGAACGGCGCCGGCAAGAGCACGCTGGTCAAATGCATCATGGGCTACTACACGCCCGACGACGGGTCCGTTCTGGTCGATGACCGCGAGCGCGAGATCGCCAATCCGCGCGACGCGCATGCGCTGGGCATCGGCATGGTCTATCAGCACTTCACGCTGGTGCCGGGCATGACCGTGCTGGAAAACCTGGTCATGGCCCGGGCCGACGTGCCGGCGATCATCGACTGGGCGAAGGAGCGCAAGGGTGTCGAGGCCTTCCTGCAGAAGATGCCGTTTCGTGTGCCGCTGAACCTGCCGGCCGCCCGGCTTGCCGCCGGCGAAAAGCAGAAGGTCGAAATCCTCAAGCAGCTCTATCTCGACCGCCGCTTCCTGATCCTCGACGAGCCGACCTCGGTGCTGACGCCGCAGGAGGCCGACGAGGTGCTGGGCCTGCTGCGCCAGATGACGCGCGACGGCCTGCTGACCATCCTGATGATCACCCACAAGTTCCGCGAGGTCATGGCCTTTGCCGACGCCGTCACCGTCCTGCGCCGGGGCAAGCCCGCCGGCAGCGGCAAGGTCGCCGACCTGACGCCCACCGACATGGCGACGATGATGATCGGCGCCGAGCCGCCGGCCCACGGCAATGGCGACCGCACGGTGCATGACGGCAAGGTGGTGGTCGAAATCCGCAACCTGGTGGCCGAGAACGACGCCGGCGCCATCGCGGTGGAACAACTGAGTCTCAGCCTGCGCGCGGGTGAGATCGTCGGCATTGCCGGCGTGTCGGGCAACGGGCAGAGCCAGCTGGTCGAGGTGCTGGCCGGCCAGCGCGTGCCGGTTGGCGGCGGCGTGCTGGTGCACGGCGAGCCCTATGGCGCACGCCGCGCCGAGAGCCAGCGCCTGCGTGTGTTCTGCCTGCCTGAGGAACCGCCGCGCAATGCCTGCGTGCCGAAGATGAGCGTGGCCGAAAACATCGCGTTCCGCCGCTTCGACCAGGCGCCGTTCGCCCGCCGCGCCTGGCTGAACCGCAAGCCGATGCGCACCTGGGCGCGTGAAATGATCAGCCGTTACCGCGTCAAGACAGTTTCGGCTGATTCACCCATTGCGGATTTGTCCGGTGGCAACGTGCAGCGCGCCGTGCTGGCGCGCGAACTGTCGGGCGACGTCGACGTGCTGGTGGTGGCCAATCCGTGCTTCGGCCTCGACTTCGCGGCGGTGGCGGAAATCCGCGGCCAGATCCTCGCCGCCCGCAATCGCGGCGCCGCCGTGCTGCTGGTCAGCGAGGACCTGGACGAGATTTTCGAACTGGCCGACCGCGTCCTGGTCATGTTCCACGGCCATATCGTGCACGAAACACCGATTGGCAGCGCGGATATCGCTGTCATTGGCCGCGCCATGGCGGGTAACTAGATCAGCAGCAGGCCGGCGTCGCGCCACTCGCGCCTGGGCCGCCGCTGGCATAGCGCAGCACCGCCTGCTTCAGCTTGCCCAGTGCCTTCTGCTCGATCTGGCGCACCCGCTCCTTGGTCACGCCCAGCGTCTGGCCGATCTCTTCCAGCGTAACCGCATCATCCTGCAGCTGACGCTGCTTGACGATCAGCAGTTCGCGCGGATTCAGTTCGTTCAGCGCGGCCTTGAGCCACGCACTGCGCCGCGTGCCTTCACGCCGGTTCAGCACGATATCCTCAGGCGTCGGCCCCATGTCGGGCAGCAGATCGCCAATGGTTGTGTCGCCCTCCTCGCCGACCGGCAGGTCCAGCGACTGGTCCTTGCTGCCAAGGCGGGCCATCATGGTTTCGACATCCCGCGGCGATGCCTTCAGCGCGGCGGCGACTTCGTTGCGCACTTCCGTCGGCGACAGGTCGGGGTTCTTGCCCTCGATGCGCGCGCGCAGCCAGCGCAGCTTGAAGAACATCGCCTTCTGCGTGGCGCTGGAGCCCGAGCGCACGATGGACCAGTTGCGCAGCACGTATTCCTGCATGGCCGAGCGCACCCACCAGGTGGCGTAGGTCGAGAAGCGTACCTCGCGGCCCGTGTCGAAGCGCGACGCGGCCTGGAGGATGCCGAGCATGCCCTCCTGCACCAGGTCCGACAGAGGCAGGCCGTAGTTGCGGAAGCGGCCGGCCTGCTTGATGACCATGCGCAGGTACGCCTCGGTCAGCTGGTGCAGGGCCTTCTCGTCGGCCTTGTCGCGCCAGCGGTTGATCAGGTCGTATTCGGTGGCCTGTTCCAGGTAGGGGGCCTTCAGGGCCTTGCGCACCAGGGCGGGATCAACTTCCAGTTCACGGATTTCAGCGGCGTAAGCCATTCGCTATACTCCTGCCCTCAGGCGCGCTATATGCGCTGGAGATGTCATTTAGTATCGACCCGATGATAGTTAAACCCCGCCGGCTTGGCAAGAAAGATATCGACTCGCTACCAATGACCGTGGACCCAGGCGCCCTTGCTCACCGCACCGCCCAACTGATTGATCGGTTGGCCCGGGTGACCCGTGAACTGCAGTTCTGCGGCGGTCTCAACCCCGCCCAGTGGGAAGCCCTGCGGTTCGTGGCCCGCGCCAACCGCTACTCGTCAACACCAGGTGCCCTGTCCGAATTCCTCGGCACCACCAAGGGCACAGTGTCGCAGACCCTGATCGCGCTCGAGGCCAAGGGCTACGTCCTGCGCATCCGCGGCACCGAGGACCGCCGCCAGGTCGGCCTGACCCTGACCGATGCGGGCCGCACCCTGCTGGAACAGGACCCCATTTCCGACATCGAAAACGCCGCCGCCAAGATGCCCCCCGACCAGGGCGAGGTCCTGCTGCGCAGCCTGACCCGCCTGCTGCACGACGTGCAGGCGCGCCATGGCGTGAAAGAGTTTGGCGTCTGTGCCGAATGCACCCTGTTCTGCGTCAACGAGCCGGAGGTAAAGGCCGCCGGTGGCGGCGTCTGCGGCATGACCGGCGACAACCTGAGCGAAGAGGAAAGCGGCAAGATCTGCATCAACCAGCAACGCGCCGGCTGATCTCCTCGCCCTCCGCCGCCAACACCCGGCACGCCGGGAATGTCACCACCACCGTCGTCCCCTGCCCCACTGCGCTGACGATGTTCAGCGTGGCGCCGTGCAGATCGGTCAGGGCGCGCACCAGCGGCAGGCCCAGGCCCGTGCCCTGGTACTTGCGCGCCAGCCGTGAATCGATCTGCCCGAACGGCGCCAGCGCCTTGGGGATATCGGCCACGCTCATGCCGATGCCAGTGTCCGATACCTCGACCTGCATCGTCCCGTCGTCGTCGATCCGCGCGTCGACGGCAATTCGCCCGCCGGGGGGAGTGAATTTCACCGCGTTCGACAGCAGGTTCAGCAGGACCTGCTTCACCTTGCGCTCATCCGCGTGCAGGTCCGGCAGGTCCGGCGGAACATTGTTTTCCAGCCCCACACCGGCATTTGTCGCCCGCTCGCCCATTAGCCGCACGCAGGCGGTAACGGTTTCGACCACCGACATGCGGTCCTCCTGCAGCTCCTGCTTGCCCGCCTCCGCCTTGGCCAGGTCCAGGATGTCATTGATGATCGACAGCAGGTGCGCGCCCGAGACGTGGATGTCGTTGGCATAGTCGCGATAGCGCGCATTGCCGACAGGGCCGAACATCTCGTGCTGCATTATTTCCGAGAAGCCGAGGATCGCGTTCAGCGGGGTGCGCAGTTCGTGGCTCATCTGCGCCAGGAAATCGGACTTCGCGCGGTTGGCGCGGTCCGCCTCCTCGCGCGCGCGCTGCAACTCGATGCCGCGCGCATGGCTCAGCTCCACCTTGCCGCGCATCAGCGCCAGGCCCGTGCAGATTCCCATATATTGCCCGCCCTGGGTCACGATGATGCCGTCGAACAGGGCCTGCGGATGTTCCAGCGCGACCTGGGTGCCCAGGTCGTCGATCCCGGTCTCCGCATCGACGATGAGCGCCTTGCGATCCATCAGCATGGTGATCGGCCGCCGGTTGAACAGTTCCGGCACGTATTGCTGCGAGTAGCGCGTCATCAGGTTGACCCGGTTGACCAGGCCTACCGGCCGGTTTCCGCTGTCGACCACCGCCATGGCCAGGTAGTCCGGACGGTTGACCAGTGCAGCGTGCACGTCGGCACAGCGGGTCAGCTGCGAAACCGCTGGCAGGGGGGCGGTCAGCGCCCCAGCCCGCCAGCCGTGCGCGAAATCCAGCGAGGGCACGATCATGGAGGCATCCGGCAGGTTTCGGGGGCGCAACGAGATGATCGACATCAACTACTCTCCGGCGATACGCCCGTGGATTGTCGGCCCCGACTCGCAAACGAATTGTTCACCGTGTGCGAAGGTTCAATGAAATTGCCGTGGCGGTTCCATGACAGGCGGGCTGTCCAGCCCCCGCCCAAGGCGCTTGATCGGCTTTTCCGCCGGCACTAACGTGCCCGCTTCCGCGTCCCCTCCCCCTTGTTCCCCCCAGGATTGCCCATGAAATTCACAGGTACCGAGTCCTATGTCGCCACGCCCGATCTCATGGTGGCGGTCAACGCCTCGGTTGCGCTGGAGCGGCCGCTGCTGATCAAGGGCGAGCCCGGCACCGGCAAGACGGTCCTGGCCTACGAGGTGGCGAAAGCGCTGAACCGCCCGATCCTGACCTGGCACATCAAGTCGACCACCAAGGCACAGCAGGGCCTGTACGAGTACGACGCCGTCTCGCGCCTGCGCGACAGCCAGCTGGGCGACGAGAAGGTCAAGGACATCCGCAACTACATCAACAAGGGCAAGCTGTGGGACGCCTTCACGGCGCCCGACCGCCCGGTCCTGCTGATCGACGAAATCGACAAGGCCGATATCGAGTTCCCGAACGATCTGCTGCTGGAACTCGACCGCATGGAGTTCTTCGTCTACGAGACGCGCGAGACGATCAAGGCCGTGCAGCGCCCGATCGTGATGATCACCTCGAACAACGAGAAGGAACTGCCCGACGCGTTCCTGCGCCGCTGCTTCTTCCACTACATCCGCTTCCCCGACAAGGAGACGATGGAGCAGATCGTCGACGTGCACTATCCCGACGTGCAGAAGGAGCTGGTGCGTGAAGCACTCAACATCTTCTACGACATCCGCGAGACGCCGGGCCTGAAGAAGAAGCCATCGACGTCGGAACTGCTCGACTGGCTGAAGCTGCTGATGACCGAGGATCTGTCGGCCGAAACGCTGCGCGAGCGTGACCCGAAGAAGCTGATTCCGCCGCTGCACGGCGCGCTGCTGAAGAACGAGCAGGATGTGCACCTGTTCGAACGGCTCGCCTTCCTGGCCAAGCGCGAGCGCGGCAACTGAGCCGGCCGGCCCGGTCATGTTCATCAACTTCTTTCTCGAACTGCGCAACGCCAAGGTCCCGGCGTCCTTGCGCGAGTACCTGACCCTCATCGAGGCGATGAAGGCCGGGGTGCCGTCGTGGCGCGTGGAGGATTTCTACTACCTTGCCCGCGCGACCCTGGTGAAGGACGAGAAGAACCTCGACAAGTTCGACCTCGTGTTCGGCAAGTGCTTCAACGGCCTGGAATTCACCGCCGAAGACCTCATGGCCCGCCTGCCCGAGGAATGGCTGCGCAAGCTGACCGAGAAGATGCTGACCGACGAGGAGAAAGCGCTCATCGAGAGCCTCGGCGGCTGGGAAAAGCTGATGGAGACGCTGAAGAAGCGGCTCGAGGAACAGAAGGAACGCCACCAGGGCGGCAACAAGTGGATCGGCACTGCCGGCACCTCGCCCTTCGGCGCGCAAGGGTACAACCCGGAGGGCGTGCGCATCGGCCAGGAAAAGTCGCGCCAGCGCCGCGGCGTGAAGGTCTGGGACAAGCGCGAGTACAAGAATCTCGACGACAGCATCGAACTGGGCATCCGCAACATCAAGGTGGCGCTGCGCCGCCTGCGCAAGTTCGCCCGCGACGGCGCCGACCTGGAACTGGACCTGCCCGACACCATCCGCTCGACCGCCAACAATGCCGGCTACCTGGACCTGAAAATGGTGCCCGAGCGGCGCAACAAGGCCAAGGTCCTGGCGCTGTTCGACATCGGTGGGTCGATGGACGACCATATCCGGGTCTGCGAGGAACTGTTCTCGGCCGCCAAGACCGAGTTCAAGCACATGGAGTTCTTCTACTTCCACAACTGCATTTACGAGAAGCTGTGGAAAGACAACCGCCGCCGGCACACCGAATTCATCCCGACCTGGGAAGTGTTGCACAAATATGGCCATGACTGGAAAGTCGTGATCGTCGGCGACGCCTCGATGAGCCCGTACGAGATCACTTATCCGGGCGGCAGTGTCGAACACTGGAACGAGGAACCCGGCCAGGTCTGGATGCAGCGCTTTGCCAACATTTACCAGAAGATCGCCTGGCTGAACCCGGTACCGGAAAAACATTGGGCCCATGCCGAGTCGATCCAGATATTCAAACAGCTGGTCAACGACCGCATGTATCCGCTGACCCTCGGCGGTCTGGAACGGGCCATGCGGGACCTCAGCAAATAGCGCGTAAATAGGCCCTTCTCGCGGCACTTTGGCGCTGGACGCGGCATATCCGTTGCGGCAAAGTCCGGGGACCGCGGCGGTTGCGCCGCGCTCAAATTCCTGAGGGGGATATAATGTTAAACGGCAAATCCGCGATCATCACCGGCTCGACCAGCGGCATCGGTCTGGGCGTCGCCAAGCGCATGGCCAAGGCCGGCGCCAACGTCATGCTCAACGGCTCGCGCGCGGCGTCCGAGGCGGAGAAGCTGATCGAGGAAATCAAGGCGCTGAGCGGCGGCAGGAGCAAGGTCGCGTACTGCGCCGCCGACATGACCAAGGAAGCCGACCGCATCAAGCTGGTCGAAGAGACCAACAAGGCCTTCGGCGCGATCGACATCCTGATCAACAATGCCGGCATCCAGTACGTCGCGAAGGTCGAAGACTTTCCGATGGACAAGTGGAACGAGGTGATCGCGGTCAACCTCTCCTCGATCTTCCACCTGATCAAGCAGACCCTGCCGGCGATGAAGCAGCGCAAGTGGGGCCGCATCATCCAGGTCGCCTCGGTGCACGGCCTGATCGGCTCGACCAAGAAGGCCGCCTACACCGCCGCCAAGCACGGCCTGATCGGCCTGACCAAGGTTGTCGCGCTGGAAAACGCCACCCACGGCGTCACCTGCAACGCGATCTGCCCGGGCTGGGTCCTGACCCCGCTGGTCGAGAAGCAGATTGACGCGATCGCCAAGGAAAAGGGCATCAGCTTCGAGGACGCCAAGATCGACCTGCTGTCGGAAAAGCAGCCCTCGCTGCAGTTCGCGACGCCGGACCAGCTCGGCGGCCTCGCCGTGTTCCTGTCCAGCGACGACGCCGCGCAGATCACCGGCGTGCCGCTGCCGATGGATGGCGGCTGGACCGCCCGCTAAGGCAGAGCGCCTGAAAAACGAAGGGCCGGGAGAAATCCCGGCCCTTTTTCTTTGAAGGCGACTGACCTCAGACGAACGCGAACTCGTCTGCCGTCAGGTCACCGTCGGTGACGCCCTGGAGCACGATCTGCGCGCCGCTGCCCAGCGTGATCACCGTGTCGCCGCCGACCCGCATGTGCACGAGGCTGGCGAAATCGGCCACGCCGGCAGTCGAGAGGTCGATGCGGTCTCCGCCCAGGACTGCGAAGTCAACGATGATGTCCTTGTCGCCAGCCGTGCCCGTAGCGAAAACGAACCTGTCGTCGCCGGCGCCGCCCGAAAGGGTATCGATACCCGCGCCGCCATCCAGCAGGTCGTTGTCTTCAGCGCCGTAAATGGCGTCATTGCCTGAACCGCCGTACAGAGAGTCGTCGCCGAGGCCGCCGTACAGGCCATCCCCGGCGCCATCGCCGCCGGTCAGGCTATCGCCACCCGCACCGCCATACAGCCAGTCCGTGTCGGCGCCGCCATCCAGCGTGTCGCCGACGTTGGTGCCGCGCATATCCTGGCTGCCGGCGCCGGCGGTGATGTTCACGCCGCCCGCGGAGGTGCCATGAATCTCCCCGATATCGTTGGTGATGGTGACGGCGCTCGACGTGGCGACGTCCACCCGGTCGTGGCCCTCACTGGCCTGCTCGGTGACCACGTCCGCGGGATCGTCGATGACGTAAAGGTCATCGCCATCGCCGCCCACCAGGGTATCAACACCCGTGCCGCCGTGCAGATAGTCGCTGCCGTCGCCACCCGCCAGCGAGTCAGCGCCGGCCCCGCCATAAAGCCAGTCGGCATCGGCGCCGCTGCTCAAGGTATCAGCCGCATCACCGCCCCACATCGTCTGGCTGCCGATCCCGGCCGTGATGTTCACGCCGCCCACGGCCAGTCCGCGGACCAGTTCGATGTTGTCGGCGAGCGTGATTGCGCTCGACGTATAGACGTTGACCTGGTCGATGCCTTCATTGGCAAGCTCGACCACCACGTCCGCACTGTCATCGACCAGGTAGATGTCATCGCCATCGCCACCGACGAGGGAGTCGGCGCCCAGGCCTCCGCCGAGGGTGTCATTGCCCAGGCCTCCCTCCAGCGTATCGGCGCCGTCATCGCCGTACATGGCGTCATTGCCGCCGCCGCCGAACAACTGGTCGTCGTCAGCCCCGCCGAACAGCGCGTCGCCGCCATTGTCGCCACCGGTCAACACGTCATTGCCGGCGCCGCCGAACAGCCAGTCCAGGTTGTCGCCGGCGCTCAGCGTGTCTGCCGCGGCGGTGCCCCGGATGTCCTGGCTGCCCGTGCCGGCGGTGATGTTCACGCCGCCCACGGCCGTGCCATGAATCTCCTCGATATTGTCCCCGATGGTGAGCGCGCCCGACGCAGAGACGTTGACGCGATCGAAACCTTCGGCCGCGTTCTCGACCACCGCGTCGCCGGCATTGTCGACGATGTAGTAGTCATCGCCCGCGCCGCCGGTCAGGGTATCGACGCCGGCGCCGCCATCGAGGTAGTCGTTGCCCGAACCTCCGAACAGGCGGTCGTTTCCCCCGTTGCCAAAGAGCGAATCGTTGCCGGCCAGGCCGTAGACCGTGTTGGCAACGCCATCACCCAGGTAGCCGTCGTCGCCCGCACTCAGGATAACGGAGGAAGCAAGCGAAGCCAGATCGATGTCGGAATCGGCGAACCGCAAGCCCTCGATGCCGGTCAGGGTGTCCATGCCGTCGTCGCCGTCGAACGGATTGAGGTCCACGACCACGACGGGGCCGCCATCGTCCAGGAACAATTGATAGTCGGAGAAATTGCCGGCGAAACTGGCGCGGTCGGCGCCGGCGCCGCCATCCAGGTAGTCGTTGCCGAGCCCGCCGGCCAGCACGTCGTTGCCCGCGCCGCCGAACAGCCGGTCGCTGTCGCCGCTGCCCGCCAGGACGTCATCGCCGCCGCCGCCCGAGATCGTGTCCGCCAGCCCGCCGCCGGTCAGCGTGTCGGACGACAGTCCGCCCGTGAGGCGCAGGAAACCGTCCACCTCGGCGCTGCCGTCGAAGCGCAGCGCACTCGCCGCACCGTCAAACCCGGTGTCGAAAGCGACATCGAGAGTTCCACCGGCCACGAGAGATGCATCCCCAAGGGCGAGGTCGAAGCCCGAAGTCGCGGCCTGCACGCGCACGTTCTCTATCTCGGACAGGAAGTCGAGGACGATGTGGCTTGATATGCCGGTGACGACGACGACATCGATGCCGGCCCCGCCGGTTGCGACCGACCCCGCGCCGGGAGCCACCGTACTGATGACGAACCGGTCGTCACCGTCGCCGCCGAACAGCGTATCGGGCGCCGCGCTCGTGGTGAGGGTATCGTTGCCGGCCCCGCCGTCGAGAATGGCCCCGTCGCTGGCGGTGCCCTGGCCGGATAGGGAGTCGTTGCCGGCTCCGCCGTACAAGGCGTCGCCCCCGCCACCGCCCAGGATCAGGTCGTTTCCGTCACCGCCGAGTAGGGAATCATGGCCACCGCCACCTCTCAGCGTGTCGTTGCCGGCCGCGCCATCCAGCGTGTCGTCGCCGTCGCCGCCGACAAGGGAATCCGCTCCCGACGTGCCGGTGAGGGAAACACCACTGTCGTCGTCGACAATTGTGCCAACGCCGACGCCGTCGCCGATCACACCGTTGGTTACGCCGGTGAGGTTCAGGGCGAAGGACTCGGTCGACTCCGTGACCAGGTCGTTCAGCACCACGACGTCGACGACCTTGCTGGTTTCCCCGGCGTTGAATGTTACCGAGCCGCTGGCAGCCGTAAAGTCTGAACCGGCTACCGCCGTACCGTCGGCGGTGGCGTAGTTCACTGTCACCGGCAGGAGCGGTGCGTAGGAGAGCGATACCGTGAAGCGGATAGTGTTGCCGGTCAGGGCGCCTTCGACGGCCTGCGCGTCCGACACGCTAGCGGCCAAGACCTGGAAGGAACTCAAGGCGAAGCTATCAAACACCACCGAATTACCGCCCGGTCCAGCTTGGTTCCGAGCGACGCGCAGGACTTCGATGCCTTGAACCGTATCGACGCCTTGACCGGTAACCCCGACGGCGATCAAACTTCCCGTGTTGTGAACGCTATAAGAAAAGCCGGCATTTGTGACTGAGATGTTTAGCGTGTCGTTTCCGTTGCCTCCGATGAACAGGTCGTCGGTGGTGGGCTGGAAAGGAAAAAAACGGGAAACGAAGGAATCGTCGCCTTCTCCTCCCTGAAGGGTGACCGGCCCTTGGCCAAAGATGCCCGACAGCGTGTCACCTCCGTCGCCGCCATCGACGAAACGGCCTTCCAGGGAGTCGTTTCCCGACCCGCCGTATACCGAATATCCTGAAGCAAGAGTGTCATTGCCGTTACCGCCAAACATTGTCTCGGCATCGGTCAGGAGGTCATCACCGTCACCGCCGGACAATTGCTGCCCGGAGGTGCCGTGCAAGGTGTCGCCAAAGGCCGAACCGACCAACGCCTCGACCGACGTCAACGTGTCACCGGCCGCCTCGCCACTGAATATGAAGCCGATGGAAATGCTCGCCAGCACGGCCGACGATGCCGAGGAGTAGTCGGCGGTGTCGAACCCGACCCCACCGTCGAGCAGATCGCCCCCCAGACCGCCGACCAAGGTGTCGTCACCGGCCCCGCCGTAGAGCGTGTCGCTATCGTCCCCGCCGACAAGCCGGTCACCGATGGAGCCGCCGTACAGCGTGTCGGCTCCTGCGCCGCCCGCCAGCGTATTGAGTCCGGCGCCGCCGAAGAGGACATCCAGCCCGTCGCCGCCATCGAGGCTGTCATTCCCCGCGCCACCGAACAGCAGGTCGTCTCCCGCGTCGCCCGTAACGGTGTCGTTGCCATCACCGCCGTCGACGACGTCGTTGCCGTCGCCGCCGGTCAGGGAGTCGTTGCCGTCGCCGCCGTACAGCAGGTCGCCGCCCGCCAGACCCTGGAGCACATCGTCCGAGGTTGAACCGGTCAGTGTATCGTTTTGGACCGTTCCTGGAATAAACATAGTAAAAAATCCCCTCTATTCGCCAAATAAGGGAGAATTAAGCATAAGTCGTGCCGCATGTGATGGAGGTCACAGACGCCCGCGCAGCTCAGACTTTCGAAGACCCGGGAGCAGTTCGGCTGGCGACGCTGCTGAGAATGGCGGATACGCGCCTGATCGCCATGATCAGGATCAACACGAAGACCCGCGGAGCCAGCGCGACGGTGGCGCCGCCAAGCCTAGTGGTGAAGCAGACTAGAGCGCCTCGCCGCCCCGGTCATTGCCGTGCACGCCCAGCAGCTTCAGCTTGCGGTGCAGGGCCGAGCGCTCCATCCCGACGAAGCTCGCGGTACGGGAAATATTGCCGCCGAAGCGGGTAATCTGGGCCAGCAGGTATTCGCGTTCGAAAATCTCGCGCGCGTCGCGCAGCGGCAGCGCCATGATCTCCTCGTTGCTGCCGCCGCGCAGCACCGGCGGCGTCGAGGCGACCAGGTCGGCCGGCAGCATGTCGGCGCCGATTGGTGTCTTGACGTCGCCCGGCGACAGGATCAGCAACCGCGCCACCACATTGCGCAGCTCGCGCACATTGCCCGGCCACTCGGCGCCCTGCAGCACAGCGATGGCGTCTTCCGCAATCTCGCGCGGAACCAGGCCCTGGGCTTCGGCCTCGCGTTTCATGAAGTGCCGCGCCAGCAGCGGCACATCCTCGCGCCGCTCGCGCAAGGGGGGAACGCGCAGCGGCACCACGGCCAGCCGGTGGAACAGGTCTTCGCGGAAGCGCCCCTCGCTGATCTCGAACGGCAGGTCGCGCGCGGTCGCCGACATCACGCGCACATCCACCTGGACCTTGCTGCTGCCGCCAACACGCTCGAACGACTGCTCGACCAAGACACGCAGGATCTTCGCCTGCGTCTCGATTGGCATGTCGGCCACCTCGTCGATGAACAGCGTGCCGCCATGGGCCTGTTCGAACGTTCCGACCCGGCGGCCGCCCTCGCCGCTCTCCTCGGTGCCGAACAGTTCGACTTCCATCCGCTCCGGCGCCATGGACGCCGCATTGACCGAAATGAACGGCCCCGACGCGCGGCGCGAGCGTGCATGCAGCAGCCGCGCGACCGCCTCCTTGCCAGATCCCGGCGGGCCCGAAATCAGCACCCGGCTGTTGGTCGCGGCGATACGGTCGATGGCCTGGCGCAGCACGCCCACCGCCGACGATACGCCGACCAGTTCCGCCGCGCCGCCGGCGCGCAGGCGCAATTCGTCGTTCTCGCGCCGCATGCGCGCCGCCTCGATGGCGCGCTCGACCTGCAGCAGCAGGCGCTCGGCCTTGAACGGCTTCTCGATGAAGTCGTGGGCGCCGCGCTTGATCGCCGAAACGGCAGTTTCGATATTGCCATGGCCCGAGATCATGATGACCGGCAGCGAGGGATGGTCGCGCTTGATGCGGTCCAGCAGTTCAAGTCCGTCCAGCCGGCTGCCCTGCAGCCAGATGTCGAGAATGGTCAGCGTCGGCCGGCGGCGCTCGATTTCCTTCAGCGCTGAATCGCTGTCGCCCGCGATGCGGGCCTCGTAGCCTTCGTCGGAAAGGATGCCGGCGATGAGTTCGCGGATATCGGCTTCGTCGTCAACAACAAGAATGTCCCGTGCCATGTCCTAGCCCACCTTGGCCTGCGGCAGCGGCGAATCAGCCGCATCGACGCCCGGAAATACCAGCGAAATGCTGGCACCCGGCGCGCCGCCGTCGGTGTTTGCATCGGCCAGAATCAGGGTGCCGCCATGTTCTTCCATGATCTTCTTCACGATTGCCAGTCCCAGCCCGGTCCCCTTGGTGCGTGTCGTAACGTACGGCTCGGTCAATCGCTCCCGGTTGTTTTCGGGCAGTCCCTTGCCGTTGTCGGTGACGGTCAGCACGATCTGGTTTGTCTGGTCGCGCCGCACCGAAACCGCGATGCGGCCCTTGAAGGGTTCGGCGGCGGGATCCGCGCGGCGGCCCTCGATGGCATCCGCTGCGTTCTGCAGCAGATTGGTCAGCGCCTGCGCCACCTGGCGGCTGTCGCAGCGAACGACAAGATCGTGTTCCGGCAGATCGACCACATAGTCGATGTCGCTGTTCGCAACCTGCTGCATGAAAATGCCCTGGCGCGCCAGTTCAACCAGGTTCTCTTGCTTGAACGTCGGCGTCGGCATGCGCGCGAAGGCCGAGAACTCGTCCACCATGCGGCCGATATCGCCGACCTGGCGGATGATCGTGTCGGTGCACTTCAGGAAGACGTCCTTGTCCGACACGACTTCCTTCAGGTACTTGCGCTTCAGCCGCTCGGCGGAAAGCTGGATCGGCGTCAGCGGATTCTTGATCTCGTGCGCGATGCGCCGAGCCACGTCCGCCCAGGCGGCGGTGCGCTGCGCCGAGACCAGGTCCGTCAGATCATCGAAGGTGACGACATAGCCATTGGTGTCGGCGCCGACTTTCTCGCTCGAGACCCGCACCGCAAGGTTGCGCGTCTTCCCCTTGCGCAGCACCGTCACCTGGCCCTGCGACTGGCGGTCCGGCCGCACCATAGCTTCGGCGAAGAGCGCGGCCATTTCGGGCACGGCGTCAGGGAAGCGCCGCCCCACCAGGTCTTCGGCACCGATATCCAGCAGGTGCAGGGCCGACCGGTTAAGCAGCGTCACATTGCCATCCGTCCCGATGGCGATGACGCCGGCGGACACGCCCGCCAGCACCGCCTCGGTAAACCGGCGGCGGTCGTCCAGCGTGCGGTTGGCATCGACCAGTTCCGAGCGCTGCGCCGAGAGCTGGCTGGTCATCCGGTTGAAGGCGCGGCCCAGCAGGCTCATCTCGTCGTCGGCCCGCCCTTCCACCGCGCGGGCCGAGAAGTCTCCTTCGCGCACCCGTTCGGCCGCTGCGATCAGACTGCCGATCGGCCGCACCAGCCGGGTCGCGATCCACAGACCGAAGCCGACCGCGGCCAGCAGTACCAGCAGCGACACCACCACGAACAACGCGACGACGGTAATTTCGATGCCCGTCCGCCGTTGTTCCAGCTGGGCATATTCGCGCGCCGCCTGCCGGGTACGCGACAGGTGGTCCAGCACGCGCGCATCCACATACCGGCCGACGAACAGATAGGTGTCGGGAAAGCCATCTAGCTTGACCAGCGCGCGTACGCGGTCATCGGCTTCCGAGGTCTGCAGCACCACCTCGCCCTTGCTGGCCTGTTCCAGGGCGCGGGGCGACAGACGCTCGAACTCCATCGAGAAGCTGAGGCTGGACCGCGCGATGACCCGGCCGCCAAGGTCGAACACGATGGCCTCGCCAAGATTGCGCACGCGCACCTGCGCGCTCAGCACCTGGCTCAGCAGGGCCGGGTTGCGCACGAGGCGCGCCGCGTCGCGGTTCAGGTCCGCCGCCATCGACAGCACGTCGGCGCGGATCAGGTTGATATGTTCCTGGATATAGGCCTCGGCCACGGCCACGGATTCCCGCACCGCCGTATTGGCGCGGCTGCCGAACCAAGCTTCCAGCCCGTACTGGAAGAACAGCGTGGAAATGACCGCCATGATGATCGCGGGCGTAATGGCGACCAGGCTGAACAGGGCGACCAGCCGGGTGTGGATTTTCGAGCCTGCCGCCCCCTGCCGCCGCTCCACCCACAGGCGCACCAATTGCCAGCCGAGGACCGCCATCAACAGCAGCAGGACGATCAGGTCGACGACGACGAAGATCCGCGCGGCGCGCCCGCTCAGGCCGTTCGGCATGATTGTGAAATATGACGCGACGCCGCAGCCGAGCGCGACCACGGCCAGGATAATGGCGACGCGGCCGACTACGCGCTTGCTGCGCGTCCAAGCCAGCAGGCGCTCGATTATCGGCCGGCCAATAAAGGGTTCGGTATGAACCGCCATCTCCCGTGCATCCTTATGGCACCGACTCGGCGCCGAGGTGTGGCCGGGAATCTACACTATGTGGCGGACCAGTTGCAAAACTACATCACTTGAGGCCGCGCACAACCTGTATCTCGAGATCGCGGATCTTCTTGCGCAGCGTATTGCGGTTGAGGCCCAGCATCTGCGCAGCCTTGATCTGGTTGCCACGGGTGGCAATCAGGCTCAGCGACAGCAGCGGCTTTTCCACTTCGCGCAGGATGCGGTCGTACAGGCCCGGCGGCGGCGTGCCGTCGCCATGGGCGGCGAAATAGCGGCTGAGATGCCCCTCGATCGTGGTCGAGAGATTGTCCTCCGGCTTCGACTCATCCGAGCGCATGGCCGGCACCGGTTCGGCCAGTTCGACCTCGATAACGTCGACGCCAATGACCTCGTCGGAATACAGCGCCGTCAGGCGGCGAACCATGTTCTCGAGCTCGCGCACGTTACCCGGCCAGTGGTAGCGCTTCATGCGCTCCATGGCCTCGGGCGCGATAATCTTTTGTGGCAGGCCCTGCTTGCCGGCCTCGGTCATGAAGTGGCGCACCAGGTCGGGCACGTCTTCGGTCCGCTCGCGCAGAGGCGGCAGGCGCACCGGCACCACGTTCAGGCGATAGAAAAGATCCTCGCGGAACAGGCCCTGGACGATCAGCTGGCGCAGGTCGCGGTTGGTCGCGGCGATGATGCGCACATCGGTGCGGATCGGCGTGCGGCCGCCGACGGTCGTGTACTCACCCTGCTGCAGCACGCGCAGCAGGCGGGTCTGCGCCTCCAGCGGCATGTCGCCGATTTCGTCGAGGAACAGCGTGCCGCCATCGGCCTGTTCGAACCGGCCGGATGAGCGGGTGGTCGCCCCGGTGAAGGCGCCCTTCTCGTGGCCGAACAACTCGCTTTCGATCAGCTCGCGCGGAATTGCCGCCATGTTGACCGCGACGAAGGCGCCATTGCGGCGCTTGCCGTAGTCGTGCAGCGCGCGCGCCACCAGTTCCTTGCCGGTACCGGATTCGCCGGAAATCATCACCGTCAGGTCGGTGCCCATGAGGCGCGCCAGGACGCGGTAGATGTCCTGCATCGCCGGCGAGCGGCCGATCAGCGGCAGTTTCTCTTCTTCCTCGGCCAGGGCCTCGCTGGCCGGGCCGCGGCGCGGCGCGTTGATGGCGCGGTCCACGACCGCGAGCACTTCCTTGAGGTCGAACGGCTTGGGCAGATATTCGTAGGCGCCGCGCTCGTTCGCCTTCACGGCGGTCAGCAGCGTGTTCTGCGCGCTCATCACGACGATGGGAAGATCGGGCCGCAGCTTCTTGATGCGCGGCAGCATGTCGAGGCCGTTCTCGTCGGGCATCACCACATCGGTGATGACCATGTCGCCCTCGCCGTCCTGGATCCAGCGCCACAACGTGGCGGCATTGCCCGTCGAACGCACGTCGTAGCCGACGCGCCCAAGCGCCTGATCGAGAACGGTGCGGATCGACCGGTCGTCGTCGGCGATAAGTATGGTTCCCTTGGCCATGAATCTTATACCGGCTTGGCTGCCTGGACCGGTAGCCTGACGTGGAACACCGTACGCCGCTCCTTGCTCTCGCATTCGATCACGCCACCATGGTCGCCGATGATCTTGGCAACCAGTGCAAGTCCCAGGCCAGTGCCATTGGGCTTCGTTGTCACAAACGGATCGAACAGGTGCGGCATCAGGTCTTCTGGCACGCCAGAGCCATTATCCTGCACGCTTACCTCAAGCGGCAGGTGCACGCGGTGCGCCGAACCGCCCACCGCGAGACGTACGCCGTGCCGGTAAGCGGTGGTCAAAACGATCTCGCCGCCCTGGGCAGGTGCGGCTTCTGCCGCATTTTTAATCAGATTAAGAAAAACCTGGATCAATTGGTCGCGGTCGCCCAGCACCGGCGGCAGGGACGGGTCATAGTTTTCGGCAAAGCGGATCTGCTTCGCAAAGCCCGCCTGCGCAACCTTGCGCACATGCTCCAGCACCTGGTGGATGTTGACGGGGCCACGCGGCACCGGCCGTTTGTCCGAGAACACTTCCATGCGGTCGACCAGGGCGCAGATACGGTCGGCCTCGTCGCAGATCAGCCGGGTCAGTTCACGATCCGCCTGCGAGGCATTCTGCTCCAGCAGCTGCGCCGCACCGCGGATGCCCGACAGCGGGTTCTTGACTTCATGCGCCAGGATCATGGCCATGCCGGTGACCGAGCGCGCCGCGCCGCGATGGGTAAGCTGGCGGTCGATTTTCGCCGCCACACTGCGCTCGTCGAGATGAATCACGATGAACCCCGGAGATTCGCTGATCGGTGAAACCTGGATGTCGACGGCACGCAGGCCAGCCTTGGGCGTGCCCAGTTCGACCCCGTATTCGCTGACGCCGTAGCCGTTCTCACGGACCTGGTCGACCAGCGCCAGCAGCGGGCTGCCGAACGGCGCGAGATCGTCCAGCCGCTGGCGACCCAGCAACAGCGCAGAGGTGTCGAAGAACTGCTCGGCCGCCGGGTTGGCGTAGGTGATGTCACCGTTCGCGGCCACGACGATAATGGGATCGCTCAGGGCGCTGATGACCGCCAGCGCATCGGGATGCGGATGGTAAAGCTTGGTGACCTTGGCATTTGCCATCAGGCGGCAGCCTTTTCCAGCAGTGGTTCATAGAACTCGTCGATGGCGCGACGCGCGCCCTCGACATCGTCGATCTGGTTGATGCGCGTGCGGAACTCGGCAGAACCGGGCAGGCCCTTCGAGTACCAGGAGATGTGCTTGCGCGCGATCTTGCGGCCGGTCTCGACGCCGTAATGCGTGAGCATGCCCTCGAAATGTTCCTGCACCGTGTCGCGCTGCTCGTGCAGCGACGGCGATGCCACGCGCCGTCCGTTCTTCAGGAATTCCATCACCTGGCGCAGGAACCAGGGGCGGCCATAGGCGCCGCGGCCAACCATCACGCCATCGGCATTCGACAGGCGCAGCGCTTCTTCCGCGGCCTCGACCGTCGTGATGTCGCCGTTCACGATGACCGGCAGCGACACCGCCGCCTTCACGTTGCGGATATAGGCCCAGTCGGCACTGCCTTCGTAAAACTGGCAGCGCGTGCGGCCGTGAACGGTGATCATCTTGATCCCGCAATCCTCGGCAATGCGCGCCAGTTCCGGCGCGTTGCGGGTGTTGTCGTCCCAGCCCATGCGCATCTTCAGCGTCACCGGCAGCTTCACCGCGCGCACGGTGGCCTCGATCAGGCTGCGCGCATGCGCAAGGTCGCGCATGAGCGCAGAGCCGGCATGGCCGTTCACGACCTTCTTCACCGGACAGCCCATGTTGATGTCGATGATGGCCGCGCCGCGGTCCTCGTTCAGCTTCGCCGCCTCGGCCATGACGCCGGGCTCACAGCCGGCAAGCTGCACGGCCATGGGGAATTCTTCTGGCGTATTGGAAGCCATGCGCATCGTGGTGCGGTTCTCGCGCACCATCGCTTCGCTCGCGATCATCTCCGACACGACCAGTCCGGCACCGGACCGCTTCACCAGGCGGCGAAACGGCAGATCCGTGACTCCGGACATGGGCGCGAGGATGACGGGACTCTCCAAAACAACGGGGCCAACGTGGATGACCATATTTTAGGCACTTCCTTTCCATGCCTACATAATGAGCATGCTAGCTTGCGCTTGGTTGCACTGCAACATCAAAAGACGAATCGGTTACTGCACTTCACAGTTCATAATGAGGCGATGGAATCAGCCCTCGTTTCGCCACTTCGCGTCGCTGCCTTAATTGTAGCCGGCGGTCGCGGCACCCGTGCCGCCGGCCCGATCCCCAAGCAATACCGCCAGATTGCCGGGCGGCCCCTGCTCGGCTGGACCCTGGACAGTTTCGCCCGCCACCCGGCTGTCGGGCGCGTAATGACCGTCATTCATCCGGACGATATGGCGCATTACACCCAGGCAAGCCAAGGGTTTTCCCTGTCTCCACCGGCCCTCGGCGGGGCATCCCGGCAACAGTCCGTGCTGAACGGGCTTGAGCGCCTGGCGGCAGACCCGCCGGACGTCGTGCTGATCCATGACGGCGCCCGGCCTCTGGTCTCCGCCGCCCTGATCGACCGCGTCCTGGCCGGCCTGGCCGAGGCCGACGGCGCCATTGCCGCCCTGCCCGTTACCGACACGCTGAAGGGTCACCGCGACGGTCTCGCCGCCACCGGACCCGACCGCACAGGCCTGTGGCGGGCGCAGACCCCGCAGGCCTTCCGGTTCGAGGCGATTCTGGCCGCCCACCGCAGTGCATCGGGTGCCGACCTCACCGACGACGCGGCGGTGGCGGAGCGCGCCGGTCTGCGGGTAAAGCTGGTCGCCGGCACGGAGGACAATTTCAAGGTGACGCAGCCGGAGGATTTCGAGCGCCTGGAGACCGCGTTGCTGGCGCGTCTCGGCGATGTGCGTACCGGCATGGGCTTTGATGTGCACGCCTTCGCCGACACGCCGCGCGATCTCATGCTGGGCGGCATCAAGGTGCCGCACGACCGCGGCATGGCAGGCCACAGCGATGCCGACGTGGCGCTGCACGCCATTGTCGATGCCCTGCTCGGCGCCATTGCCGACGGCGATATCGGCCGCCACTTCCCGCCCAGCGATCCACGCTGGAAGGGTGAGGACTCCGCCACCTTCGCGCGCTTCGCCGCATCGCGCGTCGCGGCAAAGGGCGGCGTCATCGCCCACGTCGATCTCACCATCATCTGCGAGGCGCCCAAGGTCTCGCCGCACGCCGCCGCCATGCAGGCGCGCATCGCCGACCTGCTCGGCGTAAGCACGAACCGCGTCAGTGTGAAGGCGACCACCACCGAAAAACTCGGCTTCACCGGCCGCCGCGAAGGCATCGCCGCGCAAGCGGTCGCGACGGTGCGATTGCCCCTTGGCGACCATGCTGCCTGACCTGCCGCTGTTCCTGCCCTTCCTGCTCGCCGCCACGCTGCTCGTGGTGACGCCGGGACCGGACACGCTGTTCGTCGCCAGCCGCAGCCTGGCGCAGGGCCACACCGCCGGCTTCGTCGCCCTGCTCGGCATTTCCGCCGGTGCGGTGGTGCACAGCGCGGCGGCGGCACTCGGCCTCGCCAGCCTCTTTGCGGTTGCGCCCATGCTGTACGAAGTCGTGCGCTGGGTCGGCATCGCCTATCTGCTGTGGCTCGCCTGGGGCGCGCTGAAGCCCGGCATCAGCACAGGCCCCGCTGCGGCAAGGCCCGCGCCGCACACGCTGAAGCGTATCTTCCGGCAGGCCATGCTGACCAACCTGCTGAACCCCAAGGTCATCCTGTTCATGGGCGCGTTCCTGCCGCAGTTCGCGAACCCCGCGCTTGGCCATGTCGGCGTGCAGCTGTTCTCGCTCGGCTGCGTCATCATTGCGATCAACACGCTGTGGATGCTGGGCGTCATCTACCTTGCCGGTTCGGTCGGCGCATGGCTCAGCCGCCGCCCCGGCCTGCAGCGCCTGCAGCAGATCATTCTCGGCGGCACGCTGGGCGGTGTCGCCGTCTGGCTCGCCTTCTCCGGCCGCCGCTGATGACGACCGACAAGCTGCTCGCCACCTGGTTCGGCGCGGGACTGCTGCCCAAGGCGCCGGGCACCTGGGGTTCGCTCGCCGCCCTGCCGCTCGGCTGGGCCATCCAGTACTTCACCGGCTGGGCCGGCCTCGCCGTCGCCGCTCTCGTCGTGTTCCTCGTCGGCATCTGGGCCGCCGACGCTTACGCGAAGCGTGGCGCCGATCCTGACCCCGGCGAGATCGTCATCGACGAAGTGGCCGGGCAATGGCTGGCGCTGCTGCCGGCCATGGGCTCGCCGGTTTTTTATCTCGCCGGCTTCCTGCTGTTCCGCCTGTTCGACATCTGGAAGCCATGGCCGATCCGCACCGTGGAACGTCGCCTGAAAGGCGGCCTCGGCGTCATGGCCGACGATATACTGGCCGGACTCATTGCCGCCGCTTTGCTGTGCGGCTTTCGTTATGTGTGGGGAGATTTCGATGTTCGATGAGGCACTGCTCGACCAGGCCGCGGCCCTGATGCAACGCTGCCAGAAGGCCGGCATCAAGATCGCCACCGCCGAAAGCTGCACCGGCGGCCTGATCGGCGGCCTGTTCACCGAAATCCCCGGCTCGTCGGCGGTGTTCGAGCGTGGCTTCGTCACCTATTCGAATCACGCGAAGATCGAAGTGCTCGGCGTCTCGAAAGACATCGTGAAGACGCACGGCGCGGTCAGCGAGGAAGCCGTGCGCGCCATGGCCGAGGGTGCGATCACCCACAGCCGCGCGCAACTCTCGTGCGGTGTCAGCGGCGTGGCCGGCCCCGGCCCCGCGGGATCGAAGCCCGCCGGCCTCGTCCACATGGCCGCGTCGTTCAAGGACAAAGGCACCATCCACCGCAAGATGGAATACGGCGACATCGGCCGCACCGAAGTCCGCCTCGCCACTGTGCGCGACGCGCTGGCGCTGATGGAGAAGCTGCTCGACTAACCCAGCATCGTCATCGCCGGACTTGTTCCGGCGATCTCATGCCGCACAACGCATGCCCGTAAAAGATGCGGGTATGACGGGTCTTAGGCTGATGGATGGTTCGGCAGTCGGCGCAGGTTCACCGGAATGCCCGAAAGCCTTGCCATGGAGTTGATCGGCTCGTGGTATTTCTCGCCGGTAATCAGCAGGCTGGTATTCGACCCGCCATTCTCGTAGGCCGCTTCGCTGTCGGGCAGGTCGCCCCAGGCGTGGGACATGGCGACGACGCCCGGCTTCATGCTCGCGTCGGCCTCGACAATGGCGGGAATGCGCCCGTGGTCTGACTCGATCTCGATCTTGTCGCCCGCGACGATGCCGAGGCGCTCGATATCGTCCGGGTGGACCCAGACCGGGTTGTAGGGATATTTCGCGCGTACCGTGACCATCTGGTGCACGCTGTTCCACACATTGCGCAAGCGCCGTACCGCCAGCAGGTGCGTGAATGCGCGTGGCGCCGAATGGACACGCACCGCCTCGCCCGCCACCTCGGCCAGTTCAGCCCTGATGTCGTCCGGCATCACGTCGAACCGGCCCGTGGCTTCCGGCCGCGTCGGGTTAACTTTCACGCCGAGGTCGAACACCGTGCCGCCGGGATGCTTCTTGATCTCGTCCAGCGACACCACGGCATCGCGGGTGATCAACTCGATCAGCTCGTCGGTTGTCGGCGTGCGCGTCATGTCCATGGCGCGGCCTTCGTAGGTGATGTTCAGGCCCAGGCGCTGCGCCAGGCCCCAATAGACCCGCCAGTCGTCCACCACCTCGGAGCCCGGCGGCGGCTTCAGCATTTCCGGCGTATAGGCGCCGAGCGATTCAGGCGTGAAGCAGAGCGTGAACACCGCAATCGGCAAATCGGCCCGTTCGTACTGCATCTTTGGCGGAATCACGTAGTGCGACAGCTTTGCCGTCGGCGTCATGAACGGATCGATCGTGACCAGAAGGTCCAGCTCGTTCAGCGCCCGCACCACCTTGCGCTGGTCCGGCAGGGCGGCGACCAGGTTGCAGCTGCCATTCAGCACCGCGCGGATCTGCCCCTCGCCGGGGGTGAGGATTTCGTCGGCGAAATTACACGCCATCATCTCGCCGAAAATGATCTTGGCGCCGCGGATGCGGCTGGGCGCCGTCTTCTCCCAGGAACGCACCGGCGCGATGACCTCCTCGCGGAAGTCGCGCAAAGGGCGCCACGTCACCACGTCCCTGCACTCGTCGCCGGCGCGGCGATAGCGGCCGCACACCACGTTGATGCAGGTCAGCATATGGTCGGCCAGGTTCGAGCGCGCCGACATCGATGGGCCGGTGGCGAAGAACACCGAGCCGCGCTTGTTGCCGTTGGCGAACAACGTCGCCGCCTCGACCAGCTTCGCCGCCGCAATGCCCGCACGGCGGGCCACATATTCGGGCGTGAACGGTTCCACCGCCTGGCGCAGCCGCTCCACCCCGCCTGGCTCGACAAAGCGGGCGCAGAAATCCGCATCGTGCCAGTCGTTCGCCAGGATCACCCGCAGCAGGCCCGCCGCAATGGTCGGGTCCTCGCCCGGATAGGGCTGCAGGTGCACGTCGGCATAGTGCGCCGTCTCGGTCACGCGCGGATCGATGACGATCAGCTTCAGCCCGTTCGCCTTCGCCTTTTTCAGGCGCTTGGTCGGGTCCGACGTCAGGCAGCCGGTCAGGGAATGCGACACCAGCGGGTTCGAACCCACGATCATCGCGACATCGGACGTATCGATGCTGGGGCGCCCGCCGGCCCAGCCGCCCAGCCGTTCCAGCGTGATGTACTTGGCCGACTGGTCGACCGTGGTGGTCGAGAAATAGGCCGTCGAGCCCAAGGCCTTCATGAACGCCGGAATCATCGTGCTGGCGGTCACGTTCATGATGGAGCCCGTGCCGTTGAACCCGGCAATGGCGTTGGCCCCATGACGCGCGCGGATCGCGTCGAGTTTCGCGGCGATTTCGTCCATCGCCTGTTCGAAGGGGATTTCCACGAACGAGCCATCGGGCATCCGCTTCAGCGGGTGCAACAGGCGCGCCCGGCCGTGATGGGCATCCTCCGCCTGCAGGCCCTTGAAGCAGGCATAGCCGCGGCTCATCGGATTGTCGCGGTCGCCGCGGATCGAGACGATGCGCTCGTCGTCGTCGATGGTCATCTTCACCGCGCAGGCGGCGGCGCAAATGCGGCAGAAGGACTTGGCCTCTCTCATCGCGCGTTTCCCCATTGGCTTTGGAGAAACCATAGCCGGGTCGCGCGCCGGAGTCGAAACGGTCCCCGGAGGTCGTCCGGGGACGGCAGGGCCTAGCGCTTCTTCTGGCGGTCCTTGCGGGCGGCGTAGCGGGCGTCGCGGGCGGCCTTCTGCTCGGCCTCCAGCGCGATCAGCCGGTCGGCCTCCGCAATGCGCTCGATCTCGGCCAGGCGCGCGGCCTCGGCGGCCTCGGCGGCCAGGCGCTCCTGCTCGGCCTTGAGCTGGGCCTGGCGCTCGGCCTCCTCGCGGCCCTTGATCGCCTTGCGCTCGGCGGCGCGGGCATCACGTGCCTTGGCGATTTCCAGGCGCTTGGCCTCGCGCTCCTCGAACGTGGCGGCGCTTTCCGCCATCTTGGCCTTCAGCTTCTCGAGGGCGGCCTTCTTGGCATCTGCCGACGTGTCCCGCCGGTCACCGAAGGTCGCGCCTTTAAATTTGTCCATACGCTCCGTCTCACAGAAGTATCAGCCAAGCCCCCGTCGAAAGGGGGAGCGGCCGTCGGCATCACCTGCCGGAAGTGGTCAGAATGGGCGCATAAAGCCCCCGGGCGGGGCCCAAGTCAAGCGCCGGGGATTTTCGGTCCGTAAAGCCGCCGCGCCCGCGTCTCGAACGCCGAGACCATCCGCTTCACCGCCTCGGTGAACAGCAGTTCGATGGTCTTCTGCAGCAGGCGCGAGCGGAACTCAAAATCCACGAAAAAATCGACCTCGCACTGGCCCTCGCCGTGCGGCAGGAAGTGCCAGCGGTTGACCATGTGCTTCATCGGCCCGGTCACATAAGCGACATGGATGGTGTGGGTGTCCGGCTCCAGCGTGACACGCGAGGTAAAGCGTTCGCGGAACATCTTGAAGCCGATCACCATGTCGGCCAGCAGCACCTCGCGCCCGGCATCGTCGCGCGATCGGCCGGTGATGCGCGCCGCGATGCACCAGGGCAGGAATTCAGGGTAGCGGTCGATGGCCGCGACCAGCGCGTACAATTGCGCGGGCGTGTAGTCCAGCACCCGCCGCTCGGCATGGGTCGGCATTATGCTCTATCGGGTCTTGGCCAGTTCGGCTTCACGCGCCGCACGCAGGTTCGCGAAATCCTCGCCGGCATGGTGCGACGAGCGGGTCAGCGGCGAGCAGGCGGCCAGCAGGAAGCCCTTGCCCTGCGCCGTTCGCTTGTATTCCGCGAACTGGTCAGGCGGCACGAACTCGGCAATGGCGGCGTGCTTCGGCGTCGGCTGCAGGTACTGGCCGATGGTGATGAAATCGACGTCCGCCGCGCGCATGTCGTCCATCACCTGGTGGATTTCGCCAACCTGCTCGCCCAGGCCAACCATCAGGCCCGACTTGGTGAACATCGACGGGTCGATCTGCTTCACCCGCGCCAGCAATTGCAGCGAGGCGAAGTAGCGCGCGCCGGGCCGGATCGTCGGGTAGAGGCGCGGCACGGTTTCGAGATTGTGGTTGTAGACATCGGGCCGCGCCGCGACCACGGCCTCGATGGCGCCTGTCTTGCGCAGGAAGTCGGGCGTCAGCACCTCGATCGTGGTGTTCGGCGCCGCCGCGCGGATTGCCTTGATGGTGCGGACGAAATGGTCGGCGCCACCGTCGTCCAGATCGTCGCGGTCAACGCTGGTGATCACGACATGGTGCAGGCCAAGCTTGCCCACCGCCGTCGCCACATGTTCGGGCTCGTGCGGGTCCAGCTTGTCGGGCTTGCCGGTCGCGACGTTGCAGAACGCGCAGGCGCGGGTGCAGGTCGCGCCGAGGATCATCACCGTGGCGTGCTTCTGCTTCCAGCACTCGCCGATGTTCGGGCAGGCCGCCTCCTCGCATACCGTGTTCAGCTTCAGCTCGCGCATCAGCGTGCGGGTAGCGAGATATTCCGGCGAACCGGGCGCCTTCACCCGGATCCAGTCCGGCTTGCGCTGGATCGGATTGTCCGGCCGGTGGGCCTTTTCCGGGTGCCGCAGGGCTGCGGACTTGGGAATGTCGTTCACGATCTAGAAATGGAGCGTGCGCCCGTAGGCGTCAAGCACGCTCTCGTGCATCATTTCCGACAGCGTCGGGTGCGGGAACACCGTGTGCATCAGCTCGGCTTCCGTGCTTTCCAGTGTCCGGGCAATGACATAGCCCTGGATCAGCTCGGTCACCTCGGCGCCGATCATGTGCGCGCCCAGCAATTCGCCGGTTTTGGCGTCGAACACCGTCTTCACCAGGCCCTCGGGCTCGCCCAGCGCAATGGCCTTGCCGTTGCCGATGAACGGGAAGCGGCCGACCTTTACCGCGTGGCCCTTGGCCTTGGCGGCCGCCTCGGTCAGGCCGACGCTCGCCACCTGCGGCATGCAATAGGTGCAGCCGGGGATATTGCCGGTGTCCATCGGGTGCACGTCCTTCTGGCCGGCGATCTTCTCGACGCAGACCACGCCCTCGTGCATCGCCTTGTGGGCCAGCCAGGGCGGGCCGGTCAGGTCGCCGATGGCGTACAGGCCCGGCTCCGCCGTGCGGCTGTATTCATCGACCACGACGTGGGTCTTCTCGACCCTAGCCTTGGTCTTTTCCAGGCCAATATTCTCGACATTGCCGACAATGCCGACAGCCAGGATGACGCGGTCGACAGTAATGCTCTGCTCCTTGCCGGCCTTGTCCTTCAGCGTCGCGGTAACGCTGTCGGCGCCGCGGTCCAGCTTCGTCACCGTGGTGGCAAGGTGGATCTTCATGCCCTGCTTCTCGAACGCCTTCTTGGCGAGGGCGGAAATCTCCTCGTCCTCCACCGGCAGGACGCGGTCCATCACCTCGACCACCGTCACCTCGACGCCAAGTGTGCGGTAGAAGCTGGCGAACTCGATGCCGATGGCCCCGCTGCCGACGACCAGCAGCGATTTCGGCAAAGCCTGCGGCACCATCGCTTCCTTGTAGGTCCAGACCAGCTTGCCGTCCGGCTCCAGCCCCGGCAGTGAGCGCGCCCGCGCGCCGGTCGCGAGAATAATGTGCTTGGCGCTGAGCTCCGCCACCGCCTGGCCATCCTTCGCCACGTTCAACTTGCCCGCGCCCGCCAGCGTCGCATGACCGTAGAATACGGTGATCTTGTGCTTCTTCATCAGCGACTTGACGCCGGAATTGAGCTGGCCCGCCACCTTGCGCGACCGCTCCACGATTTTCGGCAGGTCGATCTTCGCGCCTTCGACCTTGAACCCATAGGCCTCCGCATGGCGGATCAGGTGCCACACCTCGGCCGAGCGCAGCAGCGCCTTGGTCGGGATGCAACCCCAGTTCAGGCAGATGCCGCCCAGCAGGTCGCGCTCGACGACCGCGGTCTTCAGCCCCAGCTGCGCCGCGCGAATGGCTGACACATAGCCGCCCGGCCCGCCGCCGACGACGACGAGATCGAATTTTGCCGTTTCGGTCATGCGACTTGCTCCAAACAGCCCCTCTCCCCTTGCGGGAGAGGGAGGGGCCCGCGCAGCGGGAGGGTGAGGGGTGAGTCCACCACCCTCACCGGCTCGCTTCGCTCACCACCCTCTCCCCTCAGGGGAGAGGGCTTAAAGTTTCGCGCGCCCATCACAGCATCATCGTCAGCGGGTCTTCGATGAAGCCCTTGAACACCTTCAGCCAGCGCGCGCCCAGCGCGCCGTCCACCACGCGGTGGTCGCAGGACATCGTGCAGGTCATCACGTTGGCGATGGCCAGCGCGCCGTCCTTCACCACCGGGCGCTGCTCGCCCGCGCCGACCGCCAGGATGCAGGCCTGCGGCGGGTTGATCACGGCGGTGAAGTGCTTGATGCCGAACATGCCGAGGTTCGAGATCGAGAAGCCGCCGCCCTGATACTCTTCCGGCTTCAGCTTGCCGGCCTTCGCCTTCTGCCCCAGTTCGCGCATGTCGGACGAGATGGTGGCCAGGCCCTTGGTGTCGGCCTTGCGGATGATCGGCGTGATCAGCCCGGCCTCGATGGCCACCGCAATCGAGATATCGACATTGGTGAACTGCACGATGCGGTCGCCCGCCCAGCCGGCATTCACTTCCGGCATCTTGCGCAGCGCCAGCGCCGAGGCGCGGATGATGAAGTCGTTGACCGACAGCTTCACCCCCTCGCCCGCCTTCGAGTTCAACTGCTGGCGCAAGGCCAGCAGCGCATCGAGCTCGCAGTCGATGGTCAGGTAGTAGTGCGGAATATCGCGCTTCGAGTCCGTCAGCCGCCGCGCGATGGTCTTGCGCATCGAGGTCAGCGGCACGTCGGCATGCGGATCGAATATCTGCACCGCGCCCGGCGCGGCCGGCGCCGCAGCGGCTGCCAAAGGCGCGGCCGCCTTCGCGACAGGACCCTTGGCCAGAGCGGCCTCGACATCCACCTTCACGATGCGGCCATGAGGGCCACTGCCGGCAACATTCTTCAGGTCCAACCCGGCGTCTCGCGCTATCCGCTTCGCCAGCGGCGAGGCCATGACGCGGTCACCGCTGGCAACCGCCGCCGCAGGCTTCGGTGCCTCGGCTTTCGGCGCGTCTGCCTTGGGCGCCTCGGCTTTCGCTGCAACGGGTGCAGCCGGCGCGGCCTTGATCGAACTGGCGCTCTCGCCCTCGCCCAGCAGCACCGCGATGGGTGCGTTCACCGCGACATTCTCGGTGCCGGCAGCAACCAGGATCTTGCCGACCTTGCCCTCGTCGGCGGCCTCGAACTCCATGCTGGCCTTGTCGGTCTCGATCTCGGCGATGACCTGACCGGCCTTCACCGCGTCGCCCTCTTTCACCAGCCACTTCGACAGCTTGCCCTCGGTCATCGTGGGCGACAGTGCCGGCATCAGGATTTCGGTTGGCATCGCGCCCTCCTCAGCGGTAGCAGACCTGCCGCGCGGCGGCGACGACGTCGTCCACCTGCGGCAGAGCCAGCTTTTCGAGGTTGGCGGCATAGGGCATCGGCACATCCTTGCCGGTCACCCGCACCAGCGGCGCGTCGAGCAGGTCGAACCCCTGCTCCATGATCACCGCGGCGATCTCGGAGCCGATGCCGGCCACCGGCCAGCCCTCCTCCACCGTCACGATGCGGTTGGTCTTGGCGACCGACTTGATGATCGTCGCCGTGTCCATCGGTCGGATCGTGCGCAGGTCGATGACCTCCGCCTCGATGCCGAGCGCCGACAGTTTCTCCGCCGCCGCCAGCGCCATGCCGGTCGAGATCGAGAAGCCGACAATGGTCACGTCGCGGCCCGGCCGCGCGACCTTGGCCTTGCCGATGGGCACCAGCCAGTCATCAATCTCGGGCACGTCGAAGGTGCGGCCGTAGAGGATCTCGTTCTCGAGGAAGATGATGGGGTTCGGGTCGCGGATCGCGCTCTTCAGCAAGCCCTTCGCATCAGCCGCCGAATAGGGCGCGACGACCTTCAGGCCCGGAATATGCGCATACCACGAGGCGTAGCATTGCGAGTGCTGTGCCGCCACGCGCGCCGCCGCGCCGTTCGGACCGCGGAAAACAATCGGGCAGCCCATCTGGCCGCCCGACATGTACAGCGTCTTCGCCGCCGAGTTGACGATATGGTCGATGGCCTGCATCGAGAAGTTGAAGGTCATGAACTCGACAATGGGCTTCAGGCCGCCGAACGCCGCGCCGACGCCCAGGCCGGCAAAGCCGTGTTCGGTAATCGGCGTGTCGATGACGCGCTTGCCGCCGAATTCCTCCAGCAGGCCCTGGCTGATCTTGTAGGCGCCCTGGTACTGGGCGACCTCCTCGCCCATCAGGAACACCTTGTCATCGCGCCGCATCTCCTCGGCCATGGCGTCGCGCAGCGCGTCGCGCACGGTCATGCTGCGCATCTTGGTGCCGGCGGGCACTTCTTCCTCGGCCGGCGCCGCCGGCGTCGGCGCGGCGGCGACCGCCGATTTCGCCTCGGCCGGTTTCGTCGCCTCGGCCTTTGCGGGCGATGCCGCGGCGGGCTTCGCCACCTCGCCCTCGCCGTCAAGCACCGCGATGGGCGTGTTCACCGCGACATTCTCGGTGCCGGCGGCGACCAGTATCTTCCCGACCTTGCCCTCGTCGGCGGCCTCGAACTCCATGCTGGCCTTGTCGGTCTCGATCTCGGCGATGACCTGGCCCGCCTTCACCTCGTCGCCCTCTTTCACCAGCCACTTGGCCAGCTTGCCCTCGGTCATGGTCGGCGACAGCGCCGGCATCAGGATTTCAATACCCATGGCTCAGGCCTCGACCAGAATGTCGGTCCACAGCTCCGCCGGATCGGGCTCGGGACTTGTTTGCGCGAACTCGGCGGCGTCGGTCACCACGGCCTTCACTTCCTTGTCCACGTCCTTCAGGGCCTCCTCGGTGGTCAGGCCCTCGGCAATCATGTGCACACGCAGCTGCTCGATGGGGTCGTGCTCGGTGCGCATCTTGTTGAGCTCTTCCTTGGTGCGGTACTTGGCCGGGTCCGACATCGAGTGGCCGCGGAAGCGGTAGGTCTTCATCTCAAGAATGATCGGGCCCTTGCCCGCGCGGCACCAGGCCAGCGCCTCGATGCCGGCTTCCTTGACCGCCAGCACGTCCATGCCGTCGACCGGCTTGCCCGGAATGCCGAAGCTGGAGCCGCGCTGGTACAGCTCCGTCGTCGCCGACGAGCGCGCGACCGAGGTGCCCATGGCGTACTGGTTGTTCTCGATGATGTAGACCACCGGCAGGCGCCACAGCTCCGCCATGTTGAAGCTCTCGTACACCTGGCCCTGGTTGGCCGAGCCGTCGCCGAAATAGCAGAGCGTCGCGCCGTCGCCGCCGTTGTACTTCTGCGCGAAGGCGAGGCCCGTGCCGATCGGCACCTGGGCGCCGACAATGCCGTGGCCGCCGTAGAAGCGCTTCTCGCGGCTGAACATGTGCATCGAGCCGCCCTTGCCGCGCGAATAGCCGCCTTCGCGGCCGGTCAGCTCGGCCATGACGCCCCTTGCCTCCATGCCGCAGGCCAGCATGTGGCCGTGGTCGCGATAGCTGGTGAGGACGCAGTCCGCCGGGCCGCTGGCCGCCTGCATGCCGACCACCACGGCCTCCTGGCCGATATAGAGGTGGCAGAACCCGCCGATCTTGCCCATGCCGTACAGCTGGCCGGCCTTTTCCTCGAACCGGCGGATCAGCAGCATGTCGCGATAGTGACCGAGGAGTTCGGCGGCATCCGCCTTGCCACGGGTCGCGGGTTTCTTGGCCATTCATCCTCCCAGCCCGGCCCGTACAGGGGCCGCACAATCACTATGGCCCCCGCAAACCCCGCCAGCAATGCCGCGAAAGGTGATTGCCATAATTTCAGTTAATTAACTGAAATTATATTAATTCTTTGCAAGCGATTGAAACAGCAACAAAAAGCGGCCCGAAAGGGCCGCCGAATCCGTAACCATAAATTTAAGCTTAGCGCGCCGGCGTCGTCTTTCCGGTCGGCGGCGCGTTGTAAATGACCACTTCGTCCGGCCGCATCAGGCCCAGCGAACCGCGTGCCAGCTCATCCAGCATGTCGGCGTCCAGCCCTTCGGTGCGCAGCAGCGCCACCTTCTGCTCCATGCGCCGGCGCTCGGCCGTGGTGTCGGCCAGGATCGCCTTGCTCTCGGCAATGGCCTGGTTCAGGCGGGTATAGGCGTTGAGGCCGCGCTCGCCTTCCATGGCGTGATAGCCGAAATAGCCGATCGCCCCCGTGCACAGCACCGGAATGATGGCTGGCAACGCGCGGCGGCGGATTTCGTGCATCAAGCTCATGTGGGAATCGAATCATTTCCCCGAGTCGGCGTCAAGCCCTCAATACCTGATTTGGCGGCTGAATCAGTTATTTATAACAAAATATACTCTAGGCATGATGTCGCAGCTCTGAATACAGCACCGCCCGGCAGATCGCGGTTGCCGCAGCTTCTATATTTTGATATTTCTGGAATCATGGAATCAAAGATCGCCATCGCCGCCCTGGGCGCCCTCGCCCACGACACAAGGCTGGGCCTGTACCGCCTGCTGGTCCAGGCGGGGCCCGAGGGCATGGCCGCCGGCACGCTGGCCGAGACGCTGGGCGTCCCGCCCTCGTCGCTGTCGTTCCACCTCAACGACCTGATGCATGCCGGGCTGATCGAGCAGCGCCGCGCCGGCCGCCACCTGTTCTATGCGGCGGACTTCGCGCGCATGAACGCGCTGGTCGGTTTCCTGACCGAGAATTGCTGCGGCGGGCGTCCCGACCTGTGCCCGCCCACCGTCTGCGCTCCGGCGAAAGGAACGAAAAATGGCAAAGCGCTTTCACGTGAATCTGTCGGTTGAGAAAATCGACGCCTCAATTGCGTTCTACTCCAATCTGTTCGGCACGCCGCCGGCGGTGGTGAAGCCGGACTACGCCAAGTGGATGCTGGACGATCCGCGGGTCAACTTCGCGATATCGACGCGGGGCGGCAAACCGGGCGTCGATCACCTCGGCATCCAGGTCGATGACGCCGATGAGCTGAATGACCTCGCGGCGCGTCTGCACGCGGCGGGCGAAGCGACGCTGGAGCAGGTTGGCACCACCTGCTGCTATGCGAAATCGGACAAGAACTGGGTCCACGACCCCCAGGGGCTCGCGTGGGAAACCTTCCGCACACTGGGCAGCGCCACCACCTATGGCGATCCCGAGGCGGCCCCGACCGGCACTGCCTGCTGCACCCCGGCCGCAAAGGCCGCGCCGTCTGCTTCTTCTTCCTGCTGCGCAGCCTGAGGCCGACATGACCCAACCCCTCAACGTCCTGTTTCTCTGCACCGGCAATTCCGCCCGCTCGATCCTGGCCGAGGCGATCCTGAACTTTCGCGGCCAGGGAAAATTCCGCGCCTTCAGCGCCGGCAGCCACCCGAAGGGCGAGGTGCATCCCATGGCGCTCGACCTCATCCGCGCGATGAAGATGCCCACCGAGGGCCTCGGCTCGAAGTCGTGGGACGAGTTCGCCAGGCCCGGCGCGCCGCAAATGCACTTCATCATCACCGTCTGCGACAACGCCAAGGGCGAGGTCTGCCCGATCTGGCCCGGCATGCCGATGACCGCCCACTGGGGCGTGCCCGACCCCGCCGCCGCCGAGGGCAATGCCGCCGAGCGCGCCCTCGCCTTCCGCGACGCCTTCGCGATGCTGGCGCGGCGCATCGACCTGTTCACCAGCCTGCCGTTCGAGACGCTGTCGAAAATGGCGCTGCAGAAGCGGGTCGACCGCATCGGCACGCTGGACGTCGACAGCACCGACGCCGCCTAGGCGCTCCACGTGGACAATCTGCGCCGACGTGTCGCGGCCGAGGCGCTGGGCACCGCGCTGCTGCTGGTGGCCGTCGTCGGCTCGGGCATCATGGCCGAGCGGCTGAGCGGTGGAAACGTGGCCTTGGCCCTGCTGGCCAATGCCATCGCCACCGGCGCGGCGCTGTATGCGCTGATCACCCTGTTCGTCCCGCTGTCGGGCGCGCAGTTCAACCCCGTCGTCACGCTGGTCCTGGCGGTGCAGGGCGCCGAACGGCGCGGCGCCATCGTGCCGCTGATCGCGGCGCAAGTGGTGGGCGCCATTGCCGGCGTCGCCGTGGCGCACCTGATGTTCGACCTGCCGCTGCTGCAGGCCGGCCTCAAGGCGCGCACAGGACTCGGCCAGTGGGCCGGCGAGTTCGTCGCCACGTTCGGCCTGGTCATGGTGGTGGAACTGGGCCGGCGGCAGACGCCCGCCGCCCTGCCCGCCCTCGTCGCCGCCTATATCACCGGCGCGTACTGGTTCACCTCGTCCACGTCGTTCGCCAACCCGGCAGTCACCATCGCCCGCAGCCTGACGCAAAGCTTCGCCGGCATCGCCCCCGCCGACGCGCCCGCCTTCATCGCGGCGCAGCTCCTCGGGGCCTTCGCCGCCATGCTGGTCTGCCGCTGGCTGGTGCGTGCGAAGGACCCTGTTTGAGTGCAGTCACCGAACATGTCGAGGCACCCGGCGGCTGGGCCGGTGTCGCCGGAATCGCCGTGGCCCAGGTCGTGTCCTGGGGCAGCATCTATTACACCTTCTCGCTGTTCGTCGGCCCGATGGAACAGGACCTGGGCTGGAGCCGCGCGACGCTGAACGGCGCGCTGTCCCTCGGCCTGTTCGCGGCCGGCGTCGCCGCCCTGCCCGTCGGCGCCCATATCGACCGCCACGGCGGCCGCGCGCTGATGTCGCTCGGCTCGCTCGCCGCGGCGCTGCTGTTCGCCGCCTGGTCCGGCGTGGACTCCGTCATCGCCTTCTACCTGCTGTGGCTCGGCCTCGGCATTACCATGGCGGCCACGTTGTACGAGCCCGCCTTCGCCGTGCTGACGCGGAAATTCCCGCGCAGCTTCCGCACCCGCATCGCGGTCGTGACTCTCGCCGGCGGTTTCGCCAGCACGGTGTTCATCCCGCTGGGCCAGGGACTGATCGAGACATTGGGCTGGCGCGACGCGCTGATGGCGCTGGGCCTCATCAACCTCGCCCTCGGCCTGCCGCTGCATTTTCTGGCGTTGCGCGAGCCGCCGCGCCACGCCGGGCGCACCGCCGCGAAAACATCGACCGGTGCGCTGCGCCGCGCGCTGCACCGCCCCGCCTTCTGGGGCCTGGCGCTCGCCTATGTGATCTACTCGGCGGCCTTCTCGGCGGTGACGTTCCACCTCGTCCTGCTGCTGTCGGAGCGTGAGCTCGCCATGGCGACGGTGGTCGGCATCTTCGCCCTTGTCGGCCCGGCCCAGGTCGGCGGCCGGATCGCGCTGATGGCCTTGGGGCGCCGGCTGACCACGTCGCTCGCCGGCCGCATCGTCTTCGTGCTGTTCCCGCTGTCGATCCTGCCGCTGCTCGCGCACGGCCCGCTGTGGAGCCTGGTCGCCTTCGCGCTGCTGTACGGCGCCGCCAATGGCGTGATGACCATCGTGCGCGGCGCCATCCTGCCCGACCTGTTCGGCCATGCCGGCTATGGCGCGATCAGCGGCGCCATCACCATGCCCTCGATGATCGCCAAGGCGGCCGCCCCGCTCGGCGCCGCGCTGCTGTGGCAGGCCGGCGGCTACGATGCGGTGTTGTGGACGGTGTTCGCCGGCGGCGTGATCGCGGCGGCGGGCTTCTGGTTCGCCGTCTCGCGCCCGGTGGCGGGCAGCGCCGGCTAGACCTCGGCGGGACGCAACGGCTCAAGCTCGGCCAGGGCCAGGCGCAGCGCCGCCTCGGCCGCGCGCCGCGCGTCCTCGCGCCGGACGGCGTCGTCCACCGGCAGCACGTCCAGCGCGCGGGCATATTGCGCGCGCGCCGCATCGATCCGGCTGAACAGCTGCTGCCGCGCGGTCGACATGTTGTCCTGCGATCCGTCCATGGATTACCTCCTGCCGTGGCGCGCCGCCGGGCCAGGCCTCTCCCCAAGCCTTGAACATCGGATGCCGTCGTCCGCGGCCGGTTGCCCCGGCGCTCGTCGGACCTCGAAACCTGGCGCTGACCCTAGCCGGGGCGCACCCGCCGCACTGTGCCGGCGGTCACACTTCCGCGTGGCAGCGCGCCGGCCACACAACCGGGCGCCTCGCCTTGCGTCAAATCAGCCGCAGCGATGGTCAAACGGGCGCAGCGCGCTATGTGAACAGAAGCCGCGACTGTACGGCTCAATTTGCGCCAGGAGGGCCGCGTGGCTTTATTCAAGGGTTGGAACGGTCTGATGGCGCTGTCGGCGCTGGTATTCCTGGTGGTCGCCGGCGCGGCCATCGCGGCGACGCACCAGGTCTGGGGGCCCGGCCAAGGCCTGATGCTTGGCTGCGCGGCGATCTGCCTGATCGCCAGCTGGGTCGACAGCCGGTCGTAATCCGCCGGCCCTGATTGATGGGCCGCGCAGCGAGCGAACACACCTCGGAGCCGCCGTCATGGTGGCTAGGACCGGCGCGTGCGTTCCTGACCGATCTCAGCGAGCGGCTGGCCAATCGTATCCAGCTAACGACGGACGGCCATGGCGTGTACCTGGAGGCAGCCGATCATGTATTCGACGGGCAGATCGTCTACGCCATGCTAATCAAGATTTACGGCCCCACGCCCAAGGGTGCAGAAGGCAAATACAGCCCTTCAGACTGCATCGGTAGGCGGGTTAAGGAAATCTCGGGCAACCCGAACCCAAAGCACGTCAACACGTCGTTCGTAGAGCGTCAGAACCTTAGAGCCGTTCCGGAAAGTTGTTGAGTCGGAGGAATCAGTTGTGATTCGCTTACGGGCATCCGAATCGGATGTGGGAGATGCCCGATGTGGACGCCCGAACACCGCCGCGCAGCTGACCGGCGCGGCCTGCGTTACCCGAGCGACC
>CANJGB010000027.1 GCA_947473805.1 Alphaproteobacteria bacterium
GCAACCGCAGGCTTGCCCGCGACTTCGAACGCCATGCCCGCAAGGTGGCCGCCTTCGTCCGCCTCGCCATGATCCGCATCATGCTCAGGCGCCTCGCAAAGCCAACTCACTCAACGGGAATCTAAACTTTCCGGAACGGCTCTAAGCGAATACACCGCCCGGACTTTTGGCGAAGTTTCGCTGGTCCTCACCAGCATCCAGGAATATTTCGCTGCCGAACCGGACATGGTGCCGGGCGACCCGCGCATCGCTGCCTATCTCGACCGGCGGGTGCAAATCCTGCCACAGGTCGCCGTGGTGCGGATCATGGATACGTCCGGCGTGCTGACGCACAGTTCGGATGCCGCCGACCACGCCGGCACAGACCTGTCGGACCAGGAATATTTCACCGCGACCCGCAGCATGGCCGACGGGCGGCTGGTTTTGGGCGTGCCGGCAACACTGATCCCCAGCAAGTTGCGCTATTTCCCGGTGAGCCGGCGCCTCACCGATGCTGCGGGCAAGTTCTCCGGCGTCGCCGTGGCGCTGATCGAGCAGGCTTATTTCGACGATTTCTACCGGTCCATCGGCTTGGGCGGGCGAATCTCGATCGACCGCGGGGACGGAACAGTCCTTGCCAGCGATACCGCCCCCGGAATCGGGGCAGAACAGCCAGCCGACCTCCAGGTCGAACAACGGCTCGATCCGCCCGGCGTGGTCATCGCCGCCAGCCTCTCTCGCGCGCGCATCCTGCAGCACTGGTTTGGCCATATCGCACAGACCTTGGTTGCCGGGCTGCTGGCGGTCCTCGCCACTGGGCTGATGGGTCTGTTGCTCTATGCCCAGATGCGTCGTCTGGAGGTGAGCGAGCGGCGCTTCCGCGACTTTGCCAACGCCGCATCGGACTGGTTCTGGGAAACCGACCCGGAACACCGTTTTACCTCACTCTCCGGCGCGTTGCCGGTGCGCTACGGCGTGACCGTAGGCAGTGCCCTCGGTGCCCGCCGCGATCGTGCGCTGGAAAAGCTGTCCATCGACCCAAAAAACCTGGCGCGCCACCTCGACGACCTTGCCCATCGCCGCCCGTTTCGCGACTTCATCTATCGCGCGATCGACCTTGAGGGGCGCGCTGGTCACATCAAAGTGAGCGGCACTCCGGTTTTCGACCGGCAGGGAAATTTCGCGGGTTATCGCGGCACGGCGTCGGACATCAGCAAGCAGGTCATGGCCCAGCAGGCTCTCGCGGAGGCCGAGGCGGACTACCGCGGCGTGTTTGAAAACCTGCCTATTGGCTTCTACCGCTCACTGCCCGACGGGCGGCAGCTGCGCGCTAATCCGGCCCTCGTGCGCCTGAACGGTTACGAATCCGAAGCAGCCCAGATCGCAGCCGTCCACGATATTGCGAAGGAGTGGTACGTCAACCCAGAGCGTCGCAACGATTTTATATCCGCGCTTGTACAAAATGGCCGCGTCGCGGATTTTGAATCCGAAATCTACCGGCACAAGACGCGCGAGCGAATCTGGGTGACCGAAAGCGCGACCATGGTGAGAGATTCCGAGGGCAGGCCGCTTTACTATGAGGGTACGGTGCAGGACATCACCCAGCGGAAGCAGGCCGAGGAGGCATTGCGCCGCAGCCAGACACGCCTGACCGAAGCGCAAACACTGGCGCATATCGGCAACTGGCAGCACGATCACAGAGCCGACCGGCTTGAGTGGTCTGACGAAATTTTTCGCATTTTTGAAGTTGAACCCCCAGCATTCTCGGGCACATTCGAATCGTTCCTTGCCTTCGTCCACCCCGAGGACAGGGGCAATCTGACGCCGCTGGCGGGTCGCACGGCATTCACGGACTCATACCGCCTGCTTATGCCAGACGGGCGCATCAAGCATGTGCAGTCACGCGCGACCACGACAGTCGATGTCGACGGTCACCCCCTTGTTTCGATTGGCACGCTTCAGGACATTACCAGCCTCAAGCTGGCCGAGCTGGAACTGGCGCGCAGCAGCAAGCAATTGCAGTTGACGTTCGAAAGCATGGACCAGGGTGTTTTCCTCGTGGACGCGGATTTCCGCGTCGCGGCCTGGAACTCTCGTGTAGTCGGATTGCTTGATCTTGAACCCGGGCAGATTCATGTCGGGCAGCCCTACGAGGCATTCGTGCGTGGCATGATCGCCCGCGGTGAATACGGCGATGGCGATCCACAAGCACATCTTGATCGCTTGTTGAAGTTTCCGAGGCTCGGTCGGGGCATCGTGCACGAGCGAGTTCGCCCGAATGGCGTCGTGTTGGAGATTCGTCTGCAGCCACTTGGAGGCGGTGGCCTGATCCTCACCTATACCGACATAACCGACCGTCGACAGGTCGAGGTTGCGTTAATGAACGCAAAGGAGCAGGCCGAGGCGGCTAACCGCGCCAAGTCCACGTTCCTGGCCAACATGAGTCACGAACTGCGCACGCCGTTGAACGCAATCCTCGGCTTTGCCGAGATCATTCGCGATCGCATCTTCGGGCGCGATGCCATTGACCGCTATTCTGACTATGCACGCGACATCCATAACAGCGGTCGCCACCTACTGGACGTGATCGGCGACATTCTGGACATGTCGAAGATCGAGGCCGGGCGCTTCGAACTTGATGAGGAAACCTTCAGCGCTTCTTCCGTCATACGTGATTGCATAGCAATGGTGGCGGGGCGAGCTGCCGCCGGTGGTATCGAACTGGTCGAGCAATATGGCGGGGCGTTGCCGGAGGTGGTGGCTGATCGCCGGGCTTTCAAGCAGGTCGTTCTTAACCTGCTGTCCAATGCCGTCAAGTTCACCGAAAGCGGCGGCAGGGTGGCGATATATGGTGAGCGTGACGTCGCCGGGGCGTTGCTCATCCGCATTGCCGACACCGGGATAGGCATTCCTGTCGACGCGCTTGAGCGCATCTTCGAGCCGTTCCAACAGGCGGATCTCAGCCTCGGCCGGCGCTACGAGGGGACCGGTCTCGGCCTGTCAATCAGCCGCAGCCTGATGCACTTGCACGGTGGCTCGCTGGAATTGGTCAGCGAGTTGGGGGGCGGGACGGTGGCCACCATCCGCATGCCGACCACCCGCGTGCTGGTTGCCTGAGGGCTGGCATTTACGCCACGCTTAGCGCTTTTTTTGACAGATGACGGGAACGGCGGCCACTTTTTGCCCCAATTTTCGTTATGTTCCCGACCGGTCCGCGACTGGGCGGACCACGGGTCGGAAAAAGATGAAAATCCTAAGGCTACTCCTCGTTTTTGCGGTGATTGGGCTGGTATTGGCTGTAGCCGCCGGCAGCGCCGTCATTTACGGCCTGTGGCATTTTGGTCGGGGCCTGCCTGACTACCAGCAATTGGCCGACTACAATCCGCCTGTGACCACCCGTGTCCACGCTGGCGACGGTCGCCTTATCGGTGAGTTCGCCCGCGAGCGCCGCCTGTTCGTGCCGATCGACGTCATCCCTAAATCAGTAATCCAGGCCTTCCTAGCGGCGGAGGACAAGAATTTCTACACCCATGGCGGTGTCGACCCGATGAGCGTGCTGCGCGCCGCGGTTCAGAACCTGGCCAATGCCGGGCAGAACCGGCGCCCGGTCGGCGCGTCGACTATCACGCAACAGGTCGCAAAGAACTTCCTGCTGACGAACGAAGTTTCCATCGCGCGCAAGGCGAGGGAAGCCATCCTGTCGTTCCGGATCGAGCGGGCGTTCAGCAAGGACCGCATCCTCGAACTTTATCTGAACGAAATCTATCTCGGTGCCGGCGCGTATGGCGTGGCCTCCGCAGCGCTAACCTATTTCGACAAGTCGCTCGACCAGCTCTCGCCGGCTGAAGTGGCGTTCCTGGCCGCCCTGCCGAAGGCGCCGAACAACTACAACCCCGTCCGCTTTCCCGAACGCGCCAAGGCGCGTCGCGACTGGGTGTTGGATCGAATGGCGGACGAAAACTTTATCTCGCAGGCCGACCTGCACGCGGCGCAGAACCAGCCGCTCAGTACCCGGCTGCGCGGCGATGTGGAAGTGGTGCGCGCGGACTGGTTCACCGAGGAGCTGCGCCGTACATTGCTCGGCCGCTACGGCGAGAAGGGTCTGTACGAGAGCGGGTTGAGCATCCGCTCGACGCTCGACACCGGAATGCAGCGGATCGGCGAGCGTGGCCTTCAGGCCGGGCTTGTTGCCTATGATCGTCGCCATGGCTGGCGCGGCCCAATTGCGAAAATAGACCCTGGCGGCGAGTGGAAGCAGCAATTGGCCGCCGTGCCGACGATTGGCCTGATGGAAAATTGGCGTCTCGCCGTTGTGCGCGAAGCCGATGCCCAATCCGTCGGCATCGGGTTTGCCGATGGCAGTACCGGCCGCATTCCGTTCGAGGAACTGCGTTGGGCGCGCCGGACCATCAAGGCCGAGCAGACGCTTGGCCCGCCGGTCAAGACCGCATCAGAAGTGGTCGCGCCTGGCGACGTCGTTGCCGTCGAGCCGGTGAAAGACGCACCCAAGGGTGTTCATGCCTTGCGCCAAATCCCCGAGGTTGGCGGTGGCTTGGTCGCCATGGACCCGCATACCGGCCGTGTGCTGGCGTTAGTCGGCGGTTGGGACTTCAAGCTGAGCCAGTTCAATCGCGCCACCCAGGCACAGCGTCAGCCTGGGTCATCGTTCAAGCCTTTCGTATACGCTGCCGCGTTGGACAACGGGTTCACACCGGCCAGCCTCGTCCTCGATGCGCCATTCGTACTCGATCCGGGTGCGGGTCAACCGAAGTGGAAACCAGACAACTACACACATGAATTCTATGGCCCGTCCACCTTGCGGCTTGGCATCGAGAAGTCGCGAAACCTGATGACGGTGCGGTTGGCCCAGGCCGTTGGCATGGACGTGGTGAGCGACTATGCCCATCGGTTCGGTGTGGTCGACAACATGCCGCAATTGCTGCCGATGGCGCTGGGTGCTGGCGAGACCACCCTGCTGAAGTTGACGACCGCCTATGCGGAACTGGTCAATGGCGGCAAGAAGGTTGTGCCGACACTGGTCGACCGTGTGCAGGACCGGAACGGGAAGACGGTCTATCGTCACGATACGCGGCCATGCCCCGCCTGCAGCGTGGAGTCATGGGCAAATCAGGCCGAGCCTGAGGTTCCCGATACGCGCGAGCGGGTAATCGACGCCGCCACCGCCTACCAGACTGTTTCCATGCTTCAGGGGGTTGTCGAGCGTGGCACTGGCGTTCGCATCCGCGAGGTGGGGAAGCCGCTGGCCGGCAAGACCGGGACCAGCAACGATAGTTTCGACACGTGGTTTGTCGGCTTTTCGCCTGACCTGGCGGTGGGTGTGTTTGTGGGTTTTGACACGCCGCGGACCTTGGGTGGCAAAGAGACAGGCTCTTCGGTAGCCGTGCCTATTTTCCGCGACTTCATGATGGCCGCTCTCAAAGACAAGCCGTCGATCCCCTTTCGCGTTCCCACTGGCATCCGCCTGGTTCGTATCCAGGCCGAGACCGGCCTGCCGGCGCGCGCCGGCGACCGAAACGTGATCCTTGAGGCATTCAAGCCGGGTACCGAGCCAACGGGCGAGCGCGTGGTGCTCGACGGCTCTGGTCCAGAGGGCACCTCGACCGGTGGCGTCAGCTATACCGGCAGCGGCGGCGCACCGGTCGATGCCGGTGCGGCACCGTCATCGGGAACGGGTGGGCTGTACTGACACGGTTGTCCACAGGCCAGACAGAGGCGACGTAACGGTAGACAATCGCCCCGGACCCGCGTGACCATGCGCCACAATCAAAAAAGTGGGGCGGCAATGTCCATCAATGTCGGATTCATCGGTGCGGGGGCCATCGGGCGGCCCATGGCCGAGCGCTTGATTGAAACTTCGTGCGCGCTGACAATCTGCGACGTCAACCCGGCCGTGTTGGCCGCACTGGCGGCATTGGGCGCGGATACGACGGCGGAGCCACGCGATTGCGCCACGGCAGAAATCATCGTCGTTATGGTCGCGACTGATGCCCAGGCGCACGAGGTCGTCCTCGGCCCTCGCGGGCTCATTCACGGTATTGACCCGAAGCGTCCGCCGCTTGTCGTACTCGCCAGCACCTTGCTGCCTGCGACGGTAGAGGCAATCGCGGACCAGGCGGGCAAAAGCCGTGTGGCCGTGATTGACGCCCCGGTCAGTGGCGGCGTGGTCCGTGCTCGCGAAGGCAAGCTCACGATCATGGCCGGCGGTGCTCCGGCCGACCTCGAACGCGCCGCGCCAGTTCTGAACCGGCTGGCGACAGAGGTGCATCATTGTGGTGTGTTGGGTGCGGGCGCTGCCACAAAGATCGTGAACAACATCATGGGCGTTGCATCGACGTTCCTTATGACGGAGGCGATGCAGATCGCCGGCGCGGCGGGCCTCGACCGGCGCCGTATGGCCTCGATCATGGAATCCAGTTCCGGCCGCAATTTCGGCACCCAGGATTGGCAGGCGTTTCGCACGCTCCTGGGGCGCTATGGGCACGATGTGCAGGCGGCCAAGGCCAACGTGGATGTCTGTCGAAAGGACCTGCACCATGCCTTGGCCATGGCGGCTGCGGCAGGCATTGCGGCGCCTTTCGTCCAGGCTATGTCAGCCGCCGCCGACAGTTCGACCTATGCGGATATTGCGGACCGCTGGAAGTCCCTCGGCACGTAAAGCCCGATTCAGTTGTGCGAACCAAGCCGTTGTCCTCTTCGCTGCGGAACCTTGCAGTAGTCGCCACGTTCAGCCACCAGTCAAAATTTCAGGCGGCGCATCCAAATCGGGGGTGCCCGCAGGTGGTAAATGGTGAACAGGAATTTCGAATCGGAGGGGCATCGACAGCCGGCGAACGAAGTTCAGGACGAATTTCGGGGAAGCGGCATTTCGCCCTTTCGCATCGGCACGGCAGGTGTAGGCGGGCGTGATGACATTTTTTTCGCTGCCGTTGCGCTGACGCGCATGCCCATGACGGTTGTCGATCCGTCGAAACCCGACAATCCCATTATTTTCGCGAACCGGTCTTTCCTGGAGATGACGGGTTATCAGGAGGCGGAGGTGCTCAATCGCAACTGCCGCTTCCTGCAGGGCCCTGATACGGATTGTGAGACCATCAACGCGGTACGAAATGCACTGTCCCGGCATGAGGAAATTAGTGTCGAGGTGCTGAACTACAAAAAGGACGGTTCCAGCTTCTGGAACCAGCTGTTCATCAGCCCCATTCTCGATTCCCAGGGAAGGCTGCTCTACTACTTCGGTTCGCAACTGGACGTCAGCCGGCGGCGCGACGCCGAGGCTGGCTTGCGCCGCTCGCAACGCATGGAAGCCATCGGCCAACTGACCGGCGGTCTGGCGCACGATTTCAACAACCTGCTGCAAGTCATCGCCGGTAATCTCGAAATGCTGGCGCCGCGGGTCGAGACGGATGAGCGGGGCATGCGCATTCTGCGTCTCGCCAATGCTGCTGTCTCGCGAGGCGAGGCGCTGACTCGTCAGCTTCTGGCCTTCGCCCGCAAGCAGCCGCTTGAAGGGCGGCCGGTCAACCTGAACAGGCTGGTCGCGACCCTCAGTGAACTGGTCGAGCATACGCTGGGCAATCAAATACGCGTATCCACACGCTTTGACCCGTCTCTTTCGAACTGCCGCGTGGACCCGGTGCAGTTGGAACTGGCGCTTCTCAACCTGCTGCTGAACGCTCGCGATGCGATGACGAGCGACAACGGCGAAGTGGTCATTTCGACGACAAATGAAACGATCGATACTGGTACTGCGGCAACTGTGGGGGCGAGCCCGGCGGGTATGTCTGCCTGACCGTGATGGACAATGGCTCAGGCATGCCGGCAGAAGTCCTTGACCGCGTCGTGGAGCCGTTCTTCACGACCAAGGAGCCCGGTCGCGGTACCGGCTTGGGCCTCTCGCAGGTGTACGGTTTCGTTCGTCAGTCAAAGGGGCATTTTCACATCGACAGCGTGCCAGGGCGCGGCACGGAGGTCTGACTGATGTTCCCCGCCATCGACCAGCCGGACGACCGTCCCGAGACCAAATCAAATCCCGATATCTCCGGCTGGGCGGAAACCGTACTCGTGGTGGATGACAATCCCGAGGTTCTCGAGCTCGCGGCGTCCATGCTGACCGATCTGGGATACAGCGTTTTGACGGCTGGAGATGGCCATTCAGCGCTGGAGATTATCGAGACCAATCCACATGTCGATGTACTGTTCACCGACGTCATAATGCCAGGTGGCATGAATGGTGTTTCGTTGGCGCTGGAGGCACGCCGCAGGCTGCCCCGGCTTCGCGTGCTGCTGACGTCCGGCTTCAATGAGCTGTCGAACTGGAATTCAGACCATCGCGACAACGAATTCGAATTGCTTACAAAGCCCTATCGTCGAAACGAATTGGCGCGTCGCTTGCGCGGTGTTCTCGGTCGCGGCATGGGCGAGGGGTAAGACAGTGTCGCAAGGAATAGTCTGCGCATAGGTGCGGAAAAGTCGAGCGGCACGCAGCAGTTAGACCAGTTTCAGCCGCCAGATTTCGGCACACAGGCCGGGGGCATAGCTTTCGTCAGGTTCGCTGCCGGCCAGTTTAAAACCGGCTTTTGCGTAGATGGTCCGCGCCGCATGCAGGCTGTCATATGTTTCCAGCATGATCGTGCGGTAGCCGCTTTGGCGCGCACTGGCGATACACTCGGTGACCAGATGCCGGCCCAGGCCCAGGCCGCGCGCTCTCGGTTCCACCAGCAACAGTCGCAACTGGGCCTCCGACGCCGTGCGCCGGGCCAGGGCGACTGAACCGACCGGCGCACCGTCCTGATCGGCGACCCAACAGCGGTCGCACGCCGGATCGAAGTGCTTTGCGAAATTGGCGACGATCTCCGCCACCTTGCCCTCGAATTGAGGATTCCAGCCCAAAGCCGCATACAGCACCGCATGGCGGTGGACGATCCAGCCCAGGTCGCCCGGGCGATGTGGGCGAAGGTCGTACGAAGGGGATGCGTCGCGGCATGCCAACAATTCCTGCACGGCGCTCATGGCGGCGATAAGACGCTCACGCTCACCGGGGGACAGTTCTGCCAGCATGGCTTCGACCTGTGCATGGGAGCGCCCATCGACGGCGGCAAACGCGCGTCGGCCGGCAGTTGTGAGGTCAAGCAGCCGGCTGCGACTGTCGACAGGAGAGGGACGGGCGACCACAAAACCGTTCCGCCCCAGTTTCGACAGGATGCGACTGAGATAGCCTGGGTCGAGACCAAGAACCGCGCCGATTTCGCTCGCTGTCGTCCGCTTGTGCCGGGCTAATTCGAACATGACCCGCGCCTCGGCCAGCGAAAACGGGCTGCCGAGCAGGCTTTCTTCGAGCACGCCGATCTGCCGCGTATAGAACCGGTTGAAAGCCCGAACGACATCGACGTCGGAGTTCATCGGCGCCATCGTGCTCAGTATATTTGACAATGTCAAGTAGTTGCCCGCTGGTCGTCGGTGCCTCGGGCCTTTACTCGCCCCGTCTGAATGCCTATTTTCCCGGCCCGTTTCGCGTTTTCCGGAGCCGCTTCATGCGCGCTGAAGCCCAGACCATGGTCGATGAAATCAAGCAGTCGCTAACGCTGCTGAGGAGGCATCTTTGACTGGGATAGCGCGGTTAAACGGCTCGAGGAACTGAACGCCCGGTCGGGCGATGCCAATCTGTGGAATGATGCGGCGGCTGCCAGCGCCCTGATGAAGGAGCGCACGCACCTGAACGATGCGGTGGGCGCCCAGAAGAAACTGGAACAGGAACTGGACGACGCCATTGCCCTGATCGATCTGGGCGACAGCGAGAAGGACGAGTCCGCCATCCAGGAAGGCGAGGCCATGCTGGTCTCACTCAAGGCCGAAACAGCGAAGCGCCGCCTCGAGACCCTGCTGTCCGGCGAAGCCGACCGCAATGACGCCTTCGTCGAGGTCCACGCCGGCGCCGGCGGTACCGAGAGCCAGGACTGGGCCGAGATGCTGGCGCGCATGTATGCCCGTTGGGCCGAGAAGAAGGGCTACGGCGTCGAGTGGATCGAGGAGAGCGCTGGCGAAGAGGCCGGGCTTAAGTCCGCCACGATGAAAGTTACCGGCATAAACGCCTATGGCTGGCTGAAGACCGAGAGTGGCGTGCACCGCCTGGTCCGTATTTCGCCGTACGATTCCAACGCGCGCCGGCACACCAGCTTTGCCAGCGTCGGCGCATACCCGGTGATAGACGACACCATCAAGGTCGAGATCAACGAGAAGGACTGCCGCATCGACACCTATCGTTCATCGGGTGCCGGCGGCCAGCACGTCAACAAGACCGACAGCGCGGTGCGCATCACCCATATCCCGACCGGCATCGTGGTCGCCTGCCAGAGTGAACGCAGTCAGCACAAGAACCGGGCCACCGCCTGGAAGATGCTCGAAGCCCGCATCTTCGAAATGGAGCTGCGCAAGCGCGAGGATGCGAAGCAGGCGCTGGCCGATTCAAAGTCCGATATCGGCTGGGGCCACCAGATCAGGTCGTACGTCCTGCACCCCTACCAGATGGTGAAGGACCTGCGCACCGGCGTCGAAACCAGCGACACCCAAGGCGTGCTGGACGGCGACCTCGACCGTTTCATGGCGGCCACACTGGCCGCGCGGCTGGACAACAGCGAAACGCGCTAGCTGGCTCTTAGCCAGCCGCGTCCTTCCAGATTTTGCGAAGGGCGGCGACGATGGAGTCGCCGGTCGTTGGCTTGTGCAACCAGGTCCGGCCCGACACTTTCAAGCGGTTGAGAATCTCCGGGTTAGTCGAACCCGTCACCATCACCGCCGGCAGGTCTCGCCCGATCCGTCGCTCGGCTTCGGCCAGCATGTCGAGTCCATCGACAGGCAGACCGAGGTCAAGATCAATGACAATGCCGTCCGGCTTCTCGAACGTGTATGGGTCGACGGCATTCAAGTCGTCCGGCGCCATGACCGTGAAACCACGGTCGGTCAGGTCCTGCGTCAGTGCTCGCCGGATCGTCGGGTCGTCGTCCAGCACCAGGATCGAACCGCTGGTCACCAGCTCGCCTTCCAGGTCGTCTTCTGCGAACTCCAGTTCAGGGTCCGGCTTGGCGCGCGGGACCGTGATGAAGAAGGTCGAACCATGCCCTGGCGTCGAACGGATGCCGACCTCCACGCCAAGGGCGTCGGCGATACGACGAACGATGGCCAAGCCCAGCCCCAGCCCCTGCTTCACCTGGTTGTCGTTGGAGGTGCCACGCTCGAACTCGCCGAAAATGCGCTCTCGGTCGCCGGCGGCAATGCCGATGCCGGTATCAACCACCTCTATATCCACCAGCGACCCCCGGTGGCGGCATCCGACAAGGATACTGCCCTTGTCGGTATAGCGGACGGCGTTGGTTAACAGGTTGCGGATAATGTTCGCGAGCAGGACCGGGTCGGTTTCGAGAAACACCGACGTGGAAACACGGCGAACCTTAAGGCCCTTGGCACCGGCCTCGGCCTCGGCCTCACGCACGGTACGTTCAAGCACAGGGTCGAGCGCGAAGCGCACCAGCTTGGGGTCCAGCCCCTTGGCGTCGATACGGGCCAGGTCGAGCAAGGCTCCAAACATCGATGACATCGACGTAACGGCTTCCTGGATGCTCGCCACTAGCATCACCTGCTCTTCACCGCGTACCCGGCGCGACAGTGCGTTGGCGAATAGTCCCAGGGCGTGCAGCGGTTGCCGCAAATCGTGACTGGCTGCGGCGAGGAACCGCGACTTTTCGCGATTGGCCGATTCCGCGATCATGCGCCGGCGGTCCTGTGTGGCGGCCTGGGCGACCGCCGCCGTGCGCAATGCCAAGGATCGCGCCAGCAGCCAGAAGCCGGCGCAGACTGCCCCTGCAAGCAGGACGCTGCCGATGATAAGGGCGATGCCTGCGGTGCGGGCACCCCTGACGATGGCGGCCGTGGGCTGTGCCAGCACGCTAACCAAAGGTGTTTCGCCCACCCGTCGGGCATCAACCAGCAACTGGTTGCCATCCGCTCCACCGGTTCGCGCCGCTGCATAGCCGGTTGCAAGAGCCGCGTCGATTGTAGGCGTTGAACCAAATGTGCGGCCTATCACGAGGTCGTTGTGCGGTTCGGCCGCCAGCAAGGTATGGCGATGGAATACGCGTCCAATGCCTTGGTCGGCATCGCGCAGGCCAGTAACAAAAATGCGGGACATGGCCGTAGAGGGGACGCTCAGGATGACAATTCCGGCAGGGTGGCCGCCGACGACTACTGTTCGGGCGAAGGGGATAACCCACGCACCGTTAGCGTTGGATTTACTGACCGCCCCGATCACGGTGCGCTCCGATGGCGTCCGCATCAGCGTCTGGAATAGCTCGGTATCCCCGACGTAGATGGGCTGCGGCACCTCTGCCGGAAAATTGACCGTGGTAATGGCGATGTAGCCCTCGGCATTTGCCCAGGTCAGGCCATGGGCCAAAGGAAGGCTGGCAATGTAGTCGCGGAAATCATCCGCCAGGCCGGCGACGCTGTTTGGACTTGAATCGGTGAGGGCCACGACGCTGTTCGTCGCCTGTCGGAGGACGACATCGATGGCCTCGGTTGAGCGGGCGATCTGTTCGGTGATAATGGCATTGAGGATGTCGAGCCGCCGCTCGCTGTCGACCAGGCGCTGTTCACGGCCGTTGATCAGTAGAATAGCTGCGGCAACCAGAACGGCAGCGGGAATGACTATGCCCAGAAGCCGGAGCGCCCTGACCAAGCCGGTCACCCCACCCGCTGGCGGAGTTCGAATCTCCTTGTTATTCATGCTGAAATCTTACTCCTCGTTAGCCGAGGTGCCAGAGATGCTGGCAAAATAGGATTGCAAATTTTAGTTCACGGAGCAAACCACCGAGCGTAGAATTTGACCATGGTAAAGAAGCAGGCACCTGAAGCTCAAGATCTTGTTGTACTGGTAGCTGACGACCACGCGCTGTTTAGGCAGGGCTTTGCGTTTCTGCTACGCGACGACCTGCAGGTTGGCAATGTTCATCAGGCGGGCGATCTCGAAGCGGCCCTCGATCTGGCGGCGTCGCTTGACCGCCTCGATCTCATAGCGCTCGACATCAATATGCTAGGGATGTCCGGCCTGGAAGGATTTGCTGCGGCGCGGGACGCATTTCCGAACAGCCGGCTTGTTGCTGTGTCCGCATCGGAACGTCCGGAGGACGTCGCAGGCGTGTTCGCGGCCGGGGCCGACGGTTTTATTCCAAAGCAGCTGACTCCCGAAGCCACAGTCGCCGCGTTGCAGACCGTTTTAGGTGGCGAACGTTATGTCCCGGTGGGTTTCTCGCCTGTTGCCGCCGTGCCTCGCCCCGCCGCCGGTACGGGGCTTTCAGGCACCCTGACCCCGCGCCAGACCGAGGTCCTAGGGCATCTGATGCAGGGCCTGTCGGCGAAGGAAATTTCTCGGGCGCTCAACCTCGGTGAGGGCACGGTGCGCATCCATCTCGCCGGGGCCTATCGCACGCTTGGTGTTCGCAATCGTGTCGAGGCAGTCCTCAAGGCGAAAACCTTGCCGGGATTTGGCGGCTAGTCAGCGAGGCGACGCCGGCTGGGTTAGCAGGTCCATCAAACCACGCAGGCGTTCCGGCTCGATGGGCTTGGCTAGTCCGTAGACCCGATAGGCAGCCAACTTGGAGGCGATGTCATCACGGTACCCGAGCAGTACGAGTGGCGGCCGCGCTGCCTCGAGCACGTGCAACAGGGCCAGCAGGTCGTTGAAATGCTCGTCGGTCCCTGCAATGCCATCATCGACCATGATGATTGCCGGCGCGCCAGACCGTCCTAACGCCACGCTCGGCGTCCGCATCCACCGCGGCGCAAATCCCCAATCACCCAGCAGCAGCGTCAGCGCGTGCCCGGTCGTGGAATGGTTATCGAGCAACCATACTTCCGGCGGACCCGCTGGAAAATTGCGTGCCAGTGAGCGGGAATTCATATGGTTAGTTTAGGGATAGGCCGCCACCCCCGGAATTAGGCGTAATCGACTAGCCGACCGGTGCGGCAGTCTCCTGAGCGGCTGGCCCGATTTAAATTCTTGCTTTGATTCAGATGTTTAGGTGGGTTTTGTGAAGTTCTGCGCCGAATGGCCGAGGGACATCTAATCGGAAAGGCCTAATTTCCGGTGGCGGCGTTAGCGGTCATGGTGCGGCGTCCAAGAGGGGATACCGCGTCATGCTTAAGACACTTCAGCGTCCTCTGCAAACCGCCGTCCCGATGAGCCCTCCATACACAATCATCGACGACGTCTCTTACCGGTCGATCAAGGCTATGCGGACGCAAGGGGTGGGGCATCTCTCGGCATGGATTGCCGGCGTGCTCGGCTGGCCCGCCGAGAGGATCGATCAAGCGCGACTCGCCGGTACTCTCGGCGACGCGTGCGCGGTCTGGCCCAATGCCGAGGCAACCAACACGGCCATTGCCCCGGTGGTTGCAGTGGCCGGTTTCATTGATGACGCCATGGCGGCGCAGGACTACCCGGTTAACAGGGTCGTTGGCGAACTTGTTGCCCGTCGTGGCGACGGGCTGGACGCCGATCCTGTGAATGCCGCGATATTCTTGTTGGGTAATGGCCTCACGCCCCGCGACTGGGCAAATTCCGATCCGGAGCTGAATTGTGCCGTCGCCTTTTCTGGCGGGGCAAACATCGAATACCTCGATTGATTCTACCTGTTGATTCTACCTGTCGCCCAGCAGGCTGACGAAACGCAGGGTGGCGCCGATGTCGGCGCGGAGCGCGGCGCGGCGCTGGTCAGCTTCACTATCCACGCCCCACTTTTCGGCCTGATACAACTCGTCAAGCTGGCCTAGCAGGAACGTCGTCTCCGCGTCGATCTCGCCGGACAGGGCCGCGAGCCCGATGACCAGCGAACCCGATCCGGTCGTCAGGGCGTGAAGCGCCGCGAGACGGAAATCGTCATTCGCCGCCAGTACGGATGCCAGGCGCGACAGCGCGGTGTCGCTCTGCGCGATAGCGATGATTCCTTGCGTTACCTCAAGCGCGATGTCGTACCGGCGCGCCAGCCAGGCCAGCAACGGGTCCCAGCTTTTGCGCTCAAGTTCGACCAAGGCGGCGGGGTGCTCGGCGCGGTAGCAAACGAGGTCGGTGCGGGCAAATGCCAACAGGTCGTTGATGACAGCCTCTCGCAAGCCGTTCACCCGGTCCAGTGTGGTGGCGGCAAGGGTGGTCAACGGCATGGTCGCAGGACGGATGTCCTTCTCCTGCGCCTCCCATTCCTCGGCGATGGCCTGGGCCAGGGCACGGGTCGGCACTGCATGGTCGTGGCGCGCCGGGGTCTTGAGCGGCTTGCCATCCAGCGCGATGCCATAGCGGCCATCCGGCCGCGCGATGACTCCGGCTGTTTTATAAAAACGGCGCATCATCGGGCCAGGACCAGGTCGGCGAGTTCGGAAAAGTCGCGCGCCACCGAAACCGCGCCGGCCTGTTCCAGTTCCGCTATCTCGTGATAGCCCCAGCCGACGCCGATGGACGCGACCCCGGCGTTGCGGCCCATGTGAATGTCGAACACCGTATCCCCGATCATCACCGTGTCTGCCGGATCGACGCCCACCTCGGCCATGGCCTGCAGGACCATGGCGGGGTTCGGCTTGCCGGGGGACCGGTCCGCTGTCTGCAGCGTCACGAAGCGCCCCGCCAGTCCATGCATATCCAGCACGGCGTCGAGGCCGCGGCGTGACTTGCCGGTGGCAACGCCCAGGATGAATCCCGCGTCGTTCAACCGGTCCAGCGCTTCGATGACGCCTGGATACAGGGGCTCTTCGTGCTCGCCGCGCTGGCGAAATCCGAAAAAGGCCTTCTTGTAGGATTCGGCCGTGGCCTCCTGCTCGGCCAGCACCATGTCGGGAAGCAACCGGCCCACGGCCTCGACGAGGGACAGGCCGACGACCGAGCGGACGCCGGCGGGATCTGGCGCGGTGTGTCCGCGCTCGGCAAACGCGGCGGCCATGGAGGCGAATATCCGGTGCTGACTATCCACCAGGGTGCCGTCGCAGTCGAACAGGGCGAGGCGGAGGCGGGGGGCGATCATCGCGGGGTTTTACCACGGCGCGGCAAACTTGCTAGTCTGTGTCCATGACCGTCGAAACCACCGCGACCACCCTGGCCCAGCTCGGCCACGAAACCGCCATTCCCGCCAACCCCGATGCGGCGCTGCTCGAGGCGGTGCCCAATCCGCATCCCGACGTGGATTACGTCGCCCGCTTCGCGGCGCCGGAATTTACCAGCCTGTGCCCGGTGACGGGGCAGCCGGATTTCGCCCATCTGGTGATCGACTACATTCCTGACGAACTGCTGGTCGAGAGCAAGTCACTCAAGCTGTTCCTCGCCTCGTTCCGCAACCACGGCGCCTTTCATGAGGATTGCACCGTGGCAATCGCCAAGCGGCTGGTCGACCTGCTGAAGCCACGCTGGCTGCGCATCGGCGGCTACTGGTATCCGCGCGGCGGGATTCCGATCGACGTCTTTTTCCAGACCGGGCCGGCGCCGGCGGATGTATGGATTCCTGAACAGGGCGTGGCGCCCTATCGCGGCCGCGGCTAATCCTTGTCGACGGGCGGCGCGGGATTTTCCCGCTGCTGCATGATCTCGGTCAGCGCATTGGTGTCGCCGGTGATCGCCAGCCCGGCATAGGCCAGGGCCAGGCCGACGACGATCATGCCGACGGCGATGCGCCGGCTGAACTTCCGCTTGAGCGGCGGCGCCAGGGCCTGGGACACGCCGTACATTCCCAAGACGATACCGATCATGATGATGATATCGCCAATACCACCGATATTGTTGCTCACGCGTCTTCCCCGAATGGATCTTTACGGTCGGAGGGGTCGAAACCAAAAAGTTTCCAGGTCTCGAGCATGTGGGACGGCAGCGGCGCGGTGACGTCGATGGCCCCATGCTTTGGATGCGGCAGGATCAGCCGCCGCGCATGCAGGTGCAGCTTCTTGCCCAGCATGCCCGGCAGATAGGCGCCTTCGCCCCCGTATTTGCGGTCGCCCATGATCGGCGTGCCGATCATGGCCAGATGCACGCGCAGCTGATGGGTGCGGCCGGTGAGGGGCATCAGCCCGACCCACGCCGCACGCTTTCCGGCGGATTCAATCGTGGCGTAGCGGGTAACGGCGCGCTTGCCGTCGTCCTCGTCATGGGCGACGCGTTCGCCACCCTCGGCGGCGATCTTCAGCAGCGGCTTGTCGACGGTCCCGTTACGCGGCTCGGGCGCACCGACCGTCAGCGCCCAGTAGAACTTCTTCGCGTTGCGATGACGGAACGATTCGGCCAGGGCCGCGGCGGATGCCGACGTACGCGCCAGTACCAGAACGCCCGACGTATCCTTGTCGAGGCGGTGCACCAGGCGCGGGCGCTCCTTCTGCCCCATCATCAACTCGTCCAGCACGCCGTCGATATGGCGCGTCTGGCCACTGCCGCCCTGGACCGCCACGCCGTGCGGCTTGTCGAGGGCGATGATCCAGTCGTCCATGAACAGGATGCGTTTCTTCAACTCGGTGACCAGCACCTTCTCCGCTTGGCCCGGCGTGCGGGGCGCGGGCTCCGCCGGTTCGTCCGGCAGGGGAGGGACGCGGATCTGCTGCCCGGCCGCCAGCCGGTCATTGGCCTTGGCGCGGGCCCCATCGACCCGCACCTGCCCGGTGCGCAGCAGCTTTTCCAGCCGCCCGTGGCCCAGCTGGGGAAAGTGGCGCTTGAACCACCGGTCCAGCCGGATGTCGGCATCGTCTTCCGACACCGGAATTGTCTGCACGCTGCTCATGTCACTATGGTCCGACGTTTCATGCCGAACACATAGCATGCCACGGCCAGGGATGCGGCCCCCGCCATGCCGGCCGCCATGGGCAGGGGGCTCTCGTGGGTGACGCTGGCCATGGCCAGGCTGCCCAGGGTCGCCCAGGCCATCTGCATGAAGCCGATCATGGCCGAGCCCGCCCCGGCAATTCCCGCAGGGATCGAGAACATGGCCTGGTTGGCGGCATTGGGCAGGCTGATCCCGGTCCCCAGCCCGGCGATGAACAGGGGGATGGTAAGGGTTGCGAGATTGCCGACGCCCGCGAGGGTAAAGCCGACCATGGCCAGGAAACTGGCCGCGCTGACCAGCATGCCGGCCAGGCCGATGGCCTCGCCATCGAACCGGTTGCCCAGGCGGGTCGCGACCCAAGAACCGATCATCGAGGCGATGCCCCAGAACATCGGGATGAAGCCGAACAAAGCGACCGGCATGTGCAGCACGCGCAGATAGACCGCGGGCGACCCGGTCAGGAACATGTAGAACGCGCCAGCAATCAGCCCCGATGATATGGCGAAAGCCATGAAGCGACCCGAGCGGAGCACGAGCAGGTAGCCACGGAAGGGACCGCGGGCCAACGGGTCGGCGCGGAAGGTTTCGCCGACCGTCAGGTACGACAGGACCAGCGAGACGAGGCTGATCGCCGCGATGAGCGCGAAATTGGCGCGCCAGCCCAGCAGCAGTTCGACCTGGCTGCCCAGTAATGGCGCGAAGGCCGGACCCGCCGACAAGGCCATGCTGAGCAGCGCCATGGCCTTCACCGCATTGGCGCCGGTGCGGGAATCACGAATGACCGCGCGAACCACCACCAGGCCGGCGCAGGCGCCGATGGCCTGTGCGATCCGCGCGGGCATCAGCCACTGGATCGATGGCGCGACGGCGCACAGCACACTGCACAGGGTGTACAGCGCCAGCCCGGCCAGCAGCACGCGGCGGCGCCCATACCGGTCGGCGACGGCACCCAGGACCAATTGCGAGGCGGCAAAGGCCATGGTGTAGACAGTGATGGTCAGCTGGATCACGCCCAGGCTGACGTGAAGATCGCTTGCGATGGCAGGCAGCGAAGCGAGATACAGCGTGGTGCCGATCTGGCTCGCCGGCGCGACGATCATCAGAACGTAGAGCGGCGGAATCCCTCTGCCGCCCGGCGGAAGAAGGGCCACGTCTGGCCTAGCCGAACAGGTGTCGTATCAGCAGGAGGCCCAAGAATAGGGCCGCGAGCGACAGCGCGACCGAGCCCACGATATAGGCAAAGGCCGTCACCAGTTCGTTCCGTTGCAACAACATCACCGCGTCGAGCGAGAACGACGAGAAGGTGGTAAAGCCGCCAAGGATGCCGACGGCGATGAAGGCGCGCAGGTCGTTCGACATGTTCCAGCGCAGCGCCGCCCCTTCGACGATCACACCCATGGCGAACGAACCCAGCACGTTGATCGCCATGATGCCCCACGGAAACCCGGTGCCGACCAGCCGCGCGATCCAGCCGGCCAGCAGGTAGCGCGCGACCGAGCCGGTTGCTCCGCCCACTGCCACGGCCAGGAGTGCCTGCATGGCGTCAGAGTGCCTTGACGGCGTCGAGCACAGCATCGGCGTGGCCGGCGACCTTCACCTTGTGCCAGACCTCGGCAATCTTGCCCTTGGCATCGATCAGGAACGTCGCGCGCTCGATGCCCATGTACTTGCGGCCGTACAGGCTCTTCTCGACCCACACGCCGTAGGCCGCGCAGGCCTTGCCCTCGGGGTCGGAGCCCAACGTCACGCCCAGCTTGTGCTTCTTCTTGAATTTGTCGTGGCTCTCGACGCTGTCCTTCGAACAGCCGATCACGACAGCGCCGGCCTTTGCGAACGACTTTGCCAAGCCGGTAAAGTCGATGGCCTCCCTTGTACAGCCCGAAGTATCGTCCTTCGGATAGAAGTACAGCACGACCGGCTTGCCCTTCAGGTCCTTGAGCGCCAGCTTGCCGCCACCATCGGTGGGCAGGGTGAAGGCTGGTGCTGTATCGCCTTTTTCCGGAGACGTGCTCATGTCTTTTTCTCCTCGGAAGATGACTCGCGCTGGCCGGATTCATAGTCCCTTGCCGGCTGCTCGACCAGTTGCTCGTAGTCGCGCCTGACCCGTGCCTGGATATCGGCCAGCGCGGCTTCAAGCGCGGCAAAGGTCGGTGCGTCGCCCGCTGCAGCCAGCAGAGCCTGCAGACCGCCGGCAAATGTCTCGGCGGAACCCGTTGGGCCGACGCAGAGACGCTGCAGCATCTGCAGGGAGCGGATGAAACGGGTCGCTTCCGCCAGTTCGACGCCAGCCGGCAACAGGCCATTCCTGGCCAGCAGGCGGAAGGCCTGCACCGTGTTGCCGGTCAGAACCTGCGGCGAAGCCGGGGCGTGACGCAGCACCAGGCACTGGGCGATGAATTCGGCATCCAGCAGGCCGCCAGCGGCATATTTCAGGTCCCACTTGTCGCGGCTGCCATGGGCGGTCACCGTCTTCGCATGCATCTCTGCAACGTCGCGGTACAGCCGCGCCGGATCGCGTGGGGCAGTCAGCACCTCGCGCCGGATGTCGTCTATGCGCTGCCGCAGGTCCAGCGGTCCGGCGACCGGGCGCGCGCGCGTCAGCGCCATATGCTCCCACGTCCACGCTTCCGTCCGCTGGTACTTGGCGAAGCTCTCCAGCCGCACGGCGACGGGTCCGGCATTGCCCGAGGGACGCAGGCGCATGTCGACTTCGTACAGTCGTCCCTCTGGTGTCAGCGCGGTGAGTGCATTGATGACCCGCTGGCTGAGCCGGGCGAACCAGGTCGCGGCGGGCAGCTTCTGCGCACCGTCCGATGTCTCGGCCTCGGCGGGATGGTCGTAGATGAAAATCAGGTCCAGGTCCGACCCGAACGTCATTTCCCGTGCACCCAGTTTCCCGAAGCCGACCACGGCCATGTCGCCGCCGGGCACCCGGCCATGACTGCGGGCCAGATCGTCAACGCTGGCATGCAGCATGTTTGCCAGGACCGCATCGGCGAGGTCAGAGAGCGCACCCGCGGCGCCATCCACATCGATCTTGCGGCGCATCATCTGCACACCGACCTGGAACTCGCGTTCCGCTGCAAAGCGGCGTGCGGTATCAAGCGCATCCTGAAAATCCTTGCCCTGCATGATTGCAATGGCGAGTTCAGTCTCCAGAACATCGGCGGCAGGCAGCGGGTCTGAAAATTGCCCAACCACCACTGCATCGAGCAGGTGCGGATAGCGGGCCAGTGTCGCGGCCAGGCGCGGCGCCGTGCCCATGATCTCGGCAACGAGAGTCAGCAGGTCTGGCTTCGCGTTGAACAGCGAGAACAGCTGGATGCCGGCGGGCAGGCGACCCAGGAATTCGTCGAAATGAAGGAAGGCCTGGTCGGGGTTTGACGTTGCGGCCAGCGCCTCCAGCAGGTGCGGTTTCAGCGCTGTCAGCAGTTCACGCGCGCGCGCAGACTTCATCGCGCGATAGCGGCCGTGGTGCCAGCGACGGATGGTGGACGACACCATCGCCGTGTCGCGAAAGCCCATGCTGGCTAGCGTCTTCAATGTCTCGGGATCTTCGTCCGTGCCGGTGAAGACCAGGCTGCCGTGCGATCCCAGCGACGGCTCGGCCTCAAACAGGGCCGCGTAGTGTCGCTGTACTCGCTCGAGCACCGCGAGCAACGCATCGCTGAACGACTGGATTTCGGCGAAGCCCATGAAGACGGCGATGTGCCGCAGGGCGTCGGGTTCTGCGGGCACGCGATGGGTTTGCTGGTCATCGACCATTTGCAACCGGTGTTCCAGCGTGCGCAGAAATCCATACGCGTCGATTAATTCCTGTGCGACCGCTTCGGTCAGCCGCCCGGAATCGCGCAGCGCCCGGATCGCGCCGCAGGTCGTCTTCTCGCGCAGGCGGCGGTCGCGGCCGCCGGCAATCAACTGCTGGGTCTGGGCGAAGAACTCGATCTCGCGGATGCCCCCGCGGCCCAGCTTGATGTCGTGGCCAGCAACCGTGACGGTGCCGTGGCCCTTGTGCGCGTGAATTTGGCGTTTGATCGAATGGATGTCTTCGATTGCCGCGAAGTCGAGATTCTTGCGCCAGACAAACGGGCCAATGCGATCGAGGAAGTCGGCGCCAGCGGCGATGTCACCAGCCACGGTGCGGGCCTTGATCATTGCCGCGCGTTCCCAGTTCTGGCCCAGGCTTTCGTAATAGTATTCGGCCGCGCCCATCGACAGCGCCACGGCTGTTGCGCCGGGATCGGGCCGCAGCCGCAGGTCGGTGCGGAACACGTAGCCGTCGGCCGTGCGGTCCTGCATCAGCGCAACCAGCTCGCGGGTCACGCGGACAAAGCATTCCTGCGGTGATTTGGAGCCGCGATAGCGGACTTTGGTTTCGTCGAACAGGACGATGATGTCGATGTCGCTGGAATAGTTCAGCTCCCGGGCACCGAGCTTGCCCATGCCGATGATGGCGAGGCTGCTCTCGAACCCGGGGCGCGCCGGATCGACCAGCTCGATCTCGCCACGCGCTGCCGCGGCGGCCAGCAAATTGGCCACGCCGAGGTCCAGTGCCCGTTCGGCGAAGGTCGAAAGCGCGCCGGTGACCTGGTCAAGCGACCACAGGCCGCCAATATCGGCCACTGCCGCCAGCAACGCGACCCGGCGTTTGGTGTGGCGCAGGTGCCGGCCCAGGTCGGGCATGTCGTGGGTGAGCGCTGCAAGCACGCGGTCGAACACCACGTCCGGCGAAGGCGCGGCCAGCAGCTCCAGCAGGAAGGCAGGTTCCGCCAGGACCGCGCCGCCGAGAAACGGGCTGTTGCCAAACAGGGCCATGAGCAGGGCCTGGCCCTGGGGATCGTCGGCCAGGGCCTGGCCTGCCGGGCCGGCCGTCGCGCGGAAACCTTCCAGATCGACCGCGGCCCGGTTGGGGTCGGCGGCCGGCGGCAGATCATGCATCGCGGATAACAGGGGGAGGGATGTCATGCTAGACTGGATTCACTTCTCGCCGGGCCGGGGGCCGGCACTGTTCAGGCGGCGCATTCCGGTGACTTTTCCCTTCAGCCGTTTTCTCTTGCGAACCGTTGCCGCGATTGTCACGGCGACGCTTCTGGTGGTTGGCGGTGCCATCTGGCGGTTGTCGCACGGGCCGGTTTCGGTTGGCTTTCTTGCGCCCTATTTGCAGGACGCCCTAAGCTACGGCGAAAGCGGTCTGCAGGCCAGCGTCGAGGATGCCATCCTGACCTGGTCCCGTAGCGAGCGGACGCTGGAAATTCGCGCCCTGGATGTCGCCTTGCGCGACGCCACTGGCGTCGAGGTGGCGCGGGTCCCCGACATGGCCCTGACCCTCAGCGTTCCGGCATTGCTCGAGGGCCGCGTCGCCCCCACTGCCATCGACCTGGCCGGCGTCGAAGCGCGGGTGACGCGGGACGAGAGCGGCCGCTTCGACCTCGGTTTCGGCGCACCGCCGGAAGTGGCGCCCGGCCCTGAAGGCAGCGGCTCGACGACGACGTTCCTCTCGTTGCTAACCCGAAGCAGCGCGCCCGGCGGAAACCTGGCCTATCTCCGGCGGGTGAGTATCGTCGCCGCCGACGTGACGCTGTTCGACGAGCCGTCGGGCATCCTGTGGCGCGCGCCGCGTTCGGATCTAATCCTGTGGCGCGATGCCAATGGTCTGCGCGCGGATGTCACGCTGAACGTCGAGACCGGACAGCGCACGGCGCGGGTCGTCGCCAACGCTCGCATTGATCGCGAGACATTGCGGGCCGATGTGGCCGCCCGTTTCGAACAACTGGATCCGGGTGATATCGCGCACAAGGTCGACGGGCTAAAGGTTTTGACCGGCGTCAGCCTGCCTCTGTCCGGCACGTTGACGTTTGTGGTCGGTGCCGACCGCAAGCTATCGGCAATGTCGTTCGATGCGATGGCGATGGATGGCCGCGTTGGCGTGCCCGACCTTTTTCCCGATCCCATTCCGGTCGGCCGCATCAGCACGCGTGGGCGGATCGACGACACGTTCAAGACCATCGAGATTGACGAACTGGCCATCGACAGCGCCGGTGCGGCGATCAAGGCAAAGGGGGTTGTGTCACTGGCCGGTGGCTTCGGCGTCACGGCCGATGGCGAGTTGCGCAACCTGGCCGTGGATCGTCTCGGCGTGTACTGGCCGCGCAGCGCGGCGCGCAATGCCCGCGAATGGATATTGCGCAACGTGCGCGGCGGCACGGTGCCGACGGCGAAGTTCCAGGTGAAACTGGCGCCGGCGGATCTTGCCAGCGGGCGCGTGCCGGCCGATGCCCTGGTGCTGGACTTCGGTCTCGCCGGTTCGACGGTAGACTACCTGAACCCGATGCCGAAGCTGACCGAGGTGACCGCGACTGCCCACCTGACATCGCGCCAGCTCGACATTGCCGTGTCGCACGGCAAGGCCGGCCCGCTGGATCTGAGCGAGGGCACGATCACTATCACCGGTCTCAGCGAGCGCGATCAGGTGGCTGAAATCCGTTTCACGACGCGGGGCATGAATGCCGATGTGCTGGCGCTGATCGACAACCCGCCACTGGCCCTGGTGTCCAAACTGGGCATCAAGCCATCGTCCGTCGGGGGCACCACGACGGTGCGCACGCGTCTGCGCGTTCCGCTCGAGAACAAACTGACCTTCGACGATATCGGCGTATCGGCGGAGGCCGACCTGGTGGGCGTCACCATCCCGGCCGTTTACGAGAACATCAACCTCAGCAATGGCAACCTGTCATTGCAGGCGGATACCAAGCGTCTGGAAGTCAAGGGGACCGCTGCGCTCAACGATGTTCCCGTCAACCTGCGTTGGGCCGAACAGTTCGCGCTTCAGGGGCCGTTCTCGAGCCGGTATGAGGTCAACGGCACCATCGACGATGCGGGCCGCAAGGCGCTGGGCTTCGACACCGGTACGTTGGTCACCGGTCCGGTTGTCACGGATATGGCCATCGACGCCAACGCCAAGGGTCAGGCGCGCATCCGCCTTGGTCTCGACCTCGCCAAGGCGAAGCTTGACGTGCCAGACATCCACTGGTCGAAGGAGGCCGGCATTGCCGGTCGCGCCGAAGCGAGCATCACCACCGATCCGGGCCAGCCGCTGATCGCCGACATCGTCGCCAAGGCTGGCGACCTGGAGGCGGCGGGCAAGGTTGCGCTGCGCCAGGGCAGTTTCGTCAGTGCCGATGTGAAGCGTCTGGACTTCGCCGGCAATCGCGTCGCGGGGCGAATCGAGCGGCGCGCCGATGGCGTGTACGTCGCCGACCTTTCGGGCGCCCAAGCCGACCTTAAGCCGTTCCTCGACGACGCCTTCAAGGCGGCGCCGGTCGATCCCAATCCAACCGGCCCCAACATCATCGCCCTGTTGCGGTTCGACCGCGCCACGCTCGACGAGAACTCGCCGCTGGACCAGCTCGACGCACGACTGGAATTGCGCGCCGGCAAGTTACGCGATCTCGAGGCGAAGGCCGCATTGCCGCACAATGGTACGTTGAGCGCGCGCATCAAGCCGGAGGCAAAAGTTCGCCGCGTGTCGCTGCAAGCCTCGGATGCATCCTTTGTCATGCGCTATCTCGGCATTGCCGAGACCCGGGGCGGCACGCTGGCGCTGGAGGGCGAATTCCAGGACGACCAGCACGGCGCGCCGATCAAGGCTCGCGCGAAAATCGACAACATCACCATAGTCGATGCGCCGATCCTTGCGCGTCTTCTCGCAGTGGGGTCATTCCAGGGCCTGGCCGCACTGCTGACCGGGCAGGGCATCAGCTTCACCCGCGTCGACCTGCCGTTTACGATGGTTGGCAGCAAGCTGAACTTCGAGGATGCGCGCGCTTACGGCTCGGCCCTGGGCCTGACCATGGAAGGCACCATCGATACCTCGAACGATGCGCTCTCGATCAGCGGCACGCTGGTGCCGGCCTACGCGATCAATTCGCTGCTCGGCAACATCCCGCTGCTGGGTCCGCTGATCGTCGGCCGTCAGGGCGAGGGGATATTCGGCGTCACCTACCGGATTGACGGTTTGATCAGCAGTCCCGGCGTGTTCGTCAATCCGCTGTCGGCGCTGGCGCCGGGCTTCCTGCGGCGGCTGTTCGAACTGCAGGCCTCGGCCAATCCGCAGCCTGATCCGCCGGCCGTCGTGACGACGCCGCTGCCGCCGCCCAACCAGCAGTAAGAGCTATTCGGGCCGCACCAGCACGTGGCGCTTCTTGCCCGCGCTGAGCTTGATCGTGCCATTCAGCACATGCGCGCTGGTGATGGCGTCGGTCTCGCCCGCCACCGCGCCGTCGTTGATACGCGCGCCACCGCCCTTGATCAGCCGGCGCGCCTCGCCGTTCGAGGCGGCCAGGCCCGCGCGCGCGAACAATGCGAAGGCGGGAATACCCGCCGCCAGTTCCGCCGCCGGCACCGCGATGCTCGGCAGGTCTTCGGCCACGGCGCCGGTCTCGAACGTCTTGCGCGCCGTCTCCGCCGCCGCATGCGCGGCGGTGGCGCCATGGGCCAGCTTTGTCGCCTCGGTCGCGAGTATCTTCTTGGCGTCGTTCAGTTCGGCGCCCTGGAGATTTTCCAGCCGGGCAACTTCATCCAGCGGCAGTTCGGTGAACAGACGCAGGAACTTGCCGACATCGGCATCCTCGGTATTGCGCCAGTACTGCCAGAAATCGTAGGCGCTCATCATGTCGGCGTTGAGCCACACTGCGCCCGAAGCGGTCTTGCCCATCTTCGCACCCGACGAGGTGGTCAGCAGCGGGCAGGTCAGCCCGTAGGCGGGCTTCTCATCGATGCGGCGGATCAGTTCGACGCCGTTGACGATATTTCCCCACTGGTCCGAGCCGCCCATCTGCAGCAGGCAGTTGTGGCGGCGGCCCAGTTCGAGAAAATCGTAGGCCTGCAGGATCATGTAGTTGAATTCGAGAAAGGTCAGCGGCTGCTCGCGTTCCAGCCGCGTCTTCACGCTGTCGAAGGTCAGCATGCGGTTGATCGAAAAGTGGCGGCCGACATCGCGCAGGAAGGGGATGTATTCCAGCGTATCGAGCCAGTCGGCATTGTTGACCATGATGGCGTCGGCCGGACCGTCGCCGAAGGTCAGGTAGTTGGCGAACACCTTCTTGATGCCGGCCATGTTGGCATTGATGTCGGCGTCGGTCAGCAGCTTGCGGCTCTCGTCTTTGCCGGACGGATCGCCGACGCGGGTGGTGCCGCCGCCCATCAGGACGATGGGCTTGTGGCCGGCCTGCTGCAGGTGGCGCAGCATCATGATCGAAATCAGGCTGCCGACGTGCAGGCTGGGCGCCGTGCAGTCATACCCGACATAGGCGGTCACCTTGCCCGACGATGCGGCATTGTCCAATGCCGCCGCATCGGTACACTGGTGGACGTAGCCGCGCTGATTCAGGCGGCGCAGAAAGTCGGAACGATGTTCGCTCATCGGCAGTACCAAAGTGGAATGTGCGCCGGTTTAGCATGCCGGGGGCGGCGATGAACAGCGAACCCGCCAAGACGCCGGTCTGGGCCCTGGGCCTGATGAGCGGCACCTCGATGGATGGCATCGATGCCGCCCTGGTCCGCACCGATGGCGAGCGGGTGCTGGAGCACGGCCCTGCCGCGACCTTTGCCTACGACGCGCCCGCGCGGCAGGCGATCCGCGCCGTGCTGGGCGGCAAGGGCGACGTGGAGGGGGCGGCGCAGCTGCTGACCGACCGCCATGTCCTGGCCGTACGCGAACTGCTGAAACAGGCCAAGCTGAAGCCCAATGCCGTCTCGCTGCTGGGGTTCCACGGCCACACCATCTTGCACCGGCCCGAGGCGCGGAAGACCTGGCAGATCGGCGATGCCGGCCGGCTGGCGCGCGAGACCGGCATCGACACCGTGGCCGATTTCCGCAGCGCCGACGTGGCGGCAGGCGGGCAGGGCGCGCCTTTCGTGCCGGCCTATCATGCCGCGCTGGCCGCGGGGCTGGAGCCGCCGCTGGCCATCCTCAACATCGGCGGCGTCGCGAATGTCACCTATATCGGCAAGGACGGCACGCTGATCGCCTGCGACACCGGGCCGGGAAATGCGCTGATCGACGACTTGATGCTGCGCCACACCGGCACGCCGGTGGACGAGGGCGGCGCCGTCGCGGCCACCGGCACCATCGACACCAAGGCTCTGGCGCGCCTGACCGATCATCCGTGGTTCGACATGGAGCCGCCGAAGTCGCTGGACCGCGATGACTTCTCGCTGAAGCCGGTAGAGCATTTAAGCCTTGCCGACGGGGCGGCGACGCTGACCGCCTTCACGGCTGCGGCGACAGCCCGCATCCTGGGGCATTTGCCGGCCATGCCGCAGCGGTGGCTGGTGACCGGGGGCGGGCGGCACAACCGCACCCTGATGGCGATCCTGGCCGGCGTGCTGGGCGTGCCGGTGGAGTCCGTCGATACCCTCGGCTGGCGCGGTGACAGTCTCGAGGCGGAGGCTTTTGCCTTCCTGGCGGTCCGCTCGCGGCAAGGTCTGCCGCTGTCGTGGCCGGGCACCACGGGCGTGCCGCAGCCGATGCCGGGTGGCCGCTTCTTTCCGGCGCGGTGAACCAGCGTCCGGCTTATTTAGGCTTATTCAGCTCTGTTTCGGCTTATCCGGGCTTATTCAGGCTTGTTTAGGCTTATTTGAGCTTATTCAGGCCGAGTTTATGGGTGTTGGGCCGGCGAATTTCGCGGAAAACCGCCATTTCGGGCGGTGTTTCGGGTCTTACGATTTCAAAGAGCGATCTGCTGAAGCAGATCACCGTAATATGGTGATATTCCTAGTATAGTCAATATAGCCTAACACGAACCGCCTTATCCTCGTCGGAATTGACAGTACCATCATTCGTGTTCTATGTTTGTTCTCATCGAGAATTCGAGGAGTTCAGGCCATGGCCCGCCCGGTTTCGCTCACCTTGCTGCGTCAGCGTTATCCCCACGCCATCCGCCGCGTGGAGCCCAGGGACGGCTTCAACGACCTGGCCGATATTGCCGCGTGGCTGAAGGAAACCGGCTACCCGACCCAAAGCCTGGTCGAAGAAGGCGCGGTGCGGGTGGTGGAATGGCGGTTCGAGACCGAGACCGCGGCGTGGCGCTTCATGAACACGTTTGGCGGCACACCAGATACCGATGTTGAGCCGCTTCCCCGCCTGGCATTTGCGGCAATGCCGCACGCGCTGGCGGAAGACGCGATCCCGTTCTGACCATATCCCTCACATGACATGGCCCGCTGTGAAGCGGGCCATGTCGGCTTGGAATGAGTAGGGGGCCTAGGCCGCCTTGACGTCGGTCATCGCCTTCTTGAGGTACTTGTCGACGATGTCGCTCAGGTCCTCGAGCTGGTTCTCGAAGAAGTGGCCGGCGCCGTTGATCTTCTTGTAGTCGACCTTGATGTCGCGCTGGTTGCCGAGGCGGTGGGCCAGCTTGGCCACTTCCGGTTCGGGGACCATGTCGTCGGCGCTGCCGTGGACGATCAGGCCGGACGACGGGCAGGGCGCCAGGAAATTGAAGTCGAACAGGCTGGCCGGCGGCGACACAGCGACGAAGCCGGACAGTTCGGGCCGGCGCATCAACAACTGCATGGCGATCCAGGCGCCGAACGAGAAGCCGGCGATCCAGCACTGCTGCGCATTGGGATGCAGGCTCTGAATCCAGTCCAGCGCCGATGCTGCATCGGACAATTCGCCCTGGCCGTTGTCATAGGTGCCCTGGCTGCGCCCGACGCCGCGGAAATTGAACCGCAGCACCGCGAAGCCGCGGCGCACGAAGGTCTGATACAGCGAGAACACCACCTTGTTGTTCATGGTGCCGCCGTAGAGCGGATGCGGGTGCAGGATCAGCGCGATCGGCGCGCCTGATGCCGGGTTGTGCTGATAACGGCCCTCGAGCCGGCCATCGGGACCGTTGAAAATGACTTCGGGCATGGGGTTGGTAATCGCTCCTGCCGGTTTCAACGGCGCCAAGACGGCGTGGGTAAAAACACGGCCCAATTCTTGACTAATTTAGAAGGACATCTATTTTCACACCTAGATGCCGCGAAACCCCCTTGCTCGGGTGCGCCCGGCATCATAACGCAATCGGCCGGGCGAATTTCAAGGAAAACCCGCCAAAGTCAGGAAACCGCGCATGTTCAAGGCTTTGGCTGAGGATATCGACGCCATTATCGCCCGCGATCCGGCGGTCCGGTCGCGCCTGGAGGTCATCCTCGCCTATCCCAGTTTCCATGCCGTGCTGTTCCATCGGGTGTCCAACTGGCTCTGGCGGGCGCGGTTCTATCTTTTGGCCCGCCTGACCTCGAACCTGGGACGGTTCCTGACCGACATCGAAATCCATCCCGCGGCGACCATCGGCCGGCGCTTTTTCATCGACCATGGCCAGGGCGTGGTGATCGGCCAGACGGCCGAGATCGGCGACGACGTGACCATGTACCAGGGCGTTACGCTGGGCGGCGTGTCGCCCTCGGTCGACAGCGCGGCGCAGATTGGCGTGAAGCGTCATCCGACCTTGAACAGCGGCGTCATCATCGGCGCCGGTGCGGCGATTCTGGGCCCGATCACGGTGGGTGCTGGCGCGCGCGTGGGTTCGAACGCGGTGGTGGTCCATGACGTGCAGCCCGGCACCACGGTGGCCGGCATCCCGGCCAAGATCGTCGGCCGGCAGAAGCCCCGTGCGGCCGATTGCGACGACGAATTCGTGGCCTATGGCGTCGGCGACAACGCCAATGCCGATCCGGTGCTGAAGCTGGTCGAGGGCCTGCAGCAGCAGGTCGAGGCGTTGCAGGCGCGGGTCAACGAGCTGGAGCGCGAGGCGCAGCCGCCGGTGCGCGCGCAGGCCGGTAACTGACATGAGGTTGACCACCAAAGGCCGCTACGCGGTCATGGCGATGGCCGATATCGCGGCGAATTGTTGCGGCCGCCCGGTCACCCTTGCCGACATCGCGGATCGCCAGTCGATCTCGCTCTCCTACCTCGAACAATTGTTCTGCAAGCTGCGCCGGCAGGGCCTGGTGCAAAGCGCCCGCGGCCCCGGTGGCGGTTATCGCCTGGCGCGCTCGCCGGAAGAAACCCGTATCACCGACATTATCCAGGCGGTCGATGAACCCGTGCTGGGCTGCCGCGATGCAGGCGAGCCCGGCGGCGACGTCACCGACGTGCTGTGGACCGCGCTGGCGCGCGAGATCGAGCGCTTCCTCGATTCCGTTTCGCTCGCCGACCTGTCGAACGGGCGGCTGGCACGTGAACTGCTGGCCGCGGAACCGCGCCGCGTCGCCGTGGGCGAATGAGCACGGCCGCACCGGCCTATCTGGACTACAACGCCACGGCGCCGATCCGCCCGGGCGCCCTAGAGGCCCTGACCGCCTCGCTCGTGTCCGGCGGCAATCCATCCTCGGTCCATGCCACGGGCCGCGCCGCGCGCCGCCGCATCGAGGCGGCACGGTCGGCCGTGGCCGCTTTGGTCAATGGCCTCGCGTCAGATGTGATTTTTACCTCGGGCGGCACCGAGGCGAACAACCTCGCCATCCTGGGCAGCAAGCCGCGATGTGTCGTTGCATCGGCAGTGGAGCATGATGCGGTGCTGGCGCCGGCCCATTCCAGCGGCGCCGAGGTTCGCCTGATCCGTGTCGACCGCGACGGGCGGCTGGATCTTGAACATCTGGAACAGCTGCTCGCCACAGCGCCGCGCGAGGGCACGCTGGTATCGGTGATGCTGGCGAACAACGAGACAGGCGTCATCCATCCGGTGGCGGAGGTTGCGGCGCGCGCGCGTGCGCGCGGCGCCATCATCCATTGCGACGCCGTGCAGGCGGCCGGCAAGATCGCCATCGACATCGGTGCGCTGAATGTCGACCTGCTGACGCTGTCGGCGCACAAGCTCGGCGGGCCGCAGGGCGCGGGCGCGCTGGTCGCGCGGGTCGATGTCGATCCGGTTCAGCGCGGCGGCGGCCAGGAGCGCGGCCTGCGCGCGGGCACCGAGAATGTCGCGGCCATTGTCGCGTTCGGGGCGGCCGCGGAAGCTGCGCTGGCGGAATTATCGACGTTCGCGCAACTGGCGGGCCTGCGCGACGACCTGGAACGGCGGATTGCCGCGCTGGCGCCCGACGTGGTTTTTCATGGCGGCGCCTGCGCGCGCCTGCCCAATACGTCATGCATCGGGACGGTAGGCCTGCCGGCGGAAACGCAGGTCATGGCGCTGGATCTGGCCGGCGTCGCGGTCTCGGCGGGCGCGGCCTGCTCGTCGGGCAAACTCAGGCCCAGCCACGTGCTGACCGCCATGGGCCACGCCGAAGACGCCGCGCGCGCCGCGATCCGTGTCAGCCTGGGCTGGGGGACCACGCCAGCGGATATCGACCGTTGCGTTGAGGCATGGAGCGCGCTGTATCGCCGCACGCGGACGGCGAAGAGCGCGGCCTGAGACTCTTCCTGTTGCAGGCTGATGACAGCGCCGCTATACCCGGCCCGTTCCAGCCCCCGCGGAGCCCCTTATGCCCAAATTGACCTTCGTTTCGCCTGATGGCTCGCGCAAGGAAGTGGATGCGCCCCTGGGCCTGTCGGTCATGGAGATTGCGCACCGCAACGGTGTGGATATCGAGGGCGCCTGCGAAGGTTCGCTGGCCTGCTCGACCTGCCATGTGATCGTGGCGCCGGACTGGTATGCCAAGCTGAAGCCTGCGGAAGAGGCGGAGGAAGACATGCTGGACCTGGCCTTCGGCCTGACGAAGACGTCGCGTCTGGGCTGTCAGATCATCATGACCGAGGCTCTGAACGGCCTCGTCGTGTCGCTACCGACATCGACCCGCAACATGATGCTCTAGGCTCCAGGCCTGACTCTTCCCGTTGAAACCGCGCGGGTGCGCCGGATAGACTTCGCCATTGTCGCGCGGAGCATGAACTTGCCGGTCAGCCAGGGATTTCGCAGCCACGTCGCCGAACTGTTGCAGCCGATCGGCGCCATCGGCGTGCGCAGCATGTTCGGCGGGGCAGGCGTCTATAGTGGCGACACGATGTTCGCGCTGATCGCCGACGACACGCTGTATTTCAAGGTGGACGAGGAAAACCGCGCGGCCTTCACCGCCGCCGGCTCGGGCCCATTTGTGTACGAACCGGCCAAGGGCCGCAAGGTGGCGATGAGCTATTGGCTGGTGCCGCCGGCCCTGATGGACGAGCCGGACCAGCTGGTGGCCTGGGCGCGCGATGCGCTGGCCGCGGCAAGGCGCGGGCGGCGGTCGCTGCCGCCACCGGTCAAGCCAAGGCGGCGGATCCGATGAGCCGCCCGGTCTCCGACCCGTTCACCGTGCGCCGCGCAGGCGTGGCCGATGCCGAGGCGATTGCCCGTGTCCACGTGGCCAGCTGGGACGCGGCCTATGCCGACCTGATCCCCGAACCGTCGCGACGCCAGTTCGACGTGCCCCGCCGGGCGATCCAGTGGCAACGACTGCTGGACGGCGGCGCGCGGGTCTGGGTCGCGATGGAGGACGAAGTCGTCGTCGGCTTCGTCGAGGTGCGCGGGCCGGAAATCCCGGTGCTGTATCTGCATCCTGGCTGGTGGCGGTTGAGCCTGGGCCGCACATTGCTGGTAACGGCGCTGCGGGCGATCCGCACGGCGGGACACGAGCGGGCGTGGCTTTGGGTGCTGCAGGACAATGAGCCCGCCAAGGCGTTCTATACGCGGCTGGGCGGCGAACCCGGCACGGTGCGGCCGGTGCAGGTTGGCGACGTGGTGCTGACCGAGATGCGCTATTCGTGGCCGCTGCGCGTCAGGACGACCTGACAGGGCTTTGGGCCGCCTCATGCTTCGACAAGCTCAGCATGAGGCCAATGGAAAATTCGTGATGTTCACGTCGTCCTCATCCTGAGCTTGTCGAAGGGTGAGGCGCGGCCGTTCTAGTGCGCGACGGACATTTCGGTTTCGAGGGCATCCTGGGCGACGACGCGGTTGCGGCCGTCGCGCTTCGCCATGTACAGCGCCTCGTCGGCGCGGCCGATCAGTTGCGACAGCGGCTCGCCATAGTCGAACCGCGCCACGCCGATCGAGGCGGTGATGCGGCCCATGTCCTGGCCGGTGCTTTTCTTCACCAGCTGCTTGTCGGTCAGCGCGTAACGGATCTGGTTGGCAAGGGCGACGGCCTGTTTCAGCGTGGTATTCGGCAGGATGACGGCGAATTCCTCGCCGCCGTAGCGGGCGCTGACATCGGTTTCGCGCGCCTGGTCCTTCAGCGTGCGCGCGACGAGCTTCAACACCTGGTCGCCGACCTGGTGACCCCAGCTGTCGTTGAATTTCTTGAAGTGGTCAATATCGACCATCAGCAGGCACAGCTCGCTGCCGCTTTCCATGGCTTCCGCGGCGCAGGCGGTGAGCGAGTTGTCGAACACCTTGCGATTGGCAATGCCGGTGAGGGGATCGAGCGAGGCCTCGCGGCGGATCTCGTCCAGATGCGTCCGCAACTGGCCCATCTCGCTGGAGGTCGAGGTCAGCTGGCGTTCCAGCTCGGCGTTGCGCAACTCCATCGCCTTGGTCTCGGCGACAATGCCGGCGATGATCGACTGAAACTGGCCGTCGCGGCCGGCGGCGGTGACCTGGCCGGAGAAGCCGCTCAACGCCTCGCCGAACTGGGCGGTGCCGCTGCCGGCGACATCGATGGAGTGCAAGGCCTTGGTAATGGCTTCTTCGACGCGGGCGGAAATCTGGCGAACCTTGTCGCTTTCGTGGTGGCCGGAATAGAACTGTTCGTAGATTTCGTCGCAGACCTTGGCGCTGAACTCGCGCCGGTTCGAGATCATGACGTCGAGCGCGGCCCTAAGCGTCGGGTTGCGGCCGGCGGCATAGTCGTACCAGACGCGAAAATTCGGGGGCGTCGCAGGGATGCCATGACGCTGCATATGACCAAGCGTCTGGATGGCATATTCCTGGGCCTGCTCACAGCCATCGAGATAGTCCATCGTCCGAAACCCCTTTTGTCGCGGGGCTAATCAAAGCGTTCTTCTGTTAAGAATACGTAAAGTAGAGGCATTAAATGCCTAGGTATTTTTGTACCAAAGCGGGATCGGCCGCAAGGTCGATGCCGCTGCCAGTCCATGCGACACGGCCTTTCTCGATCATGACGCAGCTTTCGGCCAGCGTGGCGAGAGCCTTGATGTCCCGTTCCACGACGAGCAAGGCGAGGCCCTCGGCCTTCAGGCGGGCGAGGCAAGACCAGATTGCCTGACGGGCCAGGGGCGCCAATCCCTCGGTCGCCTCGTCGAGGATCAGCAGATCGGGATTCGTCATCAGCGCGCGGCCGATGGCCAGCATCTGCTGCTCGCCGCCGGAAAGCTGCGTGCCGGAGAGGTCGGCGCGCTCGGCAAGCCGGGGGAAAAGATCGAACACACGCTCGAGCGTCCACGGCGCCGCGGCATGGCGCCGGTTCGCGGCGGCGGCGAGCAGGTTTTCGCGGGTGCTGAGGTTCGGGAAGATGCGGCGGCCCTCGGGCACCAGGCCGATGCCGGCGCGGGCGATGCGGTGCGAGGGGCGGTTGGTGATGTCCGCGCCGCGCAAGCGGATCGTGCCGGTGCCGACGGGCACCAGGCCCATGATCGCGCGCAGCGCGGTGGTCTTGCCCATGCCGTTGCGGCCCATCAGCGCCACAACCTGGCCGGCCGGGATGCGCAGCTCAAGGCCGAACAGGACCTGCAGCCGGCCGTACGAGACATCGATGCGATCGATTTCCAGCACGGTCATGCCTCCGCGCCGAGATAAAGCCGTTGTACCTCGGCATCAGCGCGGATCGCTGCGGGCGGGCCGCTGGCGATGACACGGCCGCGATCCAGCACGGTGATGCGGCGCGCCAGGGCGAAGACCGCCTGCATGTCGTGTTCGACCAGCAGCAGGCCGATGTCGCGCGCGACCTCGGCCAGCAGGGCGATCAGACTGTCGGATTCGCCGAGGCCGAGCCCGGCCATGGGTTCGTCGCACAGCAGCAGGCGCGGGCGGGTGGCCAGCGCCATGGCGATTTCCAGCTGCCGCTGGCCGCCGTGGCTCAAGGTGCCGGCTGGCCGGTGCCCGGCATCGGCGAGGCCGACGCGGTCGAGGACGGCGCGTGCCTCTGCTGTTACGCGGCAGTCGTCGGTGGCGCGGCGCCAGAAGCGGAAGGCGTGGCCGTCCCGCGCGATGAGGGCCAGGGCAACATTCTCAACCGCACTGAAGGCCGGCAGCAGGTTGACGGTCTGGAAGGTGCGGGCGAGGCCCAGATGCGCACGGCGATGCACGGGCAGGCGGGAGATGTCGCGGCCGAGAAAGCGGATCGTGCCGGCATCGGGCGCAACGTCGCCGCCGAGCTGCGCGATGAAGGTCGACTTGCCGGCCCCGTTGGCGCCGATCACCGCGTGCAATTCGCCGGCATGGACATCGAGGTCGATGGCGTCGTTCGCGACGATGCCGCCGAAATGCTTCGTCAGGCCGCGAACCTGCAGCAGGGGATCAGCCATTGCGCCGCCCGCCGAGCAGGCCGTCGAGGCCGCGATTGCCGGCCAGTACCACGATCACCAGCAGCGGCCCGAACAGCAAGCGCCAATGCTCCATCAGGTTGGACAGTTCCTGTTCCAGCACGACGAAGGCGACGGCGCCCAGCACCGGCCCCATCAGCGTGCCGACGCCACCCAGCACGACCATCACGATCAGGTCGCCGGAGCGGGTCCAGTCCATCATCGACGGGCTGACGAAGTCGGCGAAGTTCGCGAGCAGCGCGCCGGCCAGTCCGCACAGCGCGCCGGCCAGCGTGAATGCGGCCAGGCGGTGGCGAAAAACCGGCACGCCGAGTGCGCGCAGCCGCGTCTCGTTCGCCGCGATGCCGCGCAACACGAAACCGAAGCGCGCGTTGACGAGACGGTTCGTCAGGATGAGCGCGACGAGCAGCACGGCGAGGCACAGGTAATAGAACGTCACGCTGTCGCCGAGGCGCAGCCACGGCACGAAGCGGCTGTCGCTGAAGATGGTCAGGCCGTCGTCGCCGCCGTAGCGGTACGCGCCGACCGCGGCGAAATAGGCGATCTGCGCGACGGCGAGCGAGATCATGATGAAATAGACGCCCCGGCTGCGCAACGCGACGAGGCCGGTCAGGAAGGCGAACAGGGCCGAGGCGCCAATCGCCAGGCCGAACTGCAACCAGCCATTGTCGATGCCATGTTCTGCCAGAACGCCCACGGAATAGCCGCCAATGCCGAGATAGGCGGCGTGGCCAAAACTGATCATGCCGCCATAGCCCATGATGAGGTTCAGGCTGATGGCGGCGAGCGCGAGGATCACGGCACGGTTGGCGAGCGTCACGTAGAACCGGTTGCCGGTAAGGTCGGCCGCGAGCGGCACCAGCGCCAGCGCCAGAAGCAGGGCGGCGTAGATGACGAGACGGGGCGTGGGGCGCATCGGCTCAGCGCGCGCGGACGGGAAACAGGCCCTGCGGCCGTACCGCGAGCGTGATGACCATGAGAAGGTAGATGATCATCGAGCCGGCTGCGGCGCCCGCCGTCTGTGCCGCCGAGGCCGGGAGAACCACCTTGAGCAGGTCGGGCAGGAAAGCGCGGGCAAGGGTGTCGAGCAGCCCGATCGAAAGTGCCGCCACGAACGCGCCGCGCACCGAGCCGATGCCGCCCAGCACGGTGACGACCAGGGCGATGACGAGGATACGCTCGCCCATGCCGCTCTGCACGGTCAGGATCGGCGCATTGAGGATGCCGGCCAGGCCCGCGAGCATGGCGCCGACGCCGAACACCAGCGAGAACAGGCTCGCCACGTCGATGCCGAGCGCGCCGGTTATCTCGCGGTCCGACGCGCCCGCGCGGATACGCATGCCTATGCGGGTGCGGCTGATCGTGAACCACAGGCCCAGCGCCACGACGAGGCCGGCGGCGATGACCAGCAGCCGGTAGGCGGAGTAGGGCACGCCCGGCAGGATTTCCACGCTGGTACGCAGCCAGCCGGGCAGCGCGATGGTCCGACCGGCCTTGCCCCAGATCACCAGTACGAGATCGTTGAAGAACAGCAGCAGCCCGAAGGTCGCCAGCAGCTGGTCGAGATGCGAGCGGGCGTAAAGCCGGCGCAGGCAAATGACCTCGACCGCGATGCCGAGCAGCAGCACCGCGGGCAAGGCCAGCAGTGCACCGAGAACGAAACTGCCGGTCCAGTCGATCAGCGTGACCGCGAAATAGGCGCCCATCATGTACAGCGAACCGTGCGCCAGGTTGACTAGGTTCATGATGCCGAACACGAGGGTCAGCCCGGCGGCGAGCAGGAACAGCATGAGGCCCAGCTGCGCGCCGTTCAGAATCTGTTCGAGGGCGAGGATCATGTCGTTACAAAGGGCACCGGGCCCCGGTCTGCCTCACCCTTCGACGGGCTCAGGATGAGGAAGACCTCGGCAATATCATTCCTCATGCCGAGCTTGTCGAAGCGTGAGGACAGCACAGTTCCGGGTGCTACCACTTCATCGGGCACTTGTCGTGGTGCGGGTCCTGGTGGGCAGTGTAGACGGTTTCGAGCGTGCGGACGGTGAAGTTGCCGGCGGCGTCCTTCACGGTTTCCTGCAGGTAGAAGTTCTGGATCGGGAACTGGTTGTTGTTGAACTTGAAGTCGCCGCGCACCGACTTGAAGTCGGCCTTGCGCAGCGCGGCACGCAGGGCGTCCTTGTTCGCGGTATTCCCGCCGGTCTGTTTCAGCGCACCATCGAGCAGCGCAACCGCGTCGTAGCTCTGCGCCGCATAATAGGACGGATAGCGGTTGTGGCGCTGGCGGAAGTCGGCGACGAACTTTTTGTTCGCCTCGTTCGGCAGGTCCCACACCCATGACTGCGTGCCGAGCACACCGAGCGCCAGGTCCTTTTGCAGCGGCAGGGTAATGGCATCGACGGTGAACGAATTGTAGAGCGGGATCTGGCCCATCAGGCCGGCCTGCGAATATTGCGTCAGGAACTGTGCGCCGTGAGCACCTGGGTAGAAAATCCATACCGCGTCGGGTTTGGTGCTGCGGATCTTGGCCAGTTCGGCGGAGAAGTCGAGCTGGTCGGGCCAGCGGGTATAGTCCTCGCCCGCGACCTCGCCCTTGAAGGTCAGCTTCAGGCCGGCGGCCATGTCGCGCCCCGCGGCGTAGTTGCCCGTGACGAGTTGCACCTTCTTCACGCCCCGGCGGTTCAACACCTCGCCCATGGCCATCGGTGTCTGGTCGTTGTTCCACGAGGTGGAGAAGAAGTTCGGGTTGCACTGCGCGCCGGCGAGCTGTGACGGGCCGGCATTGGCGCTGATCAGGAAGGTGCCGTTCTCGAGGATCGGCTTGGCCATGGCCAGCAACACGTTCGACCAGATCACGCCGGCGATGACATCGACCTTGTCGGCGCCGATCAGCTTCTGGCCCTTCTGCTGGCCGATGTCGGGCTTCTGCTCGTCATCCTCGTAGATCACCGTGATCGGGCGGCCGCCCAGTTTGCGGCCGGCATGGTCCAGCGCCAGTTCCACCGCGTCGCGCATGTCCTGGCCAATGGCGGCATTCGGACCGGTCAGCGTGGTCACGAAGCCCAGCTTGAGGGGCGTCTGCGCCATAGCGGTGGACGCGAGGAGAGTGCCCAGCAGCACCGCGCCGACGGCGATTTTCATTGTGTATCTCCCTGTTCGACTACGTTCGATGTTCGTTTGATTGCGCGCAAGACTAGAGCAGCTGTCAGTCAAAATCGATGCGCCCGCCGCGCTTGTCCTTGATGCCGGCGCGGCGCTTCTTGGCGTCGAGCCGGTTGAGCTTCTGGCCGCGCGGCGTGCGGGTGGCAATGCGGCGGATGACGGGCGTGGCGGCCTGGCGAATCAGCTCGACCAGGCGCTCGATGGCGTCGCGCCGGTTGGCCTCCTGGGTCCGGTGACGGCGCGCCTCGAGCAGGATGGTGCCGGTCTGATCCATGCGCCGGCCGGCAAGGGTGCGCAGCCGGGCTTTCACGGCATCGCTCAGGTGTGGCGAGCCCATGGCGTCGAATCGCATCTGCACGGCGCTGGCGACCTTGTTGACGTTCTGGCCGCCGGGACCGGCGCTGCGAATGAACCGGAAGGTCAGGTCCGATTCGGGAATCGCGATGCGGGGCGTGATCTCGATCATGTCCTAGCGATAGCCGAAGGCGGCGGCGGGCGAAAGCATTGCGTCGTTTCTCCGGACGGCGATTTCTGCTATGGCTGGGGGCGAGAGGACGGACGCATACGAGGGCTTGTTATGAAGACGACGCGGCGCACCCTTTTCCTGCTCGGCCTCCTGGCACTGGGCGCCTGCAACGCTATGGGTTCGGGCAGTTCCGACACCGGCGCGCCGGCGGCACCTGTCGGCCAGATTTCGGGCATCGCCCTGCCGTCCGGCCACACGGTTGACCAGTCGAACAGTCTCGTCCTGGGTGAAGGCGACCGCTGGACCGGCCGCTACACCTACACGCAGAATTCCAAGCCTGCCGACATGCTGGATTATTACCGGCGCGAAATGCCGTCATACGGCTGGACCGAGATTTCGGTCGTCCGCGCGGAGACCAGCGTGCTGACCTTCCAGTCGCCCTCGACGCAGCGGCTGGCCACCGTCCAGATCACCCCGCGCACCCTGTTCGGGTCGCGTGTCAGCATCACGGTCGCGCCCGTGACCGGGAGCGGCGGCGCGATGCCGGCGCCGTCGGGACTGGCCCCGCGCAGCGACGTGCAGCCAGCGCCGCCCGCCGCGCCGCGCGGCAGCGTCAGCATCGAACCGCTGAAGTAACGCAGCCCTCAAAATGAAAAGGCCCGCCAGAGGCGGGCCGTGATCAGTCCTGGTCGGTCGTTGCTAGGAGCGGCGCTGCGCCGGGCGCATCATGAAAGCCGGCATGTGGTCGCCCATGCCGACGACCGCACGGTCGGGACCGTCATCGCGGTCACGATTGCGCTCACGCTCGCGCTCGCGCGGCGGGCGGGGATTGCGCGGCTTGTCCTCACGCGGCGCATCCTCGACGGCGCGCAGGGCGGGACGTTCGCGGTGACGCGGCGCGCGGGGCTTGTCCTCGACCGGCACTGCGACGGGCGCGGCGACGGGGGCCTCGGCGGCAATTTCTGCGGTAGCGACGGGCTCGCTGCTCTCCGTGGCAACCGGCGCTGGGGCTGCAGCACTTTCACGGCGGCGCGGGGCACGCTTGCGCGGGGCGCGTTCGCGGCGGGCCGGCGCTTCGGCGGAGGTCTCGCCAGCAGGCGCTTCGGCACCGGCTTCAACGGCCGGCGCCGCTTCGCCGTCCAGATTGACCATGGGGATCGGCTTGCCGATCAGGCGCACGATGGCGTTGACGAATTTGTCGTCGTCGGACGTGGCCAGGGTATAGGCGTGGCCCTTCATGCCCGCGCGACCGGTACGGCCGATGCGGTGGACGTAATCCTCGGCATGGATCGGCACGTCGTAATTGAACACGTGGCTCAGACCCTTGACGTCAAGGCCGCGGGCGGCGACGTCGGACGCGACCAGGATGGTGATGCCACCGGTCTTGAACCGCTCCAGCGTCTCCATGCGGATGGCCTGGGCCAGGTCGCCGTGCAGCGGCGCGGCGTTGACGCCCTGCTGCGACAGCGCCTTGGCCAGCATGTCCACATCGCGCTTGCGATTGCAGAAGATGATGGCGTTGGAGACGCTCTCGTGGGCGATCAGCTTCAGGATCGCGTCGGGCTTGCGGCGCGACGACGACACCATGATCATCGCCTGCTCGACATTGTCATTGGTCGACGACTGGCGGGCGACGGCGATTTCCTTCGGATTGGTCAGGAAGCTGTCGGCCAGGCGGCGGATTTCCGGCGGCATGGTGGCAGAGAAGAACAGGGTCTGGCGCAGCGGCGGCAGCAGCTTCACGATCCGCTCGACGTCGGGCATGAAGCCCATGTCCATCATGCGGTCGGCCTCGTCGATGACGAGGATCTGGACGCCGCCCAGCATGACTCCGCCGCGCTCGAAATGGTCGAGCAGGCGGCCAGGGGTGGCGATCAGCACGTCGACGCCGCGGTCGAGCTTCTTCTCCTGGTCGGAGAACGAGACGCCGCCGATCAGCAGCGCCATCGAGAGCTTGGAATACTTGCCGTACTTGTCGAAGCTGTGGGCGACCTGGTCGGCCAGTTCGCGGGTCGGTTCCAGGATCAGCGCGCGGGGCATGCGGGCGCGGGCGCGACCGCCCGACAGCATGTCGATCATCGGCAGGGTGAACCCGGCCGTCTTGCCGGTACCGGTCTGCGCGGCGCCGACAAGGTCGCGGCCCTGCAGCACGACAGGGATCGCCTGCGCCTGGATCGGCGTAGGCGTTTCATAGCCGGCTTCGGCGACGGCCTTCAGGACTTCGTCGCTCAGTCCAAGTTCGGAAAAGGTCATTAATTCTGCGCTTTTGTGGCACGTCGCCCGCACAGGCGGACGGAATCCAATGCTGCCGGGAACATAAAGATGGATCGTCGTTTGTCAACCCAATGTTGCGATGCAAAACTGACTATGTGACCGAATCAACCGCTACCGATCTGCTTCTCATCCCCGGACTGCTGCTGTCCGCCGACCTCTGGGCGGGGCAGGTGGCGGGCCTGGCGGACCTATGCAACCCGCAGGTCACGATGGCCCAGACGGAGCATGACAGTATCCCGGCCATGGCCGCGGCGATCCTGGCCAGGGCGCCGCCGCACTTCGCCCTGGCTGGCATGTCCATGGGTGGCTATGTGGCGCTGGAGATCGTGGCGCAGGCGCCGACGCGGGTGACCCGGCTGGCCCTGGTCGATACCAGCGCGCGGGCCGATACGCCCGAGGGGCGCACCCAGCGGCTGGCGCTGATCCGGCAGTCGCAGTTCGGCACTTTTACCGGCCTGTCGCGCCTCACCTTTGGCCAATGGGTGCATCCCGAGCGCGCCCGCGACGCCGAACTGTTCGGACGGGTAAAGGCGATGACCATGACACTGGGCCGCGACGTGTTCGTCCGCCAGCAGACTGCCGCGGTGAACCGGACCGATTACCGCCCGGGCCTGCACAAGATCGCCTGCCCGACGGTCGTGCTGTGCGGCCGCGAGGACCGGGTGACGCCATTGCCCCACGCCGAGGAAATGGCTGAGGCGATCACCGGCGCGCGGCTGGAGGTGATCGAGCATTGCGGCCACCTGTCGCCGCTGGAACAGCCGGAGGCTGTCACCTCGGTGTTGCGGGATTGGCTGCAGGCCTAGCAGCTGGGGTCGTTGCAGAAGCCGCCAACGCTGGGGTCGCGGATCGGGATCAGCTGCGCCAGCATGACGTACATGAACTGCTGGAAGCCCCTGTCGTCGGGGCTGGCGGCGACCGGGCCGACGCCGCGTACCGAGGTCATGGCTTCGTTGAAGATGCAGTAGGTGGCGGCAACGGGCATGCGCTGGCCGGGTGCCGCGACGTGCGCCGGCTGGGGTGCCGCGCCGGCACAGACGGCATCGCCGGAATCACCGGGGAAGGCGGGGCCGAAGTTCAGCACTACGCGATAGTCCCTGGGCGTGGCTGGCGACGGCGTCACGGTCATCCGCCTGGCGACCCAATCGGGCACCGGCACTGCTTTCGCCACCGCCTCGGGCGTCACGCCCGTGCCGAATGGCGCGCCGCGGATTTCGGCGAGCAGCTCGCCATTGCTGCCGGCCCATTCTGCAATGCCGCTGCGATACTTGGTCAGGTTCGGGGGATAGACGACGGAGTCACCGAAGCCGGCGCAGGCGGCAACGGAAACGGTCACAAGGCCCAGCAGTGCGGCACGGCGCATCACGGCCTCCTTCGGCAGCTACACGTCCAGTTCGGTAACGAAGCTCGCGTTTTCCTGAATGAACTGGAAGCGCAATTCTGGCTTGCGACCCATGAGGCTTTCAACGCGGTTTTCGGTCGCGGCCAGGTCCTCAGGCGGGATCATCACCTTGAGCAAGGTCCGGGCCTTCCGGTTCATCGTGGTTTCCTTAAGCTGGGCCGCAGGCATTTCCCCCAAGCCTTTGAATCTGCTTATATCTACCTTGGCGTTCGCGCGGAATTCGGACTTCAGCAACTCGTCCTTGTGGGCGTCGTCGCGGGCGTAAATCGTCTTGCCGCCCTGGGTCAGCCGGTACAGCGGTGGCTGCGCCAGATACAGGTGGCCCTTTTCGATCAGGCGCGGCATCTGCCGGTAGAAGAACGTCATCAGCAGCGAGGCGATGTGGGCGCCGTCCACGTCGGCGTCGGTCATGATGATGACCTTCTCGTAGCGCAGGTCCTCGTCCTTGTATTTGACGCCGGAGCCGCAGCCGAGGGCGAGGATCAGGTCGGACAGTTCCTGGTTGGCCATCAGCTTGTCGAGGCCGGCGCTGGCGACGTTCAGGATCTTGCCGCGCAGCGGCAGGATGGCCTGGGTCTCGCGGTCGCGGCCCTGCTTGGCCGAACCGCCGGCGCTGTCGCCCTCGACGATGAAAATTTCGGTCCCCTCGGCGGCGTCGCGCGAACAATCGGCCAGCTTGCCGGGCAGGCGCAGCTTGCGGGTGGCGGTCTTGCGGCCGACCTCCTTCTCCTGCTTGCGGCGCAGGCGGTCCTCGGCGCGCTCGATGATGCGCGCCAGCAGGCGGTTGGCCATGTCGGGCGCGCCGGACAGCCAGTGGTCGAAATGGTCCTTGATGACGGTTTCGACCAGGCGGGTCGCCTCGGGCGTCGCCAGCTTTTCCTTGGTCTGGCCCTGGAATTGCGGGTCGCGGATGAAGATCGAGAGCAGGGCGGCGGTGCCACCGACCACGTCCTCGGCAGTGACCTGTGCGGCCCGGCGGTTGCCCACCAGTTCGCCGTAGTCGCGCATCGCCCGCGACAGGGCGGCGCGCATGCCGGCCTCGTGGCTGCCGCCTTCGGGCGTCGGCACCGTGTTGCAGTACGACGAGAAGAAGCCTTCGCCGTCGTCTGGCCAGTGCGCGGCCCATTCGGCGCGGCCGCGGCCATCGGGGAAGTCGGCACGGCCGGCGAACGGCGTCGGCGTCACCGTCTCGCGCCCCTCAAGCGAGGCGTTCAGGAAGTCGGTCAGGCCGCCGGGGAAGTGCAGCACGGCCTCGGCGGGGGCGTCGCTGCCGGCGACGGCCTTTTCCTGGCATTTCCAGCGGATCTCGACGCCCGGATAGAGATAGGCCTTCGAGCGCGCCATCTTGTACAGGCGCGGCGCCGAGAAGGCGGCCCCCTTGCCGAAGATCTGCGCGTCGGGATGGAAGCGGATGGTGGTGCCGCGGCGGTTCGGTGCCGGGCCAACCTTCTTCAATTTCGTGACCGGCGCGCCGCGCTCGTAATCCTGCCGCCACAGCTCACGTTCGCGCGCGACCTCGACGATCAGCTTGTCGGACAGCGCATTGACGACCGAGACGCCGACGCCGTGCAGGCCGCCGGCGGTCTCGTAGACCTTGTCGGAGAACTTGCCGCCGGAGTGCAGCGTGGTGAGGATCACCTCCAGCGCCGACTTGTCCTTGTACTTCGGGTGCTTGTCGATCGGGATGCCGCGGCCGTTGTCGGCCACTGACAGGCTGCCATCTTCGTGCAGCTCGACCTCGATGCGGTCGGCATGGCCGGCTACGGCCTCGTCCATACTGTTGTCCAGCACCTCGGCGAACAGGTGGTGCAGCGCGCGCTCGTCGGTGCCGCCGATATACATGCCGGGCCGGCGGCGCACCGGTTCCAATCCCTCCAGGACCTCGATGTCCTTGGCGGAATAGGATTTGGCGGCGGCCGGCTTGGCGCGGAACAGGTCTGACATTGGTACTCGCGGGTGCGGAGAGGCGCGCTGAATATAGGGCCAAGTACCGCAAAGCAACAACAAGATGTAGCTAAATCACAGGAAAGAGGCGCAAGCCATTGATTTTCTTCGCACGACACCGCAAGTTCCAGCCATGAACATCACACTGCACCCCGGCCGGGGCGACCCGGTGATTCGCACCATGCCCCGTCCATCCGACGTCAACGCCAGCGGCGACATCTTCGGCGGCTGGGTCCTGTCGCAGATGGATATTGCCGGCGGCATCGTCGCCTCGGCCCGGGCCAGCGGCCGGGTGGCGACGGTGGCGATCAATGCCATGCGCTTCAACGAGGCGATCCATGTCGGCGACATCGTCTCGATCTATGGCGCGGTGGTGAAGGTGGGCCGCACGTCGATGACGGTGAGGCTGGAAACGCTGGTGCACCGCCGGAACGACCAGCGCGAAATCCTGGTGACCGAGGGCGTGTTCACCTTCGTCGCGATCGACGGGAACGGGCGCCCGCGCCCGGTGGAGGGCGGCTGATGTATTTGCGCCTGTTCATCGCCATTGCCAGTGTCCTGGCCGCCGCGATTCTCGTCGGCGTGTTCGCGGTCAGCCTGTTGCTGGCGGTCCTGGTCCTGCTGCCGGTCGCGGTGGTCGCCATCTGGCTGGCGCGCCGTCTGGGCGGCCCGCCGCCGCATCGCGCCGACATGACCATCATCGAAGGCGATTACCGCGTCGAGGAACCCGGCAAGCTGCCGCCGGAGCGGAAGGACTGAGGCGTCCGCCTCACCCTTCGACAAGCTCAGGATGAGGCTACTGAAGCATTCCTCATGCTGAGCCGTCGAAGCGTGAGGGCATCACCGCCCCTTGAACACCGGCTTGCGCTTCTCGAAGAACGCCTTCACGGCCTCCTCGTGGTCCTCGGTCATCGACGACATCAGCTCCAGGCCGATATGGCCCTCGGTGAGGGATTCGAACTGGCGGCGCAGCACCATGTTGATCGCCACCTTGGTCAGGCTGATGGCCATGGTCGCGCCGGTGGCCAGGCGCTCGGCCATGCCGTAGGCGGCGGCGTCGAGTTCCTCCAGTGTCGCAACCGACTTGTTGATCAGGCCGATCTCGGCGGCGCGCTTGCCGGTCAGCGGATCGCCAATCAGCAGCGCCTCGCGCGCGCGGGCATAGCCGATCAGCTGCGGCCACATCAACGCACCGCCGTCGCTGGCGGTGTAGCCGAAATTGACGTGCGGATCGCCGATCTTCGCGGTCTCGATGGCGTAGGTCAGGTCGCAGAACAAAGCCAGCGACGAACCCAGGCCGATGGCGTGGCCGTTGATGCGCGCGATGATCGGCTTCTCCAGCCGCAGCATGGCGTAGATGATGCGCGTCGCCTCGCGCAGGCCGAACACCGAGGCCATGGGATCGCCCACATGGGCCTCCATCGCCTTCACGTCGCCGCCGGCGCAGAACATGCGCGTGCCGGCGCCGGTCAGGACGACGACCTTGGTCTCCGGATCGCGGTTGATGGTCTCGAACACAAACTGCAGTTCGCTGTGCATGCCCTGGGTCGTGGCGTTGGCCGGCGGATTGTCCAGCAGCACGACCAGGACGCCATGCTCGCGGCGCTCGAACTTGAGGTGCTTGTAGTCTTCGATTTTCATCGCGTCCTCCCACGGTCGCGCCGCCGAATGCTCTAGCGAAGTTATATAGGAGTCGGGGGGGCGCTCAAGCGGGAAAGGGCGCGCAAAAGAAAACGGCCCGGGATTGCTCCCGGGCCGCTTCGGTTCGTAGGGAACCGAGGATCAGACGCTGTAGTACATCTGGAACTCGATCGGGTGCGGGGTGTGCTCGAGGGCGTACACCTCTTCCATCTTGAGTTCGATCCAGGCGTCGATGAAGTCGCTCGGGAACACGTCGCCCTTCATCAGGAACGCGCGATCCTTGTCGAGTGCCTCGAGCGCCTCGCGGAGCGAGCCGCACACCTGCGGAACCTTCTTCAGTTCCTCGGGCGGCAGGTCGTACAGGTTCTTGTCCATCGGGTCGCCCGGATGGATCTTGTTCTGGATGCCATCGAGGCCGGCCATGAGCATGGCCGAGAAGGCGAGGTAGGGGTTCGCGCCCGGATCGGGGAAGCGGACCTCGACGCGCTTGGCCTTCGGACCGTTGCCGAACGGAATGCGGCACGACGCCGACCGGTTGCGCGCCGAGTAGGCGAGCAGCACGGGGGCCTCGAAGCCCGGGATCAGGCGCTTGTAGCTGTTGGTGCTGGGGTTGGTGAAGGCATTCAGCGCCTTGGCATGCTTGATCACGCCGCCGATGAAGTAGAGGCACATCTCCGACAGGTCGGCATAGCCGTTGCCGGCGAACAGCGGC
>CANJGB010000028.1 GCA_947473805.1 Alphaproteobacteria bacterium
CGCAACCGCAGGCTTGCCCGCGACTTCGAACGCCATGCCCGCAAGGTGGCCGCCTTCGTCCGCCTCGCCATGATCCGCATCATGCTCAGGCGCCTCGCAAAGCCAACTCACTCAACGGGAATCTAAACTTTCCGGAACGGCTCTGAGGTCTACGAGTTTCTGGAAGCGGAAGGTTACAAGTACACGATCCGGCTGCCCGCCAACAACGTGCTGCAGGACAGGATCGGCTATTTGCTCAGCTCCTCGTTGGTCGACTGGAACTCCTCGTTGACCGACAAGGCCTCTTCGTTGACCGCATTCTGCTCCTCGTTCGAGAGCTGCAGGTTGTGGAGCGCGTCCTGGAGGTCGGCCCGCGCCACGTCCAGTTCCTGTTCCAGTTCGACCACCCGGGTCACATCGCCGGATGGTGTGGGGCGTTCGTGCGTACGCGCGGCATTTGGCCGGTCAATGAAGCAGACGAGGAACAGCTCCTCGCCATCGTTCCGCACCGGCTGCACTGCAATGCTGAACGACTGCGCGTCGCCGCCGCGGTGAACCTTGCCGCCATCGACCGTGATGCGGGTACGTTCCTGCGATGCCTTGAGTAGCGCGGAGCGAAGCTTGATCTGCACGCCCTCGCGCACCATGGTCAGCAGGTCGTTGCTGGGCAGGCCTAGCACAACCTTCAGATAACCGTCGGTGGGGCCGAGGGAACCCTGTCGCTCCTTCACGAAGAAGCGCGCCAGCCGTGCCGGCGAAACATCCGCCGCAATCGACGCCGGATACAGCGCCTCACGCGCGGTGGCGACGGCGTCGGGATCGACGTCGGACGCGAAAATCTGCAGTTTGGTGCCGCCGTGACCCGCAGTGATCTGCTCGCGGAAGATCATCGCGAGCGAATAGGCCTCCTCGCCCGTGCTGCAGCCGGGAATCCAGATACGCAGCGGATGATCCGGCGTCTGGTTGCGGAGGAGATCGGGCAGCACCGTCTCGACCAGCACCTCGAAAGACTTTGGATCGCGGAAGAAATTGGTGACGTTGATCAGCAGGTCGTTGGCCAGAAGATCGAGCTCGCGCCGGTCAGAGCGCAACATCGCGAGGTAGCGCGCCGTGTCGGCGCTCCCGATCGACGCCATGGCCATGCGGCGTTCGGTCCGGCGACGAAGGGTGCCAGGCTTGTACAGGCTGAAGTCGTGCGTCGTCGAAACCCGCAACAATTCGATGATCTCGGGCATGTAGTCGTGCGGCACCAGCTCGGATGAAGCGCCCAACGGGGCCTTGCGCTGACCATCCCCGACAAGCGCCTTGGCAATATTCGCGACCGTAAGGACCATATCGACCGCGCCGGTGGCGATAGCGCTGCGCGGCATGCCGTCATAGGCAGCCTCCTCGGGGTCCTGGGCGATGACAGTGCCGCCGTTTTCCTTCACCGTCGCAAGACCGAGCGTGCCATCCGCGCCTGTGCCGGACAGCACGACACAAATGGCCCGAGGGCCAAACTCGGCGCCGAGCGAGTGCAACAGGAAATCGAACGGCAGGCGCGCGCCGTGGCGAGCCTGGGGCGGCGTGACTTGCAGCGCGCCATGGGCAACCGAAAGGTAGGTGCCCGGCGGAATGATGTAGAGATGGTTCGGCTCGATCGGCATGCCATTCGCCGCCTGCCGCACCGTCATCCACGTGTGGGTGGCCAGCAGGTCGACCATCATGCTTTCGTGGGTCGGCTCCAGGTGCTGGACGAGAATAAAGGCAAGACCGTCGCCGGCAGGCAGGGCATCCAGCAGATTGCTGCAGGCTTCCAGCCCGCCCGCGGATGCGCCGATGCCGACCACGCGAAACGCACCCGGATCGCGCGCCAAGGGATCAGTCGGCGAAGGGTGCACCTTCGACCGCGATGGCGCCGCTCCAGCCTGCTTCCGAGGGCTTCTGGGCAGTGGTTACTGCTTTTAGAGGGGTCTCCCGCGAGAGACTAGGAGTGAGGCTATCACGGCCCGCCCCCTTCGTCGCCTCAACAGAGGTCGCCCAAGTTTCGTGTCAGCCTCAGGCCAGGGCCAGGGCGCGGAAGTTGGCGGCCGACAGGCGGCCATTGTCATGGTCAGAGGTGAAACCGGCTCGCTGGCGTTGATGGCCGAGACCCGAGCGCCGCGCGGCGCTGACGTGGACGAAGGCGGGTGCGAGGACCGGCAGGATGGCCGTGAAGCCGCGATGCGGCAGAATATCCGATGTCTTGGTGAGTTCTTGGGTCATCTGAAACCCTTTCATGAGCGCCGCATTACATGCCCCGAGCAGGGCCGTCGAAATTGCATTTTCTGGGGAGGAGCCTGTCAGCGTTCGCAAGGCGTCCGGCCGTCTATCGACATTTCACCCTATATGACGTCCGGCAGGGCAATCCGGTTCCTTGGGCGTCAGCTTATCCCGCGCTCGTCGGCCGCCAGCGCCACGGCAAGTTCGGCCGGATCGATGGTGAAGACCTGGCGGGTGCCGTTCGGCGCCGAGAGAGCCGGCACCTGCAACAGGGTGGCCACCCGCTGATAGGCAGTGAACGAGAGGTTGGCGATCTCTTCCTCGTCGGTAATGACGAGATAGGTGCCAGCCGGCTGCTGGCGGTCAAGCGAGTCCAGCCGGAACGGGTGCGCGAACGTGACCGTCGTTTCGGTACTGCGGACGTTCACGCCGGACGTCCTCAGCCCTTTTTCTTCGCGCCGCCCATGGAGGCGAAATTGGCCTTGCCGGGGGCCATCGGCACCGGGGCCGGCGCCTTGTTCTGCTTCGGCTTCTTCAGTTCGCGGGTGCTGCGCTTCTGTCCCTTGGCCATGCTGCTGCCCTCCAGTATGCCGCCGTGATTGGCGGTTAAACGAAAAGCCCCGCACCCTCGGAAGAGGAGCGGGGCCAGCCAGGCGCTAGGCGCCTTTCGGACGTGATGCTGTCGTGTCGATCATTCAGGGCCGCCAGTACATCCGTGACTGGTCCGGAAAATCGAAGCCGGCTGCCGGCGGCGCCTAGATAACCAAGGCCGCCAGCGGCGCATCAGGCCACGAGCTTGAGATTGTCGGCGGACATCTTGCCGCTCTTCTGGTCGGAGACCAGGTCGAAATCGACCTTCTGGCCTTCGCGAAGATCGCCGATGCCGGAGCGTTCAACCGCACTGATGTGGACGAAGGCATCGTTGCCGCCGCCATCGGGCGAGATGAAGCCGAAGCCCTTTTGGGCGTTAAACCATTTAACGGTTCCCGTGGTCATGGAAACCCTTTCAAGAATAGAGGAAATGCAGGCCCGCACGCGCAGGCCGTCGAAATTGCGTTTTTCAGGTAAGATGATCGTCAGCGCGGCGCTGAAGCTCAGCGCGAGGCGGAAAGTCGTCCGGCCGTCTATCGACCCACCCTATATAGGCCCAATCGGGCCGAATACAAGGGCGGGTTATTTAATGCACAGGCGAACGGGAACCGGATGCGTGTCCCGGCGTCGCCAGTACGACCCTTAAAGGTTACGACCCTTAAACACAAAATGCCGGCCCGCAAGGAGCAGTGTCATCGTCATTCTCCGCATCCGCCACAACACGACCTATCGCTACCACCAGCCGGTGGCGCTGGGTCCGCACCGGCTGCTGCTGCGACCGCGGGAGAGTCGCGACCTGCACCTGATCTCGAGTGAAGTGGTCACAACGCCACGTGCGGCCATCACCTGGGCGCAGGACGTGTTCGGCAACGATGTGGCGACGGCGACCTTCCGCACCATGACCGACACGCTGAGCATCGACAGCAATGTGGAACTGGAACTGCACGCCTCGCCCTGGCCGATATTCGACATCGCGGCCTCGGCACTGTCATATCCGTTCCAGTATTCGACCGGCGAATGGGCCGACCTGGGCGCCCTGGCCCAGCCGCAATACGACGATCCCGGCGGCCGGCTGCGGCAATGGGCGCGGGCATTCGTGCGCGGCAACCCGACCGACACGCTGTCGCTGCTGCAGGACCTGAGCGCCGGCATCTACACATCCTTGTCGTACCAGAGCCGCGAGGATGAAGGCACGCAGACGCCGCTCGACACCCTCGACCGGGGCTGGGGCTCGTGTCGCGACTTCGCCGTGTTGTTCGCCGATGCGGCGCGCCACCTGGGTTTCGGCGCACGCATCGTCTCGGGCTACCTGTTCAATCCGGATGGCGCGGCGATTGGTTATGCCGGTTCGGGCTCGACCCACGCCTGGGCAGAAATCTTTGTTCCCGGCGCGGGTTGGATCACCTTCGATCCCACCAACCGCAGCGTCGGCGGCTTCAACCTGATTCCGGTCGCGGTCGCCCGCGACATTTCGCAGGTCGTGCCAGTGGCCGGCAGCTTCCTGGGCATGACCGACGCCTTCCACGGCATGAGCGTCGCGGTCGACGTGACGGAACACACGACGATGAAACCCTCCTTCCAGGCGCAATCATCTTAAGCGGCCAGGCCGCACCCGCGCTCCTTGACTCAGGGCCGCGCGACTTCCATGCTTCACCCGATCCCAGGGGAGCCCCGGTAGGGGGCTGAGATGCCGCAGCGGCCGGATTTGTCCGGCGCGCAACGCGGCGAACCCTTCGAACCTGATCCGGATAATGCCGGCGAAGGAAGGGGAAGCTCAGGCCCGCCCTGATTCTTTTTCTGACGCCCGCATTGGCCCCGGTCGATTGCGACGAAGGAACAGCATCATGGATTCCGGCCAAACCCGCCCCCCGTTCAGCGTGTCGCAAGGCCCCCTGCCCGCATCGCGCAAGATTCATGTGCCCGGCGCCCTCCATCGGGACCTGCGGGTCGCCATGCGCGAGATCGCACTGGAGCCGTCGAGCCACGAGCCCCCGTTGCGCGTCTATGACAGTTCGGGGCCGTACACCGACGCGGTCGTCGCCATCGACGTCGACCAAGGGCTGCCGGCGCTGCGGTCCCCGTGGATCGGGGCGCGCAATGACACGGAAATCAGCCGCACCGACAGCACCTGGTCGGGCGTTCGCCGCGATGTGCGGCGCGCCCGCGCCGGCCAGGCCGTCACGCAGATGGCATACGCGCGGGCCGGGATCATCACGCCGGAGATGGAGTATGTCGCGATCCGCGAGAATCTCGGTCGCCAGAAGGCAGTCCTCGACATGCCGCGCGACGGCAATTCGTTCGGCGCCGCGATCCCCGATTTGGTGACGCCTGAATTCGTGCGCGACGAAATTGCACGCGGCCGCGCGATCATCCCGAACAACATCAACCATCCGGAGTCCGAGCCGATGATCATCGGGCGGAACTTCCTGGTGAAGATCAACGCCAATATCGGCAATTCGGTCGTCACCTCCTCGGTCGCCGAAGAAGTCGAGAAGATGGTGTGGTCGATCCGCTGGGGCGCCGACACGGTCATGGACCTGTCGACGGGCAAGAACATTCACGAGACGCGGGAATGGATCATCCGCAACGCGCCGATCCCCATCGGCACGGTGCCGATCTACCAGGCGCTGGAAAAGGTCGGCGGCGTGGCCGAGGACCTGACCTGGGAGACTTTCCGCGACACGCTGATCGAACAGGCGGAACAGGGCGTGGACTATTTCACCATCCATGCGGGCGTGCGCCTGCCCTACATCCCACTGACCGCGCGGCGCGTCACCGGCATCGTGTCGCGCGGCGGATCGATCATCGCGAAGTGGTGCCTCGCGCATCACCAGGAGAATTTCCTCTACACGCGGTTCAGCGAGATCTGCGAGATCATGCGGGCCTATGACGTCAGCTTCTCGCTGGGCGACGGCCTGCGCCCCGGCTCGAACGCCGACGCCAATGATGCAGCGCAGTTCGCCGAACTGGAGACGCTGGGCGAACTGACCCATGTCGCGTGGGACCAGGACGTGCAGGTGATGATCGAAGGCCCCGGCCACGTGCCGATGCACAAGATCAAGGAGAACATGGACAAGCAGCTGGCGGTGTGCGGCGAGGCGCCGTTCTACACGCTGGGGCCACTCGTCACCGATATCGCGCCGGGCTACGACCACATCACCAGCGGCATCGGTGCTGCGATGATCGGCTGGTTCGGCACCGCGATGCTCTGCTACGTGACGCCGAAGGAGCATCTCGGCCTGCCCGACCGCGACGACGTGAAGACCGGCGTCATCACCTACAAGATCGCGGCACACGCCGCCGACCTGGCCAAGGGCCACCCGGCGGCGCGCTTGCGCGACGATGCGCTGTCGCGCGCGCGGTTCGAGTTCCGCTGGCGCGACCAGTTCAACCTGTCGCTGGACCCGGAAACGGCGGAGCGCTTCCACGACCAGACCCTGCCGGCGGAGGGCGCGAAAACGGCACATTTCTGTTCGATGTGCGGGCCGAAATTCTGTTCGATGAAGATCACCCAGGACATCCGCGAACAGGCGGCCGGGATGAATGAGATGTCGGAGCGCTTCCGCGCAACGGGGAGCGAAATCTATGTGCCGGCGGTGGAGACCTGAATCGCGCTCACCACATGGTGTGGAAGTGGTTGAGCGGGCCGCGGCCGGTGCCGATATACAGTTCGTCTGCTGTTTCGATGGCGCGCGCCACATAGGCCTTGGCGGCGGCGAAGGCGGCGGCTGGTTCATCGCCATGCGCCAGCCGCGCGGCGATGGATGACGACAGGGTGCAACCGGTGCCATGCGTGTTGCGTGCCGCGATACGGCGGCCAGGCAGCACAAGAAGGCCATCGCGGCTGTGGACAACATCGGGACTGGTGTCGCCGCTGAGATGGCCTCCCTTCAGATAGACGTAGCGCGGCCCGAAAGCGGACAGAGCTGCAGCGGCCGTCCGCAGGGCCGCGAGGTCAGTGGCCTTGTCGTTGCCGAGCAGAAGCGCGGCCTCAGCGATATTGGGCGTGATGACGGTGGCGAGCGGCAGGAGGTCGCGCTTCAGACTGTCGAGCGCGTCCAGCGATAGCAGCACGTGGCCCGAGGTCGAGACCATAACCGGATCAACGACGATATTGCGCGCCTTATGGCGGCGCAGGCCGTCTGCAATGACCTGAATCGCGGCGGCGTTGCCGGTCATGCCGATCTTCACGGCATCGATGCGGATGTCGGCAAAGATCGCATCGATCTGTTCGGCGACGAGGACCGGTTCCACCAAGCTGCTGCGGAGGACGCCGTGTGTATTCTGCACGGTCAGCGCCGTGACGACAGCGCAGCCATAAGTCCGGTGCGCGGCGAAGGTCTTGAGATCGGCCTGGATGCCCGCCCCGCCAGAGGGGTCGGAGCCGGCAATCGAAAGAACGTTCGGGATCATCGAGCGAAGCTTTGGCGCAAGCTGCGCGCTGCCATCTCGGGAGATGCTGCGCCGCAGATCGCCGAAACGACAGCCAGGCCTTCCGCGCCGGCGGCGCGCAGGGCCGCGGCATTCCCGGCGTCCACACCGCCGATCGCCATCACCGGCAGACCCAATTGCGCGCGCACAGTGCGAAAGCCGTCAATGCCGAGCGGCGGCGCATGGTCGGGCTTGGTCGCCGTGCCGAACACGGGGCCGAGGCCGGCATAATCGACAACCGCCGGATCGCAGGTGCTTACCTGATCCGGTTTCTCGACCGACAGGCCGATGATCGCGCTCGGGCCCAGCATCGCCCGCGCGATGCGGGGGTCCAGGTCGCCCTGCCCCACATGCACGCCATCGGCGCCGGCGGCGTGCGCCACGTCGACACGGTCATTGACGATCAGCGGCACGCCATGGCGCAACGTCAGCGCCAGCAGGCGGTGGGTCAATCCCATGAGGTCTCGGGTCACGGCATCCTTCCAGCGCACCTGCACCATGGTGACGCCGCCGCGCAACGCCGCCAGCGTCACGGCAACCGGATCACGTCCCAAGGTGACATCGGGTCCGATGACGAGGCAGAGCCCGGGGTCAAAGGCGCGGCGCATGGCGTGGCTCAGTTGACCCGCGCATGCTTGTCGAGGTCGGCGCGGTCGAGATTATGGAGGACATCAAGCAGCTGCATTTGCAGGCTGCCCGGACCAGCGGCCCTTGCTGCCGCGATCTCACCCGCCACGCCGAACACCGTGAGCGCACTGACGGCCGCCAGCAGCGCATCCTTCTCCACCGCGAGAAAAGCGCCAACCAGCGCACTGACGGAACAGCCGAGACCGGTCACCCGCGCCATCATGGCGTGGCCATTGTTGATGGCGTGGGTGTGCGTGCCATCAGTCACATAATCGGTGACGCCGGTCATCGCCACGACACCGCCGGTAGCGCGCGCCAGACGGTGCGCCGGTTCGAGCCCGTCGTTGGTTGATGCGGTGGAATCGACACCCCTGGTCGGGCCGGTCGCCGCGCCCGCCAGCGCCATGACCTCGGACGCATTGGCACGTACAACCGTAGGCCGGAGCGCGCCGAGCTCCCCGGCAACCTCGGTGCGGTAGCCCGTGGCACCGACGCCGACCGGGTCCAGTACCCAGGGGATACCGGCAGCGTTCGCCTTGCGCACGGCGAGGTGCATCGCAGCCACCCAGGGCGGCGACAGCGTGCCGATGTTCACGACCAGCGCCGATGAAATGCCGACAAAGTCCTCGACCTCTTCCGCCGCATGCACCATGGCGGGCGAAGCGCCGATGGCCAGCAGGGCATTGGCGGTGTTGTTCATCACCACGTAATTGGTGATGTTGTGAACAAGCGGCGCACGTTCGCGCACACGGCGGACGGAATCCCAAATGGCATCGAGCACGGCGTTCCTTTCGCTGGCATTACCCAGATCAAGTTGTCGGGTGTGATCTCAGCCCATGAAGATCATGGGCACCCCGAGCCTGCAGGGACCTTAGCAAGCGCCGTCGATGTGTCAACCGTTTGAGGTGGCCGAAGCGCCTCAGCCGCGGGCGCACTCGCGCAGGATGGCACCCAGCTTCGCGATACCATCGGTGATGACCTGTTCGCTGACATGGCTGTAGGCGAAGCGCAGGAACTGGCGCCCGTCGGTGGAGTCCATGAAGCGCTGACCGGGCCGGAAGAAAATGCCCTCGCGCGCGGCCATGTCGGCGGCGCGCGCCCAGTCCACCTGGTCGTCGATCTCAAGCCACAGGTAGAACGAACCACGCGGCGCGCGGAAACGAACATAATTGCCGCAATGCTGGCGCACCGCGTCGACGGCCGCCCGGCACTTGGACTTATAGACGGCGACCGCTTTTTCGAGATGCGGGTCCAGCATGTCGCGGGCGAGAAACTCGGTCATCACGCGCGCGGTCCACTGGCTGGTGCCGAGGTCCTGGCGCACGGCGGCGAGCGCCGCGATGGCATCGGGCGGACCGGCCATCCACCCCAGCCGAATGCCGGGCACGACGGCCTTGCTGAACGACCCGGTCTGGATCACGAGACCCGACGTATCGAGGCTGAGCAATGTCGGCAGCGGTTCGCCATCGAAGCGCAACTCGCCATAGACGTTGTCTTCGAGCACGACGAAGCCATGGGCGGCAGCGAGGGCCAGCAGCTTCTCGCGCCGGCGCAGCGGCATCTCGGTGTTGGTCGGCATCTGGAAGGTGGGGATGGTGTAGACCAGCTTTACCTTCTTGCCCTCGGCCCCGAGTGTGGCTAACAGGCGCTCGAGCGCATCGACATCCATGCCGTCATCGTCGAGCGGCACGGCGCGCAGTTCGGCGCCGGCGGTTTCCATGAAGCGCAGCGCATAGGGAAAGGACGCGCCCTCGGCGATCACCACGTCGCCCGGGTCGACGAAGGCGTTGGCGGCCAGCGCAATCGCCTGCACCGAGCCCGAGGTGAGGATGACGCCGCGCGGGCCGAGGTCGCGGCCCTGGCGCTGCAGGATGCGGCGGGCGACCTGTTCGCGCAGTCCGCGATAGCCGAAGGTCATCTCCTCGTAGCCGGTCTTCGCGTCAAAATATTCCAGCGCCTCGGCGCCGTCGCGCTCAAGGATCTCCTGCGACAGGCGCAGGATATCGTCCTTCGGAAAGGTCTCGGGCGCGGCGAGGCCCTGGTCGAAGTTGAAATGGGTCGGATGTTCGGGATCGGGGAAGAACAAAGGCGGGCCGCTGCGCGCGACACGCGAATACAGTCCGGCGATACGGCTGTCGGCCATTGGCGTTTCTCCCGGCTTTGTCGAACGGTGGCCCCATTGACGGCAGCGGTCAAGATGCGGGGCATTGCGAAATTGCCGCCCGGCCACTTATAGTCAGGGCGTGGGCAAGCTTCTCCTCGTCGTCCATCAGGAACATTCGGCCACGGGCCGCGTCGGCGAAAAGCTGGCCGCCATGGGGCATGAGATCGACCTGCGGCGACCGTGCATGGGCCACGACCTGCCGGCGACGCTGGACGAACATGACGGCGTCGTCGTGTTCGGCGGGCCGATGAGCGCCAATGACGAACACCTGCCTTTCATCCGCGCCGAACTGGACTGGTTGCCCAAGGTCGTCGACTCGGGCAAACCGTTTCTGGGCATCTGCCTCGGCGCGCAGCTGCTGGCGCGCACCGGCGGCGGCACGGTCAGGCCGCATCACGAGGGCTGGCACGAGATCGGCTACTACCCGATCAAGCCCACGACGGCGGGGCAGCATCTGTTCGACGCGCCCATGGATGTTTTCCACTGGCATGGCGAGGGAATCGACCTGCCGAAGAGCGCGACGCTGTTGGCCGTGGGCGAGAAGTTTCCGACCCAGGCATTCAAGCTGGGCGCCAACGCCTATGGCATCCAGTTCCATCCGGAGGTGACGCTGGAGCAGATGCGCCTGTGGGCGACGCGCGGTGCGCACCGCCTGGTCCTGCCGGGCGCGCAGCCGCGCGAGACCATGGAAGAAGGCTGGAAGCGGCACGACCCCGGCCTGGCCCGCTGGCTGGACCGTTTCCTGGCGCACTGGCTGCCGGCGCGAACGCCCGAGATCGCCTAGACCTTCTTCGCCAGCACCGCGACGAAAAAGCCGTCCGTGCCGTGGCGCGCCGGGGTCAGCTGCAGATAAGGGCCGGGCATCGGACTGGCGCCGCCGACCGTGTCGGGCCACAGCGTCGCGATGTCGAGCGCGGTGAAGTCCGCATGGCGCGCGAGGAAGGTGGCGACCTGGTCCTGGTTCTCGGCGGCGAGCAATGAGCAGGTGACATAGATCAAGCGTCCGCCAGCCTTTACCAGCTTCGCGGCGCGATCCAGAATCTCGGCCTGGCGCGGCACCAGTTCCGCGACATCGGCGGGCTGCAGGCGCCAGCGCGCATCGGGCTTGCGCCGCCACGTGCCGGTGCCGGTGCAGGGCGCATCGACCAGCACGCGGTCGGCGCGGCCGGCCTGGCGCTTCACCCACTTCGCATCCATCGACCGGCATTCGACGTTCTCGGCCCCGGCGCGGCGTAGGCGCTGGCGCGCGCGGGTCAGACGAAACTCGTTCACATCAAGCGCGACGATGTGGCCGCGATTGGCCATGGTGCCCGCCATCACCATGGTCTTGCCGCCGGCGCCGGCGCAGAAGTCGACCACCCAGTGGCCGGGTTTCGCATCGACGAGAAGGGCCGCGATCTGCGAGCCCTCGTCCTGCACCTCGACCAGTCCTTCGGCGAGGGCGGCGATCTTGCCGATATCGGTCTTCGGCCCGAGGCGCAGGCCGAGTGGCGACAGCGGCGTCGGCTTGGTGGCGAGGCCCTGCTTGGCCAGCACGCCGAGCGCGTCGTCGCGTTTGAGCTTCAGCGCATTGGCGCGCAGGTCGGTCGGCGCGAGGCGCAGCATGGCCGCCATCTCGTCCTCGAGCGTGTCGCCCCAGTGGCGGCGCAGGTGCGGCTCCAGCCAGGCGGGAAAGCCGGCGCGCACGTCGAGCGGCATGGCGGGGTGGAACACGGTGTGGCCCTTGAGCGCGTCGAGGAACAGGCGCTCGGCATCGTCCACCGCCGCAGGCGCCAGGCCCTCGCCATCGCAGGCGCGGATGAGGCTGCCGGCCTCGCGCTTATGGGCCAGGACGTGGGCGGCCAGCAGGCGGGTGCGATTGCCGATGGCGACACCCTTCCCTTCCCGCGCCGTCCACCAGTCGAGCGCGGCGCGGTGGCGCAGCACGGCATCGACCTGGTCCATGATCTCGCCGCGCGGCGGGCCATCGAACCGGCGGTTGCCGCGGAACCAGTCGGCGGCAGCGCGGTCGGCCCCGTGGCCCGAGGCGTCGATGGCGTCGAGCAGGGACAGGGCGGCGCCCAGCTTCTGCCCGGTGTTCAGCCGCGCGACCTCGAGCTTGCCCCAGATGTCCGGCTTGGCGGGCGGACGCCGAGGCGAACGGTTGGGGCTGTCGCGGCGGGCGGGCGGCGACCTGGCAGGCTTGGGGGTGCGGGAGGGCGGACGGGCCATGGCGGACTTGTAGCGCAAGCGGACGGCTTATTTAGGCTTATTCCGCTCTGTTTCGGCTTGTCCGGGCTTATTCAGGCTTATTTCAGCTTATTTAGGCTTGTTCTGGCTCGTCCTGAGGGGCCTATCCAGCAGAAAGCATATATTTATCAGATACATAACCTAAAACCCGCAGCGGTCACCGGTGTCACGGCACCCGTTGCCGCGCGTATACCTTATATAAGGTGTCAGGCGGAAGATTAACGCGATTGTATACTTGACATACTGGAGGAATAGATGGATAGGTTAGGAGGACAGGCCGGCGTAGTGATTACGAAGAAGATGGCGGAGGCGGGTGCTGCGGTTCTTGAGGATTGGAGCGGGAAACTCGATTGGGAGTCTCTGGCTGCCGATGTTTATAGGACCATGGCTCAAGCATGTTTTGAACAGCTTCCGGCGGAAGCCCGTGGTTTGGGCCCCATATCAGTGCCGCAATCCTAAACATCACCCGCGCACAGTCGTTGGCTGCACCGTCGATATCTTTGATATTCAGTTTCAAAACCTGAATGTCGTCGACTGATTTCGATGTGGTCTCGTTTGTCGATGTGACGATTCGTCCGTCGAAGTAGCTGCTTCTGTGAACCAGGAAATCCCGCAGCTTAGTTATCTCTCCCAAATGATCTGTGATCGCCTTGAAATCATCCTGCTGCGCAACTGGAAGATTTCTAGTCTTCATCAGCCGTTTGGTCGTATTGATCACATCCGCCAACCGCATGCCGCCGCTAATCGCGCGACCAGTTTCGTCCCCCGAACCAAGGACGTGGCGAAACATTAAATGCAGGGCGCTTTCAACGCCTGTGTATCTCTGCACGAACCGACCATGGTGCGCGTAGTAGGGCGCGTCCTTTAGGGTCAATATCCATCCTGTAAGGTCGGCATCCCTCCCCAAAAGTTTGTTTCCGGTGGGCGTTTCCTCATCAGCCATGACGCGCTATCATCCCCCAATGCCAGCGAAGCCTACCGCACCAGAGAATCCGGATTTCCGCAAGGTCGTGGAAACGATGCTACGGACGCCGCCGAAGCATCATGCCGAGATGAAGAAGGGGGCGAACCGGCCGTCAAAACCTAAGGCATCCTTGGGTCGGCCCGGTAAGTGACATGCCGGACGGCAATCAAATCCTTAAATCTGCGGCGCTAATTGCAGCCGCCATCGTGGTTGGTTTTGTGGCACACGCGCTTATCTCTGCGCAGCCGTGGGAGATGCACACGACCGTTCACCAATCCGGCGGAAATGCGTGGCGAATTAACAAATCATCCGGCCAAATGGAATTTTGTTTTGTGGACAAAGCGGGGGAATGCATGCCCATGCCCCCGCCGGCCGCTCGTTAGCTGACCATCAGTTTGCTCAACCGGCCGAGCAACATCCGGATATAGCCGATGTCCATTTCGGCGTGTTTCCGCTCCAGCCATGATGCGGATTCATCGGCGGCGATGGCCTCGCATTGGGCAATCAGTCTCTCGCCCTTGGCAAAGATTGCCAGAGCCCTGTCACGTTCGTAATTTGGGGTTTCCATTGGCGCCCTTCCCGTCACCGCGGGTTGGGCGTATCTTAGAAAAGCGAAGGGCGCGGTGCCAGCCGCGCCCTTGATCGTACCGCCTCGTAACGGCCGATGCTCTTGGACCTATCTAAGAGCAAACGGAGCCGTTGTCATGGCATTCCTGCGAATGAGACAAACTCCCGAGGTGCTGGAGGCGCTGGCGGTATTTAACGAGGGACGCGAACCACCCCCAGGTATCGATAGACGGGAGTTTCATCTTCATCATGTGCGAGTTCTTCGAGCAGCGATGATTCAAGCGGAATCGGAGGCTCGCGTGGGTCGAAAACCGCTTCCAGACTTTCTGCAAGCCACGGCCGGCCATCGCCCCAAATGACAAAGCCGAAATCTGCCTCCAGCCATGGCGGCGTGTTGGCAAAGAATACGCGGCCCGATTTTTGATTCATGGCTTTGCTCCTTGGTTCCTCGACAGTTCCAAGGTTAGCGAGGAAGGGGCCGGGAGTCATTCCGGCCCCTTTTTCTCAGGCGCGTCGAAATCGAGCAACAATTGCGGTCCTGACTCCAGCGCGGGCGTGGCCAACGCCAGCCTCTCCAGCCACCCCCTGATGATCGCGCGGACCTGTTTACGGGTCAGGCGTGGATTTTTAGGCGAGCCGGATAGGCCGCCGATAGGTCAGGCGCTTCCCAGTGATGCCCTTCACAGCGAGGTAGTGACGCTCAACATCTTCAACGCCGAGCCTTGAGCGGTTGGAATAGCGAAAGTCAAATTCGTTCAAATAACGCTGCAAATGTTGTTCCGAACAATGCTGATAGACGCCTTTCATGCCGCGCTTGAAGATCGAAAAGTAACCCTCAACCGTGTTGGTATGAATGCCGCCGGTCTTGGCGTACTCGCCCTTGGCATGTTGCGTCGTGCCGTGGCTGGCGAACGTCTTGCCCAGCGTGCGGTAATGATTCGCCTCATCGGTCATCAGCGCCGACTTGCGATCCACGTTCGCCAGCAGGATTTCGCCCACCTGCTTCGCAGTCACGTTATCGACTTTGACGGAACGGACGCGACCGCCACGCTCCACTAGCGAGACAATCTTGCGCTTGTCGCCATAGCCGCGCTTGCGCTGCGGCTTTCCTTCGGCGTCCGTCGTCAGCCCGGATGGGCCGATATAGGTCTCATCTGCCTCGACCACCTGACCGGGACCACCCATGGTTCCCGGATTCGCACCCTTCATCCCCTCGCGGATGCGATGGCACATGAACCACGCCGACTTGTACGTAATCCCGAGCATGCGATGGATTTGGTGCGCCGAGACGCCCTTCTTGCCCGAAGTCAGCAGGTGCGTGGCCAGCAGCCATTTGTGCAGCGGAATGTGGCTGCGCTCGTAGACGGTGCCCATGGTCACGCTGTAGTGCGCCTGACAGGCATTGCACTTGTGCAGTCCCGGGCGCGTCGTCTTGCCTTCCATGCGCGTTTGGCCCTCCGTAGAGCCGCATTTCGGGCAGTACGGGCAGTACGGGCAGTACGGGCAGTACGGGCCAGTCGGCCAGCGCACCTGCTCTAGGTACTCGCGGGCCTTCGTTTCATCGGTGAAAATCGGGTTCGTCAGATCGGCGGACATGGGTTTGCTCCGTTTATGGAAGCAATCCTAGGTCAAGCCGTTCGGTATGTCAAGTATACAATCGCGAAGATTAAAGATGAAATTCCTATATCGGACAAGAAAAAGCCGGGACCGGCAGGGCCGGCCCCGGCTTATACGCCTCGATGCGGCTAGATCCGCCCGGTTGCGAGCAGGATGATCACAACAATGAGGATGATGGTCAGCCCGCCGCTGGGAAAGTAGCCCCAGGACCGGCTATGCGGCCAGGTCGGCAGGGCGCCGAGCAGCAGCAGGATCAGGACAATCAGTAGAATGGTACCGGTGGCGCCGCCGCGATTGAGCTGGCGCGGATCTTCGGCGACATCACCCAGACGGACTTCTTCTAGACCGGCTGCGGCGGACAAACGGAAACGGCGGGGCCCGAAAGCCCCGCCGTTTTTCTTTGTGGCGAGCGGAAGCCGCTAGCGTCGGCGGCCGACGGCCTGCTGGTAGAAATCTCGGTCGACCAGGCGGCTCTCCGGCATCGGCGCGGTGTACGACAGCGCCTTGGCCTGCATGGTGGCGGCCTGGATGCGCTCGACCGTGCCGGCGCGAATCTCCCAGTCCCACACGTTTGACGGCGTGTTGGCCACGGCCTCGGGTGGCGCCTTGATGAAGCCGGCCATCTCCTTCACGAAGTCCGGGTTCGCCTTGTAGTCGCCGGCGAAATAGGTGTTCACGATGCGCACGAAGGCGCGGATGAAGGCCGCGCCGGCGGCGCGGTTCTGCTTCAGCAGGCTGGGCCCGAAAATGGGGCCGCCGAGGGGTTCGCCCAGCGGCTGGCCCTTGAGGAACGTGTAGTCGGGATCGTTGACGAACTGGGTCCAGGCCGGGTCGAGCAGCCAGATGCCCTGCACCGCGTTGTTGCGGAACGCGACGATGCCCGACGCCGCGTCGAACCGCTGCACGATGACGTCGGTGGGATTGACCCCGCCCTGCTGTAGCGCCGCGGCAATGGGGTACATGATGACCGAGCCCGGGCCGGTGACCGACGAAATGGTCTTGCCGCGCAGGTCGGCGACGGTCATGCCCTTGCGCGCCCACAGGCCCGAGCGGCTGTTCGGCGAGGGCGAGAAATTGCCCGCCACCCAGGCCAGTTCAAAGCCCTGGCTGACCGCATTGAGGAAGCCGCCATCGGGCGCGTTCCACTGTACGTCGACCTTGCCGTTGGCCAGCAGCGACAGTGAATCGTTCGACGGGATGACCTGGACCTCGACCTTCAGGTTCTCCTTCGCGAACTCGCCGCGCGCGAGGCCGAGCGCGATGGGCGCGAAGCTTTCGATGGTGACCGTGCCGGTTACCAGGGTGATGGTCACCGGCGCCGACAGCGGCGTGGGCGGCGGCGAGCCGGGCTGGCACCGCGCCGGCGCATGGTCGAGGATTTTCGGATCGGTCGCCGAGGCATCGTTGCAACCCGGCGCCGGGGTCAGCGCGGACTGCGCCCAGGCGGTCGAGCCCGCCAGCATGAAAAGGACGACGCCCACGTACCGGCAAATAGCACTGACCATTATCGCTTCCTCCCATGAAAGCCTTTGCTTGATGGTGACATAAGCCACCCGGCGGTCAAGGGGAGGGCAAATAGGTCTTGAAAATCCGCGCCCTACGAAGTCTCATCCGCTTGGTTTTCGGCCCCCGGGCCAGCCCAAATTTTGTTGCGGCCGCGACGCCGCGAGGGAGAAACGCCTGCAATGACGTCGATGCCGTTATCGGGAATCCGTGTCCTTGACCTGACCCGCGTGCTGGCCGGCCCCTGGACCGCCCAGACGCTGGCGGACCTCGGCGCCGACGTTATCAAGGTGGAGCGGCCCGGCACGGGCGATGAATCGCGCATCTTCGGCCCCCCGTTCCTGAAGGACAATGAGGGCAAGAACACCCAGCTGTCGGCCATGTTCCTGGCCGCCAACCGCAACAAGAAGTCGGTCGTGGTCGATTTCTCGAAGCCCGAGGGGCGCGAGGTCATTCGCAAGCTGGCCTCCACCGCCGACGTGCTGATCGAAAACTACAAGGTCGGCGACCTGAAGCGCTTCGGCCTGGATTATGACGGCCTGAAGGAAGCGAACCCGAAGCTGGTCTATTGCTCGATCACCGGCTTCGGCCAGACCGGCCCGTACAAGCAGCGGCGCGGCTATGACCCCATCGCCCAGGCGATGTCGGGCATCATGAGCGTGACCGGATTTCCGGGCGACCAGCCGGGTGGCGGGCCGATGAAGGCTGGCCCCAGCGTGGTGGACTTGTTCGCCGCCTGTTACGCGGTGATCGCGATCCAGGGCGCCCTGTACCACCGCGAAAAGAACAGCGGGCGCGGCCAGTACATCGACATGTCGCTGCTGGATGCCGGCGTCACGCTGATGGCGCATCCGGCCATGACATACGTCCTCACCGGACAGTCACCGGGCCTGGTCGGCACCCAGGCCAATGGTGGCGCGCCGGGCGGCGGCTTCCAGTGCGCGGACGGTTACATCATGGTGGCGCCGGGCAATAACGAACTGTACGTGAAATTCTGCAGTGCGATCGGCATGCCGGAAATGGCGACCGACGAACGGTTCGTCACCAACCCGAAGCGGATGGTGAACCGCGCGGCGCTGATGGAAATCCTCAACGCGCACATGCTGAAGTGGAAGGTGCGCGACCTGTATGACGTTCTGGTCAAGGCCGGCGTCCCGGCCTCGCCGGTCAACAATGTCGAGGACGTGTTCGCAGATCCGCAGGTGCAGAACCGCCAGATGGTGGTCGACGTGCCGCATCCGAGTGCGGGCAACGTGAAGATCGTCAACAACCCGATCCGCTATTCCGACACGCCGATCGGCAATTTCACCGCGCCGCCGGCTTTGGGCGAACATACCGACGAGGTCCTGTCCGGCGTGCTGGGCATGACGCCGGCGGAGATTCGCAGCCTGCGCGACCTGGGCGCAATCGGCTAACTCTATCCTTTCCCACAACCGGAGCCGGTACATGGCAAAAGTGAAAGTGGCCACCGAGGCGGCCGGCAATGTGTGGAAGATCGTCGTAGCGGTGGGTGGGCGCGTCGATGCCGACGAGCCGGTCATGATCCTGGAATCAATGAAGATGGAAGTGCCGGTGAACGCGCCAAAGGCGGGCACGGTGCTGGAAATCCTGGCCCCCGAAGGCACCGCGGTCGGCGAGGACGAGGTGGTGGCGATTATCGAGGCCGATTGATCCGCTTGGGAGGAAGAGCGTGAGCTGGGAACCCGAAGTCACCGAGATCAAGCGCCGCAAGAAAGCCGCGCTCGCCATGGGCGGCGAGAAGAACGTCAAGCGGCAGCACGACGCCGGCCGCCTGACCATCCGCGAGCGGGTGGACCGCCTGCTGGACAAGGACACGTTCCACGAGGTCGGCGGCCTGGCCGGCAGTGCAACCTATAATCCCGATGGATCGACCGCCTCGTTCGCGGCCACCAACGTGATCTATGGCCGCGGCAAGATCGATGGCCGGCCGGTGGTGCTGGCGGGCGACGATTTCACCATGCGCGGCGGTTCGGCCGAGGCCGGCAATATCGACAAGCTGCGCCACACGGAAATGTTCGCGAAGGAGTATCGCCTGCCACTGATCCGCGTGGTGGAAGGTTCCGGCGGCGGCGGGTCGGTGCGCACGTTCGAGGAGATCGGGCGCACCTACATGCCCGGTGGCAACCAGAGCGGCAGCTACTCGTACCTGATGGCCGATGCCATGGCGACGGTGCCGGTCGTGGCCCTTGGCCTGGGCCCGATTGCGGGCCTGGGCGCGGCACGCATGGTGGCGTCGCACTATTCGGTCATGGTGCGCGATCAGTCGTCGATGTTCATCGCCGGCCCCCCGCTGGTCGCGCGCGCGGGCGGCGGCAAGCTGACCAAGGAAGAGTTGGGCGGCGCCAAGATCCACGTCAACGCTGGCGCCATCGATGACGCGGTCGACACCGAGGACGAGGCGTTCGAGCGGGCGCGGCGTTTTCTGTCGTACCTGCCGAGTTCGGTCTATGACCTGCCGACACGTATCGCGCCTGCCGACGACACGGAGCGCCGCGACGAAAGCCTGCTGAGCATCGTGCCGCGCGAGCGGCGCAAGGTGTACGCGATGCGCAAGATCATCGAGTCCGTGGTCGACAAGGGCTCGTTCTTCGAGATGGGCAAGCAGTTCGGCCGCTCGATCATCACCGGCTTTGCCCGCGTGGATGGCTGGCCGGTCGCGCTGATGGCCGGCGATCCGATGCATTACGGCGGTTCGTGGACGGCGGCGGCGGCGCAGAAGATCATCCGCTTCGTCGACCTGGCCGGCACGTTCCACCTGCCGATGGTCAACCTTTACGATTGTCCGGGCTTCAAGATCGGCCTGGATGCGGAAATGGCCGGCACGGTGCGCCATGCGACCCGCGCGGTGTTCGCGATCTGCCAGTACCAGGGGCCGTGGTGCTCGGTCATCATTCGCAACTGCTTCGGCCTGGCGGGCGGTGCGCACCAGCCGCAGGGGCGTCTGAATTTCCGCTATGCCTGGCCATCGGCGCGCTGGGGCTCGCTGCCGCTGGAGGGTGGCGTCGAAGCCGCCTACAAGTCCGAGATCGAGGCGGCGGCCGATCCGAAGGCCAAGCTGGTCGAGATCGAAGCCCGGCTGGAAGCGCTGCAATCGCCGCTGCGCACGGCAGAAACCTATGACGTCGAGGACATCATCGATCCACGCGATACAAGGCCGCTGCTGGCCGAGTTCGTCAACCTGACGGCGCCCCTGCGGCCCGTCGGACCGGCATCGTGGGGCCTGCGGCCCTGACCGAAATAGAGGCATTGGCCGGCGGGCATTAGCCTCTCGTTAACCCTTTCGGCGTCATGCTAGCGGCCTCGCGGAGGTCGCCTTGGATCAATTGTCCGTGCATAAGCCCGGGTCCTGGGCCGAGGAGTCCGATACCGCTGTGGCAGCGAACGGATTTACGCGGCTGCGGCGGCGTATCTGGATGGGCGTCGTCGCGTTGCTCGTCGCGATCTGGGGCCTGTTCGCCTATTCAAGCGCGCAGCAACTCACCCTGACCCGACAGGCGGCGTTCGAGAACACCGCCACGCTGGCGAAACTCATGGAAGCCTGGGCGCTGTCGACCCTGGGCCGCATCGATGACCTGTCCTCCAGCGTGGAGATCTATCTGGGCGAGCGCCGTACGCCGGCGGAGCTGGAGCGCCTGTTGCGCCGGCATCAGCTGTACGACGCGGGCCTGTTCCTGACCATCGATGTCGCGGGTCCCGATGACGCACTGATCGCGACCTCGAACGGCGCCCCTGCGGCAGCGGCGGCGCGCAATTTCGACACCGACCGCGATCCCAACGGCAACGTGCTGATCGGCATGCCGCGCCTGGTCGCTGGCCGCATGCTGATCCCGATCCGCCGCGTGCTGCACGGCGCCAACGGCGAACCGGTCGGATCGCTGGTGGTGGAAGTCGATCCCAGTTACTTCGCCGGCTTCTATGCCGATCTCGGCCTGCCGATGGGCGCGGCGGCGATGCTGTTCCGCGCCGACGGGCCGTTGCTGGCGCGCAATCGCGCGGCCCTGGGCGAGCTGGGCCGCTCCTACCCTGATGCCGCGCTATGGCCGGCGCTGCGTGGCGAGCCGAGCGGCGGTTACGACTCGATCGACCTCGACGGCCAGCGCCGCCTGACATCGTTCCGCGCCAATGGAACCATCCCCTTCATCGTCGTGATCGGCTTCGACACCGATGTCGTCTTCGCCGATACCTGGAACCGCGTGGCCATGACCGGCGTGATCAGTGGCGTGCTGTCGCTGGCGCTGCTGGCGGCGGCGGCGGCGATGTTGCGCCAGTTGCGCCGGCGGCTTGACCTGGCGCGCGACCTGGCGATGACCGCGGCGGCAGTGGGATCGGTCGGCAGCGGCGTGGTGATCCTGCGCCAGAGCGGCGACGACTTCATGGTCGAACAGTTCAACCCCGCCTTCCAGCGTCTGACGGCACACGGCACCGAGGACATCCAGGACTGGCGCTGGCGCTCGATTGCCGGCGCGCCGGCGGCCGAGCTGCTGCACATGGCGATATCGGGCGAGGAAGCGACCGGCGAGATGCCGTTCCTGCGCGGCGATGGCCGCAGCTTCTGGGCCGAGGTGCGCATCGCGCCGATCCGCGCGGCCGGTTTCGAGGATGCGCGCTTCGTCGCCGTGGTGGCCGATATCTCGGCGCGCAAGGTGGCCGAGATGGAGATCATCCACGCCAAGGAAGCCGCCGAGGCGGCGAGCCGCGCGAAAAGCGAATTCCTGGCGAACATGAGCCACGAGCTGCGCACGCCGCTGAACGCCATTATCGGATTCTCCGACATGATGGCCAGCCAGCTGCTGGGCCCGCTTTCGGCCCGCTACATGGAATACGCCATCGACATCCGGCATTCGGGCGAGCACCTGCTGGCCATCATTACCGACATCCTGGACCTGGCGAAGATCGAGGCGCACCAGGTCACGCTGGAAGAAGGCGTGTTCGCCATCGAGCCGGTGTTCGACACCTGCCGCACGCTGGTCGCCAGCCGCGCGCAACAGGGCAATGTGCGGATCGAGATTGCGCCGCTGGCGCACCTGCCGCTGCTGTTCGCCGACGAACTGCGGGTCAAGCAGATCGTGCTGAACCTGCTGAGCAACGCGGTGAAGTTCACGCCGCCCGGCGGCACGGCGCGCCTGTCGGCCCGCGTGGCGCGCGATGGCGGCATCGAGATCGTCGTCGCCGACACCGGCTGCGGCATGACCGAGGAAGAAGTCGCGCTGGCGGTGCAGCCGTTCCGCCAGGTCAATTCATCGATCGCGCGCCAGTCCGAGGGGACTGGCCTGGGCCTGCCGATCGTGCACCGGCTGACCGAGATGCACGGCGGACGGCTGCAGGTGAACAGCACGCCCGGCCAGGGGACGACGGTCGTCGCGGCCTTCCCGCCGTCGCGGACGCGACCGGAAAGCGGCGTGCTGCGCCTCAGCGCCTGACCACCTGCCCGCGCAACTCGCCGGCCGGAAAGGTTGGCGTGTGGATGTTGATGTACCAGCGGCCGGCCAGCACGTCGTCAACCTGCTGTTCGGTCAGTGTCGCGCTGCCCGACACCTCACCCGCCTAGGCGTTGCCGATGTTGATCGGCACGATGATGCCGCCATTGGCGGTGGGCGCGGCCGGGCCGTGGAAATGCGCGGCGGTGGCCGCCGTGGTCAGGCCGCTGAATTTCATGGCCCAGCTGAGAACCCGCGTCGCGGTGTCGAGGGTGACGTCGGCGCTGGCGGAAGCCGGGCTTTTCACCGCCGGCACTTCGTTGCTGCTGGTCAGGGCGATCGGCATCCGGACAAGTTCGGCGCGGGCGGTGGCCGCGGCGAGGATCATGGTGGCGGCGAGAGTGGCGATGAAAGCGGGACGCATCAGGCTCCTCCTCGGTGAGACAAGAAGCTAACGCTCGACAGCGGGGGTTTAGTTCGCGCCGGCCCTAGAAGCGCGCGGGATGAACCTCGAACCGCTTGCGCCTGGGCGGGGTGCGGCGACGCCTGGACAGGTAGGCCCGCGCGGCGTAACCCGCCAGGAAGCCACTGATAAAAAGGATGAAACCCAGAAAGAAAGCCGGCATGCGCGAATCGACCCCCGCCCGGCAGGTTACACCCCTGCCGGGCGTCATCAAAGTATAACGCTACTCAAAACGACCAGGAATCGGGGGAAATCCGCGGGATCAGGCCTTGGCGGCCTCGACCTTGGCAACCGGCGCCTTGGCCTTGCGCTTCACCGGCTTGACCACCGGCGGGGCATTGCGGGCGGCCTCGGCCTCGGCGGCGTCGCGCGCCAGCCGCAGGGCCTTGAGCCGGGCCGTCTTCTCGGTTTCGGCCTGGCGGGCCTTTTCCCAGTCGGACATGGCCTTGTCGGCTTCGCGCTTCTTCTTGAACTGCTGGGCGGCCCGCAACTTGGCCGCCTCGGCGCCGCTTCCGGATATGCTCATTTTTGGCATCCTCACGTAGGCGGGCTCTACGTGCGGGGGAAGCACGGAATCGGCCTGCTTTTTAGGCCAACACCATCGCATGGGTGGTGGGAATAGTCTTGCCTTTGTTTGTCCGCATCCAGACCGGCGCCGGTTCGGCGGCCACCTCGGCGCGGATGGCCTGCAGTTCCAGCATCAGCCAGCGATGATCTTGCAGCGCGGCACCGGCCTGGTCGAGCGCGTCGCGGGCGGTCGCGACATCCCCGGCCTCGGCATGCAGGGCGAGGGCGCGGCGATGGCGCTGCACGCATTCCCCGGCGAGGGTGATGAGTCTGGCTTCCGCGTCGAACATGCAATGTCTCCCGGCCGGCAACGGGGCGACTACAGCAGACCGCGCCGGCCAGGGCCATTCAGCGTGGTGGACTAGGCGGGACGGCGTAACCGCGGCACGTCTTGCCGGCAACGGCGATGGCGGCGACCCGCTGTTTGTTTCAGGGCTGTTTCCGAAACGGGAATTCCCCGCACCGGCGGCGACGAGGCCGACGCGCGCGCCGCCGGGGCGTTGCGACCCCTGCCCGCTTCCGCGACACTCGCGCCATGACCGCCGCCCCCTCCGCACCCGCGCCCGCGTGGCGCCCGATGCAGCAAGCCGACCTGCAGGACGTGAGCGCCATCGCAGCCCGCGTGCACCCGGACTACCCCGAAGACGACGCCATTTTCGCGGAGCGCCTGCGCCTCTATCCGGCGGGGTGCCGCGTGCTGGCGGCGGGGGCGAAGCTGTACGGCTATGTGCTGAGCCACCCGTGGCGCGCGGGCCAGGTGCCGAAGCTCAACACGCTGCTCGGTGACCTGCCGGCGGAACCGGACACGTATTACATCCACGACATCGCGTTGCTGCCGGAGGTGCGGGGGTTGGGGTGTGCGGGGGTTGTGGTTGCGGAACTCGTCGCGCGGGCGAGGGTAGAAAAGCTGAATTCCATGTCGCTAGTGGCGGTCAATTGTTCGACCGAATTCTGGCAACGACATGGTTTCGGTATAGCCGCGGCGCAAACGCCGGCACATGCGGTGCAACTAAAAAGCTATGACGGTCACACAACCCTGATGACGAGGCAAACAAGGTAAGACCGGGAGCAGTCTTTCTCGCATAAGCGTTTCAATGCGGAGCTATGGATGCGCCAAATGGAGTCGAAAACAAAGTTCATTCAGCATGCTCAACGTAGTGATAATTTCTTGGTCGACATTTAGCATTGAGCGCTGGCTTGGGAACCCGCCGCAAGTCTGCTAGTTGAACTTACTTCGGTACAATCATCGAATGCGTTTTCCAGTCGACCTGTTGGATTCCGATGCCGCCATGATGCTGAGTAGCATCAAGGGAATGGGAACGCCCAAAGCGTGGAAGCGCAGGGCGGAAACGTTCGATTTATGGGTACGTCAAAACTCACTTATGGATTTCTACCTGAGTCACCAGTTCGGTATAGAACGAGGGATCATCAGAGCACTTAAGTACAAAGAAGCCACAAACAGAGCACCACGCCCCGCTGGCGATCCCGAGATCTTTTCGGCACTGCAGTTTTGCACTTTGGCCACGCGGGTGGGCGCCCGCGTTAGCGCCACCGCTAGGCATGAGCTGTGCGGAAAAATCCGAGGTGCGTTGTCTGACAAAAAGGGGCTCGCCGATCTTGATTTTGAACTTTCAACGATCGCGCACTTAATCAAGGCCGGTTTCGATGTAGAGCTAAATGATCTCGAAGGGTTGCGTCGAGAAGGAAAAAATTTTGATTTTCTTGCCGCCCGGAACGGCATTTCAATCGCCATAGAATGCAAGTCGTTCAGTTATGATGTCGGGCGGAAAATACACCGACGGCGCTTGTACGATCTTTCTGGCTTGATATCTAACTCCCTAAGTCGGGCCCTCGACCAAGAGGGGGGAACGTTTGTGAAGGTAACTCTTGCTGACTCACTTCGACCGGGCGATCTCGGCAAAGTCGCCGGAGAAATATCGGAAACACTTCGAGCGGGCACTGCGCCGCCAGACTGTAGTTTTGTCTCAGGTTGCGAAGCATTTGATGTCGCGGCTTCACCAATTGGACCAGATGCGCATCTAGGCGTGTCTCAAGATGAGGTTGAGGAATTTATAAGCCGCCGTTTCGGCTTTTCAACACCACATCTGCTGGTTTCATTCCGGCCAAATAAGGCGGCAGTGATAGTCGGTGTTCGCAGCCTTAAAGCCCGATGAAGTTTTGAAGGGAATGCATCACCAGTTCCGGGAAGCCGCGGACCAACTGCCAAAAAATCTACCCGGCTTCGTATTCGGACAGCTTCGCGACCTATCAGCATCCTCGCTGCGCGAAATTGCCGAAGTCCCAGAGCGCGATAAAAAAGCTACAGGCCTTCAAGCCATGACAAGTTATTTTCTCGATGGTGCTAGCTGTCGCCACATTTTAGGCGCCTCATATGTAGCCCATGGCAAAATAGAAATTCGTCGAGAGCCCATAGCATCACGCATGCGCCGTAGTGAATCACGGGATGCGAACACGTACACTTTTTGGAATCGGCATCATCCAAATGCGGCCGACCGGAACTATCACCCGACCGCCCGAGTGTCGGTGGGATAGGGATCTTTAGGAAATCGCAGGGCCGATTCTGCAAAATTCTACCGTCTTGCGGAATTGAACCGCGGATCCACCGACTACGAATCAGTTTCTCTAACCCTGAACTAAGACGGCGCCGTGTCTACGGGGCACGCCGGGCCTACCGGGACGAACAGACGCCATCCCGGCGCCCCTGTTTCAGCCGTTCTCTATCGCGCTGATCACCCGCTCGAATGCCGCGCGCTTCTCGTCGCTTTGCTCTCTCTCCACCGGGTCCGCGGCGACGCCGGCGAAAATGTCTTCGCCGGCCAGCCAGCGCGCCTCGGAATCGGGTGTTTCGAGGGCCACCAGCAGGCCGTGGTTCAGTTCGATCGAGCGGTCGTCCAGGCCGCGGCTGCGCAACGCCGCCCGCATGGCGAGGTCAAAGCTGCCGCGCAGTTGCACGTTGACCGTCGGCACCGGGATATCGCTGCGCTGCCCGGCCCAGGACCGTTCGCACGCCGCGAGCGAGAGCGAGGCGAAGGCGCGGCAGGTGTTCGGCCGCGCGTCGTAGGCCTCGCACCTGTTGTCCTTCAGCACGGCGCAGGGGTGGTGCGCCGTCAGCCGCGCGTCGCCGGCGAGGTCGCGCGTCAGGGCGTCGGCCGCGCGCAGGCGCGCCAGCAAAGTGGCGTCGTCGTGCTGCGCGCGCAGGACGCGGAGCAGATTGAATATCTCGGGCGCTGTGGCGCTGACGAAGGTGTGGCAGCAATAGCTGCAGCCGGCGCGGCAGGCGAGTTCGCCCTGACCCTGCGGCGTGTGCCGCTGGACCGACTGGCTGTAGGCCTGGGTCGCGAATTTCGCCGCGTCACTGGCGCGGGACGGCGCGCCGCCGTCGAGCAGGCCGAGCAGGGCTTTTTTCAGCGTGACCAGGTGGGCGATGCCGCCGTCGGGATCGATACCCTGAGTGGACAGGCGCCGCAGGCGGTCGCGGGTTTCGCGTTCGAGCTGGCGCCGTTGCTTCCGATCCTCAACCATTCAGGCCGCAACCTTTTGGCAGGACAAACTTTTGTGCGTCCGTGGCGGGCGCGGGATCGACGCGGTTGAAATGGTGCCGTCTCGCGGAATCGAACCGCGGACCTACTGATTACGAATCAGTTGCTCTACCCCTGAGCTAAGACGGCGCCGGGCCGGCGGAGCCACGCTGGGCCTTCCGAGGCGGGCGGAAAGTACGGCGGAACGGGCGGGGCCGCAACCGGGGAAATTCCGGGGGATTCCGGGGGGTTTTGGGCCGCTGAGCCGGGGCGGGTTGCCCCTTTGGCACAAGGGGCTTGCCGCCGAAGACCGCTGACCGGCGGGTGGCCGGCGGGTTATAAGTCCGCGCCGGCCGGCGCGCCGGGGCCGAAGGAGGATTGCACGTGGTGAAACTGGGACTGAGCATCGGCTTTTCGGCCGCCAAGATCGACATGCCGATGGACGCCGTGCTGCGCGCCGAGGCGGTGGGGTTCGATTCCGTCTGGACGTTCGAGACCTATGGTTCCGACGCGCTGACGCCGCTGGCGTATGTCGGCGCGCTGACCAAGAAGCTGCGCCTGGGCACCGCCATCGCGCAGGCGGCGGCGCGCACGCCGGCCAATTTGGCCATGGCGGCGCAGACCATCGACGCCATGTGCGGTCGGGGCCGCATGATGGTGGGCCTGGGCGTTTCGGGGCCGCAGATCGTCGAGGGCTGGTACGGCCAGCCCTGGGGCAAGCCGAACACGCGCCTGCGCGACTACACCGCCATCATGAAGAAGATCTGGCGGCGCGAGGGGCCGGTGAGCCATGACGGCAAGGAAATCGCCCTGCCCTATACGGGGCCGGGCTCGATCGGCCTGGGCAAGCCGCTGAAGAGCGTGCTGCACGGCAACCCTGATATTCCGGTCTATCTGGGCACCGGCACGACCACCAATATCCGCATGACCGCCGAGATCGCCGATGGCTGGCTGGCCGGCACCAAGTGGGTGCCGGGCCGCGAGACGGAGTTCATCCCGATCATCGAGGAAGGCCTGGCCAAGCGCACCGACGGCAAGGTGCTGAAGGATTTCGAGATCATCGCGCAGATCCCCGTGTACATGTCGACCGATGTGAAGGCGTCGCTGGCGGCGCTGAAGCCGAACATCGCGCTGTACGTGGGCGGCATGGGCGCGAAGGAAATGAACTTCCACAAGGACAACATGGTCAACCGCGGCTTCAAGGCCGAGGCCGAGAAGATCCAGGAACTGTACCTGGCCGGCCGCAAGGACGAGGCCAATGACGTGGTGCCGGACGACTATGTCGATGCCGGCTGCCTGGTCGGCGATGCGCAGCGCATCAAGGAGCGGTGGAAGCCGTGGGCGACCTCGGGCATTACCGGCGCGGTGTTCGCCGGCCCGAACCGGCCGACGGTGGAGATGGTCGACGCGCTGGCCCAGGCCGCGCGCTGAACGCACCTGACGTAACGCCGGGAGGTCCGCCGAGACCTGCGCGCATCGCGGGGGAAAAACCCGCGAGCATCGCAGGCGTCTGGACCGTGCCGGTGCTGGTGGCGCTGACGGCGCTGCTGCCGCTGGGCATGCACATGCTGCTGCCCGCCTTGCCCAGCATTGCGCGCGAGTTCGGCGCGCCGATCCACACCATCCAGTGGGCGGTGACGGGCTTCATGATCGCGGTCGCGGTGGCGCAGCTGGTCTACGGCCCGTTGTCGGACCGCTATGGCCGGCGGGCGCCGCTGCTGGTGGGCCTGCTGATCTTCGCCGCCGGCAGCCTGGTCTGCGCCGCGGCGCCGAACACCTGGGTGCTGCTGCTGGGGCGGGTGATCCAGGGCGCGGGGGCGTGCACCGGCATCGTGCTGGGCCGCGCCATGGTGCGCGACGTCTATTCGACCGAACGGTCGAGCACGCTGCTGGCCTATGTTTCCATGGCGTTGATGATGGTGCCGGGCATGGCGCCGATCATCGGCGGCGTGCTGCTGTCGTGGCTGGGCTGGCGCTGGCCGTTCCTGCTCAACGCCTGTATCGGCGTGGCTTTGTTCGCCATTGCCTGGCGCCTGCGCGAGACGCACCTGGTGCGGCTGAAAATGCCCTCGCTGCTGGCGCTGGTGCGCGACTTCGGCCTGTTGATGCGCAAGCCGGCCTTCGTGTTTCCGGCCCTGGCCACGTCGTTTCCCAGCGCGGGGTTTTTCGGCTTTGTCTCGATCGCGCCGGCGCTGCTGGACGACAGGCTGCAGGTGCCGCCGGACCGCTACGGCTTCTACTTCTTCATGCTGCCGCTGGGCTATTTCATCGGCAGCTTCCTCGCCACCCGGCTGACGCCAAGGCTGGGCGGCGCGGTGATGGCGCTGGCCGGGTTCACCCTGGCGGCCCTGTTCAGCCTGGGCATGGTGGCCATGGTGCTGACCACCGAGCTGAGCGCGCTGAAGGTGTTCCTGGCGGTGGGGCTGATCAACGGCTCGATGGGCCTGTCGGTGCCGACGCTACAGGTGAGGGCGATGAGCGCGGACCCGCGCCTGATCGGCGCCGCATCGGGACTGCTGGGCTTTCTGCAGATGGCGTTCGGCGCGCTGGGCACGCAGGTTCTGGGCGCGCTGTACGACGCCACCGCGCTGCCGCCCGCCGCGGTGCTGCTGACCACCACGGTGCTGGCGGTGACCATGGTCGTGCTGGGCCGCGAGCGCCGCGCCGGATAGAGCTTGAAGCTGGGCGAATTCTGCCCAGAATGGCGACTGCGAGGAAACACCCGGGAGTTCATAAGAATGTCGTCAATCGTCGCCGATAAGCCGGCAGAAGGCGTCGTCCGCATTACCTTCGATGCGCCGGAAACGCGCAACGCCTTCACCTTCGAGATGTACGACGCCCTGATGGCGGAGCTGAACAAGCTGCGCGAGGACCTGGACACCCGCGTTGTCATCCTGACCGGCACCGGCAAGGGCTTCTGCTCGGGCCACAATCTTTCCAGCAAGCCGTCGGCCGACTGGTGGCCGCCGGAATGGGGCCGCGGCCAGGGCGGCATGCGCGCCAGCGCGCGGATCTCGGCGGTGCCGCAACTGGTGCGCCAGCTGCCGCAGCCGGTGATCGCCGCCGTCAACGGCGCGGCGGCGGGCCTGGGCTATGCGCTGGCCCTGGCGTCGGACATCTGCATCGCAGCGAAGTCGGCGAAGTTCGTCAACGCGTTCTACAATTCCGGCTGCGGCGCCGAGATGGGCTTTTCGTGGCTGCTGCCGCGCGCGGTCGGCATCCAGCGCGCCGCCGAACTGCTGTACACCGGCCGGCCGGTGATGGCGGAGGAAGCCGAGCGCATCGGCCTGTGCCTGCGCGCGGTGGATGACGACAAGCTGATGGACGCGGCGCTGGAGATTGCCGACGGCATCGCCATGCACAGCCCGATGGCGGTGCAGCTGACCAAGCAGACCTTCCAGATGAACCTCGAGACCGCGAACTACCAGTCGGCGCTGCGCATCGAGAGCCGCGCGGTGTTCATGATGCAGGGCAGCGAGGACCTGGCCGAACGCCAGGCCTCGGTCCGCGAGAAGCGCAAGCCGAAGTACAAGAACCGCTAGCCGGTGGACATCGAGCTCGAGGTCGAGGGGCCGGTCGCCACCCTGCGGCTGAACCGGCCCGACAAGCTGAACGCCATCACGCCCGAGATGTGGCACCTGCTGGTGCAGCATATCGACCGCATCGAGGCCGATCCCGAGCTGCGCGCTGTGATCCTCAAAGGCACCGGCCGCGCGTTCTGCGCCGGCGCCGATACCGGCGGGCAGACGGGGGCGACCTCGATGGGCGTCGCCGGCGCGATGGAAAAACTGGCCGAGGTGCACCGCGCGGTGCTGCGCCTGTATCACCTGCGCAAGCCCGTCGTCGCGGCGGTGCGCGGCCACGCCGTGGGCATTGGCTGGAACCTGGCGCTGTGCGCAGACCTGCTGATCGCCGGCGACAGCGCGAAGTTCTGCCAGATTTTCCTCAACCGCGGCATCGGACCGGACGGCGCCTCGACCTTCCTGCTGGGGCGGCAGGTCGGCATGTTCCGCGCCAAGGAGATTCTGTATTCACGCCGCCTGCTGGGCGCGGAGGAGGCCCTCTCCATGGGCCTCGCCAACAAGGTGGTGCCCGATGCCGAGCTCGACGCCGCGGCCATGGCGCAGGCGCAGGACCTGGCCGCAGCACCGACCTTTGCGCTGGGCCTGGCCAAGCGACTGTTCCACAGCAATGCCGCGAACCTGGAGGAATTCCTGGAGCGCGAACTGACCACGGTCGGCGTCATCACCCAGAGCGAGGACCGGGTGGAAGGCGTGACCGCGGCGAAGGAAAAACGGCCGCCGAAGTTCAAGGGGCGCTAGACCGTTGTTCGCCCCGCAGCCTAAAGTCGAAACCAATCACAAGTGACATCAAGGGAGGTTCGCATGTTCACCCATCATCGCCTGGCCGGCGTACTGGCCGGCCTTGCCGGCGCGACGTTCGCGCTGTCGGTCGCCGCCCAGACCCTGACGCCCGCGCCGGGCTGCGGCCCCGAAGCCGCGACCGATCCGAAGCCGCTTGAGCACAAGGCCGCGCGCTGCGCGCCGAACTCGCCGCCGCCGGTGCCGCTGGCCGCCAAGACGACCATCCGCATGGCGACGCTGCCGACCATCGAAAATTTCGCGCCGTTCGCCATCGGCCTCGCCAAGGGCGAGTTCCTGAAGGAGAACATCGAGCTCGAGGTCGTCAACGTTCCGGTGAGCGACGCCATCCAGCTGATGGCCAACGAAAAGCTGGACGCGATCTATTCGGCGCCGACGGCGGGCTTCTACAACGCGATCAACCAGGGCTTCAAACTGGCCTATGTCGCCGGCAACTGGTCGGCGCCGGCGGATGGCAAGTCGGGCCTGTGGGCGCTGAAGGGCACCACGGTCGCCGCGCTGAAGGGCAAGACCATCGGCACCGTGGTCGGCCCCGACTCCGCCACCATGTACCCGACCGCGACGGTGCTGGCGACGGCGGGGCTGACGCCGCTGGACGTCGTTCTGCAGCGGTTTGACTTCGCATCGATGCCGCTCGGCCTGAAGAATGGCGGCATGGCGGCGGGCTGGATCCTGGACCCGCAATGGACGCAGTTCGTCAACGATCCCGATTTCGTGTTCCTCGGCGGCCAGGCCCTGGGCGAGCCACTGGGCGGCACCATGTTCGGCCCCTCGCTGCTGGAAAAGAACCGGCCGGCGGGCGTGGCGTTCATGCGCGCCTTCATCCGCGTGGTGAACACCTATTTCGACGGCGACTACAAGAAGAACGACGCCTTCATGCAGGAACTGTCGACGGCCCTGAAGATTCCGGTCGATGCGCTGAAGCGCACGCCGGCCATGGTGTGGGACTGGGAAATCCGCGCCGGCACGACCGACCGCGTGCAGCAGACCTTCGTGCAGACCAAGGCGCTGCAATTCCCGACCCCGCTGCCGGAAGCGCGTGTCGTCGACCGCGGCTTCTACCAGGCGGCGGTGGGACGCAAGTTCTGAGCGGCCAGTAAAACAATAAGCCCGAGGAGACGCCCATGAGTATCAACGGCAAGGCCTATATCGTCGGTGCGTTCGAGCATCCGACGCGAAAGGCCGAGGACAAGTCGATTCCGCAATTGCATGCGGAGTGCGCACGCGGCGCACTGGAAGATGCCGGCCTGACATTCGACGACATCGACGGCTATTTCTGCGCCGGCGATGCGCCGGGCCTGGGCCCGCTCAGCATGGCCGACTATATGGGCCTCCGGAAGCTGCGCCATTTCGACAGCACGGAATGCGGCGGCTCGGCCCCCATCGTCCATGTCGGCCACGCGGCCGAGGCCATCGCCATGGGCAAGTGCGACATCGCGCTGGTGACGCTGTCGGGCCGGCCGCGCACGCTGGCCATGCCGCGCACCATGCCGAACTCGATCCACTGCCCGGACATTCCGTTCGAGGGGCCGTACGGCGCCGTCACCGCGCCGGTCTATGGCCTGGTCGCGACGCGCCACATGCACGAATTCGGCACCACGCGCGAGCAGATGGCGTGGGTCAAGGTCGCGGCGTCGCACCACGCACAGCACAACCCGTTCGCCATGCTGCCGAAGGTGGTGACGGTCGAGGACGTGCTGAACTCGCCGCCGGTGGCCTCGCCGCTGAACCGCCTCGACTGTTGCGTCATCAGCGACGGCGGCGGCGCGGTGATCGTGACCAAGCCGGAAATCGCCCGCAGCCTGAAGCGGCCGAAGGTGAAGATACTCGGCGCGGCGGAATCGCCCAAGCTGCAGAACGGTGGCGATGTGGACATCACCCATACCGGCGCCCGCTGGTCCGGTCCGCGCGCGTTCGCCGAGGCGAAGGTGACGCAGAAGGATATCAAGTACGTGTCGATCTACGACAGCTTTACGATCACCGTGATCGTGACGCTGGAAGACCTCGGCTTCTGCGAGAAGGGCCAGGGCGGCAAGTTCGTCGCCGACGGCAACCTGATCTCGGGCGTCGGCAAGCTGCCGTTCAACACCGATGGCGGCGGCCTGTGCAACAACCACCCGGCCAGCCGCGGCGGCATGACCAAGATCATCGAGGCGGTGCGCCAGCTGCGCGGCGAGGCGCATCCCGCCGTGCAGGTCAAGAATTGCGACATCGCCCTGGCCCATGGCACGGGCGGCTTCATTGCCACCCGCACCGGCGGCGCCACGCTGATCATGGAAAGGGAGTAGCCCGATGACCACCGCCGAACGGAAACTCGCCGCTCCCGAAGTCACCGTCGAGACGAAGCCGTACTGGGACGCGGCGACCGAGGGCAAGCTGCTGGTCAAGAAGTGCAATGACTGCGGCAAGAGCCACCACTATCCCCGCGCCGCCTGCCCGTTCTGCTACAGCCTGAAGACGGAATGGCAGACGGCCTCCGGCAAGGGCACGGTCTATTCGTTCAGCGTGCTGCATGGCGCGCCGGTGCCCTACGCCCTGGCCTATGTGACGCTGGCCGAAGGGCCGACCATGATGACCAATATTGTCGATTGCGATTTCAAGGCGCTGAAGGTCGGCACGCCGGTAAAGGTGGTGTTCAAGCCCACCGTCGATGGACCGGCTCTGCCGATGTTCACGCCGGCCTGACCTGCGCGGCGCGCCGCGCTGGCGCGTTTCGCAGGATCATGGCAAAACGAAGCGGGCCGGCGTGGCAACACGCCGGCCCGTCAATGAAAGGATATGGCGTCGTGTCCCAACCCGTCGCGGCAAATCCCGGCGCCACCGGCGGCCCCACGTCGCGCAGCTATTTCTCGCAGCGCCTGCGCATGCGCTATGTCGATTGGGGCAATCCCGGCGCGCCACCGCTGCTGCTGGTCCATGGCGGTCGGGACCACAGCCGCAACTGGGACTGGGTCGCCCAGCGCCTGCGCCACAAGTGGCACATCATTGCGCCCGACCTGCGCGGCCATGGCGACAGCCAGTGGGTCGACGACGGCAACTACACCATGACCGGCTATGTCTATGACCTGGCGCAGCTGATCCATGAGCAGGACCTGGCGCCCGTCACCATCCTGGCCCATTCGCTGGGCGGGATGATCTCGCTGCGCTACACCGGCACCTTCCCCGAGAAGGTGCGCAAGATCGTCGCCATCGAGGGCCTGGGCGCACCGCCGGTGAAGCGGGCCGAACGCGCCGCCCAGCCCCTGGCCGAGCGCATGCGGATCTGGATCGAGACCAAGCGTGGCCTGGCCGGGCGGCTGCCGCGGCGCTACCCCTCGATCGAGGAAGCCTGCCGGCGCATGCAGGCGGAGAATGCCCGCCTGACCCCGGAACAGGCCCGGCACCTGACCGAGCACGGCGTGAACCAGAACGAGGACGGTTCCTATAGCTGGAAGTTCGACAATTACATCCGCGCCTGGGCGCCCTACGACCTGGATGATGAGGACATCGCCGCCCTGTGGAGCCGTATCACCTGCCCGACCCTGCTGATCCACGGCAAGGAAAGCTGGGACACCAACCCGCTTGAGGACGGCCGGGCGGCACATTTCAACAATGCCGAGGTGGTGTCGTTCGACGGCGCGGGGCATTGGGTGCACCACGATCAGCTGGACCGGCTGCTGGCCGTGGTAGAACCCTTCCTGGCCTGACCCGGGATTGTGGGCGCGGAAATACTTCCACCAGGTGGCACGAGGCTTTAGTCTGGCCCACCCCGCCGGCAACGACCGGTGGGCAGGGATAAGCAGGGGAGACGCCATGACCAAGAAAACGGAGCCCATGCACGGCGTGGCGAAGCACCCGGCATGACCATCGGCAGCATCAAGATCAGCGCCGAGGGCGTCGCCCGCGATTTCGCGACCAAGGCCGGATTGATCCACGCGCTGGGCCCGCTCGACATGACTGTCGCGGAAGGCGAGTTCGTCAGCATCGTCGGCCCGTCCGGCTGCGGCAAATCCACCCTGCTGCGCATCATGGCCGGGCTGATCACCCCCAGCGCCGGCAAGCTGAAGCTCCACCTCTCGGGCACCAACCGCAGCCCGGTCGCCCTGGTGTTCCAGGACTACGGCATCTATCCGTGGAAGACGGTCGAGACGAACGTGCGCTTTGGCCTGGAAGTCACCGGCACGCCGAAGAAGGAGGCGACCGAGCGCGCCCACCACTGGCTGCGCCGCCTGGGCCTGATTGACGTCATCAAGGCTTATCCGTCGGAACTGTCGGGCGGCATGCGCCAGCGCGTGTCGATTGCCCGCGCGCTGACGGTCGAACCCGAAATCCTGCTGATGGACGAGCCGTTCGCCGCGCTGGATGCGCAGCTGCGCGAAATCCTGCAGGGCGAATTGCTGGCGCTGTGCCAGGAGTCGAACCGCACCGTCGTGTTCGTGACCCACAGCCTGGAAGAAGCCATCCTGCTGAGCGACCGCGTCGTCGTGATGACCGCGCGGCCAGGCCGGATGCTGGACAACCAGGTGGTACCGTTCGCACGCCCGCGCCAGCCGGAAATCCGCGAAACGCCCGAATTCGGCAAGATGCGCTCTGGCCTGTGGGCGCACCTGCGGTCGGAAGTCGAACGCCAGATCGGCGACAGCAAGGCGGGATGATCAGATGAGCAACGCGAACATCACGGTGCGGGAATACGCACCCGGCGTGGCCGAACGCAACATGTCGCAGTACCTGCGCCGCCGCTACATGCGCGAGACGACGCTGGGCATTGCGGTGCCGATCTTCCTGCTGGTGCTTTGGCAGGTCAGCGCCGATCTCGGCTGGCTGGACCGCCGCAACTATCCGCCGCCGTTCGAACTGGTGGCGCAGGGCTGGAAGCTGATCAATGAGGGCACGCTGGGCCACGACATCATGATCACGCTGCAGCGCGTGTTGATCGGCTTTGCCATCGGCACCACGTCGGGCGTCGTCCTGGGATTTGCCATGGCGACCTCGCGCAACGTGCGCGCCGCGTTCGAGCCGACGCTGAACGCTTTCTACGTTGTGCCCAAGCTGGCGCTGCTGCCGGTGTTCCTGACCATCTTCGGCTTTGGCGAAGCACCGAAGATCGTGCTGGTCGCGGTGACAGTGTTCTTCTTCGTTTGGATCGACACCATGGAATCGGTGTCGTCGATTCCCGACGGCTATCGCGAGGCGGCCGAAGTGTTCGGCTGCTCGCCGTGGCAGATGTTCACCCACGTCCTGCTGCCGGCCTTCCTGCCGCGCCTGTTCATCGCGCTGCGCATCGCCATCGGCGTCGCCGTGCTGGTGATCATCGCGGCCGAGTTCGTGGTCTCGCGCGACGGCCTTGGCTACCTGATCTTCAACTCCCGACAATTGTTCATCAACGGGTGGATGTATGTCGGCATCGTCTGCGTGGCGGTCATGGGCGTGACGCTGGCCGCCATTGTCGGACGGATCGGCCTGCTGCTGACGCCGTGGGAGGCGCGCGCACGCCGCTCGCAGCTCTAGGGTCACACGCGGGCGTATTTCCCGCGGCCAAAAAAGCGGTCGAGTCCATCGGGCTCGGCCGCTTTGTGTTCCGCCATGCTGTGCTTGAACAGCGCCTTGCCGGCCTCGTGGATACGCTGGTAGCCCGGCCGCGCCTCGATACGCTCGATCCACCCGGCAACGTGCGGATAGGCGGCCATGTCGATACCCAGAGTCTTCGGATATTTCGCCGCCCAGGGATAGGCCGCGATGTCGGCAATGGAGAAATCCTCGCCGGCGAGGTACGCGGCTTCGCCCAGGCGATGATCCAGCACGCCGTATAGCCGCCGCGCCTCGGTCACATAGCGCGCGCGGCCATAATCGTTGCCGGGCGGCGCGACGTAGCTGAAATGCAGCGCCTGGCCGAACATCGGGCCGATGCCCGCCATCTGGAACATCAGCCATTGCAGCGCGACATATCGTGCCGCGGGCTCGTGCGGCAGCAGCCGGCCGGTCTTTTCCGCCAGATAGAGCAAGATGGCGCCTGACTCGAATAGCGTGAAAGGCTGCCCGCCCGGACCCTCGTGATCGACGATCACCGGCACCTTGGCATTGGGGTTGAGGGCGAGGAAGGCGGGAGAATACTGCTCGCCGGCCATCACGCGCACATGATGGAGCGTGTAGGGCAGCTCCACCTCGGACAGCATGAACAGGACCTTGAGAACGTTCGGGCTGCCGCTGGCATAGAGGTCGATCATCGGGCGATCCTTGGGGGGACAAAGGCAAATCCGGTGTGCGAAAATCCGCGTATAGAAGCGGCAGCCGGACACATGGCGGCGGTCCGCATTTAAAATATGATACTAATAAATGGGCGAGGAAATGGTGCCGGGGATCAACGCATGTTGCTGACTTTCCGTCTGGACGAACAGCAGGACGCCATCGGCGATTCGGTAAAGCGGTTCTGCCAGCGCAGCTTGGGCGCGACGCCGCAGGAGCGCCAGAAGATCGAGTTCAGTCCCAACCTGTGGCGCGCCCTGGCGGAGCTGGGCGTATTCGCGCTCGGCGCACCGGGCGAGGACGCAACCGGCGGGTTTCTGGACCTGGTGGTCGCTGCCGAGCATCTGGGCCGCGCCGGATTTCCCGGCCCCCTGCCCGCGACAATTCTCGCCACTGGCGCCCTGCCGGCGGCCGAGGTGGAGGCGGTACTGGCCGGCACGTCGCTGGTCTCGTTCGGCCGGCCGCCGCTGATGCCGTGGGGCATGGCGGGCGATATTTCGCTGGGCCTGATCGACGGGCGCGTGAAGCGGCTGGACATCACCAGCCGCACCCCGGCGGAAACGCTGGGCGGCGAGGGCTGGGCGCAGGTCGAAGCCAAAGCCGGCGCCGACCTTGGCGCCTTCGCCGATCTGCGCCACCGCTATGACCTGCCGCTGGGCGCGCTGATGGTCGGCGCCGGATTGGCCATGGTGGAGAGCGCGGCGGAACACGCCGCCAACCGCCGGCAGTTCGGCCAGATCATCGGCACGTTCCAGGGCGTGGCGTTCCCGCTGGCGGAGGCGGTCGTGGCGCTTGAGTCGGCGCAACTGCTGCTGCGCGCCGCCGCGTTGCGCCTGGATGAAGGTGCGGCGGACGGGCCGAAACTGGCCCTGGCGGCGCGGCTGTCGGCCGGGCGTGCCGCACGCAAGGCCAGTTTCACCGCGCACCAGAGTTATGGCGCGCTGGGCGCGACGCGCGAGGGGCCAGTATTCTGGCTGTCGCGCCGCGTGGCGCAGTGGAGCGTGCAGACGCCGTCGGACCGCGAGAGCATGGACGACCTGCCGCTGGAACTGCCGTCAATCCTGGATACGCAGCAGGTGGAGACGGCATCGTGAAGATCGCACTGACCGCCGAGCAGCTGGCGTTCCGCGACGAGGTGCGGGCCTTCCTGCAGCCGTGGAAACACCTGAACAAGTACCTGGTGTCGGAGAATTCACCCGACCTGATGGAATTCTTCCGCGCCATGGCAAAGCGCAACTGGCTAAGCCTTGTCTGGCCGGTGGCCGATGGCGGGCTGGGCCGTTCGGCCATGGACGAATTCATCCTGTGGAACGAGATCGCGTACAACCGCATCGCGCGCGCGCCGCACAGCGTCGGCATCGTGGCCAAGACCATCGTGCGCTACGGCACGCCGGAGCAGAAGGCGCAGTGGCTGCCGCGCATCCGCGCCATGGACCTGACCATGGCGCTGACCTATTCCGAGCCGGAGGCCGGATCGGACCTGGCGGGCGTGCGCTGCCGCGCCGAACGGCAGGGCGACCACTACGTCATCACCGGCAACAAGTGCTGGAACAGCCGCGCGCACCAGTCGGACTATCTGTGGCTGCTGTGCCGCACGGGCGAGCAGTCGGCGCGCGGCAAGGCGCTGTCGCTGATCATCGTGCCGCGCGAATCGCCCGGCCTGCGCATTCGCCCCATCGAGGTGATGGACGGCAACTTCTTCACCGAGATCACCTGCGACGCGGTGAAGGTGCCGGTCGAGAACCGCATCGGCCCCGAGAACGGCGCGTGGAGCATGATGGGCGCGGCGCTCGCCGACGAGCGGCACGTGCAGTTCCTGTACGGCCGCCTGCGCCGCGATTACGAGGACGTACTGAATTTCGTCCGCGCCAACGGGGCCGACCGCGACCCTGTCGTGCGGCACCGCCTGCGCGAACTGGCCATCGACGTGGCCGAGGCAGAGCTGCAGTCGCTGCGCGTCGCCGTGGCGGTGAACGACGGCATCGACGCGCCAGCAGAAAGCGCCGCCAACAAGCTGGTCCACACGCTGGTCTGCCAGGCCATTGCGCGGGCGGCGATGGAGTTTGGCTGCGAGAGCGCGGTGCTGGTTGATATCGGCATCGAGATCCTGTGGCGCCAGTCGATGATCGAGACCATCGGCGGCGGCACCACGCAGATCATGAACAGCGTGGTGGCCCGCCAGCGCCTGGGCCTGAACGGAACGAAGTAGCGTTCAGGCCTTACGCCACCGGCTCGAACCGTTCGCGCTTCAGCACGAGGCCGGCGGCCTCGCGGTCCCAGGTTTCCGGCGTCAGGCCCTCGGCGCGCAGGCCTGCCTTCTGCACCTTGGCCGACGGCGTTTTCGGCAGTTCGGGCAGGATGCGGATGTAGCGCGGCACCATGTAGTGCGCCATGCGCGGAATCAGGAACTGCGTCAGCTCCATCGGATCGACCGTCTTGCCCGGCATGGGCGAGAGGACCAGCAGCACCTCGTCATCGCCGAACGCGCCCGGCACCGGAATGGCGGCGACATCCTGCACGCCCGGATAGGCGAGCGCCGCGAGTTCGATTTCGTACGACGAAATGTTCTCGCCGCGGCGGCGGATACTGTCCTTGAAACGGTCGACGAAGAAGTAATTGCCGTCGGCGTCGCGGCGCAGCGCATCACCGGTGTGGAACCAGCCATTGCGCCAGGCGCGCGCGGTGGCGACCGGATCGTTGTGATAGCCGGCATTGATCGTCCACGGATGTTCGGTGCGCAGGATCAGCTCGCCCACCGCGCCAACCGGTACCTCGACATCGTTCTCGTCGACGAGGCGAACCTCGAGGCCGGAGCGCGGGCGGCCGCAGGAATCGCGCACCGTCGAGTTCACGTCGGTCGCGACGATAACCGATGTCTCGCTCATGCTGTAGCTGCCGAAATAGTCGAACCTGAAGCGCTTGGCGAAGGCCATGACGGATTCAGATGGCGCGCGGACATTGACCATGCGCAGGGGATTGTCGCCGTCGTCCGGGCGTTCGGGCATTTTGGCGAGGAACTCCTGGATGGCGAGGCCCATGCCGGGAACCGTCGTGGCGCCGGTGCGGCGCACCTGGTTCCAGAACTCGCTGCCCTTGAAGCTTTCGTAGACGACGACGGACGCCGCCATCACCAGGGCGGAGAAGACGCCGCTGATCGGCGAGATGTGGCACAGCGGGGTGAACAGGAACATGCGGTCATCGGGCGTCATGAAGCCGAAATGCGCGACGCTGAGCGTCCACAGCTGGGCATAGGGCACCCGCACGCCCTTCGACGGACCGGTCGTGCCGGAGGTGTAGATGATCGCCGCGATGTCCCAGGGCTGGGGCGCGTCGCCAAGGACAAGCGCCTCGCCATCGCCATCGAGCGACGAGGCCGGCAGGACCTGGACGCCGGGCAGTTGCGGCGCCGCACCGCCGAGCACGATGACCTTTTCGAGCTGCTTCAGGTCGATCTCGGCGAGACGGGGGATGAGGTCAGCATGGGCGACCATCACCTTGGCGCCGGAATTGGCAATGGCGTGGGCCAGCAGGCCGCCGCGATAGGACACGTTCAGCGGCGCGTATGTCGCCCCGAGATAATTGGTCGCCATCCAGGTGCGCAGATGCGCCGCGCTGTTGGGCAGCCAGGTCAGCACCACGTCGCCCGGCGCGACGCCGAGCTTCTGCAAACCGGCCGCGGTGGTGCGGGTAACCGTGCGCGTTTCCGCGTAGGTCCACTGCGAATCATCCTGGTGGATGGCGAACACCTGGCTGGCGCGCTGCACCGCCAGGCGATCGAGGATCTGGCGGACGCAACATTCGTCGGCACGCGGCAGACGGGCCTCGAACCACGTGGGATGCGCTTTTTCGACCGGCTTCATGTCAACTTCCCTGGGCGTTTCCGGGGCGCAGCCTACTTATTCGGAGGCTTTTTGGCCACATCGCTTGACATGGATGGGCGCAGGCGGCTTCCATTCCCAGACCTTCGGGAGGGCCGGGCGATGGCGCAGGATTCGTACACGTTATATGGCAGTTTTCTGTCGGCCCCGACCTACAAGGTCGCGCTGATGCTGGGCCTGTGCGACATCAAGTTCGCGTACCGCCATATCGACCTGGCCAAGGGCCAGCACCGCAGCCCGGAATATCTCGCCATCAACCGCTACGGCCAGGTGCCGGCACTGGCGCATGACGGGCGCAACCTGTGCCAGTCGGACGCAATCCTCTCATACCTCGCCGAAACCACCGGCAAGTTCGGCGGGGCGCCGGCGGAACGCTGGACCATCCAGGAATGGCTGCACTGGGAAGTGGACCGGCTTTATCCCGGCATGAGCCGGACGCGCTTCTACACCAAGTTCCTGAAGCCGGAGCCACCGGTCCTGGACACCTACCGCAAGATGGCGGAGACGGCGCTGGACGACCTCAACCGCTTCCTGGGTGGCAAGCAATGGCTGGTGGGCAGCGGCCCGACCATCGCCGACATCGCCTGCTATGCCATGGTGCAGCAGGCCCATGATGGCCAGCTGGACCTGAGCGCACGGCGCGATATCACCGCGTGGTGCAAAAGGATCGAGGCCCTGCCGGGCTATATGCCGTGGGCGCAGGCCATGCCGAAAATGGACCGCGACGCGGCCTGATTCATTGCGGCGCGGCGAGCGCCAGGATCGACGGTGGCGACGGCAGCACGACGGGCCGCGGCTTTTCCCATTTAAGCGTATCGAAGCGCCCGCAGGCGGGACACAGCGCGTGCCACAACAACGTCGGCGTCACGCAGGCGGCACAGAGCCAGACCGGCTCCGGCGGCGCCAGCACGCGCCGCGCGGCGAGATCACGCAAGCCGTCGTGATCGCCGTATTGCAGACGGTCGAGTTCAGCGCGCAGGACCAGGGCGGTCGGCCCCTGTTCGGGCAAGGCATCGAGTTCGGCGCGGGCGCGGACATTGTCGCCAGCGGCGAGGGCCGCCTCGGCCATCGCAAGACGCGCGGCCGGATCGTCGGACCAGACGCGGCCGACGAGATCTGCCATGTGCGAAACGCGGCGCTCTTTCGGCACGTCTTCCTTCGCCCAGGCGGCGGTCAGGTCGGGATGCGGCGCGGCGGACCACGCGGCCTGCAGCACGCCCCGCGCCCGGCGCAGCTTGCCAAGACGGCGCAGAATGGCCGCCAACGTCACTGCGGCGGCCGGGTGGCCGGGCGACAGCTTCAGTGCGCTTTCAGCAAAGCGGCGCGCCGTGGCGGGATCCGCTTCGCTTTCGCGCGCCCGCTCGATCAGGATCGCCGCCAGCTTGCCATTGCCGTCGGATACCGGCAAAGCGTGCGCCTTGAGCGCGCGCTCCACCGCATCCTGCGCGCCCGGCCAGTTACGCGCCGTGGCTTCGGCCTCGATCAAGGTCAGCAGCGCCCACGGCGCATCGGCGCGCACCGACACGGCACGCAGTGCGAGGCGACGAACCTCATCCACCTGGCCGGCCTTCTGCGCCTGGACCAGCAGGCCGCGCAGGCCGAGCAGTTCGGTGTCCTTGTGTTCGAGCATCCTGGTGAAGCGTTGATGCGCGGCGGCGTCATCGCCAGAGAGCTGCGCGGCCTGGGCGGTGAGCAACAGCGACAGGCGCGACTGGGGCAGCAGCTTGTCGACGCCGGTGGCCGCAGCAGCGGCGGCGCGCGCATCGCCCGCGGCCAGCGCGATCATGCCGCGCGAGAACTGGCGATAGCCCTCGGCCTGGCGGCGCTCAAAGCTGCGCCGGCGCAGGCTGTTCGGCGCGGCAAAGATCCAGCGCAGCACGACGTATAGAACGAAGAGCAGCAACAGCGCGAGAAGCAGCAGCACGATCGCCACCGGCGCGCCGGTCTCGACCCGCAAGCCGTCCCAGTCGACCGCCAGCCGGCCGCCCTTCTCCGCGACGAACGCGGCGAAGCCGGCGATGGCGCCGATCAGCAGCAGCGAGGTGATGAGACGGATCACGGCCGGGCAATGCCCTGGAGCCGACCGGCCACCACCGTGTCGAGCGCGGTCAGCGCACGTTCCAGCGCAAGGCGCCGTTCGGCCTCCGCGCGCCACTCGGCTGCGGCCTCAGCCGCCGGGCCCTGCAGCTGCCGCACCTCGGCAAGGGCGGCATCCAGATCGCCCGCCTGCAGGCGCATTTCGGCGCGCGCGGCGATGGCGCCTGGGTCGCTGCCCGCCGCCTCGCCCACCGGACGCACGGTGATCAGGCGGCGCGCCCAGCGCTGAATGCGGCCCCACATATCGGTGACCGGCGCATCGCCCGCAGCAATCAATGTCGCCGGCAGGGGCGCGAAGCGCGCCGCAAGAATTGCAGGCGTGGCCACACCCGCGGACAGTGGCACGAGATCCTGCAGGGCCGGCAGATCGGGCCCGAGCTTGCGCACGGTCTCCAGCTCGGCTGCGAAGGGCCGTCCGCGCAGTGCGATATCGCGCAGACGCGCGGCAGACAGCATCAGCGCGACGGCATTCATCTGCGCCGCACCCTGTTCGCGCAGCTCGGCAAGATCGGCCAGTGAACGTTCCAGACCAGCCACCTTGGCGGCGAGGCCGGGATCTTCGCGGTTACGCTCCATCAGCTGGCGTTCGAGATCGGCAATCCGGCCCTCAAGCGCCCGCACCTGGTCGGGCGAGACGGCCGGCGGCGACGGCCGCGCGGCCAGATTTGCCACCTCGCGCTCCAGTACATCGAGCCGGGCATCCGGCGCCGGCGGCGCCGGCGCCACATTGATCATGTCGGTCGTGGCCTGGATACGGTTGGCAATCCGCGGCCAGTACAGGTAGCCGGCGAGAGTCGCGGCCAGAATGAGGACAATGAACAGCAGCCAGCCGCTGCCGCGGCCAGCCGGCTTGCGCGGCGTCACAACGGGCTCGGCCTCCGCGTCAATGATCTGGTCGTTATGGCCTTGGTCCGGGTTTGCCATGGTCATCCTTACGGGGCCAGAAGATCGAGCAGGGCATCCTGGTCGGGGCGGGCGGCGGTGCGTATCCGGGCCCAGGACACCTTATCCAGTGCGGCAACGACGTTGGCGCTGAGGCACAACGCTGAAACACGGGACAGGTTCGCCACCAGGCCCGCCCGCGTTACGAGGGTAACAAAGGCGGACGCCGTACGGGGAGAGAAAAACAGGGCGGCGTCGAGGCCGCCCTGCCGCAGCAATCCGGCGGTTTCCGGCGTCAGAACGGTCGCGGCAATGGCGTCGTACAGCACGACGCGGCGCACTGTGAAGCCCCAGGGCGCCAGCATGGCAGCAAGGTCGCCCGCCAGGTCCGCGCCTGCCGCGTGCAGCACCGCGCCCGCCTGCGGATCCAGAGTCCGGCCAACCAAGGCCGCCAGTGCGCCCACATCGCCATCGGCCGACATCACGTCGGCGAAGCCGGCAGCACGTGCGGCCTCGCCACTGGCGGGACCGACCGTGAGAACGCGGATGTCGCGGCGGGGGGTGGCGGCGGCGAAGGCGGCGACGCCATTGGCCGAGGTGAACAAAACGGCCTGCGCGCCAGCAAGGTCGATAGTGACGCCCGTGCGACGGCGAATGTCGAGCAGCGGTTCCACCGCACTATCGATTCCGCGCGTTGCCAGCAGGCCGGCCAGGCGATCACTGGCTGGGCGCGGGCGGGTGATCAACACGCGCATTCGGACAAGCCGTCAGAAAGTGGCGAAGAAGTGCGGGCCGCCCCGCAATTTCAGTTCGGCGCCCGCTTCGGCACCCATCGCGATCGCATCGGCCGGCGTGCCGATGCGCGAGGTTTCCACCAGTTCGGTGCCGTTGGGCGTGACGATCAACGCGCGCAACGTCAGGTTCAGGTGATCGAGCCGGGCCAGAGCCGCGATCGGCGTGCGGCATGAGCCGTCGAGCGCGGCGAGCAGCGCCCGCTCGGCAGCGACGCAGATGGCCGTCGGCGGATGGTCGAGCGGCGCGAGGCGGGCGCGGGTCTCCGCGTCATCGCTGCGGCACTCGACGCCGACCGCGCCCTGGGCAACCGCCGGCAACATTTCCTCGACCGACAGGATGCCAGAGGCATGACGCTGCAGGCCCAGACGCTTCAGCCCCGCTAGTGCCAGCAGCGTGGCCTGCACCTCGCCCGCCGCGAGCTTGCGCAGCCGGGTTTCCACATTGCCGCGGAAACCGACCACGTTCAGGTCGGGCCGGCGATACAGCATCTGCGCCTGGCGGCGCAGACTTGACGTGCCGAGCCGCGCGCCGCGCGGCAGATCGGCCAGGCCGGTCGCGCCGATCAGCACGTCGCGCGGGTCCTCGCGCTCCAGCAACGCCGCGATCGTCAGGCCTTCGGGCAGGGCGGTTGGCATGTCCTTCATGGAATGGACCGCGATGTCGATGCCGCCGTCGAGCAGGGCTTCCTCGATCTCCTTGGTGAACAGGCCCTTGCCGCCAGCCAGCGCCAGCGGGCGGTCCTGGATGCGGTCGCCGGTGGTCTTGATCACCACGATCTCGATGGCCTCGGCCGGCAGGTCGGCATGGGCGGCGGCAAGCTGCGCCTTGACCATGTTGGCCTGGGCGAGCGCCAGCGGCGAACCGCGCGTGCCGATGCGGAAAAGGCCCTTGCCTTGCGGGGGTGTGGTCATGGTGCTAAGGGCTGGCTTCCCTGAATGATACGGCGCTCCTTATAGCAAATGCTGGTGCTGGGAATCGAAACGAGTTGCGACGAGACCGCGGCCGCCGTGGTCGATGGCGCGGCGCCGATTCGCGACCGCATCCGCTCGAATGTGGTCCTGTCGCAGCTGGCGGAGCACGCCCCCTATGGCGGCGTGGTGCCGGAAATCGCCGCCCGCGCCCATGTGGAGCATCTGGACCGGCTGGTGACCCAGGCGCTGGCGGAGGCCGGGGTCGGTTTCGCCGACCTGGACGGCATTGCCGCGACGGCCGGACCGGGCCTGATCGGCGGCGTCCTGGTCGGGCTGATGACCGGCAAGGCGATTGCTCTGGCCACCGGCAAGCCGCTGCTGGCGGTCAACCACCTGGAGGGGCACGCCCTGACCGCGCGCCTGACCCATGACGTGGCGTTCCCCTACCTGCTGCTGCTGGTGTCGGGCGGCCATTGCCAGTTGCTGAGCGTCGAGGGCGTCGGCAAGTACATTCGCCTGGGCACCACGATCGACGACGCCGCGGGCGAGGCGTTCGACAAGACGGCGAAGCTTCTCGGCCTCGGCTACCCCGGCGGGCCGGCGGTGGAGCGCACGGCCAGGACCGGCAATGCGGCGCGGTTTGACCTGCCGCGGCCGCTGATGGGCCGGGCGGGCTGCGACTTTTCCTTTTCCGGGCTGAAGACGGCGGTGCGGAACATGCGCGCCACGCTGGGACCGGCGCCCTCGGCCGAGGACCTGGGCGATCTCGCGGCGAGCTTTCAGATGGCAGTGGCCGACGTGATCGCCGACCGGGTGCGGCACGCCATGTACTGGTTCGACACCCAGCATCCGGGCGTGGGCCGTCTGGTGGTCGCCGGCGGCGTCGCCGCCAACAGCGCCTTGCGCGAACGCCTGCGCGCGGTCGCGTTCGAGGAGGGTTTCACGCTGGATGTGCCGCCGCCGAAGCTGTGCACCGACAATGGCGCGATGATCGCGTGGGCGGGAGTCGAGCGGCTGCGCGCCGGCCTGGTTGATGACCTGACCGTGCGGGCCCGCCCGCGCTGGCCGCTGGACCCCGACGCGGAGCCGAAGCCCTTTGCCGGGGTCAAGGCCTGAGAGCCGTTCCGGAAAGTTGTTGAGTCGGAGGAATCAGTTGTGATTCGCTTACGGGCATCCGAATCGGATGTGGGAGATGCCCGATGTGGACGCCCGAACACCGCCGCGCAGCTGACCGGCGCGGCCTGCGTTACCCGAGCGACC